>CAZFGX010000001.1:0-1001365 GCA_964518565.1 uncultured Gammaproteobacteria bacterium
ACTTTCCATGTATGACAAAATTCTGCTGGAGAATTTATTTTAGATCCATATCCCATCCAATCGCCATTAAACTCATAATACGGTCGAAATAAAAAAATATCATCACTTAGCTCTCGTAACTTATACGTAAAAAAGTCACAGATATTTCTATCAGAATACTCAAAAAACTTTTGATAACTAGGTCCGACAGAGATCATGGGTAATTTATTTGTATTTAATGATTGTTTAACCATGTCAGTCCGCCAGGAATCCATATCCCATGCCGGAAAAGTAGTTACTATCGAACATAAAGACAATAACTCTTGAAAGTTTGGTGCAAAAATATCTGGATGCCATCCTCCAAACAACATTGAACCTGGGCCTCGCATCTCTTTTTTTATGGGTGGTAGGGCCTCGATCTGAGAAACAGCTTCTGCAGTTACACCCAGATTAATCATTGCCGGAGCAGATCGAGCAAAAACTAGAGCTACGAGAGTCAGAAATTCTCTTCTATTGCCAACCCATTCTTTCACTACTATCGTCTTAGCATATTGCTCAGTTGAGTAAAATAGCTGAATGAATAAGACAGTGATAATAAATAATCAAACAATCCAATACGAACTTCGACGTCTAGTAAGATCTCGTGGTCTAAGGCTTACCATCAAGTCGTCTGGACAAATAATTGTTGTCGCTCCAAAATTTGTTCCTGAAAAGTTTATCGAGGCGTTTATTTTTCATAAACAAGACTGGCTGCTTAAAAAATTAACTCATTTCTCAAACGCACAAAAAAAATTTCCCCCAATAAAACTTACTCCAGAAAAAATAGCTACACTAAAAAAAACAACCCTGAAGCGCATTGTTCCAAAGTTGGAAAAATATAGTCAACTCCTCGATGTAAAATATAAAAAAGTCTCCGTCAAAAATCAGACCAGTAGGTGGGGGAGTTGTTCCAGAGTTGGAAACCTAAATTTTAATTGTCGTCTTGCTTTATTGCCAGATGAAGTAATTGATTATGTTGTAGTTCACGAACTATGTCACATTCGTCATTTTAACCATTCACCAAAATTTTGGAGTTTAGTTGCAAGTCTTCTACCAGAATATAAACAACAAAAAAAAATTCTACGAGATCATGTTATGGCTTTGTCTTAGTTTGGAATCTGTGTTTCTCCAAAATTCTATCAAACTCAGCCATGCGCTCAGGATCTGGTTTGTGCAATTGTTCTCCAATGGCGAAATATTTCCCTAAATGATAAAGCAATGGTTTTTTCTCATGGTTGCAACGTTCTACCCATAAAACCTTTCCGACAACCATGGAATGATCTCCAATTGGCCGAATATGTTCCACCTCAAGGACCATTTCCACGGCAGAATCTACTACCGTCCAAACCCCAGTTTGTTCATGTTCACGAAAACGAACTCCCAAATCTTTAAGTACAGAGATCTTATCCACTTCATCTCCATGACTATTTCCCGACAAGCTTGCAATCCAACCCTGATCATCAGCAACTGTCGAAATCCCAAAAAATTGCGACTCGAGTAAATTGGCCAGAGTAATCTTTGAGTGGCCAATATGTACTGCAAAATATCCTGGAGAGTAAGATATTTGATAGGCCCATTCTGCAGCCATAATATTTCTTTTTCCATTCATTGATTGACTGGTAATCAAACCTACTTGAGCCACCACCCCACCTCGAATCGGGTGTTCAAATGGTACATCAATTGCCTCCATGCTGACCAGAATAACATATGTATAATCAAAAAGTGCATATCAAACTAAAACGCTTTGACAAAACCCTGCCTCTGCCGACATATAAGTCTCCAGGTGCTGTTGGAATTGATCTTTATTCTAGAAACTCAGTCACTATTCCTGCTCATTCGGTGGGGTATATTCCGCTAAATATTGCCATAGAAATTCCACCTAATTATTGGGTTATGATCGCTTCCCGGGGTTCAACTCACAAAATGGGCATTTTGATGGCCAACGGATTTGCCATAGGGGATCCAGATTTCTGCGGAGACAATGATGAATATGCATTCCCCGCACTCAATTTTACAGATCATGAAGTCACGATAGAAAAAGGCCTTCGTATTGCCCAAATGATGATATTTAAATATGAAAAAATTGAAATTGAAGAAGTCGACAAGCTTACTCAGCCAAACCGTGGAAAATTTGGCTCTACTGGTAAATATTAGTTTTGCTTCAATAGTTCCATCTGTACATACTCTTTTACCTCGTCCCATTTACCCATCCCTGATTTAGGAAACAAAATATATTGTCGGTCTTCACTTTGTCCTTCAGATAGCACAGTATCTGTACTCAGCAGTATTCGCCGAATTTTATAATCAGCTATATCTGGCAGTTTCATAGCCAAAGTCACCATTTGTTCCAACTGTATATCAGTTTTTACGTATTGCTTGGCCATATTGACCAGTCCCGGTAACCGTGTAATTCCTCCCACGGACAATACCTTTTTCCGAATCCCTACAATCATCGCTTGTTGTCTTTGAGCCCGAGCAAAATCTCCACCGCCGACCGTCGCATGTCTAGATCTTACAAATTTCAGCGCTGTGGCTCCATCCATATGCATCGATCCCTTTTTAAACTCAACTTTTTCATACCGACAGGGGAACTGTTGATCCACTAATAGTCCAGACATAGTGGCTACAATTGCCTTTACTTCCTCATCTGTTTTTCCACATGTTTCGTTTTCGTTTCCTGCAATTGGATATAAATTATCCACAAAGTCACTCGGCACCTCCACATCCACCCCGCCAAGATTGTCTATCAAACTTACAAACCCTGAAAAATCTACCCACACATAACTATTCATTTCAAAACCTGTGATCATCTGTACGATTCGCTTTAGCTCATCTGGCCCACCTGCCCAATAGGCAAAATTTACCTTTTTATTTTCTTGTTTGCCGGTGGTTTTCACAGTTATTGGTACCCACAAGTCGCGCGGAATATTTATCAGCGTTAATTCTTTCTTTATTGTATCGGCTCTTGCAATAAGTATTGTGTCAGATAGCTCGCCGCCTTCATGACCCACCCCGCCTCCACCCAACAGTGCCGTGGTGAATATTGTTTGCGGTGTGGGAGTAGGGGTTACTGTGGGCATATGCATCCCACCACTCGGGTCTAAAATTACTATCGATCTATTTTTTACCCCCCATATGGCCATTCCTATTATCAACACTAATATCCCCACAAGTATCACTAGCCATTTTTTATTAATTTTTTTGCTAGGCTCAGGCGCCATCTCGATTGCAGCCGGCGACAAGATAATAGGTTTTAATTCTTCTTGCATCAGTGTTTGATTATAAAGACTTTTGCTGGAGTTGATCCACTCTCCAGCGCGGCAATCTTTCTATCTCATCAATTTTTTCATCTTTAAATATTCTGTTTTGTTCAGCCAAAAAACCCGCCACAATTCCTATCATCGCCGCATTATCTGTACACATCACCATTGATTCTGGATAGCTTACTGTCATTCCCAATTCTCCAGCCATCTCGTTTATCGATCCTCTGAGTGTCTTATTTGCCGCCACACCTCCACCTACTAATAGATTTTTAATTGCTTTGGTTTCTTGCTCTTTTGAAATTACTTGGGTAGAAATTCGCAATAAATGTTGAAATACCCGATATTGATATCCAGCTGCCAAATCTTCTTTTTGTTTCTCGTTCAATTTACCATCCGGATTTTCTTTTACTATTTTGTCTACCAGTCTAAAAAACGCACTCTTCAGACCTGCGTAAGAAAATTTATCGCTTTCGCGTCTAGCCATCGGCAGCGGCAGGGGATATTTCTTAGTATCACCCTTAGTCGCCAGTAATTCTAAGGCCGGCCCACCTGGATAAGCCAGTCCCAAAATTCTCGCCCCCTTATCAATTGCTTCACCAATATCATCATCCAAGCTCTCGGCCAAAATTTTATATTTACCCACCCTCTCCACTTCAATAATTTGCGTGTGCCCGCCCGAAATCACCATTGCTACTGCCGGAAAACTTATGTCTACATTTCCTCCCACCAAACTACTTAGCACATGACCCTCCACATGGTTTACAGGTATTAAAGGTAAATTGTATGTATGTGCTAGTTCTTTTGCCTTCTTAATACCCACCTCTAGCGCAATCGCTAAACCTGGCCCCTGCGTCACTGCAATCGCTCCAATATCGGATAGTAAACAGTTAGCCTTAGACATTGCTTGATCAATCACCCAATCAATATTTTTCTCATGATCACGTTTTGCCAGCGACGGCACCACCCCACCCCATTGCGCATGAACTTCTTGGGTTACCTTTACGCTTGATAGCACATCCAATCCGTCCGTTACTGCCGCCGCCGTCTCATCACAACTAGTTTCGACTGCCAATATTTTCATAAGCCATAATTTTACCTTGTGCAGTAAAATAATCCCAATGAGTCACTCAGATTTTAAACAAACTGTTTACAAAATTTGTCGCCAAATTCCTCTTGGTAAAGTTGTAACATATGGCCAACTTGCAGCCATGGCTGGTCATCTGGGTGCGGCTCGAGCTGTGGGAATGTGTATGCGCACCAATCCCGATATTCCCGCTACTCCTTGTCATCGAGTAGTAGGTAGTACCGGTGGTTTAGTTGGGTATGCTGGTGGAGGATTGGAAAAAAAACGTCTACTTTTGCAGTCAGAAGGCATAGCCTTTAACAAGGATAAGGTAAATCTAAAAATTTCTCAGTGGCAGCCTAGTATTTGGTAATTTCAATAGTACGTTGTGATTCTTCAGCTGCATACTCCAATCGTATCCAAAAAACATTTACCCCTTTTAGAGTACACTTCCGTATTTGATCTTCAAACTTATCTGCCCATTCCAAAATCACAACATGGTTTTTTTTGATCATTTGTTCAATTCCAATTCTTAAAAATTCCTCCTCTTGCTCTAAGCGATACAAATCTAAATGGTCAATAATCATCTGTTGTGGAACAGTTATTGAATATGGAATATGCAATACATAAGTTGGTGATGTTATATTGTCTTTTACCCCAAGTTTTCGTAAAAATTCTCGGGTAAGTGTAGTTTTGCCCGCGCCTAGCGGTCCTTGCAAAGCAATCACAACAGGAGATTTACCTAAAATAGGTTTAATTGTTTCTACAAATTCACCTGCAACCTCTGATAGTTGTTGTATGTCTTTTACCAACATAAATAATAAATTATACTAATTATATGAATACAGTCTCTAAAAAATCACTTCTTCTGCTGATGTTTGGTTTAGTGTGTCTCCTGGTTGTGGGTGTAGTTTTCTTCAAATATTTTCGTTCAAGTACACCAGTTTCTGCTAGTGACCAAAAAATGTCTTGCCCAAATACTATTCGAGTTGATTGCAGCAATACTACGGGGATGCGTAATCCAAATTGTCATCCAGCATATCTACAATGGGCTAAAACCAATTGCCCTAAATTTGAAGGGGCAAGCTACTAATTAGTTTGGTTTTGTACCACGTAAATAAACTGCTTGCCACGGGCGATAAACAGAGTAAAAGGTTTTTTCCTGCAACACTTCATCTCCTCGAGTCACTTTCCAATCAAATGCCACCTTAGCTCCATTAGCTTTGTGTTCAGTCTGTTTCACTTGTCCTATTGGCAACGTGGGGTCGTCCACATACAAGTCCGGCGGAGCAGGTGTCACATCCCAAATTCTAGCCTTAGATACTTCAGCCTTTCGACCGTCGCTCGTACCATACAAATAAAATGTCAATTTCTTTGCTTTCTCGTCAAACTCAGTTTGAATCAAAATATGGGCTGCCGTGTCATTGATAAATGTGAAATCTGGCGCAGGTTGAAAAATTGTTGCATCAAATCCAGGTTGATAATTCTGTTCATAGTAAGATACGCGGTAAGCATGCGCAGCACGCTGAGGAATAGGTAATCCAGCATTCAATACTGCCCGAAACAATGTCGAAGACACTTGGCACACACCTCCACCATCACCCAATATTGTTTTACCATCTTTAATAATAAACGCTGATTTAAAGCCTGTAGCTAGAGATATTTCACCCACGGTGGCGTTAAAAGAAAACTCCTTGCCTGGCGGCACCAAGACACCATTCAATAAACTGGCAGCTTTTTGAATATTAAATATTCTGTTTGTAATCGACCCAGTAAACCAAGATTCACCTTTTGCCAATAATTGTGTAATTCCTAGACTGTTTGCATCACCGTTGCCAATTGCCGGTGGAGTAATGACTAGTGTTAACTGAATAGGAGAATTGGGTAGACCTGATTCTAGATGCGTTAATCCCTGCAATATTTGATTTGTCAAAGTTGCTTGTTGAACCAACAATCCGTCTTTTGCAGGTTTAAACTCTGTGACTCGTCCAGACTCTTGAAAATGAAAACTAGCGTTCTCTGGCTGTCGATCTACTGTCTTTGCCAGTTCTGTCACCCAATTGGAAATTTCTTCCTGTTTCCATCCTAAGTCAGTTTTTGGATCTAGCCAAGAAAAAAGCTCGTCTACGCCAATTTCCCAACGTTGGCCCTCATCAGGCCCCAACACTGTTAATTTTTTTTCCACCAAACGCTCGGCTCGTGTTTGTACAATTGCAATTTGCTCTTGGCTCAATTGCGGCCGCAAATCTATAACCGGCAATGTAATAGCCTGTGTCTGCAAAGTCGCAAATCCTTGCAAAATTCTCTCTTGCAATTCAGTATCATCAACACTTCTTCCATTTGCACCCGGGCTGATAGATACATGTTTATTAGTATCAAGGGATATTTGAGGTTCATTGGCTGGAATGTTTACCTCGGATTTAACAGAATCTAAAAACTGCCCCAATTTTTCTTCAGAAAACATGTATCCAATAGGAATATGATAATTTGATATAAATATTTGAGCTCTACGAGCCCAATTTTTTATAAGTCCTTCTCCACGTCCTACGGCAAATGCTTCATTTATAGTTTTTTCTTTTTCATAAACCAATTGCAAATCTGCTGTAGGTATGACCCATTTATTCACCCCCCACAAAAGCCGTAACTGATCAACTTTATGTAATCGATCCTCTAGCTGCATACCTGCCTCATTTTTTGATAGATTTCCGACATACACATCTCCAATCCAAACTCCTGGAAAAAATCTCTGCGAATACACGAGTTCAGCAGTCGTAAAAACCAAAATTGAAAGTCCCAAAATTACCCCGCTGATAATGAAAAGAGAACGTTGTTTTTTTGTCATACGTTTGGCTAATTATAACTACCAAGAATATCTTTGCATGCTATACTAAAAATAGCTATGGACGAGCAACTTTTTGTCCCTCCAACCACCAATCCAAATCCTACGCCACCACCGCCGCAATCTTCTCCAACACCTCCACCTCCAGTTTCCAATCCTACGCCACCACCGCCAGCACCACCTGCGTCTTCAGCTGCGGTCATCCCACACCGTGCATCACCAATAAAAGGAATTCTTATTACATTAATTGTTCTTTTAGTTATTAGCGCAATTGGTTATGGTGTGTACTCCTACTTACAAAAATCCAAAACTAGCCAAAACAAAACAATTACATATTGGGGCCTTTGGGAACCAGAAGCTGCTATTCGTCCCATCTTTGAAGAATACGAGCGTACTCATCCCAACATCAAAATTGACTACAAATCTACCAGTCTCAAAGAATATCGAGAACGTTTGTCCAGTGCATTAAATCAAGGAAAGGGTCCAGATATTTTCCGCATTCACAACTCTTGGGTACCTATGTTTAAAGGTGATTTGTCCCCCGTACCCTCCACAGTGTATTCTGCATCTTCATACGAATCGACATTTTACCCTTCAGTAAAAGACACTCTCAAATCAGGTACAAACTATCTAGCTATTCCTCTCGAATATGATGGCCTAGCAATGTATGTCAACGACAGCCTTATCCAAGAAACCGGGTTACCCATTCCTACCAGTTGGGACGAATTGCGCAAGGTAGCTATTGCGATGACGAAATGTCAGTCAGACACTGGCACCTGTAGCCCTAATGCCCAAATACTTATCTCAGGCGCTTCCTTGGGTACTGCATCAAATGTGGATCATTGGCAAGATGTTGTCGGCGTGCTTATGCTACAAAATACTGCCCAACTAGCCAACCCCACCGGACAAGCGGCCTCCGATGTAATCTCTTTTTACACCAGCTTTGCTAAACAGTATTTCATGTGGAACAACAACTTACCTAGTTCGACAACACAGTTTGCTGCCGGAAAAGTTGGAATTTATTTTGGTCCGTCTTGGCGTTATTTCGACATAAAAGCAACAAATCCAAATTTAAAGTTTTCCATTCATCCAATTCCTCAATTACCAATTGATCCTGAGCGTGGAGAAAAGCCGATTAATTGGGCTAGTTACTGGGTAGAAGGAGTGAATGCAAAAAGTGCTTCACTAAATGAATCATGGGAGTTACTCAAATATCTATCTTCAGCCGAAGTAATGGAAAAACTTCATCAGCTAGAGATTCAATCAGGTAGAGAGTTTGGTGAACCATATAGTCGTGTTGATCTTGCTGAAAAATTATCAAATGTTGCTCCAGTAAAAGCCTATATATCTCAAGCCCCATTAGCCAGAACCTGGTATCTGTCTTCTGCGGCAGATGATGGAAAAAACGGTATTTCAAATCGAATCTCTCAAGCTTATGCTGATGTTATAGACCAAAAAACGTCACTCGGCGGACTGCCTGCTGCCTTGTCCACAATTCTTTCCCAATATGGCCTCTCTACAGCAACGCCGTAGTCATACGTTGCAATACTTTGATCAGTTTGACTATCCGCTGACTGAATCAGAATTACACCACTGGCTCCATGGTAAAACATTTTTTTCGAATAAAGAGGTGGCTCAAACCCAAAAATATTGGCACCTCAAAGACCGTAAATCTATCATTCAGCTGCGCAAACAACGATATAAAATTAGTCAAAAAAAATGGGCAATTGCCAAACAAATAAGCTCTGAATTAAAAGCAATTAAGACAATCCAAGCTATTTTTGTAACAGGCGCATTAGCCATGAATAATTGTCCAGAAAAAGATGATATAGATATTATGATTGTTTGTTCTCCGTTTAGTCTCTGGTTTACTCGATGGCAAGTGTTCAATCTTCTTCAAAATCGTCGTCGCCCGTCTTCGGTTCCTGAACACGCCTCAGACCGAGTTTCAGATAAGATTTGCGATAATTTATATCTGGAAACCAGCCATCTACAAATTTCAAACCAATCTCTTTATACAGCTCATGAAATTATGCAAGCCAAATGTATATACGACCGAGCAGAATACGGTACAAAATTTGTCCAAACCAATTCCTGGATCAAAAACTACTTACCTCACGCTGCATCCATCCAAAAGCCTTCCCAAGCTTACAAACATCAGGCAGGTGTCACCAGTGTTGTGACTAAGACGGTAAATGCAATTTATTTTTGTGCTCAATATATATATATGTATGGCAAAATAACCCACGAAACCATTTCGTTACATCAGGCATTTTTTCATCCCCGTAAACAAAACTATGCCAAAAATTAGTTGTGGTTTATTGCTTTACCGTGCAAGCGGAGATTCTTATGAAATCTTCTTGTGTCACCCTGGTGGACCTTTGTTTGCCAAGAAAGATCTCGGATGTTGGTCTCTGCCCAAGGGTGAGACTCAACCTGAAGAGGAATTACTTACCACAGCTATTCGTGAGTGCAAAGAGGAAACAGGTCATACGATTCTTGGACCTTTTGTTGCACTTACACCAGTTCACACTCCAGCTAAAACATATTTTGCTTGGTATGTTTCTTCAAATCTCGATCCCTCAACTTGCCACAGCAATAGCTTTACCATGTTTGGTTCTTCTTATCCGGAAATAGACAAATACGCTTGGTTCAGTCTCGCTCAAGCCAAAACCAAAATTCACCCCAATCAACTATCCTTTATAAACGAGTTTAGTTCAAGGCAAATTCCCAGTGCCTCTTGACGATAGGCTGTACCATTTGGTATAAATTGGCAGTCATCATTTTAAACTGATAATCAAACAATGACCAAAACATCAGATACTTCCAAAATATCCCGTGTGCAACCTTCAGCCGGGTATATATTGCTCGAAACCAAACCTCAAGAAGAAAAAACTGCTGGTGGTATTTATCTTCCGGATAATGCAAAAAACGAAAAGCCACAAGAAGCTACAGTTGTAAAAACCGGCGCAGAAGAAATAAATGACAAAGGTGTCAAAAAAACATCACCTGCCAAAATTGGCGATGTTGTTATCTATAAAAAATGGGGCGGAAATGAAGTCAAAATTGACGGAAAAGAATATATATTTGTAAAATTCGAAGATATATTAGCTATTATTTCCTAAATATATGGCCGCAAAACAACTCAAATTTGGTGATGAAGCTCGACAGAGCTTGGTCTTAGGAGTAAACACCTTAGCCAAGGCAGTCATTACTACTCTTGGTCCTAAGGGTCGAAATGTCGCCATTGATAAAAAATGGGGCGCTCCTTCAGTTATTCATGATGGAGTCTCTGTTGCCAAAGAGATCGAACTTTCAGATCCATTTGCTAATATGGGCGCCCAATTGGTAAAACAAGCCGCAGACAAAACCAATGATGCTGCCGGTGACGGAACCACCACTGCCACCGCCCTAGCTGCCGCTATCGTAAATCACGGAATGAAAAACATTGCCGCAGGTGCAAACCCTATGGCTCTGAAACGTGGAATAGACAAAGGAGTAGAAGCTTTGGTAGAAGAAGTGAAAAAACTCGCCAAACCAATCAAAGGCAACGATGAAATATCTCAAGTAGCTACTATCTCTGCTGGTGATCCAGAAATTGGCAAAAAAATCGCTGAAGCTTTGGCCAAAGTTGGCAACGATGGCGTCGTGACCGTTGAAGAAGGTAAGGGTCTTAATATTGAAATTGAATACACCGAAGGTATGGAATTCGACAAAGGGTATGCTTCACCTTATTTTGTGACCAATCCAGCACAAATGGAAGCCGAAATTGAAAACCCCTATATTTTAATTACCGACAAAAAAATATCTTCAATTCAAGACTTGCTGCCATTTTTAGAAAACTTCGTCAAAGTCAGTAAAAGTTTAGTCATTATTGCTGACGATGTAGAAACAGAGGCCTTAGCCACCTTAGTTTTAAACAAACTTCGAGGCGGATTCAATGTTTTGGCAGTCAAAGCGCCGGGTTTTGGAGATCGCCGCAAGGCAATGCTTTCCGACATCGCCACACTCACTGGTGGTACAGTAATTTCTGAAGACACCGGCAGAACCTTTGAGGGGGTCAAAATTGAAGACTTAGGTCGAGCAGACAAGGTCTGGGCAGACAAAGACAACTGTCGAGTTATTGGTGGAAAAGGCGATTCAACGGCTATTCAAGCCCGGGTCACCCAAATCAGAGAAGAAATCAAAAAAACCACTTCCGATTTTGATCGTGAAAAGCTTGAAGAACGTCTAGCAAAACTAGCTGGCGGAGTCGCAGTCATCAATGTCGGCGCAGCTACTGAAGTCGAACTTAATGACCGCAAAGAACGTGTCAAAGATGCTGTAGGCGCCACCAAAGCAGCAGTAGAAGAAGGGATTGTTCCAGGTGGTGAGGTTACATTGATTCGGGCATCCAAAGTTTTAGACTCACTCAATCTAGAAGGCGAAGAAAAAATCGGCGCTACCACGCTTAAGGAAGCTGTTCAACAACCGTTTCGCTGGTTGCTTCGAAATGCAGGTATGGATGACGGGTACTATCTAAAAACTATTATGGATGCCAAAGACGTCGACTTTGGCGTAAATGTTGCCACAGGTGAAACAGGTTCAATGATCAAGTTTGGTGTAGTAGATCCAGCTAAGGTCACTCGCTCTGCATTACAAAATGCCGCCTCTGTTGCAACGATGATTTTGACGACGGAATGTCTAGTCACAGAGATTCCTGAAAAGAAAGAAGCTGCCCCAGCTGCAGCTGGCATGGGTGGAATGGCTGGAATGGGTGGCGGCATGGGCATGGGCGACGACTATTAAAGTCCATAAAAATGACAATTGTAACCGGGGCAAAACAATTTACCGATATTGACTGTCTTGCTTGTGCAATAGCCTACGCCAAACTAATTAATGCTGTCGCAGTTTTACCAGGTCCTTTAAATAGTACAGTTTCAAACACCATAAAAAACTGGCGATTAGATTTTCAATCCGATGTTCCAGCTGATATTTCAGAAATAGTGATTGTCGATGTCTCAGAACAAAAAGTTTTAGAAAATGATTGGGAAGTTTCAAAAATAACCAAATTATTCGACCACCATTTTGGTCACGAAAAATATTGGCAAGAAAAACTTGGACAGAGTAGTCACATTGAACCAGTAGGCGCCTGCGCCACCCAAATCTGGGAACAATGGGCAAAATCAGATAAACAAATCGACCCGATTTCTGCAAATTTACTCACCGTAGCAATTGTCAGTAATACATTAAATTTCAATGCCGGAGTGACCACCGACCGAGATAAAATAGCCTACAGCCAGCTAACAAAATTCACAAGTCTACCCCTAGGTTGGCAAGAACAATATTATTCCGAAGTGGAATCTTCTATATTTGAAAACCCAGCTAAATCAATCTCCGAAGATACAAAAATAGTTGCACTAACAAATTTAAATCTAGAAATAAACATCGGCCAACTCGAATTATGGAACGGAAAAGAATTTATCGAACAAAACCAGCAAGTAATTTTTGATACTTTAAGGCCAGGAGGGGAATATTGGCTAATGACTATCCCTAGCATTAGTGAAGGAAAAAACTATCTCTTTACTCAAAATTCAGAAATAAAATCCCTCTTAACAAAACATATCAATGCCCAATTCGAAAAAGATCTAGGGACTACAAGCCGACTATACCTTCGCAAGGAAATTCTTCGGGAATTACTTCAAGCCTAAAACTGTCGCTGGATCCACCGCTGCGCCGTGATCGTGTAGCTCAAAATGTAAATGCGGACCAGTTGATCGGCCAGTGTTTCCAGATAATCCTAACAAAGAGTCAGTGGTGACGGTTTCCCCTTCCTTAACGACGGCTTTAGATAAATGTGCATACAGTGTTGCATAACCATTCTCGTGTGTGACAATAATATAATTTCCATAGCCTCGGGTGTCATTTTTTACCAACGACACTACGCCTCGCATTAATGGAGTCACATGAGTGCCGATTGGCGTTCGCAAATCAATACCAGAATGCAGCAGCCAAAACTTCTGACTTACGTCCAAATTGGGGAGGGGAGCTCGAATAGCCAGGGTAGTTTTTAGATGCACCTCACCCTCACCTATGACTGTGGTTGAATTTACTACCTCAGGACCACCGGTGTCAGTAGCATAAGAAGAGAGGGGAGTAGTGGAGGCTCCCCACACCATGCCTCCCACTAGCAATATCCCTAAAAACGGTCGAACAAAATTGTGGGTAACCACCGGCCGAAGCAAATAACTCAAAACATTACTTTTTCCACATCGTGAAAAAAACCGTATCGCATGCCAACCTACACTCTTAAAAAAGAGGGGAGTCTTCTGTGTTGAAACCGCGCGTACTGCAAGTTTCAAGACAGCATGTCTCCAACTTTTTTCCATAAAAAAATTCCTTGCCATAGCAAAGAATTCCAGGACTAAATATAGCCCAAATCAGTCAAAAAGTCAAACCTTTCCGAATAAAACCCAAATGGGTATACTTCGGGTATTATTCGGTATAAAAAAGAGGATAGTGGGGCAGTCAAAAAACAAAAATCATCAAAATAATATCTAAGCTATAATTACTCAAAACAAAATTCCACAAAATGACCTGGTGGCGAAGTGGAAACGCCGCGGTCTGCAAAACCGCTATGCGCGGGTTCGATTCCCGCCCAGGTCTCCAAAAATGTTGAATATTGCCTAGCTGAGGCAGTATGATGTCCCAAAGAAGCTATGTCAAAGAAAAAAATTGCCGCACTACTGCTAATAATTGTCGGGTTTTGTATTATTGCCGCTTTTGCTATTATCACCTACCTGAATAGCCAAAAACCCACCGCAGGCCTAAAGGTGGAAACCAACATCGATGCCTTAGTATTTGTCGACACAGAACAAGTAGGCCCGGCTCCAATCGACAAAATGTTCAAACCAAAAGAAGTTACCGTAAAAATAATTCCAAACAACACCAACGATAATCTCACCACATTTCAAACAAAAGTGAAGCTCGAACCAAAAGTTTATACAGTAATTAAGCAAGAGTTTGGCGCTACTGATGCAGATACAGCTGGGGAGACCATATCACTAGTGGCTCAATCAGGCAAAACCGCAAGTCTGTCAGTAGTAACCACTTCCCCAGAAACCGCCTCAGTCACCGTTGATGGTCAACCGCAAGGATTTACCCCTCTTATTGTCCCATCGTTACCTGCAGGTACCCACCAAGTGGTTATCTCAGCCCCCGGATACAGCACTCGAACTATTCCTGCTCAAACAGTTTCAGGCTATAAATTAGTCCTGTCTGCCAAGTTGGCAGCTGTTTTACAGCCTAGTCCCACACCTACTCCAGACCCAGTAGAAGCTACCCCATCGGCTACACCAAAAGTTACAGGCAAGCCCAGCTCAACGCCAACTCCCACAATCAAATCTACCCTCTCACCTACTCCTACACCCAAATCAACCACCTCTGTGTCACCCACCCCTGCTATGACCAAACCATACGTCACAATCCTCGACACACCCACAGGCTTCCTCCGTGTCCGAGAAAAGCCCTCCACAGGTTCAAAAGAGATCGGTCAAGTAAAGCCTGGTCAATCCTTCGCACTACTTGATAGTCAGACCGGGTGGTATCAAATCAAAGTCGATCTTACGGCCACTGCTTCAGGCTGGATCTCTTCCCAATACGCCAAAAAGGTCGAATAAGTTTTACTTAGGTAACCAATAAAGAACCAACACAACCAACCCTATCCACAAACTAACAGCTACGATTAATGGCTTATCAGACAATATTACCCGCTCTGGGCTTTCTGCGCGGGATCCGTCGTAAACAATTCGCAAATACCGCATAATCCCAAAAATCACAACTGGAATAGTCGCCATCAGCCATTTGTTTATCGTCAAGGTTCGAGAAATAAGCGTCAATTGAACCGAAGTGGTCGTCAAATCAGCTTGCTCATAAAAATTAAATGTGTATAGTGCCCACGACAAAAAGGCTGCTGTAGCAAACATTGATAAATACGCATCCAAAATATTCGCCGTGTAGGTTCCCATGACTTTTCGATGTGCTGAAGCTTGCTCAGTTAAAATAGCCAGTTCTCCGCGTCGCTTGCCTACAGCTAAAAATAAAGATGTCGAGACTACGCACAAAAGAAACCAAATGGACAAATGTGCATTAATAACAATTGCACCGGCCACGACTCGTAAGAAAAAGCCGATGGCAATAATAAACACATCTACCACCTCAATATTTTTTAACCAATACGAATACATCACCATTAAAACTGCATATCCTAAGACGACCAATCCAAACAACATGGATAAGTGGTATGACCACCATAGTCCAACAGTTACAAAGCCAATCAATAATAACCAAGCACTGCGAAGTGACAAATAACCTGCAGCAATAGGCCGTTTTCTCTTAAATGGATGAGCTCTATCTGCATCAATATCGTGGATATCATTGAGGATATAAACAGCTATGGCCACACAGGTAAATGCTCCAATTGCTGAAGTGACTATCCAAAAATCACGCAACCACAATTGTGTGTTATACACATAGCCGGTAAAAAAAAGCGCCGCAAACAAGGTCAAGTTTTTTATCCACTGTCTTGGTCGCGCTGTTTTAAGAATGTAGAAAAGTGGTGTAGCCATATTAAAAATGCCCCTAGAACCAATAGTACCACGGCCATTGTAAAATACTTCGAAGTGCTATTCAATTGGAGAGCTAAAATTCCCAGAATGGCCGAAACGCTCATATAAAATCCGGCAATTTTTTGTTTAGACCAGCCAAAGTCCAATAAATAATGATGAAAATGCTCTCTACCTCCCCAAATCGGCAACCTGCGTTCTTTGATACGTTTTAAAATCACAAAGATAGCATCTACAAAAGGAATTCCCAAAACCATTACCAGTGTTCCTATTTTTGCTCCTGACAAAATCGCCAATACTCCCAATAAGTATCCTGCCAGACTTTTTCCTCCATACCCGGGAATGAGCTTTTGTGGATACCAATTCCATATCAAAAATCCCAAGTATGCACCTGCGACAATTCCTGACAAGCTCACGACTAAAAATTGATTTGTATCCGCAAGTCGAAGCGCTAATATTCCTAATATCGTTGCAGCCACAACCACAAAACCAGGCAGCTGGCCATCCACACCACTGCTCCATCCAACAATATTTTGTGTCCAAACTAACCAAGCCAGTGCAAATAAATCTGAAAATATCCACACACAATGACCAGTTCCCCATAGAGCAAAACAATATTGCCAAGTATCCAACCGAATCACTCCACCACCTGGGCTCGAAATGTAAGCAATGCCAATTCCAGCGCCAATTACGCACAGTGCCGCTAAAACATTTACAAACAATCTGGTATAAGGCGAAATGGTTTCTTCATATCGATCATCAAAATAACCGGTAATAGCTAGCATCAATGATCCTAAAAAGATCCCCAGGGTCCATATACTCTTTGGTAACAAAAACACAGTTCCAATAAAAATTGCTCCAAATATAGGCAATCCTCCTCCACGAGGTACTGTGGCGGTATGAACCACTTTTGGATGCGAATGTTTTTTAGGATCATCTAAAATTCTTAAGCGTTCACCGTGAGCTACTACCCATTGGCAAATCAAGCTAGAGACCAAAACTGATACCCCACAAGCCAGTAAAAAGGACACAATCATAATTACACAATAAACATCAAAATTCTGATTAAGCTCAACAACAACACTAGCTGAACCACCATACTCGTCAAAAGCATAAAAGAGACCAATACCACATCTCGAATATGTCGAGATGTACCAAAACCAAAGCCTACTCCAGACAGTATTGCCAAACCAGGCAACAGTAAAAGCATTAATGGAGATGTTAACTGGCCTTCACCCCATGGCAAACTATAAAACAAAGGGACTTGAGGTGGTAATGAGTTTCGAAAAACAAGCCACATACCCAATCCTGCAATCAATACAAAAAATGTAACAAACCAATGAAAAATTCTGATTTGACGAACAAATTGCTCCATGGCTAGTATGGATTATACCGATAAACATGTGCTGGACCAAAAGTTCGCACTTCACGGTAATCTGCTAGTAAAAGTTCATCCAACCCGGCCAACTCTCCAGCAGTGTCATACCTTACGATATAAACAGGGTGATTTTTTAGCAAAAGTGCCAGTGTCTGTTTTTCTGCTCGAAAATCTTTTATATGATATGCCGCAGTATACTTCCCGAGTGGTTGGCGATTTGCTAATGCATAAATCATTGGCTGGTCACCCCAAATAAAAATACTCTCATAGGGTTTTGTATTATTAGCTAAATATATACCAACATCATAGTTATTTAAGACTTGACTATCAAACGTTGCAAAATAGTTAGACCGAGATGTGCTTCCTGTGACATACTGAAAAAAATTCTTGTAATAAATTGTTGTGGCATAAGTAGGAAATTTTTTACTACCACCATCGGTAAAAATAAACCAAACAACAAACAATAAAATTAATCCGATCAAAAAACTAACCAATTTTTCAAAACGATTACTTAACCACCATATAGCAAATCCTATACATAAAATTCCAGCAAGTTGTAACAAATAATGAGGATAGGGTCTGCCTGAAAGTAAAGCCGCAAACACTCCAAAAATGAACCAACTTAAGAAAAAGACAACAAGTGGCTGTAAATAACGTCGCAACAGGATGACTAACCCAATAAGTATTGCCACTACAAGTGCTCGAAAACTCAAAAGATACAATCCCGATTTCGTATCTTCGCCCCAAGATGAAACATATTGCAAATTTTGCCCACCAGCTGCTTGTAGATAATCACGCACAACTCCATAAAAACCAAAATAACCTACACTTATCAATATTGGAGCAGCAAACCCTAATCCCAGCAAAAAACACCGACGAAACCAATCCTTTGGAGTAGATATACACATCCAATAGATCGGCCATGCCAACAATTCAAATGCCGCCGGGACCTTAAACAATGCTGCCACTCCAAAAAGACATCCTGCCCAAAAATAATTTTTGTTATACAGCAGCAATAAAACAGCCAATAAATTTGGCATAAGAAAAAACAACTCTCCATTTCCGACCGTTCCTTCGAATGTAGGTAAGCAGGTAAATAAGATGAACAATCCGCTTAGTAGCCAGACCAACAATGTACGATTTCCTAATAGACGTTTTAAAATCAAAAAAATCCAGACAACTGATAAAGTATTCCAGACAAGCAGTAACGCTCTGTATCCGAGTTGATTTCCTAGAGTCAACATTGCCACAACATATATCAGAGGCGGTTTATTGTCATGAATATCTCTATATAAAATTTGTCCCCTGGCCAAACTTTGTCCAATAGTTAAATAAATGCCCTCATCTCCATACCACTGTGGTTCAAATAAGGATGGGATTCGAAAAATTATCGCCAAAAAACACAACACTAAAACCTGTTTTTGTATCGATAATTTCATTTAACTTTTTCAGTAATCCGATACTCTAAATATTTTCCCAACATTAACCGAGTATGTGCATCTAATCCTGGCAAAGCAGAAAAGAAAAAACCAACTATTGGCATGAAAATAAATTCAAGTGGCGCGATCCACAACCTCCATCGTGGCACATCAGCTGGTCGATTTGGCCGCTGTCGAGCATCTATCAGCAAAAGGACAAGTAGAAATAATAAAGTTACAGATAAAATCCCAGAAGACATTTTGGGCAACATAAATCCTAAAGCAGTGCGTTTAAAAACTGGATTCACAATTGTCACAATTGACACCCCCGCAGTCACAATAAACCAATTAACCGGCCATAAAAAATGATCCTCTACTACCTTCAAAAGTCGTAAAGTTTTATTCAAACGTGAGCCCTTTTTATTATGAAAATACATTTCGACAAACGTCGGAATATCAGATACTCCCCATGCCCAGCGTTTTTTCTGTTGATATTCATTTACAAAAGTTTTCCAGGTACTCGTGGATTCTGCCGCATCAGCACTAGATGGCAAAAATATTGGCTCTACCTCTACTCGACCATCTAGTTTAAAAAAAGCTTTGAAAAAAACTCGATAATCCTCTGGGATAATATCAGTGTCCCAATAGCCAATTTTATCAATCATTTTAAAAGAAGCAGAATAATTAGAAAAATTCACCAAACGATCCTTGCGCATTAATAAGCCAATCTGCCATACGTTAGATAGCGTATTCACTACACGTGTCGGTGCAGGAATTTTCCATATATTGTTATAAAACACAACCGCTGGTTGCCAAAAACGTTCATATCGGTGTGGATCGTCCAAAAATTTAAAAGCCAGACAAGCAAAATAATTCTTATGTGCTCTTGCATCAGCATCTGTGGAGGTGACTGTCATATAGTCCATGTCCCAGCCTCTTTGATCCACGAGAATGCGTTTTGCATATTTAGCTGCCCAAGCTTCATTTGACGATTTACCTTTTACCTCACCTGCAATATCCGCTGGATGAATACTCACTAGATATGCACCAAATTGGGACCCCAATTTTTTGCGCAACCTTTCGCTTTCCTCGGCACCCTTAGGGTATCGTTCTTCTGTCGCCATGACGACCGCCAATTGTTTTAAAGGAAATGACTGCTGTGTCAGCGCCTCTAGAGTTCGCTCAAACGTTTCTACCGGCTCATTTGCCACCATGATCAAAACCACATGTCGTACTTTGTGCCAGTCACCAAAACCACGGACTTCTTCCATCCAGTCCAGTTTTTCAGCCGCTTTAATTTTAAAATGCGACAAAACTGTAGCTAAAGTCATGGTTGCTCCTTTGTAAACCCAAAATACGTCAAAGGCTAAGATAAAATATGCAACAACTTCAGGAATTAGTCGTCCACCCCATAATAAAAATAAGATTACGTTCCAACTAAAAAACCCTGGTAATATTTCCAGCATCCGTTTTTGACGTTTGGTCATATCTGAAACAATCTTACCGCATTTTGGCTTGTATAACTGGCCACAGACTCAAATGTTTCTGACCGCACATTGGCGACTTGTTCAGCTATTATCTTCAAATTAGCTGGTTCATTTCGTTCGCTACGCAAGGGTTCAGGGGATAAATAAGGTGAATCAGTCTCAATCAAAATTCTTTCTTGAGGCGTCTGCTTCAGGACTTCTCTCAACTCTTCACTTTTTTTAAAAGTTACAATCCCTCCAAAACTAATGTACCAACCTAAGTCTACAAAACGTCTCATCCATTGTTCGTGTCCTGTAAAACAATGTAGTTGCCCCAAAACCCCAGTATCTTTGACTAGCTCAAAAACAGTTTCAAAAGCATTGCGACAATGGACAATCAGGGGTAATTTCATTTCTTTCGCCAAGGCAATATGCTCTGTAAATAATTCAACCTGCTTTTTTTTCAGTTCATCGGTTGTTTCAGGTAAAAAGTCCAATCCGCACTCTCCAATTGCCACCACCTTTTTACTTTTTAATAAATCTCTTAAATTGTTTAATCTATATCTTTCATCAGGTTCATATCCCATCCCGACTGTTGCATATACACTCTCATATTTTTCAGCCAATAAAACGGTTTGTTTAGAATGCTCAAATCCCGCTCCAGCTGAAATAAGCTTTTCTACACCCACATTTACAGCATTTTGAACGATCTGATCTGTTTCTTTCGGATAATATTTCTCATCTACTAAATGGCAATGTGAATCCGTCATGCGATTCTAGGAAATAGAGCTGACTGACCTGAAATTTTTTCAAACATAAATTGCCCCAAAATTTTCTCCGCTGTTTGGGGTAAAAACGGTCTTAGGTTAAACGCAATTTTTATAATTCTCTCTCGATAGCTTGTAAGAGCTAAATTCAATTCATCCCCTTCAAGTTTCCAAGGTTTATCTTGCTCTATTTGGCTATCAGTCTCAGATATCCAGGTCCAAATTTCTTTTGCCGCTTCATCAAATCTAAACCCTTCTATATATCTGATTATTGAGTCATCAAATTTAGTTATGTCGATTGCAGCAAAAGAAAGTCCAGATCGTTCACACAATTTTGCTACTCGTGCCACCAAATTCCCTAGTCCATTAGCCAAATCGGAATTATAAACCTCAGCAAATTTTTCTTCTGAAAAATCTCCATCAGCAAATGGCGGCGTCTTGGCTAACATATAATACCTCAAGGGATCTGCACCATATTTTTCTAGCAAGGGGAGTGGGTCAAATACATTTCCCAGTGTTTTAGACATTTTTTGTCCATTCACAGTATAGTAACCGTGAACAAACAAAGACTTCGGCAACGCTAACCCTGCAGACAATAAAAACGCTGGCCAGTACACTGCGTGAAATCGAATAATGCCTTTTCCAATAACATGCACGTCAGCCGGCCACAGCTTTTTATAGCTTTCATCATTCCACCCAAAACCAACTCCACTTTGATAAATATTGAGCGCATCAAACCATACATACATTCTTTGTGAATCATCATCTGGTACTGGCACACCCCAATTTTTTGCCCGTAAATTACTTCGAGAGATACTGATATCTTTTAGTCCTTGTTTTAAAAATGCCAGCATTTCATTCTTTCGTTCTTCTGGATAAATCTTCAAGGTGTCAGACTCAATGAGTTGTTTGATTTTATCTGTGTAGTCTGACAGTCTAAAAAAGTAATTCTCTTCTTCAATCTCATCCAATTTTTTTCCTGGGTGTTCAAAGCACTCTCCATTTTCGTTTAGTTCTTCTGGTTCGTAAAAAGTTTCACATCCCACACAATATAAACCTTTATATTTTTTTGTATAAATATCTTTTTTACACAACTCCCAAAGTTTTTGGCTCGCCACAAAATGTTTTTTCTTGTCGCTGCCTTTTTGCCAAATATCATAAGAGGTATTCAGCGCCTTATTTAAATCAACAAAATATTGATTATTTTCATCGATAAATTCTTGAATCTGTTTTCTGGCTTTCTCTGCTGCCTGAACATTTTTTAATGCATTTTCATCTCCACCAGACAACAGTGTCACTTCATCACCTAACAGTCGATGATATCGTGCTACAGTATCAGCTTGGACAAATTCCAAAGCATGTCCAATGTGTGGTTTAGCGTTTACATAAGGAATAGCAGAAGTGATATAGAATTTTTTCATATAGACAATATCTCCCCCAATTTTACCCCAAAATGTTTCGCTGCGTTTCCTTGATTGATCGCCAGCTCAAGTAAATTACTACTACCATTAAGTATTAAAGGTTTATCAATCTCAACATCGGCAAAAGTATGAACCACTAAAATATCAAACAAACTGTCTCCAGGTTTCACTGTAGTATTCCAAACAAACTTTACATTTCCATACCTATCTATATGTACCACTTGCCCTTGTTGAAATTTCAAGCCAATAAGTTCGTTTTGAAATTCCACGCATCCAAATTCTTCAGGCAGTTTTCCTTGAGTCAAATAAACAGCAGCCTTGATAAATACATCCCTTCCATGGAAAGTCTGTGCTACATCCCCAAAGGTAGATTCATGTATCTTCCACGCTTTAAGTATTCCATCAGAAATAGCCGCCGGATGCAGCAATCCATTATCTGGTCCCACAAACCAAAAATTTTTAGTTTTTATCACGACTCCTGCTCTGCTACTTCCTACACCTGGATCCACCACTCCTAAATGTACAGTTCCCGATGGGCAAAACTTGGCCAATTGCCAGATTCCATAGGCTCCCTCCACAATTGAATAGTCATGCACATCATGATTTTCTATCAGTTGGCCTTCGTAGCCCAAAGAGTGTACGACAGCATGAAGCTGACTCGTAGCAAACCCATCTTGAAAATCAGTTGTAATTGTAATGAGTTGTTTTAACATAATTTATAGTGTCCCTCTCTTAGATTAAGAGAGGGATTAAGGGTGAGTTAAGAAATAAAAAAACCGCCTTTTTGGCGGTTGTTGTAAACAATACACACACCCCGCCTAGACGGTTTGCATGGACATCATTGAGACAAATTCAAATTTCATTAAGTTTTATTTTATCATATTACTCAATAACACCAGTATTTCGAAGATGTTTTAAATAGTTCCAACCTAATTCAGAAGTATCAGGGATTTCAGCAAATGAACAAAACGATATTTTTTCAATTTCATGGGAAGCCATTAATTTGCCTTCAAACTGAGAACGAAAAATGTTAATCACAACTTTAGTATCTTCTTTTCCAAAAGCAGCTCCTTGAATAGTCTCAACAAAATCAATCGACTCCGGAACGAGTTCAATGCTTAGTTCTTCTCTGCATTCTCGAATAAGTGCTTCAGCGTCAGTTTCTCCAATATCTTTCTTTCCTCCAGGTAATTGCCATTTCGTTTTTCCGCGGCTGAGAGTTAGTAAAACTTTTTTATTCTCAACATAAAGCCATGACACATGTTCAATTATTTGCATATCACAAAAACTTTTTTTCCAAATACTCCATGAAATATTTAGGATTCAAGTCTTCGCCGGTCACTCTTCTTACTAAATCTTTCGCCAAATACGTCTTACCATATTTATGAATATTATTTCTCAACCACTCTCTCAACGGTTGAAAATTATGTTGACTAATTTGGTCATCTATATCAGGATTGCTCTTTTTCATCGTGTTCCATAGTTGCGCTGCAGTCATGGTTCCTAAAAAATATGTCGGAAAATATCCAAAACTTCCATGAGACCAATGTACATCTTGCAAAACACCTTCAGCAACAGTTTTTGGCTTAATACCAAGCAAGTCTTGCATTTTAGAATTCCATAGTTCTGGTAAATCCCTTATCTTTATTTTTCCGTGTACTAATTGCTGTTCTATTTCAAATCGCAAGATAATATGCAGACCATATGTCACTTCGTCAGCCAAGACACGAATAGGCGAGGGTTTTACAATGTTTAATGCTCTCCACCACTCTATTGAATGTTGGCTCCAAAATGCTTTGGATCTGCCGACCATGTTTTCCCATAGTCTGGATTGCGATTCGTGTAATATCAGACCTTGTCCGCCGGCTAAATGCGTTCGAGCTAGTTCTTTATCGCTCCCTAGTTCATAAAGTGCATGACCCGTTTCATGCATTGCCGCCATCAACATCTCTTTCCAATCCTTACCTTCTTTCCACGTCGTGATTCGTACATCGCCCCACCCCAAACTAATTTCAAATGGGTGCGCAGTCGGATCCATCCGACCCGATTGCCAGCTATACCCCATTTTTTGCACAATCTCTCGCGTAAATTCCTCCCAATGTATTTTATTTACACCTTCAGGCGTTCCACTCCAATCTTTACAAGTTTTCTCTAGTGTTTGTATCAAGTCAGACAAAGGATTTTTTACCTGAGAAAAAATCATCTGCACATCGTGTTGAGTTAAACCTTGTTCATAGTCATCCAGCATAGCGTCATACAAGCTCTGAGTTGATTTCTGATTAAATGTAGCCATTTTTTGTCTCAACTCGAGCACTCGTGCCAAATCGTCTTGAAAAATTAGGAAATTATTCTCTGTCTTGGCCTTTACCCAAGACTGATAAGCAGCAGAAGTTGCTTGTGACATTTTTTTGACCAGTGTTGTCGGAATCTTGACGGCTTTTTCATATTCTCGCTTCATTTCTCGCACCAATCCCTTCTCAATGTCAGAAGTAGCCAATTGCTCAGCCTGAACAATGGCTTTTTCTACCGACACTCGCACCAACTTCTGGTGATAAATGCCCGATAATGTTGCCAGCTGAAAACTTCGATTCTCCGCTCCATCTGCAGGCATCATCACTTCCTGATCCCAAGACAGCAAACCAATAGCGCCACCAATATCACACAATTCAGCAGAGATTCGAGCCAGCTTATTGTTCATTTTTTGTATCAGAAATCTTAAAAGCTGATTTTATCTTACTTTCCCATTTTGTCGCCCATTCATCAGCTTTAATTTTTTTAAGTGCATGTTTCCATCCATGGTTCTCCAGTGTTTGACCAACTGCAGCAATAGTTGCACTAGAAACTTTCAAATTATCTCGAATATTTCCATAACTTCGTTTATTACTCAACCAATACGCCACAGCCAAGCGTTTAACTATTGCCATATGTTCAGTGTCAGACAACAAGCTTTTCATAATCACTTCAGCTTCATCCACAGTCTTCACATCCACCACCAATTGCAGCCACATCTGTTCAATTTGTTTTAAAAGCTGGTTATTAATTTTTTTCTTTGAGATTTGCATATCTAATAACGTACCATAATATACCCAACACCAACATCAATCCTCCCATGCTAAACCAAGACAATAATTCAAACCGCCGCAAAAGTAAAACCCCGACCAGTCCAAAAACCAAAATTACTGATACGGTCATTGACCTCCGAAGTATTTTTATGAGCAAATACATAGTTCCCACCAAAAAAAATAACCAAAACATTTCAACATACCAATGATCTGGCGGTATAAAAAAAGTCAATGTAAAAAACAAACCAATAAACAAAAAAAATAATAACCAGTGTCGATATGGTTTTACTATTCTTCGCTTGATATAGTGATTGCGTATCATGGCAGATTCAATATTCATTCTAGCAGTTGTTATCTTGGGCTTTGGTATCAGTCTCATGCTTATTCGTCATTGGCTAAAGTCAAAATCATCACTTGACCCAATTTTGTCAGAATGGCTAAAAAGCACCAACGAGACTATGCGTGGCAATTCTTCAGATTTATCCAGAGTTCTCCAAGAAAATACTAGGCAATTAAATGAACGTCTAGACAATGCTGCCAATGTAATTGGCTTAGTCAATCGTCAACTCGGAGAGATGTCAGAAGTGGGCAGAGGTATCAAAAGTCTTCAAGATTTTTTACAATCGCCCAAGCTCCGCGGAGGTATTGGTGAACAAATTCTTGCCGAGATGATTGGTCAGACATTTCCTAAAAACGCCTTCCATTTACAATACTCTTTCAAATCAGGTGTAAAAGTTGACGCAGTCTTAAAAACCGAATCAGGGTTATTGTGTATCGACTCAAAGTTTCCTATGGAAAATTTTCAAAGTTTAGTAAAAGGAGAGGCTGGTGCTAAGTCTGCCTTTATTTCCGATGTTAAAAAACACATTTCCGACATCGCCAAAAAATATATCTTACCTGAAGAGGGCACTATGGATTTTGCCCTGATGTATATCCCATCTGAAGCAGTCTACTACGAACTAGTGAACACCCCAGAATTGACCAAATTTGCCCAAGGGCTTAGGGTTTATCCGGTTTCACCCAATACTTTATATGCTCATCTTCAAGTTCTTTTGGTTTCATTTCAAGGCAAGGAGTTAGAATCAAAGTCTAAACAAGTATTCCGTTTACTAAGAGCCATTCAAAAAGATTACTCCAAGGTTGAAGAAAATCTTGCAACACTCAATCGTCATGTCACCAATTCCTTTAACCAAATGAACAATGTGAGTAACAGCTTTGGCCTCCTGGGGCAAAAATTAAGTCAAACCAATCTCTTGTCCGATGGTGCAGACTCCGATCCTGAGTAAGTCAAAATAGTTTTTTGCCAGCTATCTAGTAGTTCATCTGGTACCCGATTTCCCTCAACTGTAATTAAAAACCCTGGATATGTTTCAAAAAATCTCACTGGTTCGTCAGGTTTGATGGTCAAATCACCTACTAATGGATAAAGTTTTATATGGGCATATGGTACACCTGTGCCTTCTATAACCATTGCCACTCGAGGGGTGTGAAAGGCCTGCTCTAAAATGTGCGCCACGGTCTTGGCTGCCTTTAAAAATTCCAAATAATTAGTAGTTTCTAGACTAAACAAATTGTCACCCAAATTGACCTTGGGAATCAAAACTGTCTGCCCTGGCATACAAGCAAACGGAGTTAAAAATGCAAGATATTCTTCATTTTGCCAAACAGTCCAGCTTTTAAATTCTCCACGGACAATTTTGTCAAAAATAGTATCCATAAAAGTAATTATACCGATCGAATAAACAAGCTTCTATGATAAGAGCAGGGGCCAATGATCCGAATCGTTTCGCGATGTTTTTGTGTACCATATCCTGCGTTGGTCTCCCAGCCGTATTGTGAATAGAACTTTGCCTGATCCGCCATAAGCGTATCACGAGACACTTTAGCCAAAATACTTGCCGCCATCACCGCATCAATTTTTGTATCCGCTTTAATAATTGACTCAATATTTTTGTTTTCCAAATTCAATTTTAAATTTCCATCCACTATAAAATGATCTGCCTGAATAAACCTGATCAATCGATAAAATATTTCTTTATTTGCCCAACCAATTCCTTTATTATTAATTTCCTCCACTGTTGCCCAGCTCAATGCAGATAAACACGACTGTTCAAGTATTTGTGGTATCAGTGCATTACGTTGTCTATGGTTTAAAGATTTTGAATCAGCCAGACCTCGTAGTTTGTTGTCAGGTTTAAGTATTACAGCGCAAGCCACAATTGGCCCAGCAAAAGCTCCTCTGCCGACTTCATCTAAACCACACAAAATCATACTAACAAGCAGTATATCGCTAGGGTACAATCACTGCATGTCTGAAAGTAAACTAAATTCAAAACAACTCGAAGCCATTAATCATGCCACAGGTCCCTTGCTAGTAATTGCTGGAGCTGGTACAGGTAAAACCACTGTCATAACTCAGCGAGTAAGTAAATTAATTACTGACAAGTCGGCAACTGCCGAAGAAATTCTGTGTCTTACATTCACTGAAAAAGCTTCTCGAGAAATGGAAACCCGAATTGATCAAGCGTTGCCGTATGGCTATGGCCAGTTGTGGATCACCACGTTCCATTCATTTTGTGACCGTATCCTTAAGGATGAAGCATTAAACATTGGACTAGATCCGGGATATCGACTACTCTCAGACACTGACAGTATTACACTTGTTCAAAAAAATTTTTTTGAATTTAATCTGGAGTATTACAGACCTCTCGGAAATCCTCAAAAATTTATTAATGGAATGTTGCAACATATCAGCCGTTTAAATGATGAAGATATTACCTGGGAAGAGTATCAAAATTGGGCAAATAATGTATCAGATAATTTAGAAAAAAATCGCTATATTGAGTTAGCCAATTTTTACCGCGACTATCAACAACTTAAAATAAGCAAATCATTGTTTGATTTTTCTGATCTTATTTCATACACCTTAAAGCTTTTCAGAGATCGCCCAAATATCTTAAAAAAATATCAAGAAAAATTTAAATATATTCTTGTTGATGAATTTCAGGACACAAATTATGCCCAAAACCAATTAGTAAATCTCTTAGCCGGACAAACACAAAACCTAACAGTAGTCGCTGACGATGATCAAGCAATTTATAGATGGCGTGGGGCAGCCATTTCAAATGTGGTCCAGTTTAGAAATATATATCCAAATACAAAAGTAGTAGTGTTGAATCAAAATTATCGTTCTACACAAGAGATTCTTGATCGATCATACGATCTTATTCAGCATAACAACCCAGATCGTTTAGAAATTACCGAAAAAATAGATAAACATTTATTATCAAATAAAAAAAATCAGGGTGAACGTATTGAGTTTCTTCACTTTACAAAAATCGACAACGAGGCGGACGGAGTAGTCAAAAAAATTCAAAGTCTAAAAGAAAAAAATCCAGAAACTCAGTACAAAGATATTGCAATATTAGTCCGGGCCAATGCTCATGCAGATCCATTTATTCGTTCGTTAGCAAGGGCCGATATACCACACCAATTTTTAGGCCCAACCAAACTATTTCACCAGCCAGAAATTAAAGACCTTATTGCCTACCTTACTATGGTAGAAAACTTTTCTGACAATTCTGCAGTATTTCGCGTGCTTTCTTCGCCTTTTTTTAATATCAGTGTCCGCGATTTAGCCTCAGTTTGTAATTATTCCAAAAAAGCCAACATCGACATTTTTGAAGCCTGTGAGATTTGTATCGGGATAAACCCACCACCGCCTTCTGCTGCAACTATTCCTCAGCTTCGTCCAGATACGAAAGATACCCTAAAACAAATTGTTGATATTACACACCACCATCTCGGGCAAAAAAATACCGATTCCGCAGCTCAAATACTTTTTGACTTCCTTCAAAAAACCGGCATGTTCCAATCAATTGTCGACTATCGTGAACCATTCACACAGGATAAATCTCAGAATGTCATAAAATTTTTCGACAAGATTAAATCGTATGAAACAATTCATGCCAATGCCTATATTCCAGAAATCAATCAGTGGCTTCATTTAGCCAGTGAAATTGGCGAATCTCCACTTACTGGCGAGACAGATTGGCAGGCTGAAGATGCAGTAAATATACTAACAATCCATTCTTCAAAAGGTCTAGAATTTCCAGTTGTATTTTTAGTCAACCTTGTATCTCAACGCTTTCCTTCAACTGCCCGGAAAGAACAAATCCCTATTCCTGACGAATTAATCAAAGAAATTCCTTCATCAGGTGATTTTCATCTTCAAGAAGAACGTAGGCTTATGTATGTGGGTATTACCCGAGCAAAAAATAAATTATTTCTCACCGCCTCAGATTTTTATGGCGACGGTAAACGAGCCAAAAAACTCTCTCCTTTTATTCTCGAAACAATAGGCGAATCGGCTATTGAAGAGAGTAAAGTGGTTCAAACATCTCAATTATCTTTGCTCGACTATCAAACTCCAAAAAATTTCTCATCAAAAGTGTCGCAAGAAAAAATAAAAATAGATTACTTGAGTTATTCACAAATCCAAACATTTTTAGATTGTCCACTTCATTATAAATTAAAATATATCCTTAAGCTTCCAACACCCCCTTCAGCGGCATCTAGTTTTGGCACGACAATTCACGCAACTTTAAAAGAATTTTATTCCCAAAACGGACAGAAAAATATTTTAGATATTTATAAAAAATTCTGGACTCAAGATGGGTATAACAACAAATCGCATGCAGAAAAATATTTTGCCAAAGGTGAAAAATATCTAACTCAATTTGTTCAAAATGAATACAATCCTCAAACAAACACCATCATGCTAGAAGAGCCGTTCACTACACCTTTAATTCCCCAAGATCGTTCTAGAATATTAAAAATTGGCGGAAAAATAGACAGAATTGATCTATTGGCCGATGGAACATTAGAAATTATTGATTACAAAACTTCAGAAAAATCAATGGAACAAAAAGCAGCAGACAACAGTCTACAGCTTTCATTTTATGCTCTCGCAGCGTCGATACTAAAAACTCCACCATTTGGTATCGATATAAATAAAATCAAACTCTCGTTATATTATTTTGAAGAACAAAAAAAAGTCTCCACTACTCGATCCATAGATCAACTAGAAGAAGCTAAGCAGCAAATTTTCTCATATGCGGACGCAATTGTAGAATCGGATTTCAAATGTAGTGGTTCTCTATTGTGTAAAATGTGTGACTATAAATTATTATGTGATGTCGAAGCCAAAGATGAGAATTAGTTGCCAAAAATATCTCGTAAGCTCCACCGAGTAAAACTTCCAGGATACGAAACAATTTCTCCCCGAAATCGCTCCTTAAAGTAAGAAAACCCTTTCCATGCATGGTTTGGCCATCTAGGATCAAAAATTCCTTCAAAATCCCACACCTTCGCCCCTCGTTTTTTTGCTTCCTTCATTGCTTCCCAGATCAATAAATATGGTGTGTTTTGACGTTTTGCATTTTCCAAAGTCGCACCATAAAAATAACTGGCAAGTGATCCATTCAACAAGACCAAGCATCCACATGTTCGATCGATTGTCATACAAAAACAGTCAGCCCCAAAAGCCCTTACGAGAGCATCATATTGATTTCGTGGTGGCATCCAAATTTTTTTTACCGAAAATGCTTTCTTAAAAATTGAGTAAAATTCATCATGATTATTAATCTCAATCGCATGTGTCTCCTTTTCTAATTTTCGTAATTTGTATCTAGTATCCTCTCCCAATCCTTTTAATCGCTCAGATAGTTCAGGTTGTAAATCCACCATCATGGTTTTTGTTCCTAGCATTGGCCAGCTATCTTGTCGGAAACCCATTTCTTGCAACCTCTGTAGTTCTTCTTTTTCAACACCCAGGCCCGGCTCAATCTTGCACATCATAACCCGGTGTTGACGAAGTATCTTCATTAGCTTCTCTTTGTCAATCGAAGAATCAAACCGTTGAATTTTTGCAATATTACCAGGCCAAAGTTTACGAAGAAATATTTGCACACCCTCAACATGTAAGGTCTGCCAACCTATCGTTTGCATAAAAGACCCGTACATACTGGTTTGACGAATATCTAATCCTTGAGCTATATGTGTCGCAATTTCCATCGTAATTCTTCAACGGTTCGAAATAATGGATAAATTAAAGATAATATTGGCAAATCAAAGCTGCCTAATAGTTTTATTTTATTCGCTCCAAATTTCTCTTTAAATTGTCCAAAGCCCGTTCCTGGTTCATTTCCCCACAAGTCAAAAATTTTTACTCCATTTTTTTGTAACTTTAGAGCGATTTCCCACAATAATAATGTCGATGCCATGACTTCTCTATGTTCCAACGAGTTTCCGCCATATGCATAATATGCCCAATTTTTATGAATAAATACCATCGCCGACGCAATGATCTCATCTTTAAATTTTGCAAAAAAAAGTCTTGGATGTAATGTTGCCCACAATTGTCGATGATACTCAGCTGTATGAAATCGTACCCCTTGGCGTTTTGCTGTCTCAAGTAATAGTTGAATATGAGTCTCCAAGCCTTCAGCTGATCCGTCTTCATAAACAATTACTCCGTGTCGTTTTGCTACTTTAATATTATATCTGCCTTTAGGATGCATGGTTGAGAGCATATTTGTCTCAGATTGTTCCAGATTCCACCACAAACTCTCTGGTTTAAACAGTCCACGAGATTTGCAAAATGCCCCCGGCATAAATCCAGATTGAGACAATGGTTCCATGCGAATAAAAATCGCCTTACGCTTTCTACCCAAAGTCTTCAACACTTCAACATCTTCAGGCTGCGGTACTACACCCATTGGAACATATCCAATTGTCCATATCCCGATTTGAGTCCAAATAACCAAATATCCTCGAACCAATCGATCTTTCTCAAAAACACCTAATCTACTAATATGTTGCCGATGATTGCGAAACTCACCCCACGCCCAAGTTTGCATCGGGTGTCCAGCCAAATCATCCCACGCCGTCTTATCAAAATCTGTGACTTCTCGAAACTCCATAAACAAATTATAACGTCTAATTGATCAATCAGGCTTCCATTTCCAGTTTCCCTCAGCATCAAATCCCCACTGTTGATCAAGCTCTCCAAAGGGTCGTTGCTGTCTAATTCTCGAATTTGCTTTTGTGGATCCAGAAGAGACGATTAGCTCTTCAGGAATATCGCCCAAAAATCGAGAGACCATATTAGTACTTCTGGTTCCAAAGTAAAGTCTTCTAAGTGCATATGACACATACAAGCGTTTCATTGCCCGAGTAATACCTACATACGCTAGTCGCCGCTCCTCTTCCATTTGCTCGCTATCCATCAAAGATCGGGAATGTGGGAATATTCCTTCCTCCATTCCGACCAAAAACACAATTGGGAATTCCAATCCTTTTGCCGCATGCAAGGTCATCAGTGTCACCACTCCATCACCATCATAACGAGAATGCAAAGTCCGCGAAGCCTCCTTCTCTGTCAATGAGATATTTTCCAAAAAGTCTGCCAAAACTGGAAATTCAGCAGCCACACTCCGTAATTCTTTTATGTTCTCAAGTCTCGCTGCATCTTCTTCGTCATGCTCTTGAAAAAGATCTAAATATCCTGTCACTCGTAAAACCTCATCTAGTAATTGCAAGGTATTTAAAGAGTCATAAACAATCTTTGCATTTAATAAATGTGCGAGTCGAGTCTTTCCATTTTTCTCCGCTCTTTTTCTAGACACTTCATCTTCTGGATGAATTAATATTCGTAAATAAGCTAAGATATCTTTTATCTCTTTTCGTTCATAAAATCGCACCCCGCCAACCAGGGAATAAGGGATGCCGGCGTGTAAAAATGCTTCTTCAAATACACGCGATTGTGCATTGGTTCGATAAAGTACCGCATAGTCGGAATAAGAGCCTTGTCGTACAGTTTCGACAATAAATCGTGCTTCATCTAGTTCACTTTCCGCTTCAAAAATTTGTATCTTCTCACCTGGACCCTGGTCAGTCCATAATTTTAAAATTGGATGGTTTTTATTCTTAGCAATGACTCGATTTGCTGCCTGAAGAATTGTTTGGGTTGATCGATAATTTTGTTCGAGATAAATAGTAGTCAAGGTTGGGAAATCTTGTTTCAGTAGCAATAAATTTCGATAATCTGCACCTCGCCATGAATAAATTGCCTGGGACGCATCACCAACAACCGTAAGTTGTTCCGAATTTCCAGCCAAAATTTTTGTGATTTCATATTGAGCTTTGTTGGTATCTTGATATTCATCCACTAAAACATAACGATAAGTATTCCAGATTCGTTGTCGAACGGTTTCGTTGGTTTTTAAAAGTTTTACTGTCTCAACTAATAAATCGTCAAAATCCATTGCTTTATATTTCCGCAACAGCTGTTGATATCCTAAATAAACACGCGAAACCGTTTCCTGAAAGTTTCCACGGGCATAACTTGCATATTCGTGTGTTGCAACCAGTTCATTTTTTGCTCCGGATATTGCTGCCAATATAGATTGAGGCTTTACAGCCTTAGCATCTACACCTAAAACCTCCATCGCTCGCTTAATAGTGTCGATCTGATCACTTGGGTCAAAAATTACAAATTGTGGATCTAGTCCTGCCTCTTCCGCAAAACGTCTCAATACTCTAGCGCAAAAACTATGATAAGTTCCAGACTGTCCAGCAAACCGCTTGCCTAAAATATGTCCCACTCGCTTTGTCATTTCTCCAGCGGCTTTGTTAGTAAATGTCATAAGTAAAATATTTTCCGGGGCAATGTCATGCTTCTCCATCAAATAAGCAACTCGATGAGTCAGAACCTTTGTTTTGCCTGAACCTGCGCCAGCCAAAATAAGTAATGGTGTGCCAAAATGCATAACCGCTTCTTGTTGGTCAGGGTTCAGGCCTTGTAAAATCAAATCAATCTTCATGAAGTATATGCAGCATACCAGATTTGCCCTGCTCTTCAATCGTCTAAAACGCCGTTTTTTTTCGCGTACACATTTAGCACGAGTGGTCTCATTAGGCTTAGGCCTTTTTTTATTAGCACTTACATTTTTTTTCCTCACCAAGGCTATTGAAGAAATAAATCAGTTTAAATCAAAAAATATCGAGCAATCAAATGGTCAAACAAATATTCTTATTCTTGGAGTTGGAGGTCAAAATCATGATGGACCAGATCTAACTGATACGATCATCGTGGCCTCGTTTAGTCATGTTTCGCAAAAGATCACTTTACTATCAGTGCCTCGAGATATCTGGATCCCAACACTCAATGCCAAGATAAATAGTGTTTATCATTATGGAGAAACAGTTCAAACTGGTGGGGGACTTCTACTGACAAAATCAGCAATTTCTCAAATAATCGATCAGCCAATTCATTATGCCATTATGATAGATTTTTCCTTATTTCAGAAATCAATTGATTTGCTCGATGGAATCGATGTTACAGTAGACTTTGGATTTACAGACAACGACTATCCTATTGCTGGCAAAGAAAATGATACATGTGGTAATGATCCTCAAGCTCGGTGTCGATATGAAACAATTACTTTCGCGCCTGGTCTACAGCATATGGACGGTACGACTGCCTTAAAATTTGTCCGCTCACGTCATGCCCAGGGTGACCAGGGGACAGACTTTGCTCGTAGTCAGCGTCAAGAAAAAGTAATCGCTGCATTCAAGCAAAAATTACTTTCACTATCTGTGACTTCTCATCCAAAACTCTATTACCAACTTTATGAACAAATTACTCAGTCGATTCATACAGATTTTCCTCGAGACATGTATCCAAAGGCTATGTTTTTTGGTCTTAAGTCTCGAAGCTGGCCAATTCATTCATATACACTTTCTACACCTGACCAGCTCTCTCACCCCCCAATCTCTCCAGAGTATTTAAATCAATGGGTTCTAATTCCTAAAGATAACCGTCCAGAAAATATAACCAACTACGTTAAAAATATTTTTACTTCACCTGATACACAGTCACACTAGGGCGCCAAAACACTTGTTCGCCCAACTGTTTCATTACTATATCTTGCATAAGTGGATATTTCTGCCGTTCTAAATCACCAACAACCAAATATTTCACACGGTATTGTCGCAAAAGCGCCAAGGCCATATTTGAATCCGTTGCTTCGTAGATCTGTCGTACATGTTCCACTCTTGCGGCAATCGGCTCATAACCCCCTCGCCATAGCCACTCATGAACCAGCCATCCAGCAACAGTAGGCGAACCGCTAAACGTCGAGATCTGATTAAAATCAGTATAACTATCTCCAGAAGCCTCAAGGATGCTTACAGGCATAGTAGTATTTTGGGTTTTTAACCACGAAATCACCTCAAAATTATCTGGATACTTTTCCTGTAACCAATTCAATCCGTATAAACCTTTGTAATTAGACCAGTTTAGTACTCCAAAATAAGATTTAACGCTAAATATAGGATAAATAACCACCAAGTAGAGGAGTGGAAGTAGTCCAATTGTAAAAAGCACTCTTTTTACCGAACGAAATGAAATCAATTTTACTACTGCATATCCTGACCAAATACCCAGAAGCATAAATGCCTGATAGCCAAGCTTAAACATAGTATTGCTCCGAAAATGTTGAGGGTATATATCTTTGAAATAAAAAAATTCAGAAAAGAAAATTAATCCTGTACAAATAAACAAAAACATTCCAAATATCATTGCTCGTTGTTTATCAAAATTGCGTATCAAAAATAAAAGTGCAACACAACAATAAAAAAAGAAACCCCACAATACAAACATCATCCACAATGGGGAGTGTTGGCATTTTTCTACACCTTCAAACAACAATGGTCCAATCTTATGGTTTGCCAGAGATGTTGGTGGACAATTTATTGCCAATCCTGAAACAAAAGAATGAAAATGTGCAGTAAAAGGCCATGTAGTAATCAAAAAAGCCGTGACCAAGAAGAGTATTGCAAATATAAGTTCTCGGATCGATCTTCCTCGATCAAAAAAAACCATTAATCCAAACAAAAGCAAAAAACTTACCAGGTATATAGGACCATCCAGAGCGTTGGTCATAAACATCACTCCACACAACCAACCAAAAAAAGTTGTTTCAATGAGTGTAGGTTTACGCTTTTGAATAAAAAACCGATCAATTAAAAATCCAATACTCACCAGCGCCAGTGGAATATCCAATACATGACCATGAATATCCGATACAACAAAAGAATAGCTTGGGAATTCATGAATCGTATAAGGAATAAAGCGCGTAGCATTTGGATACCAATAGCTATTCCAAGAATTTACTCTTGTGGTAGTCTCAAATGGATTAATCAAAATTTGCCAAAAAGGTATGGGATTATCCTCCTGCCCCGAATAGCCAGAAGTGTAGGAATAAACAGTATGTAAGTTTCCACCTAGGCTCACAAGATAAGCTACGAAAATCGCCGCCAAAAGCTTAACACCCATTCTTCGTGCAATACAAAAACTAAAACAAAAACACAAACTAAATAGCGTTGCCAACATCAAATTAAACGTGACTCCCAGTTCAAGTCCAGAAAGTTGAGTAAATACAGCCAAAATAAAATGTCCAAAATAATAATAATTGACAGTTTCACCCGAGTACCACATGTCGGCAGGTGGCATATACTTCGAATGTAAAATCGAATTAGTAATTCCAAAATCCATAAACTTTTCCAAGCCATTAATAGTGGGTTCGTGTCCTTTTACATAAGCCCAGCCGCAAACGAGAAAAAGAAACAAAAACTCTTCGGCTATAATTTTTTTCCAATTCATGCGTAGATAACCAGATCTTTTCGCTCCTCGATTAACCATCCAACCAACACCCAGCAAAACCAAACTTGACACAATAAATGCTTCAGTGCCAAATGGTAAAATTTTACAAACCGATAAGACTAAAACCCCAAAACTTACCCCAGCAGCACCTAATATTTTTGCGAATAAATATCCTCTGTCTTCCCATTCAGAAAAAAAGCGTTGAGCCAGTGGCCAGACTATCCACCCCAAAGCTGACCATACTAAACACCAGCGCAAAACCAGCAACAAATCATTCCAAAACATATAATGACTATTATATGCGAAAAGTTATCATCGATTTGTGTTTTTTGGGTATTTGTTTAGCCATTTCGTTTTGGGTGATCAGTCGATCGTTGGCATACACAGCTCCTGAATCTACGCTTCAAATTGGCAGCAAATACTGGAGTGACTTTGGTAGCCATTTACCACTAATTCGTTCATTTTCTCTGGGCCAAAATTGGCCACCACAACACCCGTTATACCCTGGTGAGCCGATCAAATATCACTTTGCCTTTTACGCACTTGTTGGAATATTAGAAAAAGCTGGAGTACCTCTCGCATTTGCCTTAAATATTCCCAGTAGTTTGGGTTTATTTTTTTTACTGGCACTTATTTTCGTGTTAGGAAAACGGCTTTTTTTAAGTCAGTTTGTAAGTTTTGTAGCCCCACTATTTATTTTATTTAATGGCAGTTTATCGTGGATAGAATTTTTACAAAAAAATTCATTAAACGAACTGACCTCTTTATCAAATTTTGTCTCGTTTGGACCATGGAACGGGAGCCAAATAGCTGCCATTTGGACACTAAATATTTTTACTAATCAACGCCACTTGGGTATATCCATCGGTGTAGCACTATGGCTGATATGTGTGTTATTTACTCGAAACAAAAAATATTATGTATTGTTGGGAACAATGTTTGGCATCTTGTCGTTAATAAATATGGCGATTTCCCTGACCACACTCCCTTTTATAGCAATTGCCTTCCTGACCGAGAAGAAAGCAAAAACACTACTACTGTTATCTTTTGCCACAGCAATACCATGGATTATATTTTTAATTACATATGTTCGTCCAGATACACACATCACCTGGCATCTGGGATATCTCATACCTTCCCCGCTTGCGATCACAAATATCTATATATATTGGTTAAAAAACCTAGGACCTCATATTTTCCTTATCCCATTAGGATTTTTACTATCTCCTAAAAAAGCAAAATACTTATTTGTACCCCTATTAATAATCTTTTTAATCCCAAATCTAGTTCAAATGTCACCAGATATATTTAATAATCATAAATTTTTCAATGTATTTATTATCATCGGCAGTCTATTTTCTGCCTATGCAATTAAACGCTTAAAAGCAATCGGAATAGTTCTATTACCATTGGTAATTTTGGGAGGAATAGTCGATATATTTCCGTTAATAAATGAAACATTTGTTCCGCTATCAGATATACCAAAAAATCCAGATGTAGTATTTATTCAAAACCACACAGAAAAAAATTCAGTCATATTAAACAGTTTTTGGTTTTATCATCCAGCCTCACTTGCGGGTCGATCAATTTTTAATGGCTACCCATATTTCACTTGGTCATATGGATATGATGAAACTGCTCGCGAAAGACTCACGCAAACCATATATGCGGCACCTGACGCCCAGAGCGCCTGCCAACTACTTTCACAAAATCATATTCAGTATGTTGAGATTTCTCCTAATCATGAACAGTTTATTTCCCTTTCTAGTTTTTGGAACAATTGGTTAGTAGCATACACCAATTCAAGTACTGGGCTAAAATTATATTCAGTCACCAAAAACTGTTTATGATAAAAACTGCAATCTTACTAATAGTTATATTATTCATTGGTGGTCTGTTCCGTTTTTTTGGTCTGAATTGGGATCAAAACCAACATCTGAATCCTGACGAGCGGTTCTTGACAATGGTTGCCCAGAATTTACAAGTACCCCAGTCGATCCATCAGTATCTTAATACGAATAAATCTCTTTTTAATCCTAATAATATCGGATATGACTTTTACGTTTACGGCACCTACCCAATCCACCTCATTAAAGGTTTAGCAATCTTGACTCAACACGACAATTACACAGATATCACTCTGTTGGGCCGTCTTGTATCAGCCCTACTCGATACAGGTTCAATTCTTTTAATCTTTCTCATCGCCAGACGCCTACGTTTCTCAGATAAGGCTGCCCTCATTGCTAGTCTTTCATATGCCTGTATGGCGCTACCTATTCAACTCTCTCACTTTTTTACCGTCGATCCGTATGTTGTGTTCTTTTCTTTATTTACCATCTATTTCACTCTATGTATCGAATCAACGAGTATCGCTGCACTCCTCGCAGGCATGGGTTTTGGTTTGGCCGTTAGTGCAAAAATATCCGGAGCCCTAGTTGCGGCTCCAGTACTATTAATTTGGATTGGATATTTGCTTCAAAAAAAACAATTCACTCGCATTGTAATTTCGGCCATTATATTCACAATCTCGAGCGTCGTAACGCTTCGACTTGCATTCCCATATATCTTTGAAGCCACTGGATTAATACCTACAAACATAAACCCGAAGTTTATTACTGCGATCAAGCAACTTGAATCATTCAATACTACTGACGGTTGGTTTCCTCCATCTGTTCAGTGGATCAACATGTCCAAAGGTGTTTTCCCCCTTGAGAACATTCTTTTTTGGGGCATAGGTTTACCGTTGAGTATATGTCTATGTCTCAGTTTAATAAAAAGCCTTATATCCATAAAAAAAATTCCCCGTCTATTGGTACCTCTCAGTGTAATTATCGTAATCTATATTTATCAAAGTCTTCAGTTTGCTCAACCAATGCGCTATTTTTATCCCTTATATCCAGCAATGGCACTCATAATCGGTTTTGCTCTTTCTTCAATTCGCCAAAAAATCCCCCTCGTACTTATTTGTCTTAGTTTTATTGCTTGGCCATTGGCTGTATCAGCAATATACACCCGACCTCATACTCGGATAGTTGCTTCACATTGGATAAATCAGCACATACCTCCAAATAGTAAAATATCTTGCGAGCTCTGGGATGATTGTTTACCTCTCGGTGGGCCGGGTCAATATCAAATGGTCGAACTACCACTATATAATTCGGAAATTGGCGATAAATGGACCGATATCAATACCCGAATCAACTCTCTAGATTATATTATTCTTTCAAGTAATAGATTATATGGATCAATAATGGCCAATCCCCAGTTGTATCCCCAAACCACGAATTGGTACAAAGATCTATTTACTGGCAAGTTAGGCTTCAAAAAAATTGCCGAATTTACTTCCCGCCCAACCCTACCCATTCCAGGTCTTCAACTCTGTCTTACTCCGCCAAATATTAACTATGGAGCTATCGCCAAAACAGATCAAAAATGTGACACAAGCGGACTATCTTTTGTAGATGATTATGCAGACGAGTCGTGGACAGTATATGACCATCCAAAAGTAATTATTTTTCAACGGGTTTTTGCACAATAACCACTAGATTTACGCATGAAGTCCGGTCTGTTTCTCTGTGTTCATTCTTCTTGTCCCAAAAATCGATCCAAAACCGACAAATTCGAAACCAAATAGATGGCTGCTCGTTAGAAGAAGTTTTATGTTCAAAACGATTAAACTCCTTTAACCAGCCCAGTTCTACAATATTTTTCCCTATCCCATACAACAAAAAATGTGCCATTGGCATACAAAAAGTCGTGCATTCCCATAATTGATGAATGTTAAATTTTGTTTGAAGAATTTTTTCCTCCAGTTCCGTTTTTGTGTAAAGTCGTACATGATCGGCCCAAATTCCAGCCAACCACCAAATATGTGCTGGTACATGTGTGCCAAAAAATCGCTCTAAAACCCAGTTTATTGGATCCCATAAAAAGGGATAAGTTGCACTTGGCACAGTTAGTATTGCTCGACCACCAGGTTTAAGTACCCGAAATATCTCATGCAACACCTGGACATCGTCAGGTACATGTTCTAGTAGTTCAGAACAAATTACTACATCCATTGATCCTTTGGTAAACGGCAGGTTCGTCGCATCACCTTCGGATATCTTTGCGTTTGTTTTGGCCAAAAGTCGAGATGCAATGGCAACGTATGAAGGATTCTTATCAATACCAAATACTGCAGTCTTTGGCGACAATTCCAAAATACTTTGTAAATAAAAACCTCTCCCACTTCCTACATCCAACACTTTAGTTGTCGGCGTCAACTGTAAAGATTCCAAGACTAGTCTTGCCCGCCGTCTGTAAGCGGGATCCAATTCGTAAAATAAAAGTTGATCAATTTTGGATGAGTGTTTCATATGCATGAATTGATGCATTAAAATCGAATAGTCGTTGAACAGCTTGTGGTGATACATGATATTTTTTTGGTTGAGTTAACATATCCACAATTGCTTCAGCTAACGCATTTGGATGTTCTGTCGGTACTACGATCCCCATACCCGTTTGTAGTACTGGCCAACGAGCTCCGGGAATATTAGTAACTACTATTGGCACACCAGCCAACATTGCCTCCATTTGTGTAGTAGGAAAACAGTCACTTCGTGAAGAGATGACAAATGCGTCCAAAACAGAATAAAAGCCCGCCATTTCGTCTCGATCCAATCTTCCTAAAAAAACTAACCATGGTGACAATGTTTCTCGTGTCTGTTTTTGTCGTTCAAAAAATGTTTCATAAACCATATGTGTCTCACCTGCAAAAACAAATTGAACATTTGGAATTTTGGCTACCACATAGGGGATAGCAGCAAATAAAATATCAAACCCTTTCTCTTCAACAAACCTTCCAGCAAACCCTACGATATATTTGCTTTTCCCAATTTGTTTTTTAATCCGAACAACTGCCGCTGGTGATGGTAGGGATAGTTGAATGGGGGTCAAAATTACACGCCATTTTTTCGCGTATGGCGCCAGAAGCCGTGACTGCTTAGCATAATCTTCAGTGTGAACGACAATATTTTTTGCGACTCTACATGCAATATCAGTCGTAAAGTAATATATCCATTCCAAAATCGGTTTGATCGCTCCATTCGGCAGTACTAAATCTCCATTGTGAACCAGATACAATTTTTTACCCAAAACCGCAACCAAGAGTGAAACATATAAAATTTCTGCCAGCGGCAAAAACACGACAATCCGATCGTTTGATTGTATCTCTCGTATCAACCTCCAAAGAAATGCAACAGAAACCATCGATCTAGAGACTCTAAACAATGTTGCACATCGAATCACTCGGACACCGTTAACTATTTCTTCTGGTAATAAATTCTTTTCATGGGCGGTTGTTAAAACAGTTACATCATGGCCGTTTTTTGTATACGCTTCGGCAATAGTTTTGGCATATTGACTCAAGCCAGTCCAGTAGGGATGGTAATAAGTTAGAACTAGTAAGACCTTCATCCTTTTTGTGCTACGATCCATTTCAAAGCTTCTTCTAAATAACCAAATCCTGGCCGATGTTTTTGTAAAAACGTGTCAATGAAGTTATAGATCCAGCAAACAGTTGTGTTCTTGATTCTAGTAGATGAGTCTAAATATGACACAATATCTAGATTATCCTCTACAAAAAAATCGAATTTCTTTTCAGCTATTATTCGTTCTTTAAACAGATGTGGTTGTTCATTTTTTGCATTAATTGTCACGGTTTTAAAAATTCCATTCAGTTGATATCGTTCTAGCCAGTCTTGTAAATTCTGGTTCAAAAAATCAAATCGCGCTGTCACGAGATGAAACTCAAATTGTCCTGAATCAGCCAGTGTTCGCAATAAACCAATTCCGCGTGCTGGAAAAATGCTTGATTCGTGAACCAAAACCCACATCCAACGTTGCCATGGTTGTTTTGGAACAAAAAATTTCAATTTTTTCACTCCAAATATTCGGCGTTTAATAAAGGTCATAGGGGCCCGAATAATTCGTGCTGGGTTATAGGCTACCACTCCATCAAAATCCAACCCTACACATACAATTTTCCGTTTAACCATTTGTTGATTGTAACTTAGACGACTCGCTTGTACCACCACAGACCAGATATCACAAAGATAGCCCCTAATCCTATAAGCATAAATGTTGGCAAATCATAACCTGATCGAGGTAATGCTGAGTCAGTTGCTGGCACAGTACGTGGGACTGTTGTAGGTTTGGGCGTAGTCGAGACTGTTGGGGTGACTTTGGCAGTCGGTGAAGCTTGAGGAGTAATAGATGCTCGGGGAGTAGTAGATACTCGCGGTGTGGGCGAAGGAGTCACTAGCATTTGGGTAGGACTAGGCGAAAGAGTTGCAGATGGAGTAGCCGAGTAGTAGGGGACATTGCTTTCTCCTGCTGCATATACGGTAAAGGATCTGGTTATAGTTTTCATTGCCCCATCAATCAAGGCAGTAATGGTTACTGTATGTTCTCCAGGGCTTAAGTCTTGGGGTACATTGAATGAAAAATTTCCACTCGAGTTAGCCACAACAGTTCCACTAACTAGTTCTGTCGAGTGCACCTCAATCTTCACTTCAGTCCCTGCTGGCGCATTCCCAATTATTTGTGGACGATTAGAATTGATATTCTCTCCAAATTTTGGCGCGAGTAAAATCAGTTGTCCAGCCTCACTAACCTCCGGTTCTTGGGCAGAACTCGACAATTTAGAAATTCCGGAAGCGCTAGCTGTCGATGGAGTTGTAGATTCTCCAGAAGTAGATATTTGCTGGCCAAGAGTAATTTGTGGTACTGGACTATGTGCCGAAAGTGGTAAGCTCAAGGTCATAGTATCTTGCCCTACAGGCCGAATAACCATGGTCATGAATCCACTAGTCGAGTTATAGCTACCAAAAGATCCTAGATCCATAGATCTTCCAGTTGAAAGTGGCACTACCCAAGATCCAGAAGATTTAACCATGCCCACGAGCTCACTCATTCCTGGAATCGTAATGTATACCAAAGCACCATCGGCAGGTTCACCGGCTTGTGTCACAATCTGTCCATAAGCTACGTCAGCTGCCGGAGTTGGTGACAGGGTGGGTCCTGTGGCGATCTCATACAATTGCCCATTTTTGTCATAAACATTTCTGCCAGATCCAACGCGAAAATGATATTTTGTCTCAGGCTTTAGGCCTCGTACCACCACATAATGAGTCATATAATTACCAATTGCTCCTTTTTGTTGGTCTCGCTCATCAGATACGACCAAATCCGGTTCTCCAGTCATTTCGCCATATTGAATAAACCCCGACACTTGATTAGTGGTCGTCCAACTGACTACAAAACTTGTATCAAAAATATTACTAATTTTAATATTTTGTGGTTCATCTCCAGCAGAAGCCAAAATACGTTGCCTAAGCTGTCCTGATATGAGCCATAATCCCGAAACTAGACCTACGACTGCAACAAATAATCCCAACAATGTTGGTATGCGTATCTCTCTATGTTTCATGGCTCTCTTTGTTCTAAAGTTGTTAATATGGCGGTGTTTAATTGTGGAGTAAGTGGCTCCAAAAGTGCATCCACTCCTTCAACAGGGGCAGGCTTTGTGTATGCACGATAAATTTCAAATCCTGCCCAAATAGAAACCGTCAACAATCCCGAGGTTAATAAAAAAATCATATCCCTAATAACGTAATTTTTTTTCATGGTTGTAACAAGTGATTGGCATACCCAACCATTCCAGTAAACGTCCCCATCAGTGTACCATCTTTATCTTTGCTGATGTCAACTTGACTGTACATCGCAATACGTCTCAAATTTTCCACTTTGGCACCAAAATCCCGTAGTTGTTCAAAGCTGCCTGTTGCTCGAATCGTAAACGGGATGCCCACCACTCCAGTTGGAAGAAGAGATTTAGTTGTCGCCACTTGATTCGGTGCATTCAGCGGTTTTGGTGGCGCCTCTCCACTTACTTGAATGCCATTTACGCTCACACTTTGAATAGCTACCCCACTCGTCTCAGCCCTCAGTTGCACGCTTTGGATCCACGGAATCCAAACTGCATCTTTTGGCAACGCCTCATCGATGAGTCCAATTTTATCTTGCTGAGCTTGCAATACATTACTAGCTTCTTGAACAGCCACGATTTTATCTGACAATTTTTTATACAAGTCTTGCTGTTCATGGATCTGCCCCAACAATCCTGCAATAGTCACTAGTGTTGGCCGCAATGCAAAAACAATCAGAGTAATAATAAGTGTCAATGAAAAAATCGTAAACATGCCAGCCTGCCAAACTAGAGAACGTTGATTCATCTGCAAAAACTGTCGATATCTTACTAAGCTATTTTTATATGTGAGTGCCATATTATTTAGGAATGACCAAAGAAAATGAAATAACACTTCCGTTTTCTGTGGACAGATTGGTCAAATTCAATTCTTTCCAATTTGGATTCTTGCCCATTGCCAAAAGCATTTGTCCTAGTGCTGTTTCCGAATTTGTAGTGCCAGCTAATGAAATGTCTGAAGTCCTTATAAACAGTGACTCAAGTTTTACTTCTTGAGGTAGGGTGGCAAGTAATCCATCTAGCTGTTCAGACAGCTTCATTTGGCTGTTCAACATCGTCTGAGCTACATCCAGCTTCTTTTGTATTTCTCGAAACCCCTTTTCTTGCTCTGACTGACTAGCAATAATTCGCTTTTCACCTTCAATAGAAGCAGATAAATCAGATAATTCCTGATCCAATTTAAATCTGGACAAAAAGGCAATAATGACGATTGCTTCAACTAAAATAATAATATAGCGACCAGAAGTAATTGCCCAGTGTAAAAACCTACCTACAAACGAAACCTCAAATTCCGACTGGGGCAACAAATTAATACCATGAGAACGGGCAGACATAGATGAATTAAAGTATAGCAGGGAGCTACTTTTTCTTCATCAGAAGTTTGGTCAAGCGCGATTTGAGCCGAGCTGCCTTATTTGGATGCATGACCCCTTTTTTGGCCGAACGATCTAAGGCTGAAAAAGCCGTAGCCAAAGAGTCTTTTGATGGTTTTTTTCGGGCTAAAGACAACGATTTTGAGGCTGTTCTCCGTGTTTTGGAGTTTGAAGCAGCCTTTCGCTTGTCAGCTCGTTGTTTTCGAATAGCCCCTACCGTAAGTGGCATAAACATACGTATAATATCACACGTGCGGCAACTTCTCAAAAACGGCTCATCATTATTGTTCCGTCCTCAGACAAGTATTTTGTCTGCGGCATTTATCATTATGGTCACATATGGCCTGTCTCATCTGATGGGGCTCCTAAAAACACGTCTACTGATTTCGTACTTTTTTGGTGCCAATGCCTATGTTCTCGATGTGTATTACGCTGCCTTTGTCGTACCTGACACTCTTTTTCAGCTTTTAGTGCTCGGTTCGATATCAGCCGCATTTATTCCAGTTTTCACTCGTTACTTAGAAAAAAAACAAGACAAACAGGCTTGGCACATCGCCCGAGCCTCACTCACTCTGACTCTAGTAGTTTTTCTGTGTCTGTGTCTATTGTTGTTTATATTCGCCTGGCCAATCTCCAAAATCCTGGCCCCTGGGTTTACGCCAGTACAAATGGCCTCACTAGTCCAAATTACTCGTTTACTCACAGTTGCTCAAATATTTTTTTGTATCTCTGGGTTTCTCAGTGCCATCATTCAGTCGCACAACCGGTTTCTTGCTCCAGCGTTAGCGCCAATTATTTATAATATTGGCATTATTGCTGGGATAATATTTCTCTCTCCGACCATGGGTATCATGGGTCCTGCAATAGGTGCAGTTTTAGGTGCTTTATTACACATGGCTGTACAGATGCCTGTCGCGATCAAATTGGGGTTCAAGCCGCTACCACTGTTTGACCGCCAACATCCTGGAGTAAAAGAAATTCTTCGCCTCATTCCACCTCGCTCATTAGCTTTAGGTGTAGATCAAATTGAACAGCTGGTAGCTGTAGGCTTGGCCTCTACCTTATTTCCCGGTTCGCTTTCGATTCTAAATGTCGCTCGAATGCTCTATACCATTCCTTCATCTTTGTTTGGTGTCACCATTGGTCAAGCCGCTTTACCCACGCTTGCTCGTCAATCAAATGCAAACGACAAAATTGGCTTTATCCATACATTGATTGGTGCCCTACGTCAAATTATCTTTTTAGCCCTTCCTCTTAGTGTTTTGTTTATTGTTCTGCGTATTCCTATTGTCCGTATAGTCTTTGGTGCCAAATCCTTTCCTTGGTCAGCAACATTGCTCACTGGTAAAACTGCCGCAATTCTCATTTTATCTTCCGCCAGCGTTGCCGTATCTCAACTAATCGCGCGTGGATTTTATGCCCTCCACGACACTTCTACTCCTCTGAGTGTCGGACTTGTTGCTGCAATCATAAATTCAGCCATGTCATTCATATTCGTCAAAATATTTGGTTGGGGAGTTATTGGATTGGCCGTTAGTATCTCCCTCACCAGTTTAATAGAAACATTCATCTTATTTTTATTTCTTTCCAAGAAAGTTTCCCGTCAGACTTCACACAACCTCTCCTTGGACCGTGAGCTGACCATCCCGATTGCCAAAATGTTAATCGTCTCAATTGTCACCGGACTCAGTCTGTGGTTGCCGATGCGCTTACTTGATCAATTTGTCTTCGATACGACCCGAACTGTTCCATTAGTTATTCTGACTAGTATCACTTCAATCATTGGCATTGTGGTCTACGGTATTTTTTCCTATCTATTTCATGTCAGTGAACTAAACGTTGTTTTTACGCTTATATCTAAACTTGGAAATATTCGAAATCTCATAAAATCAAATCCGGCACCAGTTCTTGTTACTTCCCCCGACGAAAGTTAATGAAAAAGAAATTCATTATCATCTTCGTAGTCATTCTGTTGATTACTATCCTAACCAAAACCTGGATGACCACAATAAAAATCGACGGTGAAGCGATGGCTCCTGCTCTAAAAAGTGACCAACGTTGGCTAGTAAATAAACGTGCCTACATCCTTGTTACGCCGAAATCGGAGGATATGATTCTGTTTTACAACTCCCAGTTTCAATTTCAGTCTATCGGTCGAATTATTGGTGTTCCAAATGATCGAATCCAAATTGAAAATGGCCAAGTAATAAAAAATGGCCAATCCTTATCCGAGCCATATCTAACAACCGATACTCGTACCGAGTTTACCAAAGCTATTGCCGCTACTCCTCTAGATAACGACAGACTACGCTTAGATGTCTTAGATACCAACTATTATCCCCTTGGACAAACAGTTGCTCTGGGGCCAGACGAGTATTTTGTTATGGGTGACAATCGCGAAAAAAGTGTCGATTCTAGATCGTTTGGTCCTATAAAATCTTCCGATATCGTCGGTAAGCTAGTTTTTTTGCTAAAATAGCAAAGTGGAAAATATCCGAAACTTCGCCATTATTGCTCACGTCGACCACGGCAAGTCAACATTAGCTGATCGATTATTAGAGCTCACCAACACAGTTGAAAAACGGGAAATGCAAGCTCAGCTACTCGATAGTAATCCTATCGAACGCGAGCGGGGGATTACCATCAAACTGGCTCCTGTGCGCATGCAATACAAGTCATACACCCTAAATCTCATCGATACCCCCGGCCATGTCGATTTTAGCTATGAAGTAAACCGTAGTTTAGCTGCCTGCGAAGGCGCCATTCTTTTAGTCGACGCCACCCAGGGTGTCCAGGCTCAAACATTAGCTCATTTTAATCAAGCCAAAAAGCTTCATCTCCCCATTATCCCTGTAATCAACAAAATTGACATTGCCACAGCGGATATCGAATTAGCCAAACAGCAAATGCACGACATTCTCAATCTCGACCCAGACTCAATCTTACTCATATCTGGCAAGACTGGGGTGGGCGTACCCGAGCTTTTAGATGCCATTATTCAGCGTATTCCTGCTCCAAAAAGTTCCTCACCAAGCGGCCCAACCCGCGCCCTAGTCTTCAATTCAAACTTTGATGCCCATGTCGGTGTTATTGCCTGGGTCAGACTTATAGACGGCCAAATTGCCGCTCACGACCCTATTCGACTTCTTGGTACCTCAGCCACTACCACTTGTATCGAAGTCGGTGTCTTCAATCCCAGTCGTCAAACAATTTCGCAGTTGCATGCAGGTGAAGTTGGTTACATCGTCACAGGTTTACGAGATATATCTCAGCTTACGGTTGGCGACACTGTCACTACCACGATTGACCACAACCAAATAGTCACCCCATTACCGGGATATCAACCCATCAAATCTGTCGTCTTTGTCAGCTTCTATCCGACCGAAGGCGAAGAAATTCACAGTTTTCGTGACGCATTAGAAAAACTCAAATTAGAAGACAGTGCTCTAAATTTTACGCCCGAATTCTCTCCCGCCCTCGGCAATGGATTCCGTGTTGGTTTGCTAGGTCTTCTTCACGCTGACGTAGTTCAAGAACGGCTCGAAAGAGAATTCAATTTATCTCTCATTGCTGCGGCTCCATCAGTTGAGTATCAAGTTACCAAAGCAAACGGCGAAACCATCTCTATTTCCAAGGCCGTAGATCTACCAGATGTGTCAGAAATTCGTGAAATTCAAGAGCCAATCATTGCTTCCACTATCTTTGTCCCAGAAACATATGTTGGGGGAGTGATGCAATTGTGTCAAAACCATCGCGCTACTCTGATCGACATGACCTATGCTGGCAAGCTTGTCAGTCTCCAATATTATCTGCCTTTAGCCGAATTAATAAAACAATTTTATGACGAACTAAAAAGTGTTTCTCAAGGCTTTGCCACACTCGATTATGAATTGGTAGGTTTCCAGGCTGCAGACTTGGTCAAACTTGATCTGCTCATTGCTGGTGAAAGAGTAGACGCCTTATCTCAGATAGTCCCCCGTGCCCAGGCCACCTACATGGCCAAAGCCTTGGTCGAAAAACTCAAAGATATTGTCCCTCGCCAAAACTTCGAAGTCGCCATCCAAGCTGCCATAGGCGGCAAAGTATTGGCTCGCAGTGATGTCAAAGCGTTTCGTAAAGACGTCTTGGCCAAAATGTCTGGCGGCGACCAAACCCGCAAAGATAAACTGCTGAAAAAACAAAAAAAGGGCAAGGCTCGCATGAAACGTGTCGGCAAAATTGATCTCCCCCAAGAAGCCTTCCTGTCGATTTTAAAGGTCAATTAGCAATCAGACTAAAAATAGTTCCTACCCCAGCCAAAAACATAATTCCAAATGTCATCCAACATAGTACCCGAGAAAAACGACTACTTACATATTTTCCCATTACACCAGAATTATTAGAAATCCCAATAATCACAAACAATAGGGGAATGGCACAAATTCCATTAAACACTGCTGTAAATACCAACGCTTGAATAGGATCAACTCCAATCAAATTAATTGCCAGACCCAAGACAGTTGCCAAAATCATTACACCATAAAAACCTCGAGCTTGTTTTGGTTGTAAATCAAGACCCGATCGCCATCCAAAGGCTTCGGCTACTGCATAAGAAGCCGATCCTGACAACACTGGCACCGCCAAAAGACCCAATCCAATAACTCCCAAGGCAAACAACCCCTTTGCTAGGTTTCCTGCCAGCGGAGCTAGTGCCGCCGCTGCATCCGCTGCCGTTCGAATCGTGGTCAATCCATGTGCATGCAACACTGCCGCAGCCACCACAATGATAGACCAAGTGGCCAACTGGGACACAAACATGCCAATAGTCGTATCTATTCTCATTGCTCGGATATGTCCAGGAGTTGGTAGGCTGTGCTCTTCAACTTCTTCCGAAGCTTGCCAAAAAAACATATATGGCGAAATCGTTGTTCCAAAAACTCCGGTAATTAAAAACAAAAAACCAAACGAAAATTCAATATGTGGCAAAAATGTCGCTGTAAAAACTTGTTGCCAAGGTAAATCCACTAAAAGTAGTGTGACCGGATAAGCCAATAATACCAACGCCGTCCATTTCAATAGTTGTGCATATCTCCGATAACTTAAAAAAATCTCAAGTCCCAGAGTAAGTGCTGCAAACCCACACAAAACCAATCCATAAGGTGCCACAGGCCAAACGAGTCGTACCGCTGCAGCCATTGCCCCTAAATCAGCCGCAATATTTATCGTATTTGCCACCAAAACCAAAAGTACGACAGGTAACAATATTTTTTTTCCATACACTTGTCGCACCATAGCCGCCAAACCCTTACCTGTCACCATGCCAATTCTGGCACACATCTCTTGTGTTGCAATTAAAAATGGCAACAAAAACACTACCGTCCACAGTTGACCATAACCAAATTGGGCACCAGTTTGAGAATAAGTTGCGATCCCTGACGGATCGTCGTCCGCCGCCCCAGTAATCAGTCCCGGTCCTAAAATTCGAAAAAACCTCCGAATTCCCTTCATATGTAATCAATAGTACTCTTTAATTTGTCTTTGGTTCTAGTTCCAAAAGCACGACGCTATTTGGCGTCATTGGTACTTCTCGTTGCAGTATTGCCGCAGAAGTAGAGACTTGTTCACTAGAAGATGTTCCGTCTAGAGCCGTTTTTCGCAAAGTAAATTGATTGGTAGACAAATTCATAAACGTCACCGGCACCACTTCAGAGTGGGTTTTTTTGGGATCATAATTGGTCAACAACACCTGATACACATTGCCCTTTTTCGCCCCAATCGCCTGTACCCAGCTACCTTCGCCGCTAATTGCCAATCTCTGATCTCCTAGTCGGCTCAAAAGTGTCAATGCCATATGTCGCGGAGTATTAATAATGCTCCAGTCACCTGCAATAGCAAAGGTAAACCCATATTTTATTTTAAATAATAACTGCCTCATCACGGCTACCATATGCGCTGCACCAAGTTTTGTATTATTTTCTCCACCACTCTTAGACGATGGCCCAAATTCAGTGACAATTTTTTCGACATGTGCAAAATACGGCTGTGTATCTAGCCAAGCATCAATATCATCTACATCTTTCGCATAGGAAGCCATATCAGTCGTATATCTATGCCAGGAGAAAAAATCTAGCCGTAAATTGTTTTGCAAAACATAAGGGAAAAAATCACTTAACCAATTTTTATACAAGCCGGTTGTAGCTGGCCCTCCAAACTTAAACGGCTGCACATTTGCGGCATTTTTTGCTCCAATAGCCGAATGTAAATATAGTAATTTGTAGTCCTTTTTGCCTCCCATAGTCCATTTGCCAAACAAATCCGGCTCGTTCCATACTTCGTAGTACACATTGGCCAATTTCAAATCCCCGCTGTAATGTTCAATGGTTTTTTGCACCAACAGTTGCCAATCGGTCCACGATTTTGGTACCGAGGTTGTGTCTCCGCTAGCCAAAGCAGCTGGCATATAGGACAGTGAAAAAAATGGCATCGCTCCAGTGTCAGTTATTTTTTTGACCGTAGCATCCAGTTTCGTCCAATTAAATTGTAGGTTCCCTGGAGTTCCACTTACCACATCAAATTGATCATAAATATGATCAATTCGAATATATGCTGGTTGCAGTGCTGTCACTTCGGTATTCGTGTTATCCAAAAAAGTAGTCAGTTTATCTCCGCCTTGGGCCAGTGCACGCCAGGGAGCAGGCATAGGTCCCAGTACCCGATTTGTTTCAACCGCTACAGCCGACAATCTCCCTTCTGCTCCTACCAATAATCTCATTGTCGAGTTGGCTAGCTTCAATACTCCCGGCAATGCCGCTGCCAACGCAATCACAGCCACAAACGACACCAGCTGTTCTCGCTTTTTCATACGTCCCATCATACCGTCGCACGTTCCTCTTGACAACCGTTAGCAGTCAAATTATGATTCTGCTAAATGATCAATCTTACTCCGCGTCAGACGCAAATCCTCAAAGCTGTCACCGAAGAATATATCAACACTGCCGATCCAGTCTCCAGTGAACAGCTAGAAAAAAAATATAGCCTCGGTGTTTCTCCAGCCACTATTCGCAATGAAATGGCTCATTTAACCGACCAAGGCTTTCTCAAACAGCCGCACACTTCTGCAGGTCGTATACCTACAGCCATGGGTCTACGTTTTTTTGTTGACCATCTCATGCAAGAAAAACGCCTCAGTGTCGCCGATGAAGTTTCCACCAAAGAACGTGTCTGGGATGCTCGTTTCAATTTCGATCGACTCATGCGTCAAGCCACCCTTGCCCTGGCCGATCGCACCAAAAACTTAGCGCTAGTGGCCACTGATCAAGGCGACATTTATTATGCCGGTATCGCCAATATTTTAGACATGCCCGAGTTTTACGATATCGATGTCACCAAGACCGTTCTTTCTCTCCTAGATGAACAACGTCGTCTCCAGCAACTCTTTTTTGATCGCACCTATGGTGAAGCTCCAGTTCATGTCGTCTTTGGTGCAGATTTGGGCTGGGCGTTCTTTGAACCTGTCGGCATGGCCTTCACCTTTTTTGACACCGGCAACAATCGCCGTGGCAGCTTAGCCGTGGTTGGTCCATCCCGTCTAAACTTTCCCTATGTTATTCCCACACTTCGTTACTTCGCGGACTTAATGTCCCAAATGCATGCCAACTGGCACTAAACCTATGCCGAAAAACAAGCCTCAACCAGATTCCCCTCCTAGCGTAGGAGGGGATGTCCCGCAGGACAGGGGTGGTATAGAAGTTGCCCAGCTCCAGGAAGAGCTGGTTTCTACCCAAATCAGCTGGAAACGTGCCCTAGCCGATTATCAAAATCTACTGCGTCGAGTCGAGTCAGACAAAAAAGAATTCACCAAAGTCGCCTCCGCCAATCTGATTGCCAGATTGTTGCCCAGTCTCGATATCATCGACATGGCTGCCACCCATACCAAAGATATGGGCGTCGAAATGGCTGCCAAACAGTTTCACTCAGCCCTAGACGAAGAAGGTCTGCAAACCATTCAGCCCTCAGTAGGCGAAGCCTTTGACCACAAATTCCACGAATGCACCGAAATCGTCGAAGCAGGGGAGAATGCTCCAGAAACAGTTGCAGAATTAGTATTAAAAGGCTATAAATTGGGCGATTTCGTCTTGCGCCCAGCTCGTGTCAAAGTCTACAAATTGGCACTTGACAAATAAGACTGCTAATTATATAAATCAAAATATGTCAAAAATAATCGGAATCGATCTCGGAACAACCAATAGCTGTGTCGCCGTTATGGAAGGTGGCCAGCCCAAAGTAATTGCTGCCTCAGATACTGGCCGCAACACGGTTCCTTCTATCGTTGAACCAGTCAAAAATCTCGTCGGTGATGTGGCCAAGCGCCAGATGATCCTCAATCCTAAAAATACCATTTACAGCGTCAAGCGCTTAATGGGTCGCAAAATCTCCGATCCAGAAGTCAAACGCACCGCCGATATGGTGCCCTACAAAATCGTCGCTGGCAAAGATCAAATGGCTTGTGTGGAAGTAGACGGCAAAATCTACACCCCCCAAGAAATCTCCGCCAAAACCCTGGCCGCCATGAAAGCTCATGCAGAGGCATATCTCGGTGGCACAGTCGACGCTGCAGTTATTACCGTTCCAGCCTACTTTGACGATTCCCAACGCCAAGCTACCAAACAAGCGGGTGAAATCGCCGGTCTCAAAGTCGAACGCATTATCAACGAACCTACCGCCGCCGCCCTAGCCTATGGTCTAGACAAGAAAAACGCCCAAACCGTCGCTGTCTACGACCTTGGTGGAGGTACGTTTGATATTTCCATTCTCGAACTCGGCGAAGGCGTCTTTGAAGTCAAAGCGACTAATGGCGACACACATCTCGGTGGTGACGATTTTGACCAAGTCATCATGAATTGGATCATCGACGAGTTCAAAAAAGACAACGGTGTCGATCTCAAAAAAGATACCCAAGCCTTACAGCGTGTTCGCGACGCCGCCGAAAAAGCCAAAATCGAACTCTCTTCCGCCATGGAAGCCGAAATCAATCAGCCATATATCACCCAAAAAGACGGTGCTCCTCTCCATCTGACACTCAAATTGTCTCGCGCCAAGCTCGAAGCCTTAGTCGACGATCTGATCCAAAAAACCATTGCCCCAGTTAAAGCTTGTCTCAAAGACGCCAAAAAAGATGTCAAAGATATTCACGAAGTCGTTTTAGTTGGTGGTATGACCCGCATGCCCAAAGTTGTTGAAGCAGTCAAAGCCTTCTTTGGTAAAGAACCAAATCGCAGCGTAAACCCAGACGAAGTTGTCGCCATTGGTGCCGCCATCCAAGGTGGCGTTCTCACCGGCGACGTCAAAGATGTAGTTTTACTCGACGTCACCCCGCTTACCCTGGGTCTAGAAACCATGGGTAGTGTCATGACCCCGCTCATCGAACGCAATACCACGATCCCTACCTCCAAGTCTCAAGTGTTTTCTACTGCCGCCGACAGTCAGACATCGGTCGAAATCCACGTCCTCCAAGGTGAACGTCCTATGGCCGGTGATAATAAGACATTGGGTAGATTCATTCTCGATGGTATTCCTCCAGCTCCTCGCGGTGTACCCCAAGTCGAAGTTACCTTTGATATCGATGCCTCAGGTATCTTAAAAGTCTCTGCCAAAGACAAGGCTACTAATAAGACCCAGCACATCACCATTACCAATTCCACCAATCTGGATGAAAAAGAAGTGGAAAGAATGCGCAAAGAAGCCGAAGTCCATGCCGCCGAAGATGCCGAAAAGAAGGCCAAAATCGAAGCTCGCAACCAAGCCGACAGTCTCATCTTCACTGCCGAAAAGACCATCAAAGACGCTGGCGACAAAGCCGATGCGGGTATGAAAAAAGACGTCGAAGATAAGATGAAGGCTCTTAAAGATGTTCTTGAAACCGGCACTAAAGAAGATATGGATGCCAAGTCCAAAGACCTTATGGACGCCCTCCAAAAGCTCGGTGGTGCTATGTACCAACAACAACCCGACGCCTCTACTGCCGCCACCGAAGAACCTAAATCAGAAGAAGCTTCTAAATCAGAGAGCAAACCCGAAGAAGGCGAAGTGGTGAGCTAAGAAGAAGAGTAAAACAATGGCCAACGATAATGAAAAATTAAATACAAAGGTTGTTATGAGCGCTGCTGTTCTCAGTGGACTGGCGACGTGGAATGTATATAAGTGTGAACTGTTAGAAATACAGTCTAAATCAAAATATTACGAATGCAGCCTGAATAAATTTTTTCCCACAGACACAGATGAAAAAGCAGAAAACCCTCCATATATAAATCTGAAAAACATTAATTACTCGATCGCAACTAGTGGAACTGCTTCAGAATCTTTAGCAAGCCTATCGCTAACAAGAATGATCTAAGAAAATAACCTAATTTAGTCGGATATTACTTACTCCACCGTGCCCAAATACCACAAGGCAAAATTCGTTCTCGTCCCGACTCTTTCAGTCCCAGCTCACCACTCTCAATCGTTCCACCCAATTGCTTCATAGCATCCTCTACCACACTTCGGATTGCCAAATGTGACAAGTCCGCCGTATAGGCATTAACCAATAGAAATGCCGCTTCATCAGACAATATTTTTTTGCATTCATGAACTAGCTTTGGCAAATGCAGTTCCAGCTTCCACATTTCTCCTCCAGCTCCTCGACCAAATCGTGGCGGATCCATAATAATCGCGTCATACTGTGCCCCTCGACGAATCTCACGTTGCACAAATTTCATCACATCTTCTTGGATCCAGCGAATCCGTTCCGGATTAATCCCTGACGCTTTTGCATTCGCACTCGCCCACATCATTGCCGGCCGAGAAGCATCTACATGGGTCACATTGGCTCCAGCCAGTGCTGCTGCCATAGTAGACCCACCAGTGTAGGCAAACAAATTCAGTACTTTGAGGGGCTTATTAATTTTTGTTCGCATCCAATCCCAATTCACGGCTTGTTCAGGAAATACGCCAGTATGTTTAAAATCTGTTGGCTTCAAATCAAACACAATCCCTTTATAAGAAATTTTCCATGGAGTAGGGGCTTCACTCTGAAATTTCCATCCCTCTTTTGTATGCGTCGCATCTGCCGTTCTCCACAGATCGTGTTGTCCGCGTGTCCACAACGCTCTGGGTTCTGGCCGTGCCACCACATACTGTCCCCAGCGCTCCAATTTCATATAATCGCCAGTATCCAGCAGTTCAAAATCTATCCAGTCAGTAGGTAGTTGTATATCCATATAGCAATTTTAACCTATAGTTAGCCAAAAACCAAATACCATAGGAAAGCACACCAATTTCTGCCATACTAGCACTATGGCTACTAAAGCCAGTTCAGAATCGCATCATTTAGGTCTGCTTACTCAGTTTGTTTTACTCCTCCAAACGTTTTATTTCTTTTTTTTAATAGCGACGTATACGTTTATTCAATGGGTCATGAATAGTGGCTTAAATTCGCCCGATGCTCCCGCTTGGGCATATCTACGATCTTTTTACCATATACCTCTATCTATGGTGATTTTTAGCTTAGGAGTAGTATTGACCATCTCTGCCATTGTATTTTATACACGTTGGAAAATACTGGCATGGCTTGCTTTGGTCTATAGTCTCTTTGCAGGAGTTTTTGCCAACTGGGCACTTACCCAATGGCAGCATGCGATAAGTACTTTTGCTTCAGAAAAACCCTCACCATCTCAATTTTTGGATTTAAACCAAAAATTTATGTTTATCTTGCCAATCCTTTTTCCCCTGATTTTACTTTTGTTCCTCGATCGTAAAAATCCTTCTACCAAAACCCTTACCCATACGAAATTTAAGTTCTTTATTTTCAGTCTCACTCTGCTAATTTTTGGCATCGCACCGGTTAGCTACTATGCATATACTACGTACACAGCTTGGCACCCCACTTATAATTTTTCAGCAATACAAAAATCCCTTTCTTACTATCTTTATTTCCCTACTATTTTTCCCAAAGATAAAGCAATTGTTCAAAACTTTACCACTCTCAAATATCAAAACCTCACATGGGCAAAAACTACTCTTGGTACTCCAGTCTATATACCTCTAAACCCAGACTATCCCGGCATTATGTTTATCTATCAAACCCAACTACCACCAAACTTTGATCTAAAAACCTTTGCGAAAACCAATTATGTCGATGATTCAATTGCTGTCACAAACATGGATGTAAATAACGAATTTACCGATCATCTATTTTTAAAATCAATCCAAAAACCAAATTGGGCCAAACGATTGCTTCTCGTGACCAAACATAACACGTTAATCGAAATTGGTGGTGTCTCATTTCCAGACGAAGACTTTGCTCTCGTCGCCAACGGTCTAAAATAATCTCTTATACTCGTCGTTTCTTTTTAGGTCTTGCTCCGTTGTGTGCCATAGGCGTCACGTCAGCAATCAGTGTCATTTTCATTCCAATAGCCCGCAATGCTCGCAAAGCGGCATCACGTCCAGATCCAGGGCCTTTGACAAACACTTCCACTTCTTTAATACCCTTGTCTAGTGCTTTTCTTCCGGCAGTTTCGACTGCAGTCGTAGCCGCAAAAGGAGTCGATTTCCGAGTTCCTTTAAATCCAGAATGTCCAGCCGAACTCCAAGACACGGCATTACCACCCGCGTCAGTAATAGTAACCAGGGTGTTATTAAATGTTGCATTGATAAAGACTTTTCCAGATGCCATATTATTTCTTTGCAGCTTTGGCTGCTTCTACTTTTGCTAACGCTTCTTTCTTCATGGCGCCAATAGTAACACGTTTACCCCGTTTTGTCCGGGCATTTGTACGTGTTCGTTGTCCTCGAGCTGGTAACCCATGCGCATGTCGGGAACCTCGGTAGGCGTTCACAGACTTGAGTCGGGCAATATTTTGGGATACCAGTTTGCGCAAATCACCTTCCACTTGCATAGAATCAACTACTTTTTGTAGTTTATTAATTTCTTCAGCCGTCAGCTCAAAAGTTCGTTTATTTCCATCTACTCCAGCTTTAGATAATACCTCGTTTACATTGGTCGGACCTACGCCATAAATATATCGCAGTGCAAACTGCAATTTTTTCTTCTCGGGAATGTCGATACCTGCAATACGTGGCATATATTATCCTTGGCGTTGTTTATGTTTAGGCGTTGTGCAAATAACAAACAACGTCCCACGGCGTTTTATCACCTTACAGTTTCGGCAGCGGACTTTGATACTAGCTTGAACTTTCATATTAGTTTTTGAGTTTAAAAGTAATTCGTCCTTTGGTTTGGTCAGTTTGAGGCACATCCATCTGGACTTTATCTCCAGGCAGTAGTCGCACCCAGTTAATGCGCATTTTACCAGACAATGTACACAAGAGTGTCTTATCAACCATCTCCGGCATACTAGAAGCCGTCACCTTTACGCGAAACATGGTGTTGGGAAGGTTTTCCACCACGAGTCCGGTGGCAGTAAAGGTCGAATTGTTGCTCATCGTGTTGTCTTGGTCAAGATCAGTGGCCCGCGTTTAGTAATTGCCACTGTCTCTTCAAACAGCCCTGATATTGTACCATCGGCCGTAACGATTGTCCAACCATCATCATTCTTATAGGCCACCTCGTCCTCGCCTTCGTTATACATAATTTCAATCGCAATCACCATACCTTCCACCAGCTTCGGTGAATGCTCATATGCCCCCAAAACAAAACAGGGGATTGCTGGTTCCTCATGTAGCTGTTTGCCCACTCCATGCCCCGTCAGTGCCCGTACCACTGAATATCCTGCGCCTTCTACTCCTTCCTGCATGGCTTTAGAGATGTCTGCCACTCGTTTACCAATTTTTGCCTCCGAAACCGCTTTTTTCAAAGTTTTTCGTCCCACCTCTAAAAATGCCTCGGTTTTTTTAGTCGTGCGGCCATCAGCCCCCGGTACTAGTACGGTGGTTGCTGTATCAGTATGAAATCCTTCATAAAACAACCCCACATCAATACCCACCTTATCTCCTGGCTTAAAAATATACCCATCCGGAATTCCGTGTACCACCACATCGCCCACATTAATACACGTCGCATGTTTATAACCCGGCACCATGGCAAACGACGCCTTGCCTCCAGCTGCACGCAAGAGATCATTAGCTAGGGTATCTAGTTGCAAACTTGTCATACCGGGTTTTACAGCAGCTGCCAATGCATCTCGCACTGCCGCCAATCGCTTGCCCCCTTCAGCCATGATCTGAATTTCTTCAGGTGTTTTGAGTGAAAATTTTTTCATTGTTTAGGTAGTAAATCGGTAATTCCTTCTAGTACTTTTTCAACAGTTTGTTCACCATTTACCTCAAAACCTATCCCTTCAATTTTTGCCTGTTCAAATACTGGATGGGTCTGAGACCGATAAATTCCCAATCTGCGCAAAATTGCCTCTGGTGTATCATCTGCTCGTTGCACCAATGTTCCACCACACGCGTCACATACTCCTTCAACCTTACTTGGTCGAGTGAGGCTATTGTAAATTTCTCCACACCTTTCGCATGTTCGTCGAGCGGACAGTCGAGCAATCGTCTGAGCTTCGGAAATCTCAATACTCACCACTAAATCTATTTTTTTACCAAATGTCGCCAGCATATTTTTCAGTTGCTCATATTGAGCCACTGATCGGGGATAGCCTTCAAAAATAAATCCATTAGTTTTTGGATGATGTTTAGAAATAAAATCCCAGGCAATCAGTCGGACATATTCGTCTGGCACCAAAGATCCTTGAGTCAGTGTTTGCTGTACAACGCTTGCATGTTCATTGTCAGAACTAGCAATGCTGCGCAAAATTCGCCCCATTTCCAGATGTATCAAACCATATTTTTCCGCCAGCAAATCCGCTTGTGTGCCTTTTCCCGATCCTTGTGGGCCCAGCAGTATGATATTCATAAAATAAACGCTATAGCTTCAAAAACGCATCGTAATTTCTGGCCAACAATTGAGATTGCAAAGATTTTGTCGTTTCCAAAACTACCGACACCACAATCAATAAGCCTGTGCCTCCAAGTGACAGAGAAGGAATTTGTAATGCCGATTGAGCAATAGCTGGTAACACCGCAATCGCGCCCAAAAACAACGCTCCAGCAAAAGTGATTCTATTCAACACGCGCGACAGATAGGCTGCAGTTGCTTCACCTGGACGAACTCCAGGAATAAATCCTCCTGATTTCTTCAAATCCTCAGAAATTTTTTCTGGATTAAACACTACTGAAGTATAAAAATAAGTAAACGCCACCACCAAGACAAAATAGGTAATGGTATATACCGCACTGTTTGGCTGCATGACCGATACCAAATTTCGTGCCAAAGAGGCGATTTGTACATTGGTAGATTTTTGCAAAAAATTGCCCACCAAAGAAGGCAATAGTACCAAAGATACGGCAAAGATAATCGGAATCACCCCAGCCTGATTAATACGCAGTGGTAAATGAGTGGTTTGTCCACCAATTTCTTTTCCAGCTCTAATACGTTTTGCATATTGCACCACGATATTTCTCGACGCTTCATTCATAAATACCACCCCAGCTACCACCAACAAAGCCATGCCAATAAAGACCAACAAATTCAGTCCATTCAACGTTTCCAAAGTCGCGGCTGTTTGTCCCAATACCACTGGTAACCGTCCGACGATACCTGCGAATATCAAAAGAGAAATACCATTGCCTACGCCATATTCAGTAATCAATTCCCCAATCCATACCGTCAACATTGTTCCTGCTGTAATTGTTGCCAGCAGTGCTACGAGATTAAGTGGGGATAATACTCCAATGACGCCTTGGTTATGGAGTAAAAAGTACATTGCAATTCCTTGTAAAATCGCAATCGGAATAGTTAACAAACGAGTATATTGATTAATAATCTCTCGGCCATACTCTCCTTCTTTAGACATCTCTTCTAGTTTAGGAAAAACCACGGTCAACAACTGCATAATAATCGAGGCATTGATATATGGTCCAAGTCCTAAAGCTGCCAAGCTAAAATTTGCCAGTGTTCCTCCGGAAAAAACGTCTAAAAGTCCTAGTATTTGGCTACCAGAAAACAACTTTGCCAAAGCGACTCGATCAATACCTGCCACAGGAATATGGGCAATAAACCGATATGCCAACAGAAGGGCTGCGGTAAACAGCAATTTTTTGCGTAGCTCTCGCGCTCGCCAAATACTTTTCCAAAACAGAGCAAAAGATTTCATTTGTGTGTCTCGATTGTACCACCAGCTGTTTCAATCGCTTTTTTTGCGCTTGCTGAAACTGGAATACTCACTTGCAAGCCATGTTTCAACGTTGCAGTACCGACAAGTTTACCTTTTTCTCCACTGCGCAGCACCCCAGCTTTGATCAAATTTTCCAGTGTTACTCCGGTTTTTTCTGGCCATTCTAGTAGTTGTTCTACAGCAATAGCAGTATATTTTTGACCCCATGGTTTAAATTTTTGTTCACCTCGAAGTGCAGGCAACTGTTTCAAGAAAGATTTTTTCCATTTAGATCCTTCAAAACTTTGTGGTACTCGCTCTCGGGCTTTTTGTCCTTTTTGACCTCGACCAGTCGTATGACCACCTTTGCCTGAACCAATACCTCGACCCACGCGCTTCAATCGGCGTTTAGTAATTTGTGGAAGTGAAGTTAGGTTCATAGTTGTTTTAATCCTTCCAAGGCGGAAATGGTCGCATAAATATTAGTAATTTTATTTCGGCTACCCAAAAGTTTACCTACCACATCTTTGATACCAGCCGCTTCAACGACTGATCGCATCGCTCCGCCTGCGATAACTCCAGAACCAGTAGGAGCTGGTTTAAGAAGTACCACAGCCGCACCATATTTTACTTGAGTAGAGTGGGGAATTGTCGTTCCATGCATTGCGACAGTTATAAAATGTTTTTGTGCGTAGGTACTTGCTTTTCTTACTGCCGAAGACACGTCTGCCGCCTTACCTAGACCTACTCCGACTCGACCTTTGCGATCACCAACGACAACCAGTGCGGAAAAACTCATTCGGTTTCCACCTTTAGTCTTTTTACTCACGCGATTTACTTGAACCACGCGTTCATCAAATTCTTTTTCTACTGGTTGGAATTTAGTTTCGTTTCTTGGCATAAATAAAAATTAAAATTGTAATCCTCCAGCTCTGGCAGCCTCGGCCAAAGCTTTTACTTGACCATGATATCGATAACCACCGCGATCAAAAACAATTGCTTGTACTTTATGTTTGGCTGCCAATTTAGCAATTTCTTGTCCCACGTGTTCGCCAGTATCACCACGTAATCCTGCCAAAGTCTTTCCACTTTTTGGCTCAATAAGTTGAGCGTAAATATATTTATTAGAGCGAAACACACTCAGGCGTACCAGATCAGACGCTGTAATTTTGCCTCGCACCCGAGCCGTTCTACGGTCATGAGTGTGAGTATATCGAATAATAGAACGAATTTTAGCCATAATTATTTACCTCCTGCGCCACCAGCCTTTGCTGCTTTACCAGCTTTGCGTACAATGACTTCATCATCGTATTTAAATCCCTTTGCTTTATATGGATCAGCCGGACGCAAGGCTCTTATTTTAGCAGCTGTCTGACCAACCTGCACCTTGTCTGTCCCTAGCACGGTAATTTTATTTTCTTTCACTTCAAAACGAATTCCTTCTGGAGCCTGCACACTTACCGGATGAGATAGTCCCAAGGCCAATTGCAGATTACTACCCGAAACAGTCGCCCGGTAACCAGTTCCGTTCAATTCCAAGGTTCGAGTCCAGCCATTTGTTACACCTAGCATGGCATTGCGAATGTTTGCCGCAGCTGTGCCTTGCAGCATACTATTCTCTGATACAACTTTTACTCCAGATTCATCAATGTCCAATTTAACCTCTTCTGGAAGTTGTAAATTCAAGGTCCCTTTTGAACCTTGAATTGTTACTTTACCATCGGCAACAGTAACCGAAACTCCTTGAGCCAGTAATAGAGGTTTTTTTGCCATTCGTGACATAGATTTACCAAACTTGGGCGATCAGTTCGCCGCCACAATGTAACTTTCTTGCGTCTTTGTCAGTCATGACACCTTGAGGTGTAGACAAAATATGCATCCCCAATCCCCCCCAAACGCGAGGCAGATCTTTATATCCTGCATAAATCCGTGCTCCTGGCTTACTCACCCGTTTAATACCTGAAATAGCTGGTTTGGCTTTAGTATATTTCAGTGTTACCGTCATAACTTGACCTTCAGTTGTGTAGCCTTGCAAATAGCCAGCCTTAACCAATACATCAGCAAATCGTTGTACTGCACGAGTAGACACCGCTTCGATTGTGGGCAAGTTTGCCTGATAACCGTTCCGGATTCGAGTTACAAAATCTGATAAATGATCGCTTACCATGATGCTTTACGTATTCCAGGTAACTCCCCCTTGTTAGCTAATTCACGGAAACAAAGTCGGCAAATGCCAAACATCCGCATATAACTTCGGGGTCTGCCACACAATTGACAGCGGTTTCGAAAACGAACCGCATATTTTAATTTATGATGTGTCTGTCGAACTACTTTTGATGTTTTTGCCATAGATTAAGCTTTTTTAAACGGCATACCCAATAACTCCAAAAAGCGTTTTGTCATTTTAGCATCTGATCCGGTTTGCACAAATGTAATTTCCAAACCGCGAATTTTATCAATTTTAGAATATTCGATCTCTGGAAACACGATCTGTTCAGCTAGTCCCAAAGTGTAATTGCCTTTTTTATCAAATGCCGTCAAAGAAACGCCTTGAAAATCGCGTACCCGAGGTAGAGCAATAGTAAACAATTTAGTAATAAAATCTTGCATCCGTTGTCCTCGGAGTGTCACAGTCAGTCCGACCGGTGATCCTTCTCGTAATTTAAAATTAGCAATAGATTTTTTTGCCCGGGTCACCTTAGGTTTTTGGCCTGCAATGTCCACCAGCCATGAGTTTACTTTTTCTAGTACACCTTTATCGTTGGCTGCTTCTTTTAAACCAATATTAATGACTACTTTAGTCAGTCGTGGTACGGCCATGACATTAGTAATCCCAAACTCTTTCATCAGAGTTGGAGTGATAGTTTTAGAATAGTCTTGTGCAAAACTCATAAAATAATTTAAGAAATAACTGCCTTACATTTTCGGCAAATGCGAACTTTTTTATCGCCTTCAGTCATGTAGCCCACTCGAGTCGCTACTTTACAACTTGGGCATACCAGCGCCACCTTGGCAATGTCCAAAGCGCGAGTCAGCGTGACAATGTCTCCTTGTCGATCGCCTTGAGGTTTTACATGCTTTTTGTATTGGTTTACACCAACCACTAAAACCTTTCGTCCTTTAGGAAAGACTTTTTCGATTTTTTCTTGTCGACCTTTGTCTTTTCCGGCTGTAACGATCACAGTATCTCCTTTACGGAGTTTTATATGATTGATAGTTGGAATAAGTGTGTTCATAAAACTTCAGGTGCTAAAGATGCAATTTTGGCAAAACCTTTTTCTTTGACTTCTCGAGCAATGGGTCCAAATATTCGGCTGCCTCTTGGGTCATGACTTTTTGGATCAATAACCACAGCCGCGTTGTCATCAAATCGAATATAGCTGCCATCTTTTCGTCCAGTTTCTTTTCTGGTGCGAACAATAACTGCTTTGACAACTTCCGAATCTTTTACTACGCCATTTGGGTCTGCTTGATCCACAACTGCGGTCACAATGTCTCCGACATATGCGTATTTACGCTTCCATGCGCCTGGAATATGAATCAGTCGCAGCTTTTTTGCTCCGCAATTATCAGCTGGAACAAGGATAGATCGTAGTTGTAACATAAATTATGCTTTTGGTGTTTTTTTAACAGCTGGTTTCTTGGCTCGAACAGGTTTTTTAGCTTCTACTGGCTTGGCTGGTTGTTCGTTATTTGCTGCTGCTACTGTCATGGTAGGTACGTCTTTTTGCCCAACAATTTTTACTGTCTTCCAAAACTTTGTTTTTGAAATTGGTCTGGTTTGGACCAGTTCTACTGTATTACCAATCTTGGCTCCTAATTCATCGTGGACATGATATTTTTTAGTACGACGTAATCGCTTGTGATACAAAGGGTGCGCCATAAAGCGTTCCACTTCAACCACAACCGTGTTGGTCATTTTATCTGAGACAACGATACCTTTAATAGTTTTCATAAAAAATTACACTATATTATACCTTTTTTTGGCTTAAAATGGTTAATATTTTAGCTAATTGCTTTCTCAACAAGAAATTTTTCCGAGTATTTTTCTCTTTGCCGGAAAAATATGCCACTCGGTTAGCATACATTTCTGTCCGAATTCGACCCATATCAGCCTGCAATTCAGACACGGTCCAATCCTGGAGCCGTACTGCTGGTGTCTTTTTTGCTTTTTCAGCTACCACAGGCGTGGTTTTGACAGATTTTGATGATGTTGGTTTTTTAGTAGCCATAATTATTTTGCAACCGTAATAGTTTTAACAGGTAACTTTGCTGCCGCTCGAGTAAAAGCCAATTTAGCAATTTCTGGAGTAACACCAGCAATCTCAAACAAAATTCGGCCTGGCAATATCGGCACGACGTATTCGTGAATATCGCCCTTACCAGAACCCATACGAGTTCCGAGTGCCTTTTTGGTAATTGGCTTATCTGGAAATACCATGATCCACACTTTTCCTCCGCGTTGAGCGTGACGAGAAATAGCTTTTCGAGCCGATTCGATTTGTCTAGATGACACCCAGCCGTGTTCAGTAGCCTTGAGTCCAAATTCACCAAAACTCACACTAGCTCCTCGCCAGGAAGTCCCGGTCATTCGTCCACGGAATTGCTTTCGGTGTTTTTGGCGGCGTGGTTGTAACATATTAGTTCACTTTCTCCCCTCGGTGAATCCAAACTTTAACTCCAACATATCCAGATCGGGTCAATGCGGGCACATGAGCGTAATCTACATCTGCTCGCAATGTTTGCAAAGGCACAGATCCTTGATGATATTTCTCTCGTCGGGCGATTTCTGCTCCGCCTACCCGCCCAGACAACAAGATTTTGATACCTTTTGCTCCAGCAGACATACTTCGTTCCATCGTTTTTGTTACTACACGTCGAGCTGGAATACGTCGTACTAACTGCTCGGCAATTTTGGTTCCTACCAAATATGCTGACAAATCAGGCTCCTTGACTTCTTCGACTTGTAGATCGATTCGTGGCGCAGATTTATCTCCGGGTTTTACTTCAATAGTTTGATAAATAAATCGTTTAAGATCTTCAAGTCCCGATCCGCCTCGCCCAATAACTACTCCAGGTCGAGTAACAAACACAATGACTCGCATACTTCGCAATGATCGTTCAATATCTACTCGAATAACCCCAGCTGCAGTCAGTCGTTTTGTTAGGGCTTTACGCAGTTTAATATCTGCAGCCAAATAAGCCGTATAGCGTCGTGGATCAGTGGTGAACCATCGAGATCTCCACATTTGCATCTGATGCAAGGGGAGTCGAAATGCGAGTGGATTTACTTTTTGCCCCATATTAGTTTTTTGGTTGTGAAATAACTTCAGGTTCTACTGCAGCAGTTTCAGATGGAGCCGCAGGCTTTGGTGCCAAAATAAGTGTTACGTGCGAATATTTGCGTCGGCGAATACCCCGATTGAATCGTGCACCGTGAGAGTGAACATCAGCTTTTTTTGGCCCTCGTGCACCTTCTTCGACCAGCAATGTTTCAGTTTGCATATCAGTAGGAGACAGTCGGAAATTATTTTTCGCATTTCCTAAGCCTTGCAAATAGACCTTAAGCATAGTTTTAGCTCCTCGTTGTGGCATGGTGCGTAGATAATCAACCGCTCTCAATGGAGGTAGTGGACGTACGGCGTCAGCAATCAGTCGCAACTTCCGCGGTGAGTGTTGCACCATAGATGCTTTGGCTACAATATGTTGAGTAGATGATTTCATAGTATTAAGTCTTATCCATGGTGCGCTTAACCACCGCTCCATGGCCTCTAAATGTTCGAGTAGGTGCAAACTCTCCTAGTCTGTGACCAACCATCGTTTCAGTCACAAATACATCGACAAATTTATTGCCAGTATGAACTTGGAAGGTATATCCCACAAATTCGGGTGAAATCTGACTTGCCCGTGACCAGGTTTTGATGGGGGTTTTTTTACCCACAGCAACCTGCTTGGCAACTTTCGCTGTCAGTCGTTCATCGACAAATGGTCCTTTTTTTGAGCTTCTAGCCATATTATGCGTTGTGTCTAGATTTAACTATATAAAAACTTGAACGTTTTCGCTTACTTCTGGTACGCGTACCTCGAGCAGACTTACCCCATGGGGTTTTAGGATGCATACCTTCACCAGTCCGGCCTTCACCTCCACCGTGTGGATGTGAACCTGGGTGTTGAGCAGTTCCGCGGACAGTTGGTCGGATTCCGTATCGGCGAGCTCGACCAGCTTTACCTAAATTAACGTTCTTCCAGTCAATTGCTCCGACTTGGCCAATAGTGGCACGGCAGGTTGGTTCAAATCGTCGAATTTCTCCAGAAGGCAATTTTACCAGAGCATAGGCTTCTTCAAAACCCATCAATGTAGCCGCAGTTCCAGCGCCACGTACCATTTGAGCCCCCTTACCTGGCACCAGCTCCAAATTATGTACCAAGGTTCCGACTGGAATTTGTGACAACATCAAAGCATTTCCCACAGACAGTGGTGCACTTTCACCACTCATCACGCTTGCGCCTACTTGTAAGCCCTCTGGTGCCAAGATATAGCGTTTTTCTCCATCACCATACTGTACCAGGGCAATATGCGCAGTGCGATTTGGGTCATATTCTAGTGACAAAACTGTCCCTGGCATATCCAGTTTTTCTCGTTTCCAATCAATATCTCGATAAAAACGCTTTTGTCGACCTCCTTGATGACGAGTAGTAACAATACCTGTTGCATTTCTTCCAGATCTCTTTGGCAAAATCCATGCCAAGCCTTTTTCAGATCGGCGTGCAGTCAAATCTGAATAATCCAGCGTTGCTGCTAATCGCATAGATGGGTTGAGTGGTCGGTATGTTTTGAGTGCCATATTAGTTTGTTTCAAATAAGTCTATTTTTTGACCTTGTTTTAATTGCACAATTGCTTTTTTCCAGTCTGGATTATAAACAAATTTCCAGCGTCGGCCAGTACGTCGTTCTTTGCCAGGGACGATCGCTGTAGAAATGCCTATTACGTTCACCTGAAAAAGTCGTTCAATTTCTTTGCGAATTTCAGGTTTGCGCATTCGTGCCGGCACAGCAAAAGTATATTTGCCTACCTTGGCTACTTTTAACGATTGTTCAGTGATAAGTGGTTTAAGCATAGAGTTTTTTGATTTGATCAATAGATGATTTGGTCAATACAATGGTCGAATGTCCCAATATGGCTTGCACATGGAGCCGGTTTGTCTGCAAAACATTCACACGAGCCAGGTTTCGAAATGCTCGGGAAATTTCTTTTTGTTCCGGTGTTGCTACAATCAAAGCACTCCCTTTTGCCTGTATCCCTTTTATAAATGCTGCAGCCTCTTTAGACTTTGAAATTGAAGCTGAATCATCCAGAACTACCACATGTTTTTCGTGAGCTTGCAAAGATAGTGCTCCCAAAATAGCCTTTTTAGTCATAGGTTTTGACAAACTTCGGCGGAAATTTTGTTGGCCATCTGGTCCATGAGCTACACCTCCACCGACAAAAATTGGCGCCGCATAAGAGCCATGGCGAGCATTTCCAGTCCCTTTTTGTTTAAACATTTTTGCAGTAGTTTTGTTTACATCAGTTCTGGTTTTTGTTTTGGCCCCAGCTTTGCGTTGGTTCATCAGATACACACGAACTGCTTGAGCTAACAATTCAGGAGCGGTCATGACCTCAAATACTTCCTTTGGTAAGGCCATTTTCTCTCCTTCTGTTCCAGTAGTAGTAAAAGTTTTTACATTGGTCATACTTTTGTCAGCCGCAATAGTCCAGATTTTTTATTTCCTGGAACAGATCCAATAACTGATATAGATCGTTTTTCTGCATCAATACTCAAGATTTTGACACCCTTCATGGTAATAGTATCTACACCTTTATGACCTGCTCGGCGCTTTCCTTTATATACTCGACCTGGAGTCATGTTGGATCCAGAACTTCCTGGCGCTCGTTCTCGATCAGAAGTACCGTGGGTTCGGGGTCCACCTTTAAAATGATGTCGTTTGACGACACCGGTAAAGCCTCTTCCTTTAGAAATTCCAGTCAGTTGGACCACATCGCCCACTTTCAATACTTCATCAAACTTAATTTCTGTTCCAGTTTCTACGGTTTCGTCAGTTCGAATCTCGCGCAGCACTGTCTTCTTGCCCCCAATTTCTACTCGTACCGCAGCATATCCATGCTTATCTGCTACTCGTAGATCTTTTACTTTCATAGTCGGCACCGACAAAATCGTCACCCCAACGCGGTTACCAGCTTCGGTAAATGCCGCACTCATGGCGACTTTGTTAGCAAAAATAGTATTCATAAAATAAAAAAGGCGCTTTTCGCGCCACAGTATTAATTTCTAATAATGTAGCCTGCAAACCGTAATGAGCGCTAATTCAGGCAATTCTCTCCGCTCAAAACTTGACCGATTCTACCACACCCCAGCTATGCAGGCAAATGACTACGCCTCGGCTTTTTTCAAAGCACTGGAAATATGATCGGATTTTTGTTGTTCATAGGCCACCAAATCTGAGGCCTGTTGGACTGTTAGGTTATCAATTCCGTGTTTTTTTACTGCCGCTGCCGCTTCAGAAGCTTTGGCATACAGCTCTTTATCAAAAGGCCGCTTACTCTTTGCAAATACGGTATAAGCCAAATGTGCTCGTTCTTTTAAACTCATATACTCCTTACATCTTTACTTCAATATCAACACCGGCTGGCAATTCCATTCGAGACAAAGCGTCAATAGTTTTATCAGTTGGGTCCACGATATCAATCAAACGCTTGTGAACCAGCATTTCATAATGATTTCGAGCGTTTTTGTCCACATGAGGAGAAGTAGTCACCGTAACGATTTTTCTATCAGTCGGAAGAGGAACTGGGCCAATGACTTTAGCTCCAGTGGTTATGGCTGTATCCAATATCTTAGCCGCCGCCTCGTCTATGACGCGGTGGTCGAAGGATTTGAGTCTGACACGTAGTCTGCCTTTAGCCATAAATGTGCGAGATAATTATATAATAAAAAAGCCCAATAGTAAATTGGGCGAGAAAAACAACCAAAAATAACCGCTATTAAGCGATTATTTTTGTTACGACTCCAGCTCCGACAGTCTTTCCACCTTCGCGGATTGCGAATCGGAGACCTTCTTCTAGAGCTACAGGAACGATCAATTTTACTTTCATTTTGGCGTTGTCGCCTGGCATGACCATTTCTACCCCTGGGTTCAAAGTTACTTCACCAGTTACGTCTGTAGTTCGGATGTAGAACTGTGGACGATATCCAGAGAAGAATGAAGTGTGACGTCCGCCTTCTTCTTTCTTAAGAATATAGACTTCAGCTTCGAATTCTACGTGAGGGGTGACAGATCCTGGCTTTACCAAGACTTGACCACGTTCCACGTCATCTTTTTCTACACCGCGTAGCAAGATTCCGACGTTGTCTCCAGCTTGACCTTCATCCAACAATTTTCGGAACATTTCTACACCAGTCACCACAGATTGTTTAGTAGCTTTGATACCGACTATTTCAATAGGATCGTTTACTTTGATCTTGCCACGTTCTACACGACCAGTCACCACAGTTCCACGACCTTTGATAGAGAATACATCCTCTACAGGCATTAAGAATGGCTTGTCGAGTTCTCGCACTGGATCTGGAACATAAGAATCTACTTTTTCCATCAATTCATAAATCTTTTCTTCCCATTTTGCATCTCCTTCAGCGGCCTTGAGTGCTGATCCTCGGATAAATGGTACTTCATCGCCTTTGTAACCATATTTGGTCAACAATTCACGAACTTCCATTTCGACTAAGTCAATAAGACCTTCGTCATCCACCATGTCACATTTATTCAAAAATACGACGATTGCTGGAACATTCACCTGTTTTGCCAAAAGAATATGTTCTCGAGTTTGTGGCATTGGTCCATCAACTGCTGAAACTACCAAGATAGCTCCATCCATTTGAGCAGCACCAGTGATCATGTTTTTGATGTAGTCAGCGTGACCTGGAGCATCGATGTGTGCGTAATGTCGCTTTTCTGTTTCGTATTCTTGATGTGAAAGATTGATCGTGACTCCACGTGCTCGTTCTTCAGGTGCTGAATCAATGTCTCCGTAAGCTTTTGCTACTGCCCATCCCTTTTTGGCCAAAACCGTAGTGATAGCCGAAGTCAAAGTAGTTTTACCATGATCGACGTGACCAATGGTTCCAATGTTGACGTGTGGTTTATTTCGTTGAAATGTTGCCATGTGTTTTTGCGAAAAAAAAGTTCGGTAATATCGAACTCGTTGAATAATAGCAAAGGAAAATTATCTATGCAAGAGGGAAAATTAGCCTAATTTTTCTTCCCAAAACTCCTTCATCGTCAAAAGAGAATTCTTCCCAAAACTCTCTCCGTTCGACACCATTTGTTCTACATCGTGTTGATTAACTAATCGTACCTGCTGCACTTCATCACGATTAATTCGAATATGCTGCCCGCCATACTCTCCTATATAGAGGTAGCGAAATCGCCAGCTGCCACCTGATTCACCATTAGATTTACGAATAAATCGCAGTGGTACCTCAAACCCTAGCTCTTCCATCAATTCCTTTTTTGCCGCCTCCGCTGGTTCCATGTGTGCCGGTACATGACCGCCAATAGACAGACTCCAGCCTCCTGGATTATGTTTTTTCTTTCGACTCCGCTGTTGTACCAATATCCGTTTGTTTGCATCGTGCAGTAATACCGCTACGCCGCGATGCAATAGCCGCTTTTTGTGAATCTCTTGCCGAGTCGCCTGGCCAATAACTTGATCTTGATCATTCACCACATCCAACAATTCCTCAGGATTGTTCGCCCTATCTACATGCATACCCAATTATACCAAAAATAAATTAGCCTATAACTTTGATAATACCCTCAATTTCGACTATAATTCGCTCTAGCGGAAAGGTAACAATCGCGTTCCAATCCGAAAAAATCGTACCTTGAAATTGTGGATAAAGGAGTACCTGTATGAATCCGAAAACAATAAATGCATACCAAGTGTTCTCAGCCTTGCATGAAATCGAACGATTACATGAGTATATAGACGTAGCCTATCTCCAATGTGGACATCGCCATCTTCAATCTTTGAAGTGCCTATGTCTAATCATGGGTGATCGTGTAGCTTCAAGGCTCCGAGTAAATAATGGATACCCTAGTGGCGAAACTGCTGGACTTTTAAGAATGGCGTTTGAATCTCTGCTTGCGAACAACAACCCATTTGAGGTCTGTCTTAATAATAGACCAGTGCGAAGCCTAGACTACATTTCACCCTTCACCAAATTTTATGTTCCTGAAGAGCAAACTGCAAAAAAGCTCGAACTGTTACCAACAACCACATCCGGTTTTGGTCAATACAAAGTGCTATCCATGAGCTTAAAAAAGTTCTCTGCCTGCTTGTCTTCTGCAGCGGCCAAAAGTGCCAACACGCATAAAACAGTCAGAGACGCTGCTGTATCAGCAGTACAAATGCTCGAGATCATGCAAATATTTCTTGACTATTCGACGCAGAAAACCACTCTGCCGCTTACCGACCTAGCCAGAAAAATCAATCACGAGTTTAAAGATTGCTACATTACGATCTAGCTAGAAGGGAAATATTCCCAAGGAGTTCAAAATCTTGGACACAAAAAAGTTTGAATGGACCCCGGCAGAGTTTTCTGCCTCTCTCAACTGTCTGAATAATTTGCATCGGATGATCACTCCTCCAGTTCGGGTTGGTGACCCGTCGCAAATTACAACTTCTGTCATCAATCTGCTTGAAACTTGTCAGATTATGATTCGTTTTGAGTTGGAAAAGAGATCGACCCTAATTCCAGCTCTGATAGCGCCTCGTGTAGCCTTGGCTCTTGATCCATATGGCCTTCCGGTATTTTGGAACAAAATCCAAATCACCAAAACTATCCCGATCACGAAAGTGGAGATCTCTCCCACACTAAGCAATGTTGCCGTCGCCCAAATGCTTGATGTCAGCAGCTTGCCAACAGGTATTATCGACTACAAACAGCTCGACGGCGTTTTGAACCAGTTTCAATATGTCTTCACCTGTGTTGCGGCTCAGACCAGAGGTAGCCAAGAGTTGGTCAAGTACACAGCAGAACGAGTCGAATATCTCTTCCGTGGCATGATTCACATGGTTCACGAAAAAGTGCACCGCAATAAAACAGACCCTAGGTATTTAGCCGAAAAAATCGGAGTAGGTATAAATAAGTATGGTCTCAAACTAACTTCAGATTAAATCCACAATCTCAAATCACCGCCCCGGTCGTCCGGGGCTTTTTTTATTCCAAAAGCGTCCCTTGCCAAAATCTCCAGGCTGTCTTAATAGCCATGGGATTTGCCTCATGAGGATGGAAAATCTCTGGATGATACTCGTTTGGATGCACAAAGCGAATTTGTTCTATCTCTTCCGGATGTGGCGTAATGACCTGACCTGAATACTTAAAGGAATAAAAATAGGCAAAACGATGATTGCCATCCTGGCGAACCAAGGTTTTATACAAAAATTCCAGTTCACCACTCAAGCCTAATTCTTCAAACAATTCAGTTTTAGCAGCGTTTTCTGGGGTTTCTCCAGATTGGACATGGCCTCCGGCTCCTGAAGTCCAGTGTAGCGGATTTTGCTTTTTGTTTCGACTCCGTTGCTGAAACAGTATGCGTCGATCTTCGTCGTGTACCAAAATATCCACTTCCCGGTGAAGTAAAAATGGCTCAGCATGCACTAAGTGCCTGGGAGCCTGAGCAATGACCACGTCTCGGTCGTCGACAATATCTAATAGTTCGTTGGCGTAGTTAATATCCATACAATGATTCAAGGAGATCTCTAGAAAGAAGATCTGGAAGAATTAAGCGTTTCCAGCTATTTTACCACTTTTGGCAATAATTTGCTCAGAAATGTTACGTGGCACTTCGTCATAGTGTGAAGGAATCATCACATATCCAGCTCGACCTTGAGAGATGGATCGTAGTTTTGTGGCATAGCCAGACATTTCCGCCAGTGGTACGTATGCGACGATAATCGTCAGATTGGCTCGTTTATCAGTGCCCAAAATCTGGGCTCGTTTAGAAGATAGATCTCCAATCACGTCTCCCATAAAGTCATCTGGAGTAGATACTTCGACTTTCATGACCGGTTCCAAAAGACATGGATCAGCTGTCTTAGTCGTATGTTGAAACGCCATAGAACCAGCAATCTTAAAGGCCATTTCAGACGAATCCACATCGTGGTAAGAACCGTCATATAGAGTGATTTTTACGTCAGTAGTTGGGAATCCAGCCACGACCCCTGTTTCCATAGCTTCTTTGATACCTTTTTCTACTGCCGGAATAAACTCTCCAGGAATAGCACCACCTTTGATAGCGTTTACCCACTCGTAGCCACCGCCACGAGGAAGTGGTTCGATACGAATATTACAATGACCATACTGTCCACGACCTCCAGATTGGCGAATGTATTTGCCTTCACCTTCAGCCAGTTTCTTGACTGTTTCTTTGTAAGCGACTTGTGGTGCTCCAGTAGTAGCTTCTACGTTAAACTCTCGCTTCATACGATCTACGATAATTTCCAAATGCAGCTCACCCATACCTGAAATAATTGTTTGTCCAGTTTCAGCATTTGCTTTAATTCGGAAGGTTGGATCTTCATCTCCCAATTTATTCAATGCATAACCCATTTTTTCTTGATCAGATTTAGTCTTTGGCTCAATAGCGAGTGAAATAACCGGTTCAGGGAAAGAAATAGACTCCAACACAATAGGTGCCGACTTGTCACAGAGCGTGTTTCCGGTCGTTGTATCCCGCAATCCTACCAGAGCTACGATTTCTCCAGCATAAGCAATATCGATTTCTTCTCGTTTGTTTGCATGCATTAAAAGCATTCGGGAAATACGCTCTTCTTTTTGTTTTGATGCGTTCCAAATAGGTTGTCCAGCCTTCAAACTTCCAGAATAAATACGCACATATGTTAATCGGCCTACGTGTGGGTCAGTCTGAATTTTAAAGGCAAGACCTGCAAACTTTTCTTCGTTTACTGTTTTACGTTGTACTTCCTCACCAGTGTAAGGGTCAGATCCCTTTACATGATCTACATCGGCTGGAGAAGGTAAGTATTCTACAATTGCATCCAACATTGGCTGAACCCCTTTATTACGCAAACTAGCTCCCGCATACACTGGCACCAATTTGTAGGCAATGACTGCTCGACGTAAGGCTTTTTTCAAATCCGGCACGCTTGGTTCTTCACCATTTAAGAATCGAGACAACAATTCGTCATCAGTCTCACAAATCTGTTCAATTAGCTTTGCCCGCCATTTTTCTACCACTTCAGTCATGTCGGCGGGGATCTCCTCTTCAGTATATTTGGCTCCAGTTTCATCTCCATGCCAAATCAGTGCCTTTCTCTCCAGTAGTAGCACTACACCTCGGAAGGTATTTTCGGCCCCGACTGGATAGGCCATCACAGCTGGATTTGCGCCGAGTCGGTCGATTACTGCTCGAACTGTACCTTCAAAATTTGCCCCCAATTTATCATTTTTGTTAATAAAAATGATTCGTGGCACTTTATATTTATCGGCTTGTCGCCAGACAGTTTCTGTCTGAGATTGCACAGTTTCTTCAGCATCCAACACAGTCACGGCTCCATCTAATACCCGCAGACTACGTTCCACTTCAGCGGTAAAGTCTACGTGACCTGGAGTATCAATCAAGTTAATACGGAAAGATTCATTACCCACTGGGGAATTGGGATCTTTAACAGTCCAAAATGTCGTAGTAGCAGCAGAGACGATTGTGATTCCACGTTCTTTTTCTTGTTCCATCCAATCCATTTGGGTGTCACCATCATCAATATCACCAATCTTGTAGCTCTTGCCTGTATAAAATAAAATTCGTTCAGATGTTGTGGTTTTGCCGGCATCGATGTGCGCAATAATGCCGATATTTCGGACTTGATCCAAAGGAACGATACGATTTGTTGTTTTTACGTCAGCCATAAGTCAAAGAATTCTACCACAACCTCAATTATTTCCACAGGTTCAAAAAACTCTTACTGTAAAGGGCCGCTCCAAACCATAACCAGTTTTGTTCATAGTAGTTCGTTGATTGTTTTAGACCGTCTCCATCAAAATATTCCCGGTACACTTGCCCAGCCAGCAACGGGTCAGTTTCGGAAAAAACGGCCAATGGGCCTGTCAGGGTAGATAGGGTAGAGTAGGGCACCTGCTCTCTGCCAGACAAGTCATACTCCGCTACTACTCGTTTACCATTGTGCCATGTCGATCCAAAAAAACTCTGCATTACTTCAGTCAATTCAGATTTAGCTCGATCATCACCGAACCATTGTGCATCTATAGCTATACGAAAATACGCCCGAAATGCATCAAAGCCATACAGGTCAGCGCCCGATCCCATAAATCTCGACCCACTATAAAATTGTCCAGTTTTTTTATCTATCCACAACCAATTAGGCATCAGTCCCACTGGCGACAGTGTTCGAATACGCCCATACGTCTCATATGTATCATCTACCAACTGCATCCACGGATGACCAGGATCTATTTGACTAAAAATCTTGTAATACGCTGGCGAGAAGTAAGATGGATTGATCAGATACCCATTTTCTCGGGCTAAGTCCGGCCCTGCGATCAAATAATACTTCCCCTGTATCAGTACAACTTCTCGTTTCCAGATATCAGAAGTTATTGTTTTTGCCGCCGTCAAATATGCTGGGTTGTTCCAACGCTTACTGGCAAATGCCAATGCAATTGCCGTGTCCAAATCAGCGTCACTTGCTGCGGCGGAATCTTTTAGTTGATTATCTTTCCATAGCCACGACAACAATTTATCCGAATCACGAAATTGCATATGGTCTCGAGTCCATTGCCAGACGCCATCAAATGTCGCCTGGTCGTTCATCTGTACCGCTCGCAACATGGCGTACGCCTGGCCTTCAGAAGTAGTTTGTTCGCTTTGTGGGTCAATAATTTGTCCGTAAGAATGAATAAAGCTGGATTTATAAAAATTCCACGAGTCTGTCAGCTGAATTTGTTCATCGCTGCGAACCTTATAAATCGCCATCCAATCCCCATTGGCGGAAATATGGCGCTCTACATTGACATAGGTGGTTGTATCCATGCCCCATTGAGTAACCAGATCAGCGTGAGACAACGCGAGTTCTATTGTCGGAGCGTTGAGTTCGCCAATCTGTTTCAACATTTCATGACTCAAAACAATGTAATCGATGGATCGCCAATCCCCCTGCAATTTTTTTTCAAACACATCTCGGTCTCGCGCCACCTTCCAAAACCAATCCGCATTCGCAAATGTGGGCTCGTCTGGATGTTTGCCATACCACAAGTCATCTAAGATCGACGCATCAATTGCCATATGTGAATCTTCTGGCAACGTTTGCTTAATATAATTCACCGCCTGACGATATGGCTCGTTCTCATTTTTGTAGTAATGCTTTACTCCCATCAGTAAAAACGCCACCATGACAATACCCAACACAACTGCCCAATGCAGTTTTTTCACCACCTGTTGCACAACCAACCCAAAACACCACCCCGCAAACGGAAATATCGGCACGATATAAAAATCAATCACTAAGGCATTGCGCAATAAGAAAAAACCAAATCCAGCAGCCAGCAGTGCTGGCAACCGAAATGTCTTATTCCATAATGCCAGTCCACTTGCTGCCAAAATACTCACTATTCCTCCCCACACCACAATCACATCCCGGCTCACCCATGTTCGCCACGCCATTCGAAATAGACTATCTGGATGCCAAAAGGGGACATGTACTCCTCGTCCCAATTGTTGCATCAAACTACCAAGTAAGCTCACTCGATCTCGGCTATCACCTAGCCACCCCACTGGCAATAGTTCCGTCTTTAGCGCCCCGTACAAAAAATAGCTACCTACTACCATTCCTACAATACTCAACCACAGTCCTATTCCCATCACTCGATGTCGTCTATCTAGTTGCCACAATAAATACACCATTCCAGGTAAAAAAAAGATAACCACTTCTTTAGTCAAGGCCGCAATCCCAAAACACACCGCCGACAACATAACATGTCGCAATGTTTTTTTACCCAAGTACAACCAACTAATAGCCGCCAACAACCAAAACACCATAATATTGTCCAAAAGTACTCGTCGATGGTAATAAATTGCCAATGGCGAAATCGAAAAAAACACTACCGCCAATACCGCTGCCAAATGCCGCTGGCTGTGTTTGCGTACCAGCCAAAACAGCATCAACGAAGAAGCAATATGCAACACCAACATAAATACCCGACCAGTATCTACCGACATCCCAAATGTAAATAGCCCGCCAGTGGCCTTGATCCACCCAGCCAAAAAGATCCACCCAGCCGGCGCATGATCATACCAATAGGTATAAGGCGCCAATTTTCCCTGGCTCAGTAGTGACCACGCCTGTGAAATATATGTCCCTTCATCGTTTTCATAATACGGATAGTTGCGCATATTAAACCCATGCGCGACTGCCGCAATTACAAGAGCGACCAAGCAGATTTTCCAAGTCCTAGTCATCTTATATTGTCAGGGGAACCTGACGATGTAAATTGTAATGGGTTGTCTTCTCCCATGCTAGATTGCGACTCAAAAATCTCACCCAGGCTCGAATGCCTGCAAACGCCAATATACATATATAAGGTAAGTAAGCCACAGTTATTTGCACAGGCATCCAGATGGGATATCCCAATCGAAAATCTCGACTAAATTGCCAAACTGCAATCTGAGTGACCACAAACTGTAATCCCAAAATTGCCAGTGGCAAAAACGACAACATGGCGACTGTCATCGGTAGGTGGTACAAGATTCCCACCATTGTCATAAATGGAGTCAAAAATAACAATCCCGCCAAGACCAATGGCAAAATGAGCAAATACCCTCCCAAGAATCGTTGCTTCCAAATCGGAAATCTCCACCAATCACCCTTACGCAGTATTTGTAAAAATCCTGTATTCCATCGAGTTCGTTGTTTAATAAACGACGCCACGTCAATCGGTGTTTCTTCTTGAGTGGCATACGCTTCATGGTACACCACACTGGTTTTCGCCCCATGCAAACTCATTCGAATTCCAATATCCCCGTCTTCAGTCAAACATGTCTCATCCCACCCACCGACCTCCAGTAGTCGTTCTCGTTTGAAAAATACCGTATTTCCACCCAATGGCACCACTCCTCGCTTTACAAACCAAGGCAAAATAGACTTAAACCAAAAATAATATTCCAGACAGTTTAACGCCGAAAACCATCGCGATCGATAATTCACCAGTTGCACTCCACCTTGCACTACATCAGCACTGTCTCGCACCATGGTAGCTTGTACCATGTGGTAAATATCCCGGTGTGGCTGGTCTTCTGCGTCAAATACCACCACCACATCGCCCTTTGCTGCTCGCAGCCCCCAATTCAGTTGGTTAGGTTTGTTTACAGGTAAATCATCTACCACTAGTACATGTACCCGCGACAATTGATCTGCCATTTGCTGCGCTGCCGCAATAGTCTCTGTGTCATCCGAACGGACAATTACGATCAATTCTTTCAATTGATCTGGATAATCAATTGCGGCAATCGCCGTAATAGTTTGCCCAATCACAGCGGCCTCATGTCGTACTGGTAACAAAGCCGTAAATGATAGCTGTGCCGGTACAAAATCTGCCAATTCCGTTTCTTTCGGTTCATTCCAAGCATGCAGTGTCCAACCCAAAAACACCAGCGCCTGAATCGCCATAGCCAAGTAAAACACTGCCAGTCCTCCCACAATCAGCTGACTCACAGTTACCAGCGACCAATCAATCTGTCCACCACGCCACACCAGCCATCCCAAAAGAATAGCTGCAATCAAATAAGGAAACCGCAAATATTTTTTCATAAAAAAATAATTCATCGAAGAAAAAAGTTGGGGTTGGGAGCACGTTGCCCCCAACCCCAAAAAAACTAACGTATTACCATCGGCACAAACAGTCCGTATTTGAACTGTAAGCCAACGGAAATGCTTTGCGTAGACTCTGTCAACACAGTAGTGGTTCCTAGTTCATCCACTGTGCTATCACCGCCCACCACAAACTTGTATCCATCTGGCGCGCTCACCGTCACCGTGTAAGGGTTCTCGGGGCATCCCAGCGCAGTGCAATCAATCTGTTTAAACTGCGTATTGATATACCCCTGATCCACAGTCGTCGTGGTAAATGCGAAAGTCGAACTGACGTTGACCGTCACCGTGATGCCATCTGGCCCCACCGTATGATCATTGTTCAATCCGTCCCGATTCGTATCGATCCACAACCGACCATAGATAGTCGTGGTTTGTTCCAGTGTCGGAGAAATCGCGGTTTCAATCCAACCGATATTGGTCCAGTCATTAAATGCTGGTCCAAATCGACTCGAATAGTTATCCAGATTCACTTCCAATGCGCCAGTCAAAATCACCCCTGCGGATAGTTCTTGATCTTGACCATCATGCGCCAAGATCATCCAGCCGTTACTAAGGCCAGACACATATGTCACATCGTGGCTTGGATCCCAGCCGAGCGCATCCTTTTCCAAAGGGAGTCGAAATCCTGAAAACGTCTTGGCTCCCAGATCAACCGTTTCCAACACATACGGCGTCCCGCTGACCACATTAGTCAAGGTCATGCCATATGTATTAGCCACCAGTTGGATTACTCCACCTGGCGCTTTGATATCCAGAGCTGGACTATGCTCCATCAATGTCAGGTGTAGATCGCATTGCTGCTGCATCCACACGCTATCAATGAAGTCATTCCATGCCCCAAACTGAAAACGTGGAACACCAAGGGTATCCAACTCGACCGTAAAAAAGTCCGTCGGTCGAATCGAGAAAAACGCCTTGCCGCCATCGCGGCTACCAGCAAACATTGTCAAACACGAGGTTCGCCCCTCAATGTAGGAAATACTTGTGGTAATTGGTGCACTCCATTGTGCTGGCGTCGTGCCTGGTAGTTGCACGCCTCGAAAGCTCATTAGTGGCAATTTTTCTACCGCCACACTCGGTGCCAACTGCGTATCAGTCAACACGTTCGACACCCGAAAGCCATCCGAGTCTGCATGAATTCCAAGGATGTATCCTCGGTTTAATCCATGCTGATACAGACCCACGTCTGTGTACGCATACTGCAAGACTGGCTCGGCTGCCCGTACAGGCATAAACGAAAACAGACTCAACAAAACAGCCATGAATACACTTGCAAACCGCATATCGCCTCCAAAAATGAATGAATGAAAAACCATTAATACGTCGCAATATGTGCTACTTTGTACTTCGATGAATTGTTAAGGAACCTCTCAAATTATCCCATAAAATAGCAAGAAAATCAACACTATAGGATATAGACGCCTTAGCACTCATAGAGTAGAATTGCCAATATACTATGGCTGCAAAACGCGATTACTATGACGTCTTAGGTGTGCCCAAAACAGCTTCAGCTCAAGAACTAAAGTCCGCTTATCGAAAATTAGCGCTGGAATGGCACCCCGATCGCAACAAATCTCCTGAAGCCGAGGCCAAATTCAAAGAAATAAACGAAGCCTATCAAGTCCTCTCAGATGCCAAGAAAAAAGCTTCCTACGATCAATTTGGCCATGCCGCCTTCGATCCTTCATCTGGCGGTCCAGGTGGCTTTGGTGGCCGCCAAGGTCCGTTCCAATATTCTTATTCCACCAGCGGTGGCGGCAACCCCTTCGGTAATATGGATTTTGGTGGCTTTGGTGACCCATTTGAGATTTTTGAACAGTTTTTTGGCGGTGGCGGCAACCCCTTCGGTCGCTCTGCTCCACGAAAAGCCCACTATTCACTCAAAATTCCATTCATGACCGCCATCAAGGGTGGTGAGGAAGAAGTCAAAATCGATGGCAAATCTCACAAAATCAAAATTCCCGCCGGTGCAGATACTGGGACCCATCTGCGGTTCAAAGATTTTGATATCACCTTTGAAGTCGAAGAACATGCCAAGTTTCGCCGCGAAGGTGCCGACATCTATCTGGATCAGCCCATTCCATACACCTTAGCTATTCTCGGTGGCGAGACCACTATTCCGACGCTAGAAGGTGATCTAAAAATCAAAATTCGTTCTGGTACTCAACCAGGCACCCTCGTTCGTCTGACTGGCAAAGGCATCACGCGTCTGAACTCCTTTTCTCGCGAGAGTCGGGGAGACTTCTACATTCGTCTAGTAGTCACTATTCCTGAATCTGTATCCAAAAAACACCGCCAACTCTTAGAAGAGTTAGCTAAAACCGGTTAAATAATCTTGAATAAATTTTTTTGTTCTCTGCGTTTCTAAATCATAATTTTGGTCGCTCAAAACCAGACAAAATCCAGCCAACTGACTAGCCTCTTCACCTTTTTCCAACTTTAATAGAATCAAATGTAAACATTATTGTTTCTCAATAAATTTAATCAAATCATTTAGTTTATTCTTCTGAAGATCTAAACATTCCACAAAATATTTTTGTGTCATAAACGATGTTGGGTCAAATAATGCCGAGATATTATTTTTATCAATTTCGAGCCATAACTTCATCAGTTCTGAATAAATAGCCGATAAATCCTCCGAACGCTTTCCAGAAAAACACTCCTGACTAACGCGTTCTAATCTTAAGCTCGTATCTCCTGGAAAAAACTCCACAAAGCCATCCATAAATAGTTCCGCCCCCTGAGCAAACCCCACATTCCCAACACACTTTAAAGATGTTTCAATCAAGGCAAGCAGTCGTGAGACAAATGCCGAATAATTTGTATCGCGATCTTCACAATGTAGTCTTTTTTCAAACAAAAATTGCTTTGTATTTCTATGTCTTTCACAAAAGTCATGCAGTTCCAGTAAGAGGTCTTGTTTAAATTTTTCTGCTTTCTCTGGATAGGTATCAAGATAATAGGGAATATCCGCCAATCGTTCACAGACATCTGCTAGGTCTGAATATAACTGCTTGCTACCATTTTTATTAACAAGGCTAAGTGAAATATAGTGCCCTGCATCAATCAAATCATCAAAATCACACATCTCAGTAAAGTATTGATCAGCCACAAAAATTAGCAGTTCTACTTTCCGGTCATAGGACAAATTTTTCACATCCGAATCAGTTCCAAACCGTTGCAAATAGAGATCGATCCCAGACAAGTGAGGGTTCTTGGAGGTGTTTTTATGGTCCATATTCCACAAATTATACAAAAAAGCCCAACAGTTTCCTGTTGGGCGGCTATTTTTTTAATCATCGTTTCCGAAAAGACTAAAGGGCTTATTAGCTTTATAGCTTGCTCTCTGGCCGTTTTCTTTATATCCATACTCTATCCCATGTTCATTAAGAACCTCGTTCGAAAATTTATGGAAGTCAGCCGATACTCGAAAGTGGTCAGAATATACAGTTATATGCCAATAGTCTGGACCTAAACGAGAATCCGCCTCCTTTCTAGAACTACCTGTAGATTGACGCCAATATGTCGCAAGAGCCGAGTTTGCAACAAATTGGTAATTAGACCTCTTAGACATCTCTAAACATCTTTTACAATAGTCGGGCTGCGAAACCCAATCATGATGATATTTTACTTGATTACCACATCTCGAATTTGCACAGTCTTTTTCAGACCATCCTTTACACTTAGAACAGTATTTGGGAATCGAATGTGCAGTATCGTGATACTTAATTTCCCCACCACAATTTGGACAATTAACATAACGAAACCCCTTACACTCATTACAATACTCCGGTACATTGTCCCATTTATCGTGGAATCGTAAATCTCTTTGACAATCAGGATTTTTACAAGTCTTAGTGCGCCAGCCTCGACAGTTATTGCAATACTCAGGTATTCGATCCCAAAAAACCTTATAAGACACCTCACCATAACAATCAGGATTTGCGCAATTTTTTGTACACAGCTCATTGCAGCTCCTGCAGTATTCCGGAATTTTGTTCCAGTCATACCGATAGCTAATATCGGTTCCACAGTGCTTACAACTCGTCGTACCCCAATAATCTTCCCGTGCCATTTGTTAATCCTCCTACTAAATTCTGAACATGCTTGAGGGCATTATATACCCATATATCAGAAGACATAGCTACCAAGGCCAATTACTGATATAATCAGCGTATATGGCCTCACGTAGTCAACCAGCTCGCACAGAATTTGCATCCGCATTGACCCAGCTCGCTCACGAGCGGGGATTGGATCCAGCCGTCGTTGTCGACACCATCAAACAAGCCATCGTTGCCGCCTTCAAAAAAGATCACCCTTCTATATATAGTGACCAAAATGTCTACGACGTAGATCTCAACTCTGCCAGTGGTGAAGCCCAAATTTTCGAAACCGAAGGTGTCCCTCAAGAACCCGTCGCCGAAGGTGAAATTGCTCCAGCTCCAGTAGCCAAGCCTGGTGCCAAACCTACAAATGTCACCCCTCCTGGTTTTGGCCGTATTGCCGCCCAGACCGCCAAACAAGTTATCCTACAAAAAATTCGCGAAGCCGAAAAATCAAACATCGTTGCCGATTATGAAAAACGTCTCGGCCAACTCGTCAGTGGCATGATCATTCGTTTTGTTGGTGGCGAAACTATTATAGATCTGGGCAAAGCCGAAGCCGTTATGCCTCGCGAAGAACAAGTCTATAGTGAAAACTATCACCTCAATCAACGACTGACATTTTTAATCCACAGCATTCGTGACAGCGTCCGTGGTAAAGAAATCATTCTTTCTCGAGCCGATACTGGGTTGATTCGCGAACTCTTCCGCCGTGAAGTCCCTGAAGTAAACAGTGGTGCCGTCGAAATCCGCGCTATCGCTCGTGACGCTGGTTCACGCGCCAAGATCGCCGTCTATTCTCATCAATCTGGCGTCGACCCAGTCGGTTCTTGTGTGGGTCAAAAAGGTGTCCGCGTCCAAGCGGTCATCAGTGAACTCAATGGTGAAAAAATTGACATCATCCAATTCAGTGAAGACCCTGAAAAATTTGTCGCTGCAGCTCTGTCTCCTGCCACTGGTCTCACAGTAAAAATCAATACCAAAACCGAAATCGCTGAAGTCACCGCTCCTGCAGACCAGCTCTCTCTAGCCATTGGTCGCGAAGGCCAAAACGCCAAACTCGCCGGCAAGCTGACTGGTTTCCACATCGATATCAAAAATGCTGCTGGTGATACACCAGCTGCTGCACCTACCTCCGAAGAGTCATCCACTCCTGATCAAACCAATCCGGCTGATCAATAAAGAGCGTTAGTGTTTCGGATTTTCACCTATGCTTCAAAACCGTCCGCCTATCATTGTCATTTTAGGTCATGTCGATCATGGCAAAACTACCCTCCTGGATTATTTACGCAAATCAAACGTTGCCGCTCGTGAAGCCGGTGGTATTACCCAACACATTCGTTCGTTCCAGCTAACAGCCAACCAGTCTCAGACTCCTATCACTTTTATTGATACTCCAGGCCACGAAGCCTTTGCCGCCATGCGTTCACGTGGTAGTCAAATAGCCGATATCGCTATTTTAGTGGTTGCTGCTACTGATGGTGTCATGCCTCAGACCAAACAATCCATTGAATTCATTCGTTCAGCCAATATCCCATTCATCGTCGCCTTAAATAAATCCGATGTCCCAACAGCCGATCCGATCAAAGTCAAAACCCAGTTGGCCGAAATCAATGTCTTGGTTGAGGATTTTGGTGGCAACGTACCTTGTGTGTCTATATCAGCTAAAACGGGCCAAGGCATTCCTGATCTTTTAGAACTCATCAATCTTCTTTCTGAAATGACTCCACCCCAAGCTGATCCTACTGCCACGGTTGAAGCAGTAGTGCTTGAAAGTCGACTCGATCCAAACAAGGGTCCTCTAGCAGTTGTCATCGTCAAGTCTGGCACTATGTCAGTCGGCCAGCAAATATTCCAAGCTTCAGAAATTGGTAAAGTACGAGCATTGATTGACCCAAATGGTCAGCAAATAAAATCCGCCGTACCTAGTATGCCAGTAGAAGTAATTGGGTTATCTATCGTCCCTGCCGTTGGCAGTCTGCTCTCAAATCAAGTGCTTACCGAAAAGCGGCCTGTCAAATCTGCCAAGGTTCAATCTGATGTTCCAAGTGAGGTCAGTCTGATTCTCAAATGTGATGTTGCTGGTTCTCTAGAAGCTATTTTAGCTTCATTGCCTAAGGAGGTTGCTGTATTAAGCTCCGGCACAGGTGAAGTTACAGAAAATGACGTTGATCTAGCCAAAAATGCTCCAGCGACAATTTTTGCTTTCAACACCAAGGTTCCTGCCTCCATTACCAAACTAGCCGAAATCAACAAGGTCAAAATAAAATCTTTCAAAATCATTTATGAACTTTTAGATAGCGCAAAAAATCTCTTGGCGCCAAAATTAATCGAAACTGTGTTAGGCAGGGCGGTCATTGCTGCCGAATTTGAAATCAATGGCGAAAAAGTTGCTGGCTGTCGCTGTACCGAAGGAGTTCTCTCTCGTGGTGATGTGTTAAAAATTATGCGTCAGGACAAACTTATCACTACCGTCAAATTCAAGTCTCTCCAGTCTGGTAAATTGCAGGTAGAAAAAGTCAAAAGCGGCACCGAATTTGGCGCCAGTTTCAATCCTTCTGTTGATTTCAAACTACAGGATAGTATAATCGCAGTGCGCTATGACGAATCTTGATATAAGTCATATTAAACCTCTTCTTGAATCAGCTAAGTCCGTTTCCATCCTTCTGACCAAAAATCCTTCCTATGACGCAGTTGCCGCAGGTCTTGCATGTAAGTTAGCCCTGGACAATGCCGGCAAAATTACCCAAATCGCCTGCGAAACCCCCATGACTGTGGAGTTCAATCGACTCATTGGTGTAGATACCATCGACACCTCAGTGGGCAGTCGAAATTTGGTCATCTCGTTCCATGACCAGACCGAATTTGTAGACAAGGTTAGTTACAATATCGACGAAGGCGAATTGCGTTTACTCATCACTCCTAAGTCTACTGCCCCAGATCTCGATCATCGTCGTCTACGTTTTATCCCAGGCCGTAGTATTAGCGATCTGATCATCGTGATTGACGCCGACAGACTAGATCATCTGGGTCAAATCTATATCGGTGCCAAAGATGCCATTTCCAAAGCCAAAATTATTTCCATCAACCATCGTCCTCCTGCCGATAGCTACACAACTCACCAAGTCTACGACCCACAATCTTCATCCTTATCCGAAATCATGGCCAAATGTATCCAATCGCTAAATCTAAATCTGCATGCCGATGTCGCTACCAATTTGTTGGCAGGGTTGCAAAATCATACTCAAAATTTCCAAGCCCAGACCGTTTCCTCAGAGACATTTGAAGTCGCCGCTTTACTTCTCAAACGTGGTGCCAGTCGTCACAGTCCATTGTCAGCATCAGACTTTCCTGCCGGCTCAATCCCCAAGCAGCCTCTTCAGTCTACTCAACCTACCAACACCCCGACGCCTTCCGCAAATATCGGCTACGGCACCGATAGTAACGACCCGACCATCGATACCCCAGCCGACTGGTACGAACCCAAAATCTATCGCGGCCCAATGCTACAATAAATATATCTATGCGTTTGGCTCTCACATTTTTTCTCATTACTGCCGCCGTCTTTGGTCTCGTCAAGCTGATCCAGTATGTGACAAATACCACAGGCCGCAGTTGTGGTGGCTTGATAGGTGAGACTGGCGCGGCCAAATGTCCAGCTGGTTTTCGTTGTGATTATTCTCGAGTTAACTCTGGTAGTGGAGACGCTCCAGGGATTTGCACACTAGGTGTGCTATAATACGACCACTAACCGCAGAGAACTAACTAAGACCAGTTCTGAAGAAGTACTCGTCTTTGTCGAATCTCTGAATTTTTTAATGACTAAAAAAATCTATGGCTCTCAAAGTTGATCACAAAAAAACAATTATTTCCGAGTTTGCTACCAACAAAACCGATACTGGATCTCCGGAAGTCCAAATCGCTCTGTTGACGGAAAAAATTACCAAACTGACCGAACACTTAAAAGAACACAAAAAAGACAACCATTCTCGTCGCGGCCTCATTAGTATGCTCAGTAAACGCCGCCGCTTGTTGTCATATTTGCAAAAGAAAAACGTCAAACGTTATAATGAACTCACGAAAAAAGTAAATCTCTCCAAGTAAGAAAGAAAGAAGCAGATGTCGAAAAATAATCGTGTAACAAAATCCTCAGAAATTGCCGGACGAACGCTCAGTTTTGAAGTCGGGCATTTTGCCCCTCGAGCAACGAGTTCCGTTTTGGCCAAATATGGTGACACTTCAGTTCTCGCCACGGTAGTTGTAGGCAACGAAGATCCCAAAAAGGATTACTTCCCATTATCTGTTGAATATCAAGAACGTCTCTATGCTGGTGGTCGTATCAAAGGTTCCCGTTGGGTCAAACGCGAAGGCAAGGGGACAGACGCCGAAGTTCTCTCTGGCCGCCTAACGGACCGATCTATCCGACCACTCTTTCCATCTGAATTCAAAAATGAAGTCCAAGTTGTCCTAACTGTTCTTTCGGTCGATAACGAAAACGATCCAGATATCCTAGCACTCAACGCGGCCTCAGCCGCAATCGCTATTTCTTCAGCTCCTTGGAATGGCCCTGTGGCTGCCACTCGAGTTGGTCTAGACGATCAAACTATTGTGATCAATCCAAAAAATGGCAAAAATCTCCAAAATCAATTAGATTTAGTCGTTGCTAGTTCTGAATCTTTGATTACCATGATCGAAGCTGGTGCCAAACAAGTTCCCGAAGACACCATGTCTTCAGCCTTAACCAACGGTTTCAATGCCAACAAACAAATTATCGACTTGATCAACGAATTAGTTTCCGAAGTCGGTCACCAAAAAATCACCGTCGCCAAAAAAGACTACGACGCAAAACTACTCAAAAAAGTCCAGTCTGATGCCAAAAGTATCATCGACCAAGCCTTTGCCGACGCAGCTGACAAATCAGTCATTGACCGTGAACATGTCTACGAACAAGCCAAGTCTACCTTAGCCGCTACCTACGAACCCGCTGAACAATCAGCAGCCAAAGACATTATCGACCAAATGTTTACTTCTACGTTCCGTGATCGAATTTTAGACAAAAATATCCGTGCCGATGGTCGAAAACTGGATCAGATTCGTCCTCTTACTATCGAAGTGGATGTAATTCCTCGAGTTCACGGTTCGGCTGTCTTCCAACGTGGTGAAACTCAAGCCCTTACCATTACGACTCTTGGCGCCCCGTCTCTCTATCAATCTTTAGAATCAGCTGAAGGCGAAGACCAAAAACGCTACATGCATCATTACAATTTCCCCCCCTTTAGTACTGGTGAAACCGGCCGTATGGGTGGTCCAGGTCGTCGAGAAGTCGGTCATGGTGCTTTGGCTGAAAGAGCTCTCCAACCAGTTATTCCTGCCGAAACCAATTTCCCCTATGCCATCCGCGTCGTTTCAGAAATCTTAAGTTCATACGGCTCTAGTTCTATGGCTAGTACTTGTGGTTCTACACTTTCCCTGATGTCAGCAGGAGTCCCATTAGTTGCTCCTGTTGCTGGCATTTCCACTGGGCTTATCACCTCTGCTGACTATCCTAAAAAAACCGACAAATATTGTTTGCTTACCGATATCAACGGCGGAGAAGATCATTATGGCGATATGGATTTCAAAGTTGCTGGCACCGAAAAAGGCATTACTGCCATCCAGCTAGATGTCAAAGTCCCTGGTCTGACCCTAGAAATTTGTGAACAAACACTCAAAACCGCTCGAGTTGCTCGTATGGAAATTCTCCAAAAAATGCTAGCCGTCATTAAAGAGCCTCGAGCCAGTATTTCTCAATATGCCCCTCAAATCAAAACTCTGACTATTCCTGTAGACAAAATCGGCGAACTCATTGGGCCTGGTGGCAAAAATATCAAAAAACTCATGGCCGACACTGAATCCATGGTGGATGTCCGCGACGACGGCTCGGTATTTATCACAGGCGTCAGTGCCGAAGGTGTAGCCAAGGCCATGACGTATATCGAAGGCTTAGGCAAAGAAGTCATGCCTGGTGAAATCTATGAAGGAACTGTCGTCAAGCTTCAACCATTTGGTGCCTTTGTAAACATTTTGCCTGGAAAAGACGGATTGGTTCACGTATCCCAAATGGCTCAGGGCTTTGTCTCCAGTCCCGAACAAATCGTCCAAGAAGGTCAGACAGTTCGAGTCTGGGTAGTCGAAATAGATAGTCAAGGCAGACTGAGTCTGAGTATGTTGTTTGACGAAGCCGGCCAACCTATACAAAAAGCTCGTGAATCTCAACCTCGTTCCGAAGGTCCTCGGTCAAATGATCGTGGTGGTCACTTCTCTGGGCCTCGTCCACGCCGCGATCGTCGATAGTGTAAACTTGTAGTAATGGATGACCAACTTCCGCAAGAAATAAAAAAATTACAGGATCAACTCGCCACTGTAAACATCCCCGATGACCTGCGTACCAAAACCTCAGACATGCTCGCTCGCCTCAGTCGCCAAATTCAGCACGGCACCTACACGAGTGAATATGAACAAATCCAAGATTACATTAATTGGATTACTAATCTCCCTTGGAAAACCTCTACTCAAGATGCGTTAGATCTAAAACACGCCAAAGAAATTTTAGACTCCCATCATTATGGACTAGAAGATCTCAAAGAACGTATCTTGGAGTATTTGGCCATCTTAATTATGAATCAAAAAAATCACGGTGTGTATCGAGCTCCAATCTTACTCTTTGTTGGCTTGGTGGGTACCGGAAAAACCACCATGGCAGCAAGTTTGGCCGAAGCCTTAGGCAGAAAATTCGTCCGCATCCCATTTGGAGGTATGAGCTCAGCCTTAGATTTGCGCGGCCAATCGCGCATTCATCCAGAATCTGAGCCCGGTCAAATCATCAAAGCTCTGCGTCGAGCAGGTGCCAATAACCCCGTCATCCTTTTGGATGAAATTGACCGCATTGCCCCAGCAGCCCAAGGAGAAATTATGGGTGTATTGGTCGAATTACTCGACCCACAGCAAAACAATAGTTTTGTCGATCATTATCTAGATTATCCGTTTGATTTATCTCAGGCCATCTTTATTGGGACAGCCAATCACACTGCCAATATCAGCGTCGCCGTTATGGATCGCTTAGAGCCAATCACCATGCCCAGTTATACCGACGTTGAAAAAACTCAAATCGCCCAAAAATATGTCTTCCCTTCAGAGATTAAAAAAGCCGGCATGCCTCCAGAAACCATCACAATCGATGACTCTGTTTGGCCCAAACTGGTTCGTCCACTTGGTTTTGATGCTGGTATTCGTACCCTTGAGCGCACTATTCAAGGCATGGTGCGAAAAATTGCCAAAATGGTCGTCGAAGGCAAGGGGAATACATTCCATATCACAGACGAAAATATCAAACAATTCTTGCCAACGTACTAATGAAAATTGCCGTAATCTCTGATATTCACGATCATCTAAAAGAACTCGACAAAGCGCTTCAGGTAATCAAACAGCAACAATGTGAATCTATGATATTTTGTGGCGATTTATGTTCTCCGTTTGTCGTGCCTCTGCTCTTGAGCGCCTCTCTACCAATCCATGGATGTTTTGGAAACAACGATGAAGATCAAGGCATGATCATCGAAAATTCCAAAAATAATATCAATTGGTGGCCCTTGGCCAAAGAATATGCTGAAGTAGAAAACGACCACCAAAAAATTGCCTTTTGCCATTACCCAAAACTGGCAAAATTTTTAGCCAGCACAGAGCAATATGCTGCCGTGTTTCATGGTCACACACACGCGGCATACCAAGAAAAAATCGGCAGCACTCTCCTGGCCAATCCTGGAGCTATCTGCGGCATCCAATCTGGTCGTCCTGGCCAAGCCTCGTTTGGCATATACGACACAAACACCAACAAATTCACGCATATCTCAATATGACCACGTCCGAAAAAATACTCGAACTAGACAAAATTGCTGCCCAAATAACTGCGTTCAAAGATTTGGAAATTGCTCGCCAAGCTACCCATGCCGTTCCTGGTGAAGGTGATCCAAATGCCAAGATTCTTTTTATTGGAGAGGCGCCCGGATTTAACGAAGATCGCACCGGCAGACCATTCGTCGGCCAAGCTGGAAAACTATTAGAAACCACCCTAAAACAAACACTCCATCTTGAGCGTCAACAAGTGTTTATTACGAACATTGTGAAATTTCGTCCTCCGGACAATCGTGATCCCTCTCCAGAAGAAATTGCCGTTTGTCAGTCTTGGCTGGATCAACAAATCCAAATTATTGACCCAAAAATCATCGTTACATTAGGCAGATATAGTATGGCCAAATTTTTTACCGGAGTGCTGATTTCACGCATTCATGGACAACCAAAACAAATGGATAGTCGCTGGATTTTTCCTATGTATCATCCTGCTGCCGCCTTAAGAGCGCCCGAGGTGTTAAAATTGTTCCAACTAGATTTTGTTAAACTCAATCAGTTTATCCTAGATCAAAAAATATGAAACCCGATAGTGTCAAACTCGTCTCCCTTGGTGGATTTGGTCGAGTTACCTCAAATATGTTCTGCTATGAATATGGCAATGACATTCTTTTAGTAGATTGTGGCATGGGTTTTCCAACTGAAGAAATGTTAGGCGTAGATATTTTAATACCCGATATTTCATATATCCGTCAGCGCTTAAATCAAATCCGTGGCCTAGTGCTTACCCATGGACATGAAGATCACGTAGGCGCTCTGGCCTATATTTTGCCCCAACTCGGAGATATTCCGGTGTACGCGAGCCAACTCACAGCCAGTTTGGTCATGGAAAAACTAGTCGAGTATGAAAACATGCCGAAAAAAATCACTGTGTTAGATATGGGTAAACCAATTCAATTGGGTAAATTTACTGTTGAATCTGTTCGTATCTCACACTCAATTCCCGACGCAACCAATTTAATTATTAAAACGCCAGTTGGCACTATTTATCACGGCAGCGATTTTAAATTTGATTTTACCCCTATCGACGGCAAACAGCCGGACATTGGGCGAATCGCCGCCGCTGGCAATGAAGGTATCCAGTTACTTTTATCTGACTGTTTAGGCAGTGAACGCCGTGGATATACACCTTCTGAAAAAATTCTTAATGAAGTTCTTGAGCGCGAAATTGGCTCGTGTGAAGGTAAATGTTTGGTTACCACAATGAGCAGTAACATTAGTCGTTGGCGCCAAGCAGCGGAAGTGGCTATTCGCCATGGCCGAAAAATTGCTATCTCAGGAAAATCTATCGAACGAAATATCCAAGTCGCTAGCCAGCTAGGCTATGTAAATCTTCCCAAAGGTATGTTTATTGATCTAAAAGATGCCAAAAAACTCGACGATAAAAATGTTTGTATCCTTATCGCCGGCAGTCAAGCTCAGGCAGGTTCAGCCTTAGTCAGAGTGGGAGACCAAGAGCATGCAGATATTAGTGTCGGACCAGGGGACAAAGTGATCTTTTCTTCAGATCCTATACCAGGTAGTGAGACAGCAGTTCAATCTCTTATCGATTCACTAGCGCGGCTCGGTGCTGTAGTTGCCTATTCTGGCCCCAACGATAGTTTGCATGTGACCGGTCACGGCAGTCAGCAAGATTTACTTTTAATGATGAGCCTGACTCGACCAAAGTTTTTGCTCCCAATTGGCGGTACATATCGTCACATGATCCAATACCGTCGACTTGCTCAATCTATGGGCTATGCTCCAGAACAAGTATTACTTCCCAACACCAATCAAATTATCGAGATAGACAAAGATGGGGTCCGTCTCGGAGCGGCGATTGAAATCAAAAATGTCATGGTCGATGGTCTAGGTGTCGGCGACGTCGGCAGTGTCGTCTTGCGTGATCGCCAGCGCTTGGCCGAAGAGGGAATTGCTGTCATCGTTGTGGAGATCGATCAAAACGATCCATCAAAAGTTGAAAGTCTAGAAATTGTCAGTCGCGGCTTTGTTTTTGATAAGGAAAACACTGAATTACTTAACAAAGCCAGCCAAGTTGTTCGCAAGCAGCTCGCCTCTCGTAAGGGAAAAATCGAAACCGAACGTCAAGTTCGTCAAATTATTATTGACAGTCTCAACCCGTTCTTCTTTGAAGCCACCCGCCGCCGCCCCATGATTCTGCCTGTTGTGGTTGAAGTATAATAAACATAAACCTGCCTATGGCCAAAAGACGCTCGTCCTCTCATCAAAAATTTAAACTCAAACTAAAAAAGGGTACTGTCTATTCAATCGCTACATTAATTTCATTCGCAGCTGCCGGCTTAGTCGCTGTATCATTCATCCGTCGTGGTTTGCTTCTTATGCGTGCAAATGAATTACTTACCACCTATATCGGTTTTATCCCCTCACTATTTTTACCGTTTCCTTTGGTAATTGGCGGGTTAATGATTAGTAAAATCAAAACCTCCCTTCGCGAACCACACGTCTTTGTTGGGAGCTTGATCATCTTATTGTCCCTAATTGGTTTGGTACACGATGGCATAGTGGGTCAAGAGATTTGGAGTAATATTGCGGTATTCGTCTCCAGTGTTGGTGCTTTTTTATTATTACTGACCACTCTCGGCATCGGCATCTTAATTATGTGCAATATTCCGTTCGAAGATGTCTTCAATGCCATATTTGCTACAGCCAAAAAAGCCGCCGAAGCCACCAGTAAAATGTCCGACAAAAAAAATCAATTCGCCAAACCGCTAAAGACATCCAACACAGATCAGCCTACCGTTTCCAACAAGCCCTTTCAAATCAAAGGTCTTGGTCAAACAGACAAAAAACCCAACGCCACTCCCGCAGCTGCTATGGCTCCACTAGTCCCTTCAAAACCCCAAGCAGCCAGTGACACTCCTTGGACCTATCCACCTTCGAATATCTTTACTGAAAATATTTCTGGGAAAGCCGACCGGGGTAATGTGAATAACAACGCCGCTATTATTGAAAAAACTCTTGAAGCTTTTGGTATCACTGCCAAAGTCGTCGAAGTAAATCTTGGACCTGCCGTTACTCAATATGCCCTCGAAGTAGCCATCGGTACCAAGTTATCTAAAATCAGCTCATTAGGCAGTGATTTAGCTTTAGCTCTCGCAGCTCCCACTGGTCAAATTCGTATCGAAGCTCCTATTCCTGGTCGTTCATTGGTTGGTATAGAGCTACCAAACCGTGCCCCAGAATTTGTTAGTATCCGCAAAGTCTTAGAGTCTGATTCCCTCAAACACCATAAGAGTAAATTGGCAGTTGCCCTGGGCTTAGATGTTTCTGGAGAGCCGATTGTGGCTGACATTGCTCGCATGCCGCACGTCTTGATTGCAGGTAGTACAGGATCTGGAAAATCAGTCTGTATCAACGCCTTCCTTGCTTCATTGCTCTATCGCAATAGTCCTCAAGAATTAAATCTTATTTTAGTCGATCCTAAGCGTGTCGAATTGACCGGCTACAACAATATCCCTCATCTATTGACTCCAGTCATCGTCGAGCCAGACAAGGTGTTATCGGCATTAAAATGGGCCACAGTCGAAATGGATCGTCGCTACAAACTTTTTGCCGAAGTTGGTGTGCGCAATCTCGAAGGCTACAATGAGTTATCTGGGTTTCAAGCTCTACCATATATAGTCATTTTTATCGACGAGTTGGCCGATATTATGTTGTTTGCCCAGGTCGAAGTCGAAGATGCAATTACTCGCATTGCCCAGATGGCTCGTGCAACTGGGATTCATTTAGTACTCGCCACCCAACGTCCATCAGTAGATATTATTACTGGTTTAATCAAAGCCAATATTCCCACCCGTATCGCGTTTGCAGTTTCCTCCATGATCGACTCGAAAGTTATTTTAGATACTCCCGGAGCTGAAAAACTCTTAGGCAAGGGCGACATGTTATATATCCCACCAGAGCAGGCCAAACCTACTCGTATCCAAGGAGCCTTCATTTCCGACAAAGAAATCAAAAACCTTATCGAATTTATCAAAAACCAAGGTGTTGCTCCTCATTACACAGAAGAAGTGTTGACCATGCCAGTAAACAGTAAACGTGGTGGCCGCGGAGCCGCCTTTATCGCTCCAAGCGGCGAAGACCGCGACGCTTTATTTGAAGATGCGTTGCGGATGATTGTTCAGCATCAAAATGCTTCTGCGTCATTCTTGCAGCGCAAACTCAGTATCGGTTACGCTCGCGCCGCCCGCATTTTAGATGAACTGCAACAAGCCGGGGTAGTAGGCGCTGCCGATGGTGCCAAACCCCGAGAGATTCTTTTGGCTGACGCCGATAGCTTTTTTGCTCAACCCGCTGCCACCGAGTAACCAGCTAGACGTACAGGGTAAAATACAAATTCATGAAAACCGCTGGTCAAATTTTACAATCCACTCGCATCGCCAAAAAAATTGATATTCAGGACGCTTCGCGTACCACCAAAATTCGCCCCCAATTTATTTCTCACATTGAGGCTGATGATTACAGTCAGTTGCCCAGTGGAGCCACCGCTCGGGGATTTATCCGAAATTATAGTGAATTTTTAAATCTAAACCCCGAATATGTGTTGGCCGTCTTTCGCCGAGATTTTTTAGAAAATCAATCAGGCCAAATTGTTCCCCGCGGAGTTGCCGAGCCAGTCAGTCAGCCAAATGTTTGGACACCTAAAATGACTATTATTGCAGTTGTAGTTTTAGTATTTACTCTTCTGGCTGGCTACTTAATCTATGAATACCGCATTTTGACAGGCCCACCAGAATTGATTGTTACCACCCCCAACGACCAAATCGAAACAACTACAGATTCCATCGAAGTATCTGGGAGTACAGATCCGCAAGCCACTATTGCTGTAAACGGTCAATTGATTGCCTTAGATAAAGGCGGCCTGTTTTCTGTCCGTATCCCACTTCAGGCAGGCGACAACAAAATTGATATCGTTTCCACCGGCAAATCCGGACGTAGTACCACCCAAAGCCGCCATGTCAAGTTGACTCCTGGCCAATAAATCGGTAAAAATACCCATATGTTATTACAAATATTACTCGGGGTCGTCATCCTCAGCATGACCGTAATCGTCGCCGCCGCAGGTATTCAGTTTTTCCTTATCCTTCATGATTTTCGTCAAACGGTCAAACGCTTAAATGCTATTTTGCAAAACACGCAAACACTTTCCGACGCCTCTGCCAAGCCTATAGCCGCCGTCAACGAATTTTTCACCGAAGTTAAAACTCTCGTCAATGAAACTCAAACTGAAATCATTCAAAGTACTCCCGATCGTGTCATTGAGCCTTCTTCCGGCTTACCATATCGCTCCAGTCGAGCCAGCCGTTTCTTCCGCCGCGCCGGCAATACCCTAAGAGCAAATTAGCAACAACTGAGGGTATAATACGCTCATGCTTACGGCCAACCAACTTCGCCAAAAATACCTAGATTTTTTTGCCTCTCATGGTCACAAAATTATTCCTTCTAGTCCACTCGTCCCCGAAAACGATCCCACCACACTTTTTACCAGTTCTGGCATGCAGCCACTTATTGGTAATCTATTAGGCCAACCTCACCCTTCTGGTACTCGTCTAGTCGACAGTCAAAAATGTTTTCGCTCCCAAGATATCGATGAAGTGGGGGACAACCGCCACACCACTTTTTTTGAAATGCTTGGTAATTGGTCTCTTGGTGATTATTTCAAGACAGAACAACTTTCCTGGTTCTTCGAATTTTTGACCAAAGAAATCGGTCTTGATCCAAATAAGCTTTATGTGACTGTATTTTCCGGTGATCCTGAAACGAGCATTTCCAAAGACGACGAATCTATTACTCTCTGGCAAAAACTCTTTTCAGATGCGGGTATTTCAGCTGATTACGTCGAATTAGATACCGAAAGCAATGGCTACAAAGTTGGTATGCAATCTGGCCGCATCTTTGGTTATGGTGTCAAAAAAAACTGGTGGAGTCGTTCCGGCGTCCCCTCAGCCATGCCTGCAGGTGAGCCAGGTGGACCTGACTCTGAAGTTTTTTATGATTTTGGCACACCGCACGACACCAAGTGGGGGACGCATTGTCACCCCAACTGTGATTGCGGCCGCTTCCTAGAAATCGGCAACTCGGTGTTTATGCAGTTTCAAAAACAAGCCGACGGTTCATTAAAAGAACTACCTCAAAAAAATGTCGATTTTGGCGGCGGTTTTTCTCGTCTTCTCGCCGCGATAAATAGCAATGGCGATATCTTCACCACAGATTTATATTCACCCCTCATTTCTGAAATCGAAAATCAGACCAATAACTCTTACGCCTCCCAACCAGCTGCAATGCGCATCATTGCCGATCATATGACTGCCAGTGTTTTTCTCATTGCCGACGGTGTAATTCCCTCAAACAAAACCCAAGGCTATTTTTTGCGCCGTCTTATTCGCCGAGCTATGGTCAAAATGCAGCTACTCAAAGGCGATATCACCAAAACTGTCGATGACACATTTTATGAGCAAGTGATTCATAAAATTATCGCCATCTATAAAGACCAATATTTCAGCAAAATCGATACTTCCGGTATTTTAGAAGTCTTAACTGCTGAAAAAAATAAATTTGCCAAGTCGTTACAAACCGGCTTAAAACAAATAGATTCCACCTCACCCTTTGATTTATTTCAAACCTATGGTTTCCCTGTTGAAGTGACCGAAGAGTTATATGCCCAACAAGGCAAGACCGTAAATCGAGAAGAATTTGATCAACAATTAAAATCTCATCAAGACCTCTCTCGTACTGCTTCAAAAGGGATGTTCAAAGGTGGCTTAGAAGATCACTCGGATACAACCACTAAATACCACACAGCCACCCATTTACTTCATGCCGCCCTCCGTCAAATCTTAGGTAACCATGTTTCTCAAAAAGGCAGCAATATCACCTCCGAACGCCTACGTTTCGATTTTTCTCACCCAGAAAAATTGACCGATGGTCAAATGCGTCAAATTGAAGATCTGATCAACCAAAAAATCTCCGAAAATATCCCCGTCACTCGTATCGAAATGAAAAAGTCCGACGCCATTGCCCAAGGTGCCATGGCCTTTTTCCCCGAGAAGTATCCAGACATCACAAGCGTGTATACTATTGGTACATTCTCAAAAGAATTATGTGGTGGTCCACATGTCAACTCGACCGGGGACATTGGTCGTATTAAAATTACCAAACAAGAATCCGTCAGTAGTGGCGTACGCAGGCTCTATGCCCAACTGACCAGTTAATAACTATGAATCTGCCTTTTCTCAAAAAGAAATCCCCATCCAACACTCCAATAAAGCGTGATTATTTTCTTGCTATTGAAGTAGCCGACACCGTCGTTACATGTGCCTGTTGGACATTGGTGAACAATCAGCCCCAAGTCTTAACTATTGGCAAAACTACTTCTTGGAATATTCAAAAAGACGATAGCCTCATCACTGCCTGTGACACGAGTATTTCTGATGCAGTAGCCCAATTGGATCCTACTGGCCAAATCGAACCCCAAAAAACCGTCCTTGGCATTCCACCTCACTGGATCGAAAACGACAAACTCTCCCCAGAGAAAGGCCGTCTCCTTAAAGCCATGACCCAAAAACTCTCATTAGAAGCCTTAGGCTTTGTCGTGACCCCAGAAGCCGTTGCCCGCTATTTGCAGGTGAGTGAGAGCGTCGCCCCTACCGCAATAATTTTGGGCTTCTCTTCTACTGACGTCAGTGTTGCACTGGCTCGCCTAGGCAAGTTAGAAGGGCTTCAAACAGTGGTTCGTAGTGATTCAGCATCCGCAGATGTTGCAGAAGGGTTGAGCCGTTTTGAACAAAAAGATGTATTACCTTCGCGTATGGTCGTGTATGGATCCGTTCCAAATATCGAAGATATTAAACAGCAACTTCTAGCCCACCCTTGGCAGACTCCTCACGCCGTTCTGAAGTTTTTACATTTCCCCAAAATTGAAGTTCTACCAGCAAATTTTTCACTCCATGCTCTAGCTATCGCCAGTGGTTCAGAAATGACCAGCCATCTCGGGTCTGATGTACAGACAAAAGATGTCCAACCTGAACAGTACCCAGTAATATCAGAAAATGAACTAGACGATGATTACGAGCCAGACACTCAACCCGAGCCGGTTACTCCTCAACCTGTTCCTGTTATTTTGCCACAAGCATTAGGTTTTGTTCTTCAAGACAGAGTCGAAGAAGCCGAACCGGTTAAAAAATCCTTTTCGCGACCTTCATTGCCAAAAATCAAAATTCCTGCTGGTGGAGCAATTGCCATTACCGCAATCGTTGTTCTGGTTGGTGCGGCCGCCCTTACTGCCGCATACTGGTATCTACCTAAAGCTACGGTGACCATTAGAGTGAGTCCTAAAACAGTAGATCAGGCATTTGATGTCACGACAAATACCGAAATTTCTTCTATAGACCAAGACAACAAAAAAATCCCTGCGACCAAAATCGAAGCAACAGTATCTGAAGAAAAAACCGCTCCAGCTACTGGTACCAAACTCATAGGGGATAAGGCGACTGGTAAGGTAAAATTGATTAGTGGTCTAGATCAAGCCAAAACCATCCCAGCAGGCACTGTAATAGTTGCCTCCAACGGTCTCAAATTCACGCTAGATTCAGATGTAAAAGTTGCTTCCGCGTCAGGATCGCCTTTAGATAAAAACGAGTTTAAGCCTGGAGAAGCGACAGCTAGTGTAACCGCCGGACAAATAGGTATTGAAAGCAACCTAACAGCGGGGAATCAATTTAAAGTGGGCAATTTTGGCACCGCCATGGTCATAGCCAAAAACGAAGAAGCCTTCTCCGGTGGCAACAGTCGTCAAGCCAAAGTAGTCTCAAAAGACGATATTGCCAAACTTCGGGCAGATCTCTTGTCTAGTCTGAAAGACCAGTCAAAAACTCAACTGAATCAAAAAGTTTCTTCAGATCAAGTTTTATTGCCTGAAACTATGGAAACCAAAACTGTCTCCGAAGACATAAATCATAAAGCCGATGAAATTGCCGAATCTGTTACAGTAAAACTGTCTGTTCGCTCTTCAGCCTTGTCATATAACCAGACGGATATCAGTAGTCTAGCCTCTACCGAAGTGCTCAAACAATTGCCAGAAAAATACACTCCTTCTACTACTCTTTCTCCTCAAATTGCTCTCAAAAGTCAAGATAAATCCGGCAGCGTTTTAGGTATTCATATCGAAGCTACTGCAGTTCCCACCTTAGACCAAGATGCAATAAAAGCCGATATTACTGGAAAATCAGTTTCAGATGCAACGACATATATCACCAGTCTTCCAGGTGTATCCAGTGCTGATATAACCTTTTCTCCGCCCTTGCCTAAACTACTTCGCCTCTTGCCGCATAGTAGTAAAAACATCACCGTTTCCATAAACTCAGAGCAATGACCGTCAAAAAACTCGCGCCCATTATCGTCATGTCCTTAGGTGTCCTCACGTTGGCTGCCGTGATTGTTCCTTTGAGTATTTCAGTTGTCAAAGCCAGCTTATTTACCACCCCAGTCTTGATCGATCCGACAAATGTCTCATCCGCTCAAACGCCAGTGGTAATAAACGATTTAGGAATCACTACCACCATCGACTACGCCAGTCCAAATGCCTGGTTTGATACTCCACAAACCAGTTTAGTCGAAGACAATGCTCCGATTTCTAGTGGTGTCCAATACTATACTATTTCCATTCCGCGTCTAAATCTAGAAAATGTTCCCATTGAAATAAATGGTACTGACCTCAAAAAAAATGCTATCCACTTTCCTCACACTGCCTTACCTGGCACTCCGGGTAATGCCGTCATTTTTGGCCACTCAGCTCTCCCGCAGTTTTATCAAAAGGGTAACCCACTAACAATTTTCAATGCGCTTCCAGATGCCAGAGTAGGGGATGAAATAATTGTGAAATATGATGGTATCACCTACCGCTATCAAGTAAAAAAAACCCAAGAAGTGACTCCGAGTCAGATAGATGTTATTTCTCAGCGGTACGACAAGCACGAAATGACGCTCGTGACGTGTGTGCCACTTGGTACCTATTGGCATCGCTTTGTTGCCACAGCCGAGCTGGTAAACTAATGCCTATGAATTATTTAGGCATTGATTATGGACAAAAACATCTGGGACTTGCTCTTGCCATGAGTCCCATTGCCGAGCCATTAGACAGTCTTGAACCGTCCATGGCTCAACAAAAAATCTCACAGCTCGTCAAAAAATATAACATTCAAAAAATAATTATTGGCTTACCCGACGAAAATCAACGCGAGTCAATCCAACAATTCTTTTCTTCATTAGATCTCGAATGCCAATTAGTTCTGGTAGACGAAACACTATCGTCTCACGACGCTCGTCATGCTCTACTTCATACTTCTCAAACGAGTCGTCAAAAAAAAGAACATAGTGTCGCAGCAGCCATAATTTTACAATCATATATAGATAACCTGTCGGTTGATTTTTAAAACCAAAAACGGTACAGTACACCCACATGTTCAAAAACGTAATCGCTCCTGTTCAAGCCTGGTTACTGTCTCAAGGTCGATGTGTTGGCTGTGGTACTGAACTTACGACTGGCAAAACCGAAAAATCCTCTAAGGGTGAAAAAGTCACCTGTCAAAAATGTGGCCGCATTTTTATGAAAGAAGCCGGTACCGGCAAATATCGTCGAGCCCTGTTTACCGAAGTGTAGTGTGATAAAAAAACTTCTCATTGTTGGCCTGATAGTAATAATTCTTACAGCGCTTCTTACTGTAGTAGTTGGGTTTTTTTGGTACCAAAAAAATATCAGTCCACGTTCACTTGTTAGTCAAAAAGTTGCAATCAGTATCAAAGAAAATCAAACCACCCAATCCGTACTGGCCGAACTTGAATCCAAGCAAATCATTCGTTCACAAACAGCAGCTCGAATATATTTACGACTGCATGCAGCTCCATCAATTCGCCCAGGTAATTATTTGGTCTCAGCAGATCAATCCTTGCCTCAAATCCTTACCACATTATCTACTCAGCCAAAAGATATTCGTCTTACCTTCCCCGAAGGCTGGCGTAAAGAACAGTTTGCCTCTCGCCTAGAGCAGTCATACGCCACACTCACAAATTCTCGTTTCATTATGAGTGAATTTTTAGCCAATGTGCAAACAAAAGAAGGCCAGCTCTTCCCAGATACATACTTATTGCCTGCTGATGCGACAGCTGAACAAATCGTAAATATACTTACCAACAACTTCATCAAAAAAACTGGCCTGACAATGAGCGGCCCCGAAGACGAAAAAATTCTGATTATCGCTTCTCTCATCGAGCGAGAATCGCGCAATGCCAGTGAGCGTCCTATTATTAGTGGTATTATCCAAAACCGTCTGAACCAGGGCTGGTTGTTAAATATCGACGCAACCATCCAATATGCCAGAGACTCAGTCGGAAAAGTCGAAAAATATTGGCTTCCAGTCACAGACACCACTTTTCCGTCTGCTTACAATACATATATCCATTTAGGCCTACCTCCTGGTCCAATTGCTAGTCCAGGATTAGATGCAATCGAGGCCGCCAGACACCCTGAAGCCACTGACTACATGTTCTACCTTCATGACGCTCAGGGCGAAGTTCACTATGCCAAAACCCTGCCTCAGCATAATCTGAATGTTGACAAGTACCTCAAACCCTGATATAAGCAATATCATTGTGAAGGCAGTGGTGATCGTTACCCTGTCTTTTTGCGCGAGAGAAGCGCATTTTTGTTTTCTCCCTGCCAAACAACCGCATATATAATGACAACTCGCCAATATTGGGGTAAGTCTTACCCGTCACTTCCAAAACTAGATTTAAGCGAACTTCAATTGGAGTCGTGGAAATGGTTTGTCGAACATGGTATCGGAGAAGCTATCAGCGAAATCACTCCTATTGAAGATTTTACTGGCAAAAATTGGAGCTTAGAATTTAGTAATCATATCGTAGAAAAACCAAATCTTACTGCAAGTCACGCTTTGACCAAGGGTCTGACATATTCAGCCCCACTTCGTATTCAAGCCAAACTTACCAACAAGCAAACTAACAAAAGTGTGACCAGTGAAGTCTTTTTGGGAGATCTACCTCAAATGACTGATCGAGGTACATTTATTATCAATGGTGTTGAACGTGCAGTCATCAATCAAGTAGTCCGAGCACCTGGCGCATATTTTGGTGCCGAATTAGATCCAGCTTCCGGTCGACTTCTTCATACAGCCGAGCTTCGTCCTATTCGTGGTACATGGTTGGAGTTTGAAATTAGTCGAGGAGACGTAATTTCTGTTCGCATTGATCGCCGACGTAAATTTGTTGTCACCACTCTGCTTCGTGCTATGGGTCTGACAGATATTGGCGAAATCAAAAAGCTCTTTGCCGAAGTCGATACAAATGATTCCCATCACTATATAGAAAATACCTTAGCCAAAGATGTCACCAAATCAGCCGAAGATGCCCTAGTCGACATCTACAAAAAAATGCGTCCAGGTGAACCAATCGTTTTGGAAAATGCCCAACGCCTCATGTACGACCTCTTCTTCAATCCTCGCCGATACGATTTGGGTAAAGTAGGCCGATATAAGTTAAATAAACGTCTCGGTGGTGACAGTGAGCAAACAATCCTCGTTCGTGACGATTTAGTTAATACTATTAAATATCTTATCGGTTTACAAAATGGCCATGGCAAAATTGATGACATTGATCATCTGGCCAATCGTCGCGTTCGTCGAGTAGGTGAACTCGTCGCCCAAACTGCATTCCGCGATGGCTTGCTACGTTTAGAACGTGCTATCAAAGAAAAAATGTCCCTCGTTTCCACTGAAGAGCTCGTCACGCCTACGTCGCTCGTCAATGCTCGACCAGTGATCGCTGCTGTCAACGAATTCTTCCGTAGCTCCCAGCTTTCACAAATCCTCGAACAAACCAATCCACTTTCAGAAATTGACCATATCCGTCGCTTGACTGTTATGGGTCGTGGCGGTATTACCCGAGAACGCGCCTCATTCAGTATTCGTGACGTAAACAGTAGTCAATATGGTCGTATTGACCCCGTCCGATCTCCTGAAGGTGCCAACATCGGTTTGGTTACGTATTTATCTCTATACGCCAAAATCGATGAATACGGCTTCCTTCAAGTTCCGTATCGCAAACTGATAAAAGAAGAAAAAGGTGGGACTACAAAAGTAAAGTTGTCCAATGAAATCGTCTATCTACCTGCCGATGATGAAGAAAATGTCCGCATTTCTCATGCAGATATTCATTTTGATCGCGACGGTTATATTCAAGAAGCTTGGTTGTCTATGCGTTACCAAGGTAGTTTTGTCGAAGGTCCTACTGAAACCGTTGACTATATCGATGCCATACCTCGACAAGTGGTTGGTACCTCAGCCTCCCTTATTCCATTCTTAGCCAACGACGCTGCTAACCGTGCCCTCATGGGTTCAAACATGCAAACCCAAGCCGTGCCATTGCTCAAGCCTGAAAGTCCCGTCGTAGGTACAGGCATGGAAAGAGATGTAGCCGCATCGATGGGTTGGTGTATCAATGCTCGACATGCTGGTACAGTTGTCTCAGTCGATGGTACAAAAATCGTAGTAAAGCTTGATAAAAAACCAGAAAATGTGACTTCTTCAGAATTAATCACTGTCAAAGGTGATTTAGAAACTTATCACCTAATCAAGTTCCGCCGCACGTCTCAAAGTTCTAGTTTCAATCAGATTCCTGCGGTCAACGTAGGTCAAAAAGTTGTACCTGGTCAATTACTTATCGACGGTCCTTCTTCTCAAGATGGGGAGTTGGCTCTAGGTCAAAATTTGATGATTGCCTATGCCTCATTTGACGGTCTCGGATATGAAGACGCTATAGTAATTTCTGATCGACTCGTTCGCCAAGATTTACTTACCTCGATCCATATTGAAGAATATGAAGCTGACGTGGTCGATACCAAGCTTGGACCTGAAGAGTTAACTCGAGATATTCCCAACGTTGGAGAAAATTATCTGGCCAATCTAGATGCCGAAGGAATTGTTGCAATTGGTTCAGAAGTTAATCCAAACGATATTTTAGTCGGCAAAATCGCCCCTAAGGGTGAAACCGAACTATCTGCCGAAGAGCGTTTGCTCCGAGCTATCTTTGGTGAAAAAGCTCGAGATGTACGTGACACCAGTTTGCGTATGCCTCATGGTGAACGTGGTATTGTCATTGGTATTAATATTTTAGATCGTGAAGCTGGTGATGAATTACCACCTGGTGTAAATAAACGCGTAGTCATCAATGTAGCTCAAATGCGAAAAATTAATGTTGGAGACAAGCTAGCCGGACGACATGGAAACAAAGGCGTCATTAGTAAAATCGTTCCTGTAGCGGACATGCCACATCTCACCGATGGCACTCCTGTCGATATTATGATTTCACCTCTGTCTGTTTTGGCTCGTATGAATTTGGGTCAACTTCTCGAAGCTCGTCTAGGGTGGGCAATGGCCAAGCTAAACGGTAAAGTTGGTGTAGCTGCTTTCGAAAAAGTTAGCGAAGATCAAATTGCTACAGCTATGGCAGATGCCAATCTGCCAGTTTCCGGTAAGGCTCGTTTGATTGATGGTCGCACTGGTTTGCCATATGAAGAAGAAACCGTTGTTGGCGTGGGATATATCCTCAAGCTTCACCACATGGTTGAAGACAAGACCCACGCTCGTTCAACTGGACCATACTCCCTCGTCACTCAACAACCGCTCGGTGGAAAAGCTCAAATGGGTGGTCAACGTCTCGGAGAAATGGAAGTCTGGGCCCTTGAAGCACATAAAGCTGCACATACATTACAAGAAATGTTGACCATTAAGTCCGACGATGTCGTGGGTCGTGCCAAAGCATTCGAAGCCATCGTCAAAGGTACAGAAATTCCTACGAGCTCAGTCCCTGAATCATTCAATGTGTTGGTCAAGGAATTGCAAAGTTTGGGTCTACAGATCAATCCAATTGGGGCAACAGCCAAAGCGGCAGATGATCTGGCCTCAACTCCCACTTCCACAACCGATGATTCTCAGGTAAAATCTATGCCTACTCAAGCAGACGATGATGACATGGCCGAATCTCTAAAAGAGGCTGAAGAAGATGAACTAGACGAAGCAGATGTTATCGCCGCTGAATCTGAAAAAGAAGAAGCATAAAATTATGGCTACAAAAACCACCACACCTATTCAAGATTCATTCAAAAATATTGCCGATTTTAATGCTTTACAGATTACTCTGGCATCTTCCGATTCTATTTTAGGTTGGTCTCATGGTGAGATAACTAAGCCTGAAACCATCAACTATCGTACGTTGCGACCAGAAAAAGATGGTTTATTTGATGAGCGCATTTTTGGTCCAGTCAAAGATTGGGAATGTTATTGTGGTAAATATAAGCGTATTCGCTATAAGGGGATTACTTGTGATAAGTGTGGTGTCGAAGTCACGCATTCTCGAGTTCGTCGGGAACGCATGGGCCACATTACCCTGGCTTGTCCTACAGCTCACGTATGGTTTTTCAAAGGTGCTCCATCTAAGCTGTCTCTTTTACTAGATGTGTCTCCAAAGAGTCTAGAAGCTGTAGTTTACTTCGCCCAATATATCGTCACATCAGTTGACGAAAAAGCCAAAACCAAAGTGATCGACCAACTTCAAAAAGAATTGGCATCCAAAAAAGAAGATCTGAAAAAAGACTACACCAAAAAAATTGACGACCTCAAAGACGCCTCAGAGTCTGAATTGGCCAAATTGCAAAACCAATCCATGAAAGAAGAAGCCAAGGCCTTGGCACTAGAACAAGCCAGTCTCAAAGCCAAACAGCAAACACAAGCACTGCGAGATGCAGAAACTACCGAATCCGATAAAACCGCTAATCTCTATGCCCGTCTAACTGAAATCGTCAAAAACATCAACGTCGCCACTCTGCTAACCGAAGAAGAATATCAAAAACTCGTTGAGTACGATGCGGTCGACTTTGCCGAAGTCGGTATGGGTGCCGAAAGCTTGCTCGAAGTAATAAAACAAATTGATCTAGCTAAACTCAGTAGTGATTTACGCCAAGAAGTAGCCACCACCACTGGTCAACGCCATCTCAAAGCTACTAAACGTTTGCGAGTTGTCGATGGTTTGCGTCGAGCCCATGTTGATCCATCATGGATGGTACTAAAAGTGCTTCCAGTCCTTCCTCCAGATTTGCGTCCAATGGTGCAGCTATCCGGCGGCAGATTTGCCAGCTCAGATCTCAACGATTTGTATCGCCGCGTCATCAATCGCAATAATCGTCTTAAACATCTCATCGATCTAGGAGCTCCTGAAATCATTTTGCGCAACGAAAAACGCATGCTTCAAGAAGCCGTAGATGCCCTTATTGATTCTACTCAACGCACCAGTCGTACTACTCGCATGCCAGCCAATGCTCACACAAAATCGCTTTCAGACATGTTACGCGGTAAACAAGGTCGCTTCCGTCAAAATCTACTCGGAAAACGTGTGGATTACTCTGGTCGTTCCGTCATCGTCGTCGGCCCTGAACTCAAAATTAACCAATGTGGACTTCCCAAAGACATGGCTCTCGAAATGTTCAAGCCATTTGTTTTGCGCCAAATGATTATCCAAGGTTTGGCACCAAATGTGAAATCAGCCAAAAATCTTTTGGAATCCCGACCACCAGAAGTCTATGACATCTTGGAAAGTATTACTCGCGATCATCCAGTCTTGCTCAATCGCGCCCCAACCTTACACAAACTTTCTATCCAAGCCTTCTATCCAATTTTAGTCGAAGGTTCAGCTATCAAAGTTCATCCATGTATCTGTGCCGGATTTAACGCCGACTTTGACGGAGATCAAATGGCTGTTCATGTACCCTTGAGTAAAGAGTCTGTCGAAGAGGTCAAGGCCTTAATGATGCCTGAAAACAATTTGCGCAAGCCAGCGGATGGTACGCCCATCTCTGTTCCATCCACCAAAGAAATGGCTCTTGGCAATTATTATCTCACCTCAATCGACCCTACCTTGGCAGCATATGCCTCCACCTTCTCAAATGCCCAAGAAGCAATTATGGCCTACCACATGGGTACGCTAAAGCTGCGCCAAACCATGAAAGTAAATATGGATGGTGAAATTATCGAAACAACTGTTGGTCGTTTATTGTTCAATGAAGTCTTACCTCAAGAGTTACGTTTTGTTAACGAACCAGTTCGTCGTTCTGTAGTCGTCAATATTTTCCGTTCAGCCTTCAAACTTTTTGACACTACAACCATCGTCAAGCTGATCGACGACATTAAATCAATCGGCTTCTGGGCTGGAACCATCTCTGGTTTGTCAGTCAGTATTACTGACTGTGTAATTTATGCTGACAAAGATAAGGTCATCGCTGAATCAAACCAAAAAGTTGCCGAAATCGAGTCCAATTTGGCCATGGGCTTAATCACTATCGAAGAGAAAAAACGCCTATCCCAAGAAGTTTGGCTAGAAACCACCCAAATCTTAGCCGATGCAACCTGGAATCTTATCGAGCGCACCAATCCGATTTGGCTCATGGTTGATGCCCAAGTTGGAAAAGTTTCCCGTGAACAAGTCAAACAAATCTCTGCTATGCGCGGTCTCGTTGTTGATCCGCTTGGTCGAATCGTAGAATTACCAGTTAAGAGTAATTACCGTGAAGGATTGACCACATTTGAATATATCTCAGCTGCTCGTGGAGAACGTAAGGGTCTTTCAGATACTGCTATTCGTACTGCCGATGCTGGATATCTCACCCGCCGATTAGTCGATGTGGCTCATGATGCTATCGTTCGTATCGAAGACTGTGCTACCACCAGTGGTCTAACAGTTAGCCGTAGCGGTCGCCGAGGCAATGCCTTTTCTGCACGTATCTTTGGCCGGATTGCCGCCTCAGATGTTGTATCAGAAAAAACAAACGAAGTTGTAGTCAAAGCAGGAGATTTGATTGACGAAAAAGCCGTTTCTACAATTCAAGACAAGCAAATTACTGATGTTGTCGTTCGCTCACCACTAACCTGTAACAGTAAATATGGTATCTGTGCCAAGTGTTATGGTTGGTCACTCAGCAGTATGTCTATGGCTACCGTCGGTGATCCCGTTGGAGTTGTCGCTGCACAAAGTATTGGTGAACCAGGTACCCAAATGACCCTTCATGGAAAACGCGGTGCCTTGTCTGCTGGTTCCATCGACGTGACCCAGGGCTTACCTCGTATCGAAGAACTCTTCGAAGCACGAACACCAAAGCTCGTTTCACCTCTTGCAGACATCTCTGGAAAAGTTGAAATCACCGAAACCGAAACCGGCTACAAAGTTCGTATCCGCAACGAGCAAGTTAAGCCTGTCGAAGAAAAAGAATACATTATTCCTCTCACTGCTGAGCTCAAAGTTTCTGATGAAGAGCTTGTCACAGCCGGAGCTCAACTGGCTGCTGGTTCTTTAGATATCAAAGAAGTTTTAGAGATTCGTGGTCTGCGTGGCTCTCAAGAATACTTGATCGAAGAATTGCAAGCTGTTTACGAATCTCAAGGTATACCGATTCACGACAAACACTTTGAAGTCATCGTGCGCAAAATGAGTGATCGTGTCCGAATCCTAGTCCAAGGCGACACAGCATTATTGCCAGGCGACATTCTCGATCGAGCTGCTTTCGAAACTGAAAATACTCGTGTTATGGCCGCCGGTGGAGAACCAGCCACAGCTCAAGTTATTGTCTTGGGTATCACCCGCGCCGCTCTAAAGACTGGTTCATGGCTCTCAGCCGCTTCCTTTATCGAGACCACCTCCCAACTCGGAGACGCTGCTGTCGAAGGTCGGGTCGACCCCTTGCTTGGACTCAAGGAAAACGTTATCATTGGTCGCCTGATTCCTACAAATGCTGAACGGGCAACAATCGCAGCGTAATATGCCAACCATAAACCAACTCATCAAAAAAGGTCGCACAGCAAGAATCAAAAAAGTTCGCGCCACTGCCATGCGTCGTTCATACAACGCCAAAGATCGAATTTTCGACAATAACATGAATCCGTTCAAGCGCGGTGTGTTGACAGTGGTTAAAACCATGACACCAAAAAAGCCAAACTCAGCGTTACGTAAAATTGCTCGCGTCCGTTTGTCTAACAAAACGGAAGTCACTGCCTACATTCCTGGAATTGGCCACAATCTAGCCGAACACGGTATCGTTTTGGTTCGTGGCGGTCGTGTAAAAGACCTTCCTGGTGTAAAATATCACATTGTCCGCGGCAAATATGATGCCGCTGGAGTTCAAAATCGCAAACAAGGCCGATCCAAGTATGGAACCAAAGCCAGTAGTGGTCCATCAGCAGCTAAAGCTAGTTAATATTTATGCGTGCAAAACCATCCACACCACGACCAATTACACCTGACCCAGTCTATCAAGACACGATGATCACCAAATTGATCAACCGTGTGATGCGTGATGGCAAAAAAACAGTTGCCCAAAAGTCTGTCTACGGCGCTCTGGAAGTAATCAAAGAAAAAACTGGCCAAGATCCTATTGAATTATTCCGTACTGCTATCGAAAATATTCGCCCACAAATGGAAGTTCGCGCTCGTCGTATTGGAGGTGCAGCTTATCAAGTACCTTCTCCTGTTCGCGGGCCACGCAAAGATTCTCTCGCTATTCGCTGGTTACTTTTAGCAGCAACTGCCAGGCCAAATACAGAATTTCATACTATGTCTGAAAAACTAGCAGCCGAATTAATCGATGCTTCAAATCAAACTGGTGGCGCAATCAAAAAAAAGTTAGATACCCATCGCATGGCCGAAGCCAACAAGGCCTTTGCGCATTTCCGCTGGTAAAATTTTATGTCACACTATACCGGACCAAAAAATCGACTCTCCCGCCGCGAAGGCTTGGATTTATATGGTAAAGGCAATAAACTTCGTCGTGCTACCCAAGTCCCGGGTCAGCATGGACCTAAGGGTGGAAAACGCCCAACTGGCTTTGGTACCCAACTACGAGAAAAGCAGAAAACTCGGCGTATTTATGGTATAATTGAGAAACAATTCCGCAAGTACTTTGAAATGGCTCGCAAGTCCAAAGGAGCAACTGGTGAAAAATTACTCCAGATGCTCGAGACTCGATTAGACAATACTGTCTACCGACTCGGATTTGTTCCTACTCGTCTCATGGCTCGACAAATCGTCAGTCATGGACATATCCGTGTAAACGGAAAGTTAGTGAGTGTGCCATCATATCAAGTAAAAATTGGAGAAATTATTACTTTAAGTGATAAAATCTCTCAAAACCCAACTGTCCAGGCAAAATTATCAGCAAGTGATATAATCTTGCCCGCCTGGTTAAAACGCGAATCAGCCCAAGGTTCAGTCGTTGCTATGCCAAGTCGTAGCGACATAGACGTGCCCGTCTCTGAACAACTTATTGTCGAATATTATTCTCGATAATTTTTATGAACCAACCACAATTTACTATTCAAACTGAAAATCTACCAGCAAACACCACCAAATTTGTGTTTGAACCACTTCCTCAAGGATATGGTCACACACTTGGAAATGCTCTTCGTCGTGTTTTATATACTTCTATCCCAGGTGCAGCCATTACCAGTGTCACAATTACTGGCGCCTCTCACCAATTTACTGCTATCGAAGGTGTCAAAGAAGATGCAGTACAAATTATTCTGAATCTTAAATCTCTACACTTAAGCTTGACTGGTGACAAAGCCGCCAAAATCACTCTGTCAGCTAAAGGAGCCGGAGTAGTCACTGCTGAACAATTCGAACTACCTGGAAATGTAAAAATTGCCAACCCAGAAGCAGTCATTGGTACTATTACCGATAAAAGTGGTCATCTAGAAATTGAAGCCACTGTGGAACCAGGTATGGGGTACTCTCCTGCAGAAGAACGCAAAAGTTCAACCATTGGTGTAATTCCAGTAGATGCTACATTTACTCCAGTTCTACGAGTAAACTACGAAGTTATGGCTACTCGCGTCGGTCGAGTGACCAATTTCGACAAATTAATTCTCGACGTTACTACTGACGGCACAACCACTCCTGAAGAAGCAGTCAAACAAGCCGCTCAAATCTTAGTAGATTACTTCGCCGCTGTTGTTAGCCCAAATGCTGAATCTACTTCTACCGCTAAGACCTCAACATCTACCACATCATCAGCTCCTGCTGCCAGCTCAAAACCTGGTGGAAATGTAGCTGTAGAAGAATTAGATTTGCCAACCCGAATTGCCAATGCCTTGCAGAAAGCTGGGTTTAATACGGTAGCCGATCTTTTGGCTGTGCCAAAAAATGAATTGGCCAAAGTAAAAAATCTTGGGGGCAAGTCCGTCAAGGTTGTCGAAGTTGCCCTCGCTGACCGTGGATTCCAGCTCTCGTAATCGACGTAACATCTCATGCATCACAACATTTTTGGTAAAAAGTTAAATCGAGATACAGGTCAACGTCAGGCTCTGTTAAAAGGGCTAGCGGGGGCGATGATTCGATCGGAAGCAATCGAAACTACAGAAACCAAAGCTCAGGCCGCTGTTTCAATGATCGAAAAGCTGATCACTCAAGCTCGTCGTGCAAATCTAAACGATGTTCGTCAAATTGAAGCCGTTCTTATCAATAAAGAACTTGTACATAAATTAGTTCACAGTATTGCGCCCCGTTTTAAAGATACCAAAGGCGGCTATCTTCGACTAATCAAATTAGGAAACCGAACAGGTGACAACGCTCCAATGGTTCGTATGGAATTCACCAAGTCTGCTACAGTAGAAGCAGTTCTAACCTCAGCTCCAGCTGCATCGGAACCAGCTAAAGCCCCAGCAAGTAAAAAAACTAAAACAATCAAAGCCACTAAAACTAAATAATGAAAACCTTTTCCCTTAAACCTGCAGACACTACTCGTAAATGGCATTTTTTTGATGCCAATGGTCAAGTTCTTGGTCGACTAGCCACTCAAGTTGCCATTATACTCATGGGGAAACACAAGCCTGTATACACTACTCACGTTGATGGAGGAGACAATATTGTCATTGTGAACGCCGCCAAAATAAACGTCACAGGCAAAAAGTCTTTGCAAAAAAAATATCGTCACCATTCCGGATATCCAGGTGGTATGAAAGTGCTTAGTTATGAACAAGTTATGGACTCAAACCCTACTCGTATTTTAAAAAGTGCCATTACTGGCATGTTGCCTAAAAATAAACTCCAAGATCGAATGCTGAAACATTTGCATATTTATGCTGGCAACGAACACCCATACGAAAAGCAATTTAAAAAAGAAACAAAATAATCTATGGCCGAATCAAAAACCAAAAATCTTACCAAAACCATTGGCCGCCGCAAGCGAGCCATCGCTTCAGTCCACATGACGTCTGGTTCAGGAAACATTACTGTAAACACAAAACCAATCGCCGACTACTTCCCAGGCTTGTGGGCCAAGCTTCGTTATGAGCAACCCTTCAAAGTAACCGGTCTCTCTAAATACGACGCTTCCATTAAAGTTCACGGTGGGGGATCGGCTGGCCAGCTCGATGCCGCAACCCTTGGTCTAGCTCGAGCCTTAGCAGAAATCAAAGCAGATCTTCGTCCAGTTCTTCGCCAAGCCAATTTATTGACTCGCGATCCTCGCAAACGCCAACGCCGCATGGTTGGTACTGGTGGAAAAGCTCGTCGAGCCAAGCAATCTCCAAAACGCTAAAACGACAAATACGGTCTTACTGCTATTCCAACTCCGCCCAGGCTTAGTACTCCCGCAAACAGTATTCCCACTACAGCTATACCTTCACGAGTTTTTATGTTCAATCGTTTATTCACATACACGCTTAGTACTGGCAGAGCCACCACAAAAACTGCAATAACAATTTGTCCCCAGATAGACATTTGCAAAGAAGCAATTACTACGTCAAATATATAGTCAGTCCCTAGGGTTATTCGAAAGAGCAGTGCCAACCAAAAAGCTACTGCCGGTCCTAAAAGAAAAAGATTTACAAACACAATTTTTACCGACGCAGGGATTTTAAGCCGTTTCTGTTTTTTGCCCCGCAATTCAAAATAATTTCCAGGAGTAATCACTTAAATAGTATAATATATCCCGCCGGGGCGGAGTTTGACGGTAGAATGCGCGCATGGGGTGCGTGTGGAGGCAGTTCAATTCTGCCCGCCCCGACCAAATTTTAAATTCAAAAATGATAAACACAATATCGTTCGCGACTACTAACGAAGGAAAATTAAAAGAAGCTAAAGAAATCCTAGATATAGCCATAGAACCATTAAGTTTGGATGTAGATGAAGTACAAACACTCGATCCAATAGTCTGTGCTGAAAAGAAAGCTGAATACGCTTACTCTAAACATCGTGCGCCATTATTAGTTGAAGATACAACGTTGTTCTTTGATGCGTGGAATGGATTACCGGGCGTATTTATAGATTATTTTATGAAAACACTAAAAAATGAAGGACTATTACGCTTATTAAAAGATGAAAAAAACAGACAAGCGAAGGCTCAAACCACTTTATGCTATTTTGATGGAACAACAAAACATATAGTTGTTGGAATAATAGAAGGAACAATATCAGAGTCTCCAAAAGGGGACAGTGGATTTGGATGGGATCCTATATTTATTCCCAATAAGACAAATAAAACGTTTGCTGAAATGACTTCAGAAGAAAAGAATCATACATCTATGAGAAAAATGGCTTTTGAAGAATTAAAAAAGAAATTAGATTTATAGTTTCTTTTTGCCACTACCAAGCCACTTTGTTAAAATAACCCAATATGAAAAGCTTTATCAATGAAACCATTGCCAGTCTAAAAGACAAAACGTACGGCCGGGTTATTATCACCAAAACCATCAAAGAGTGTTTTATTCATTGGCTAAAAATTGCCCTTGTCTTTTCTGCATTTTATTTAGCTATGGCTATTGTGACTGCAGTATACGAAATTCCTCAATTACCCAAAATCGCTAAATCAAATTTTCCCAATGGGGAAATCCTTCTCCAAGATGGCCATCTCAGCTCTACTCTAGAACAAAAAACCTTGCTCCAGACATCAGATTTTACGGTCACTGTCGATCCATCAGCCAAAATAACCGATCCAGACAGTATTCCATTTGGAGTTCTCATCACCAGTGACAAACTCTATGCCAAAGCTCCAGACGAGCCAGTCAAAACAATCGAGTTATCTAAATTACCAAATCTGACTCTCTCCAAAGATAGTTTAGCTAAATACTTTTCCGAAAATCAGCTAAAAATTTTAGGCATAGCTCTGGCGGCTATTCTTATTATTGGCCTAATCGCCACAATAATTTATATTCTTACTCAGGCGATAGGCATGGTAGTTTGGGCATCTGTATTTTTTGTCGTTGCCAAAATTCTTCGTAAGCCAATAGAGTATCGCGACATGGTCAAGCTCGTCATTTATGCCAGTGTGCCTTGGCTACTTGTCGCAAATGTCGTCAATATCACCCCTAACCCTATTTTTTATTGGCTCAACCTGGCTATGTTTACCTTCTTTGTTTTTTCCTGGCTGACCAACCTTCAATCTTCACAGATAACCAAAATGCCCTTGAAATCTGAACCAAAAAAGCTCAAACTAAAGTAGACATGGCAAAAATCGAGTATGGTCAAATCATCTCTCAGGCCAAAGAACTGACCTTCAAACACAAATGGCTTTGGGTCTACGGCCTAGCTCTAGCTATTTTTGGTGCCGGCGCCTCCTCCAGTTTTCGTTTTCCAAATAGTAGCAGTTCTTCAAAGCGTCTCCCAGAAAATCTTCCCCAGCAGCTCCCAGAAAATGTCAAAAATGTTCTTGGTGCTACGACAAGTGCCCTCAAAGACTGGTTTATGTCCATTCCTGCCAGTACCTGGATTCTTTTTATCATCATTTTCACCGCATCAGTTTGTCTGTCAGTAATTGTTGGCATTATCGTCCAAAATTGGGCCAAAGCCGCTCTCATATCAGCCACTGCCAAATCAATCACCGCCTCAAACCCCCTCACTCTGTCAGAAACTGCTCCTGCCGGCCGAAAATACATGAAAAATCTATTTATTTTCTCTCTACTCAATGGTCTTATCTCGACATTTATCATTGCCGGTCTGTCTGTACCACTAATCTTTGTCTATGCTTTAAACATGCCAGTAGCACAAATACTTCTCTCGATCATTTTTATCCCCATAATCCTCGTTGCTAGCTTATTTTTAGGCTTTATAACGACATATGGAGAACGGTTAGTAGTCTTACATAATTTCGAACCCTTCGCCGCATGGAAGCGCAGTTGGTCTTTGGCCAAACGCCATTTTGCTCCCAGCTTTATTATGTCGCTTACCAGCGGTCTAGTTGGTTGCAGTCTTGGCTGTCTTGCGTCTGTGGCTGTAGTAGTTCTTGTCCTATTTTTTGGTTCCCTCATTTATTTACCCAACTTTTTATATCATACTCAAATCACGCCTATACAAATCGGCCTTTCAGCAATTGTTCTCGTCTTACTTGCCAATCTCAATCTTATTTTTGCTGCAGCCCTTCAAGTATTCAATCATCAAGTTTGGACAATTTTTGTAAATCAAATTTTAGCTGACGAAAAAAATCTATGAAAAATCTCGCTACACCATTCCGCCGATTCCTTGCCTGGAAAATAGATCTTGTCCTGGGAGGTATTTTACCTATCTATTGTATCTATAAAGCCTTTTCCATTGCTTCAGTTTCCAACTTACTCAGCTATGTAGTCTATTTTATTTTAGCAGCTATGGCCGTCCAAATAATCCTTGGCCTCCTAAATTGCTGGCTGACGACAAAATTTGGTGGTTCGATTGGTAAATTACTGACAGGAATTCGAGTAGTAGATATGGGTGGCGAATATATTACATTCAAAAAATCTCTATTCCGCTACTATGTTGGGTATACGATTTCTGGTGCGGTACTTGGACTGGGATATTGGTGGGTTTTCAAAGATAAAAATCGCCAAACGTGGCATGATCAATTTGTAAACACATTTGTCATTACCAAAAATCCTTCCGCAGTAGCTCTCGGATTTATCACGCTTGTGGTGCTCGTTGCAGTATTCACATACCTGAGTTTATCCATGCTTACTAACATAGAAAAAAATCAACTTTTTTATCAAGAATCTATCACCGACATTGCCTCATCGCTAAAAGACAGCTTGGCGCCCAGTCCGACACATACTCCCACTCCTACACCCTCTACTACCCCAGCAATACCTGACCAGCAGCCATCGTCCTCATCAGCGAGTTCGCCCAGACCTCCCAAAATTGCCGCGACTGTTGAATCTGATATGGTTTCAGCTATTGCGTTAACAATAGACGGTGCCTCTCCAATTTCACCTACTCGTTTCCCGTGGCAAAATTCAGATAGTACCACCGTCTACACGGAAGGCTTTATCACGATCATTCCTACTAGTGCCCACCAAAAAGCACTAAATTATTTTATCAATAACGGCTTTAGTAAATTAAACGAAAACCCGACTACTCACGAACAAATGTGGGTCAAAAATGCCTCTGTCTGTATCCTGTCTCAATATGATCCAAATCAAAATTTTGTTGGTTGCTCTCCCAAGCCTTCAGTAAAATAACCCTTGCGTTTTATCTGCAGCATTGTATATTAGGCTTTGGTATGTCTTCGGATCAAAAACTTCAAGCAATCAAAATCGCAATGGAGCAAATCGAAAAACAATTCGGTAAGGGCTCTATTATGAAGCTCGGCGAAAAAGCCGAAAAACTAAATATCGATGTCATTCCCACAGGCTGTATTCCTCTAGATGTAGCCTTAGGTATTGGTGGCTTCCCTCGTGGCCGTATTGTCGAAATTTATGGACCAGAAGCCTCAGGTAAAACCACGCTCTGTCTCCACTGTATTGCCGAAGCCCAAAAAAGCGGCGGGGCAGCAGCTTTCATCGATGCTGAGCATGCTCTTGACCCGTCTCGTGCTCAAGCAATTGGTGTCGACTTAGACAATCTGTATATCTCCCAGCCCGACTCCGGCGAACAAGCCTTAGAAATCGTTGAGACCTTGATCCGTTCAGGTGCGATGGATGTCATTGTAATTGACTCAGTCGCCGCACTCGTACCTCGAGCCGAACTAGAAGGCGATATGGGTGACTCAGTCATGGGTGTCCAAGCCCGACTCATGTCTCAAGCGTTGCGTAAAATTACTGGAGCCATTGCCAAGAGTAAAACAGTTGTCATCTTTACCAACCAGCTTCGTATGAAAATTGGCGTCATGTTTGGCAATCCAGAAACTACTACCGGTGGTATGGCTCTGAAATTTTATTCCTCAATTCGTATCGACGTCCGAAAAATCGAATCTCTCAAAGATGGTGACGTCGTCTATGGTTCCCGCCATCGAGCCAGAATCGTCAAAAATAAGCTCGCTCCGCCATTTAGAGTCGCCGAGTTTGATGTCTTAAATGATCGTGGTATTAGTAAGACCTCTGGACTCATCGATGTCGGAATCGAGTTAGGCAATCTGACCAAAAAAGGCGCCTTTATCTATTTAGACAACACTATTCTTGGCCAAGGCCGAGCCGCTGCTGGAACATTTTTAGATGAAAATCCTAAAGTAGCCAAACAACTAGAAGATCACATTTGGAAATCAGTCAAAGATGGTAAAAAAACTCTACCCAAAACAGCTGCTAACTCAACAGAAGACGAAGAGTGAACCCAGACCGTACCAAAATCTTCCAGCACGCCCTAAAACTACTTGCTATTCGAGCCAGGTCAAAAAAAGAATTGCTAGATCTACTCTGCAAAAAACATTCCAACATTCAATTAATCAAACAAGTGCTTGAAGAGTTAGAGAAAACCAAATTACTCGATGATCAAGAATTCACTCGCTGGTATGTAGAATCGCGTTCCAGATCTAGACCTCGTTCAGCCTGGTTACTAAAAAAAGAATTACAAAAATTTGGTATCGATTCCCAGACTGTCGAGGTGTATATATCTGAGTCTGACCAGGACTTAGCCCAATCAGCCTTGGACGCCAAAATAGCCCGCTTTAGCAAATTAAACTGGCCTGATTTTCAAATCAAAGCCAGCCGTTTTTTACACAGCCGTGGCTTTTCGTGGCCAACAATTGAGAAAATCCTAAAAAAATCGTATAATAAGCTACATGTTATTAAACAAGACTAATTATGGCTTTTTACACTCCACCGACCAAGTCGTCGTCACCAACTAACACTCCTCCACAACCAAAAGCAACAATTGCTGATATAGACAATGAGCTAGCTTCTTTACAAAAGCTTCGTGAAGAATATGTTGAAAAGCTGGAAAAAGCGACAGGATTAAGTAAAGAATCAGCCAAAACCCAACTTCTAGAAGAAACACGTAAGGTCTACGCCGAAGAGTTTGCAAAAGATTTAGAAAATATTCGTCAACAATTCACCACCGAATCAGCCAAAATTTCTCAGGAAATTCTTATAGATGCCATGCTTCATGGTGCAACCGAATACACTGCGGAATACACTGTCTCTGTTATTCAACTTCCGAACGAAAATGCGAAAGGAAGCATCATTGGCCAAGGTGGCCGAAATATTGCCGCCTTCGAACGCGCCACTGGTGTAGAAATGGAAATTGAAGAAGGTAACAGTATTCGCATTTCCTCATTCGATTCACTTCGCCGAGAAGTCGCCCGCAGATCTCTTGAAGTACTCATAAAAGATGGACGCATTACTCCAACTCGAATAGAAGAAGTTGTTACCCAAACCCGTAAACAGGTTGAATTGGTTCTGATTGATGAAGGTCGAAAAATTTGTGCCGCCTGCGGTGTCTACAACCTAGATCCAGAATTAATTAACATGATTGGTAGATACCGATTCCGTTTTAGCTATGGCCAAAATCTGGGTATTCATACAATTGAAGAAACAAAAATTGGCGTCCAGATTGCCTCAGAAATCGGCATGTCTGAAGAACAAATTTTGTTCGTTCGTCTTGGTTGTTTGCTCCACGATATTGGCAAAGTGGTAACAGATGAAGAGGGGACTCATGTCCAACTTGGAGTACAGCTACTCAAAAAATTTAATCTTCCAGAATTAGTAGTAAATGCAGTTGCCGAACATCATGAAGATAAGCCATTCTCTTCTCATGTATCACGCGTAGTCTGGATCGCTGACGCCATTTCCGGCTCTCGTCCAGGGGCACGATACGAACCACATGATGCGTATGTCAAACGAATGGAACAAATTGAAAATATCGGTCAAAAATTCCCCGAGGTCTTAGAAATCTTTGCTTTCCAAGCCGGCCGAGACGTTCGGGTAATTGTGAAACCTGAAGCCATTACTGATGCAGAATTAACTTTATTGGTTGCTCGCATCAAACAAGTTCTAGAAAAAGAAGTTCAGTATGTCGGTCAAATAAAAGTCACTGCTATTCGCGAAGTTCGTGCTAGCGATATCACCAAGGCCAAATAAGAGCGCTGCTTCTTGACTTCTGGAGCCAATCATAATATTTTTGAGGATATATAGGCATTTTAAAGGAGGTGAAATGAAGTGACAAAACAACAAATGTTTGAGGTGGTTGCAAGAAAAGCCCATCTCACAAAAAAAGCTGCTCGCGACTCTGTTGAAATGTTTTTAGACGAAATCAAAAAATCTTTAGCTAAAGGCGACAAGGTTGTCTTGTCCGGATTTGGAACATTCAAAGTTGTTCAGGTGAAAGACAAACCCGTGATCGTCCCCGGAACAAAAGAACGCAAAGTCGTCAAAGGTCACCGAGCCGCTCGTTTCACTCCAGGCAAGACTCTTAAAAAAGCAGTGAAATAAGTCAGTTATCTCATAACACAAAACGAAGCCAATAGGCTTCGTTTTGTTACCAAAATATATGCAAAAAGTGCTCATAATTTGCGGACCAACAGCCACCGGAAAATCTCGCCTCGCGCAACAGCTTTCGCATCTATACCCGGCAGATACAATTTCCGCAGATTCTCGCCAAATTTATATTGGTACAGATATTGTCACTGGCACAGACCCCACCACCACGTATGGGATAAACTTGGTTAATCCAAACGAGCAATATAGTGTCTCTCAATGGCAAAAATACGCTTTAGAAAAGATTTCTCATATTCAGTCTCAAAATAGATTGCCAATTGTCGTCGGTGGTACAGGGCTATATATTGCTTCACTATTAAAGAATCTTGAGAGTATTCATATTCCACCAAATCCAGATCTGCGCCAAAAACTTTCCGATCTTTCAGTCGCCGAATTGTTTACAAAATTAAACACCCTCTCTCCACAAAAAGCTCAAGAATTGAATAATTCGGATCGCAATAATCCCCGTCGTCTTATTCGAGCGCTTGAAATAGCAACGACCATCCCCACCAATCTTAATCATTTGCCAGAGTTTGATACACTTCAAATTGGTTTAACTTGCGATCTGTCATCAGCAATGAAAAATATTTCCTTGCGAATAGATCAACGAATCGCCTCAGGAGCCCAGATTGAATACTCCACACTTATACAAAAAGGCTTTGGTGAATATTTATCAAACATAGCTTCCGGATACACCTACATATCAGACCCTCAAAAATGGCTAACATCAGAGCTACAACTATTTCGTCGGCAAAAAACCTGGTTTAAAAAAATGCCAAATATTCATTGGTTTGATATCGATCAAGTCAACACCTCCGAAAAAGTATTCCAACTTGTATCCGAATGGTATAGTAAAATAAACTAATGGATAAAAAGTTGGAAATCTCGGAAAAAACTATCCTCTTGACTCTATTATTGCTTCTGGCCGCATGGGTAATAATCAAGTTAAATGATGTGCTTATTTTGCTGTTTTTATCATTTATTATTATGTCCGCATTGGACCCCTTGGTAGACCGGCTACAGCGAGCCAAGCTCCCTCGAAGTCTATCAATTATTATCGTTTACGTAATTTTGTGGCTTGTTCTTGGCAGTCTTCTGGCTGGGCTTGTTCCAGGACTAATTGACCAAACAGGTCGGTTTATTCGTATCTTGCCCCAGTCTCTAAATCAGATCGAATTCTTCAATGTGCATCAGCAGGAAATCAGCCAACAAACACTTGCCTATGTCAGTTCTATTCCAGAAAACTTTCTCAAATTTGTGGTTAATCTTTTTGGTAATCTGGTCAACTTTTTATCCACATTAGTTATTTCATTTTATTTGCTTCTTTATCGACCGCATTTAGAGAAATATCTCTCTACGTGGATAGGGCAAAAATCTGCCGAAAAAACCACTAAACTTATTGGCAAAATTGAACAGCAATTAGGTAGTTGGGTTCGTGGCGAACTAGTCTTAATGATTGCAGTCGGAGTTCTAACATATGTTGGATTAGTTGTTTTAGGCGTGGATACAGCGCTTCCATTAGCTATTCTTGCAGGATTATTAGAAATAGTTCCTAACATTGGACCTACCTTGTCTGCTATTCCTGCTATTTTAATTGCTCTTACCATCCACCCGCTAACCGCAGCCGGCACTATAGCCTTGTATTTTATTGTCCAGTTTTTAGAGAACAATTTGCTTGTGCCAAAAATTATGCAAAAAGCTGTCGGAGTTAATCCAATAATGAGTATCGTTGGCCTAATGATTGGTGTTCGTTTAGCTGGAGCAGCAGGTGCCTTGCTTGCCATCCCAGTTACTATTACGCTTCAAGCCATAATTCCCGAAATTTCCAATCTGCGTAATTCAACTGAAAAATAACTTGTGCCTGGAAGCGAATAAGCCAGATTCTGTATTAGTAACCATCTGTCTTTGCCCTCATGCTTTCGGTCTCGGGAAGGCGTCCTAATAGCGACCGGGTCGGAGGTTGCAGCGGGGAGGATTGCCCGTTTCACCCGAGCTTTACCTCGGTTCGTCACTGTTGCTCTAACTAGCGCTTGCGCGTCCCCCGCAAAGCGGGGGCACCCTGCCTTCTGCTGTCTGGACTTTCCTCTCCCCAAGGGGAGTAGTTACTGGCTTCCAGGCCAGTCAATTATACCCTTTCTTAGATAGGTTATAATAAATATATGCTGCTAAGCATTCTTAGTGATCCAAACGCCTTTCGTGGACTCGTCTCTTTGATCTTTGGTGTGCTCATTCTTATGTTCCCAAAGCTCCTAAATTATTTGATCGCATTTTATTTTATTATTACCGGCGTCTCGTTGTTGCTCCCTCATTTGCGCTAAATGCCCAATCTTCTTGCTCAAAATTCGCTTCCGTTTCGCGATCGTCCATTGTTATTTATAGACTTTGAAACAACTGGACTTGATGTTCGTCAGCATGAAATTATCGAAGTTGCTGCCCTTGTCGTATCTCCTCACGATTTATCTATCACCAACTCCTACTACACCAAAGTTCTACCAGATCATATTGCTACTGCCGATCCAACATCGTTAACAATCGTTGGTTACTCAGACAAAGACTGGGAATCAGCTATTCCTCTGCCACAAATGCTGCAAGAATTAAGTCAACTTGCTCCAGATGCACTTTTAGCCGGCTGGTCAGTACAAACCGAATGGGATTTTCTTATCGCTGCTTTAGAAAAACACGATATGTCTTATTTTTTTACTCACAAACTTATCGAAGTCTACACCTTAGCTTATACCCATTTTTATTCAGACCCTACAATAAAATTTTTAAATCTTCGTAATACTGCCAAAGCCTTAGGAATATATCTAGATCAGCACAAGCCTGATTCTGATATTCGTGCCACATTTGAAATTTTTAAACGATTAAACACCAAAAACCCCGCTACATAGCGGGGTTATTAGAGTAAGACAGATTGCTTATTTAGCAGCTCCAATCTTAAACATTTTTGTGCCACAAACTGGGCATTTACCTTCAGTTGCTGGTTTACCATTTTTCATAGTAATTTGGCGAGCTTCAGGATCTTCCCGTTTTGCACGACACTTAACACAATACATACTTGCCATAGTTACACGTCACCCCCTCTCAAAAAAAATATCATAAAGATAAAGAATGTAGTAATTGGAAAACAGTCTTCCAGCCACCATGTTGCAAATATATATACAAACCGGCTTGCATTGCAAGGCCGGCAATAGTAACCAAAGTTGTTTTTACTAAATCAGTTCGAATAGTTTCCCATGGCAACGCTAACTCTGGTTGATGAAATTTTGTGGCCATGGGCTCATACTAGCACACGCCTAGAGTATGGGCAAACATTCCTAGCGTGTGCTATGCTTAACCAGATGTCAAAAGTCAAAATTTTTTTACTCGGATTGGGGGTTTTTCTTCTAGCTACAGGTGGTTCATATTTAGTCTTCAAAAAAACTAATACATCCTTACCCATATCGTCTATTACTCCTACTACTACTGCCTCAAAAAATACCAAACGTCCGACTATTGACCCGTCTATTCCTCGAACTGAAGTTTGTCCATTAAATGGCGCAATGTTTACTAAACAAGAAAAAGATATTTGGGATACTCGTCGACCGCTAGGAGTAATGATTGAAAACACCGTCGATGCCCGACCTCAGTCTGGACTCTCTACAGCAGACATCGTATATGAAGCAGTTGCAGAGGGTGGTATCACTAGATTTATGGGTCTTTTTTATTGCAATGCTGCTATGGCTGGCAATATTACATTGGCACCAGTCCGTTCAGCACGAATTTATTTTGTAAATCTTATTTCAGAATATGATGGGTTATACAATCACGTAGGCGGAGCTGGCAACTGCGATGATCCAAATGTAGACCCTCGAGCCAAAGCTTTGTGTACAATTCGTAAAAACAATATCAAAGACCTCGACCAATTTGGCCGTGCTGGAGATTTTAAAACCTGCCACCGTTTGGCCAATCGCCTAGATCGTGAAGTGGCATATGAACATACAATGGCCTGTTTTCTTGAAGAACTCTATAATGCCGGCGCTAAGGCCGGTTGGACCAATGTCGATGAAAAAGGCGTTGCTTGGAACAAAGGATTCGTTTCATGGAAATTCAAAACTGAATCGACAAAGATCTCCACTTCACCTGCCACAAATATCTCATATATGTTCTGGGAACATAATCGAGATTTTAACAAGAGTTTTGATACATCTTGGAAATACGACTCAGTTACCAACAGTTATTTACGTTCAAATGCTGGTACTCAATCTATCGATTTAAATACAAACGAGCCGCTTGCCTTCAAAAACCTGGTTATCGAATATGCCAAAGAAACCAATTTAGGTGATTTGGAGCATCACATGCTTTATGACGTCATAGGTACCGGTAAAGCCCAATTCTTTATGGATGGCCAAGTTGTTGAAGGGACCTGGTCTAAAGCTAGTCGTACTGCTAGAACGCTGTATTTTGATAAATCTGGCAAAGAAATCAAGTTCAATCCTGGACCTATCTGGATTTCTATCATCCCATCTACAAATACTGTCACAATTCAGTAGCTGAGTCTTTTAAGTACTCATTCCTCTTGGAATTTTCCTTCAATAGTGATATCTTCTTGGTGTAATGCTCAAAGATTTGTTCATTTCCAAAACTCGAGTCAAACTTTTAGAAAGCTTTTTAGCAGACCCTACCCAAATGTATCACGTCCGAGACCTGGTTAGAAAAACTGGAGATGAAATCAACGCAGTTCGTCGAGAATTAGCGCGTATGGAAGAAGTGGGTATGGTCAAAAAAGAACCTCGCGGCAACCGATTGTACTATTGGTTTAGAAAAGATTACGAATATTATTCCGATTTACTTAGCTTGGTAGCCAAGAGTACTGGCATAGGTGCTGCGTTATTAAAAAACAAAACCAAATTAGGTAAGGTGAGTCTAATAATGCTATCAGGTAAATTTGTCCGTCATGTAACCAAAAAAAATCCAGATGAAGTAGATTTACTCATTGTTGGTGAAGTGGTCATGTCTGAACTGGGAAATTTAGTCAAAGCCGAAGAATCGCGTCGCAATGTCTCTATTAATTACACACCAATGACAGAAGATGAATTAAAATTTCGCAGATCGCGTCGAGACCCCTTTTTACAAAACCTTTTACTCAACTCTCGAGTTATGATACTGGGAGATGAAGTTGACCTAACGGGCTAACTATGACACAAAAAATTCTCAAAAATGGCAATTCGCTCGCAGTCACTATTCCAGCAAAATTTGCTAAAATCCTAGGATTACAACCAGGCAGTGTAGTAAAAACTCAAGTTGATATGGCTACTGGTCAAGTCACTTATTCATTTTTAAGTGCCAGTCAAATGTCATTACTAAATAAATAATTATTATGCGAAACAGTATTTTTATTTTTTTTCTTATCAGTCTATGTCTACTAGTATTAATGCCCAAGACGCTCACACTCGGATCAAAAACCTTTTATCGTCCCAAAATAGACCTCACTTTTTTTAATGCCAAAATAGTTCGCGATTTAGATTTTAAGCTAGGTCTAGACCTCCAAGGCGGTAGCCATTTAGTCTATGAAGCCAATATGACCAATATTCCTGACGACCAAAAACAAGCGGCAATTTCAGCAACCAAAGATAACATAAATCGTCGTATCAATTCGCTTGGTGTGTCGGAGCCTATTATTCAAACTTCTCAGTCAGGCTCTTCTTATCGACTCATAGTCGAGCTTCCTGGAATAAAGGATGTACAGTCTGCCTTGAATACTATTGGTCAGACCGCTGAACTCAACTTTGTCGAAGTTGTTAGTACCTCACCTGGTACACCAGAGTTATTCAAACCTACAGATTTAACGGGTAAAGATCTTAAAAATGCTTCGGTGCAGTTTAATGGTGCCAATCAATCCTCGGGTCAGCCTGTAGTTTCGATCGAATTTACCCCAGAAGGAGCACAAAAATTTGCGGATATCACCAAAAGAAATATTGGCAAACCCCTAGCAATATTCCTAGACAACACCCCAGTTACTGCTCCCACTGTTCAAGACGTTATCTCAGACGGTCGTGCAGTTATTTCAGGAAATTTCACAATAGATGATGCCAAACGTTTGGCCATCCAGCTTAACGCCGGTGCATTACCAGTACCAATAAAAATTCTCGAACAAAAATCTGTTGGAGCTACCCTTGGTTCAGAATCAGTCACAAAAAGCTTGTTTGCCGGTCTGGTCGGCCTGGTTCTCATTTGGTTGTTTATGATTGCCAATTATGGACTCAAGGGCTTATTGGCCAATATTGCCTTGACAATATATGTGCTCATTTCCCTGGCATTGTTTAAACTCATCCCAATAACCTTAACCCTAGCAGGTATTGCTGGATTTGTTTTGTCAGTGGGTATGGCAGTAGATGCAAATATTCTAATCTTTGAACGTATAAAAGAAGAACTTCGTTGGGGTCGTCCCATGCGAGCTGCAATTGAGCTAGGTTTTCATCGTGCTTGGACGTCCGTTCGTGATAGCAATATGAGTTCGCTGATGACTGCTGGAATTTTATTCTGGTTTGGTACTGGATCAATTCGCGGGTTTGCACTGACTTTAATCGTTGGTATTCTTGTATCACTGTTCACTTCAATCACTATTACACGTTCACTTGTTCGTCGTATTTATCAACCAAAAAATTAATATGAAATTCATGTCTCACGTCAAAATTTATTTTCTGATATCTTTGTTAATTTTAATTCCTGGAATTGTTTCTTTGATCCATTATGGTTTGCGCTTCTCAATCGATTTTACCGGTGGTACATTATTAGAAATTCAGACCAAGAGTCCTGTCTCTGCAGATCAAGTTAAGTCTATCGCTCAAAAAAATGATGTAGAAATATCATCTATTAGTAATGTCTCAGACAATATTCTGCTCATTCGAGCCAAGCCCATATCTCAAGAAAAAAATACTCAATTAAAGTCCGCATTGACCCAAGAAATTGGAGAAATATCTGAACGCCGCTTTGAAACAGTTGGTCCTGTCATTGGTGCAGAACTCACTCGAAAAGCAATTACCGCCGTTATCGTTGCTGCTCTAGCAATTATTGCCTATTTAGCATGGTCATTTAAAGCCATACCCAAGCCATATTCATCTTGGAAGTTTGGTGTCTCAGCTGTTGTTGCCCTATTGCACGACGCCCTAGTGGTGTTAGGAATTTTTTCCTTATTAGGTCACTATTATCATGTAGAAATCGACGCCTTATTTGTGACAGCTATCTTGACGGTGATTGGCTTTTCTGTCCATGACACGATTGTCGTCTTTGACCGCATCCGCGAAAACGTAATAAAAATGCATCATGCTAGTTTCTATGAAGTCGTAGATTTTTCCTTAGCAGAAACCTTAAACCGTTCACTCAACACTTCTCTTACTGTCATACTTACTCTATCTGCGCTGTTATTTTTTGGTGGCGAGTCAATTCGTTGGTTTGTCGTTGCGCTGCTTATCGGCATCATTTCTGGTACCTATAGCAGTATTTTCAATGCAGCTCCAATTCTGGCCATTTGGGAAGAAAAAAAATAACTACAAGCTCAATTGTTGTAGCCGTCCAAGCAATTGCTCTCGTTCATTAATCAATTTTTGTTCCACGATCTCATCAAATAAAAGTTGTAAATATTTTCCTACCAGTACTCCACCAGAAATATTTTTTTCTTTCATCACATCAAAACCATTAATTCGCAAATCTCTAATCTGGAATGGTTGTTTTTGTACATCCAGTAATCTTTTTTTAAATTCCTCCAATCGCCAGCTTGTTTCTTGCGCTCCTCCTCCCAACCGGTCTCCTGTTCTGAGAGCTAACATGTCAGGGACATATTCCAAACCTACATTTCGAATAAATCGCCGAATAGCGTTGTCTGTTTGTCTTTCGTCCACCGTAAACTGGTGCCAACGAACTAGTCGAACAAATTTTTCCTTATCTGCTTTTGAAAATCTCAATCGATCGGCAATTCGCTCAGCAATTTTTGCACTCTCCATTTCATGGTTGTAAAACGTAATCCTACCGTCTGGATACATCCGCTGTGTTCGTACTTTGCCTACATCATGTATCAATGTCGCAAACCTCGTCACTGGATCAGCGCTGGTACAATGTCTCAACGACTCCACGCTATGGGTGCCTACATCATAAATATGATGCCTACCGGGGCTTTTTTGCTCTACTCCAAATGTTTGTTCCATTTCGGGTAATATATATCTTCCAAGTGCTGTATTTCTCAGTAGCATATATCCATCGGCTGGCCATGGGCTACTAAAAATTTTAAACAATTCATCGTGGATTCGTTCCCAAGCAATAGCCGATATGTGTTCAGCATTTCGGACAATCGCCATAAATGTTTCTTCCTCAATAGCAAACTGTAGTTGGCTCGCAAATCTGACAGCCCGTAACATGCGCAATGCATCTTCACCAAATCGTTCATCAGCATTTCGTACCGTACGAATCAACCTGTGTTTCAGGTCTTGTTGACCGCCAAATAAATCAATAAGTTCAAATTGATCATATTGAATTTGTTTCAATGCCATTGCATTGATAGTAAAATCTCTGCGACCCAGATCCTCTTCGAGTGTTTTACCCCAAATGACACGATCGGGATGTCGTCCGTCTGAATAGCCTTGTTCGGTTCGAAATGTAGTCACTTCATATGGCTTCTCCGCAGTTTTTACACCTACAGTTCCAAAGGAATTGTCATAAAAACTATCAGGTAAAAATTTCAACATTTCTTCAGGTGTAGCATCTGTAGCAAAGTCCCAATCCGATCTCCCTCTATCTAGTAAAATATCACGTACAATTCCACCTACGATATACAACTGAAAACCCTGCCTTTCAAACAACGAAAAAAGTTGCTGAACGTGATCTGGTAGACTTAAAGATATTCGTGACACAAACTAAGTATAACTGATATATGACGACAGAAGAAATCATCCAAACTATATTAAAAAATCGTGGCCTTGTAACATTAGAAGACCAAAATACATTCTTCAGCCCCATCCATCCAGAAAAAATACCTCCTCTTTTTGAATCAGAACCGGCAATTCAATTAATTAAACATCATATACAACAAAAAAATAGCATCGCTATTTATGGAGACTATGATGTTGATGGGGTCAGTTCCACGGCAATTTTATGGGAAACGATATATAAATATACACATCTAGTATTTCCACATATACCTCATCGAAAAGAAGAGGGGTATGGACTATCGCAAAGAGGAATTGATAAGTGTTTAGAACAAAATGCCAAGTTAATTATCACAATAGACAACGGCATAGTAGCTAACCAACAAGTCCAATATGCCCGAGACCAGGGATGCGATGTGATAATTATTGATCACCATGAAGCCTCAAGTCAGTTACCAAATGCCAATGTCATACTACACAGCACACAAACGTGTGCCAGTGTCCTGGCCTGGCTATTTGTCAGGGATTTTCTCGGCCACTCAAATATGGAGCTACTTGGCCTGGCTGCATTAGGAGTTATTTGTGACATGATACCGTTGTTGGGTTTGAACCGCAGCGTTGCCTTGTTTGGTCTAAACCAATTACGTCGTACAAATAGACCGGGTTTATTGGCTCTATATCACGAGGCTGGATTTACCGCAGACACAATTGACACGTACAAGGTTGGTTTTCTTATTGGCCCTCGGCTCAATGCAATGGGTCGACTCGAACACGCACTCGATAGTTTACGTTTGTTGTGTATCAAAGACCCACAAAAAGCCAGTCAGTTAGCCCAAATGCTCGGCGAAACCAACCGTAGTCGCCAGGAGCTTACGCAGCAGGCAGTTAATCACGCGTTAACAAATATCTCGGTTTCAAATGTTATTGTTACGGCAGATTCTTCCTACGAAGAGGGGATCATCGGTTTGATTGCTTCAAAGCTGGTCGAAAAATATTATCGCCCCGTGTTAGCCATTAGCATTGGATCTGAAATTAGCAAAGGCTCAGCTCGTTCAATAGCAGGATTTGATATCACAAACCATTTGCGACAACATTCTCACTTATTGACTGCTGTAGGAGGTCATCAAATGGCAGCTGGGTTTAGTCTACACACCAAGGATTTACCAGAATTTATCTCATCAGTTTCTAACGCTAATATTCCTGAAGAATTGTTAACAAAAAAACAGCGAATTGATTGCCAAATTCCTACATCGGCAATAAATAATCAATTATGGTTTGAATTACAAAAATTTGCCCCTTTTGGGCTAGGTAACCCTCAACCTGTCTTCAGTTCTCAAATAATCAATGTTAAAAATCTGCGCAAAATTGGTCAACAACAAAACCATCTCAAAATGACCATCGATTCCCTCGACGCCATCTGGTTCAATTTTACAGACGCCAATATTGACTCAAAAAACAAACTTATCTACAGCCTCTCCCAAAATACATTTAACCAAAAAACAACACTCCAATTACTCATAAAAGATCTGCAGTAACAAAGTGCTATAATTAGCTATGACAGACCCAAAAAAAGAGCTAATTGTAGCCATAAAATCCACAAATACACCTCATGATATAGAGAAAATATCTCAAGCTTGGGAATTTGCCAACCTGGCCCACAGTGGCCAACTTCGTAAATCTGGCGAACCTTTTATTAATCACCCGACTGAAACCGCCAAAATATTAGTCAGTTGGGGACTTGACGACAGCAGCATTATTGGTGGAATTTTGCACGACACGATCGAAGATGGGGGAGCCACTCGTGATGATATAGTTAGTCAATTTGGCGAAGAAATTGCCCTGCTCGTCGATGGAGTGACCAAAATTAGTGATATTCGTCTAAAAGGCAGTGCTCAGGATTTATTTGTCGAAAACTTACGCAAAATGTTACTTGTGATGGCTAAAGATGTTCGAGTGGTACTTATTAAACTCGCAGATCGTTTACACAATATGCGCACAATCAAAATTTTGCCCCCTGAAAAGCGAAAGCGCATTGCAAATGAAACCATAGACATTTATGCGGCCTTAGCTGACCGTCTTGGAATGAGCGAAATTGCTGGTGAAATGGACGATCTGAGTTTTCCTCATGCTCACCCTGAAGAATACGATCAGTTGGTCGAAAAAACAGACCAATTTTACAAAGACGCGGATCGCCAAGTCCAAAAAATGAAAACAGAATTAATGGAAAGCTTAAAAACTGATTTACCCGATGCCAAAATTTCGGTCCGTGAAAAACATATGTATTCTCTTTACAAAAAACTCCAACGTCCAGAAATAGCTGGAGATCTCGGTCGTATCCATGATTTAGTTGCTGCTCGTATTATTACTCAGACAGTCGCCGAGTGTTATATTGCCTTAGGCATAGTTCATGGTCAGTATCGACCAGTTCCATATCTTGGTGTATCAGATTACATTGCTACACCCAAACCCAACGGATATCAAAGTATCCATACAAAAGTCTTTGGTCCGGACGGTCAAATTGTCGAAATCCAAATACGCACATATGATATGCATGAACAAGCCGAAAAAGGCGTGGCCGCCCACTGGCACTATGCTGAAGCCAAATCAAAAAAAGGTGCCTCAAGTGAACAACTAGAAAAAGGCCTAATCGCCGCCCCAGAAGAAAAACTTTCCTGGGTAAGACAATTAATGTCTTGGCAAAAAGAAATCGCCGACAATAAAGAATATCTAAACACTCTTAAAATTGACGCCTTTCAAAATCGAATTATGGTTTTTTCACCACTAGGCGATGTCTATGATCTGCCTCGCGGAGCAACACCAGTAGACTATGCTTATGCTGTTCATACCCAGCTCGGCCATCAAGCAGTCGGTGCCAAAGTAAACACAAAACTTGTATCTTTGAGTCACAAGCTAAACAATGGCGATGTGGTCGAAATTGTCATCGACGAAAAACGTGGCAAACCAAATCGGGACTGGCTAGATTTCGTGGCGACCCATACAGCAAAATCCCAAATCGCCAAATCATTACGTACAAATACAGATACAAAGGTGTATAATTCAAAGTAATCTATTTGTTACGACATGAGTTTGCTGACAACAAGCCAGTAGCAACGGAAGTTGACCGATTCAACCAAATTAAGACCCTTGTGAGCTGGCACATGAAAGCGCACAAATATAGGGTCTTTTTATTTTATGAACCGCACACTCATCAAAGAAACTATTCACAATATTGGCAATCAACTGACCTTATATGGCTGGGTGGATACAAAGCGTGACCATGGAAAAATTACCTTCATTGATTTGCGTGATTACACTGGCAAGGTTCAGTGTGTCGGATATCAAAAAATGCAGGAGCTGTCCACTGAGTCAGTAATAAAAATTACTGGTTTAGTCAAAAAACGTCCAGATAATATGATAAATCCCAACTTAGAAACTGGCACAGTAGAAATTGATGTACAAGAATATGAAATTCTCAACAAAGCCAAAGAATTACCAATTCAAGTTGCGGGTGATGGAAAAGACATAAGCGAAGAACCCAGGCTACGTTATCGTTATTTAGATCTCCGACGAGAACGTATGCAAAAAATAATGCGCATGCGTTCTGATTTTGTTCGAAGTATTCGTGACTCTTTATATACAAAAAACTTTGTTGAGGTAGAGACGCCCATTCTTACAAAATCCACAAAAGAAGGTTCACGTGATTTTCTGGTTCCTTCTCGATTCCAGCCTGGGAAATTCTATGCCTTGCCTCAGAGCCCTCAGCAATACAAACAACTTTTAATGACTGCAGGCATAGAACGGTATTTTCAAATTGCTAAATGTGTTCGAGATGAGGATTTGCGTGCAGATCGTGGATTTGAATTTACCCAACTTGATTTAGAAATGAGCTTTGTCACTCAACGTGAAGAAGTTATGTCCACAGTTGAATCTGTAGTCAAACAAGCAGTTTCCAATGTGGGTGGAAAAATGCGCTCAGGAGATTTTCCGGTCATCAGTTACCAAGATGCAATCCAAAAATACGGTGCAGACAAGTTTGATGTTCGTACAGAAGAAGAAAAAAAGCAAAACATATTAGCCTTCACTTGGGTGATAGATTTTCCCTTCTTCAAAAAAGTGGATAAATCAGATATCGCTGAAGTTCGCGACGGAAAAAGTGGTTGGACATTTACTCACAACCCTTTCAGTCGACCGATTGATGCTCACAAAGACTGGCATATGAAAGCAGAAAATATTGATCAAATTATTACCGCCCAATACGACTTAGTGTGTAATGGATTTGAAGTGGGAGGAGGAAGTATACGAGCACATGAACCTGAACTATTGAAAGCAACTATGAAAATAATGGGGTATATAGATAACGAAATTGAAGAAAGTATTGGTCATATGTTAGAAGCTTTTGAACTGGGTACCCCTCCACATGGAGGAATCGCATTGGGCATAGATAGACTTGTAATGTTGTTGGCTAATGAAGTGTCTCTAAAAGAAGCAATTGCTTTCCCTATGACATCTACTGGTCGAACGTCTGTCATGGACGCTCCCTCCACTGTCACTTCGGATCAGTTAAAAGAGTTAGGGCTTAAACTTAGTTAGTATAATAGTGATCCAACCAAGTAAAATAGCTTCATGACCAAAGGTTTTATCCGTCGATATCTCAAATTGTTACCTCAGCGTGCTGGTAGTAGTTTGCGTCCCCATCTTCTTCCTATTTCAGCCGTAGCTATACTAATTATTCTCACATTATTTGGTTTAGCCAGTTTGCCACAAACACAAAAACAAATATCTAGTGCTCCAACGTCAGGGGCTACTCCATCTACATCTAAATCAAAAATTACCCAGCTCACATCCATACCAGTCGATATGTCCCGTGTCCCTGTTTTATCAGCCAAAAATGTTTTCATCATGGATTTGCATACCAATCAAGTCCTATACCAAAAAAATGCCGATGAACAAATTTACCCTGCTTCAACAACTAAAATCACTACTGCCCTCGTCGTTTTAAACCATTTTAATTTACAAGATACAATTGTCGTAGACAAAGCTTACCCCGAAGGTCAAACAATCGGTGTACAACCAGGTGAAAAATTTACCGTTGAAAATTTGCTGTATGCCTTACTCATCCAGTCTGCCAATGATGTCGCCGAAGTATTTGCTCAGGCGTATCCTGGCGGTAGACCTGCATTTGTTACGGAGATGAATAAAACAGTTACCGATCTAGGTTTACAGCATACCTATTTCAAAAATCCTACTGGGTTAGATGAAGAGGGCCACTTTAGTAGCGCAGCGGACCTGTCACGCCTGGCTGCACAAGCAATGCGCAATCCATTGTTTAAACGAATCGTTTCAACTGAAAATTCCATTATAGACACCCAAGATCACCAACAATCATTTATTTTGACCAATACCAATGAACTTTTGGGTAAAATCCCTGGCGTATTAGGGGTAAAAACTGGGTTCACTGAAAAAGCTGGCGAGTCACTCATTAGTGAAGTAGATCGTGACAATAAAAATGTTCTGATTGCCATCTTAGGTAGCCAAGACAGATTTGGAGATACTCATAAACTAATAAACTGGCTATATTCTGACTCTAGTACTACTGCGTCGGTATCGGGCTCGTTGGGGTCTCAGTAACTGGCGCGGCTGTAGGAGAAGGTGAATTCACATAATCATGGCTTATTGCAGGTACATAAGCTTTAAATGCTCCATCTCCTTCAAATACATAGACTGGCTGTAAAAAACCTTGCGGATCACTTGATTCGTAATATGCTAAATATGCCAAACGGACAATTACCTTTGGTCCAGCTTTTCTAGCTATATACCCCTGTCCTTGTAACAATTCATCCCATGCTTGGCTAATCGGACGTAGTGGGTAAGTCGCAAAATCATTATCCAAAGTAGGTGAAAATTGGTAGGACAATTGAGCAACTCGTTGAGCCCCTGTATTTGGATCTCTTACACCACTAAACAACACACTTACAGGCGATGTGTCTCCACCTCCTGTAACTACTGGCATAGTATCTTTGTTTGGTCTAAAAAAATCTACCCGGGTAAAATTTGCCTGATAAGGAGTATCGATCGGAGTAATTGCCGAACCCGAGGCTACCAAATACAATACTTTAGGATCCCCTGAAGCAAGTTCCGAGGTCAAAAGACCCATTCGAGTCAATAAACTTCTACTGCTGGCAATTGCTTCAGCTGTTTGCGGTACTTCATGACTGCTATAAATTTTCGGTTCGGTTGTCCAGTCCCATCGGTAAGCTACTGTCCCCGTAATAATGTTAAACACAATTTCTGCTGGCAAGCTCGGATGGACAAATTTATATGTCTGTTCATCTAAGGGAATTAGATCATTACTAAACCCTAATACCCCAGCTTGTTGTCGCAGTTTATCAAGGCTGACCAGACGTGCCTTGTTTACACCTACTACATATACTTTTGCTACACTTACTAAGCTTGGTAGTCCACCTTGAATTGTTTCCAATTTATACTCAGGCGTCACGTCAGTATCTTTAGAGGGAAAAACGATTTCAGGCAACTTTCCATATTTAACCGTTGGGGCAGGAGGTGGAGCTGGATGTGTTTGAGCCCAATACTTTTTTGCCAGCGCAATAGCTCCAGGAATTAGCATTAGTACTACCAGACCAACTGCTCCAAATTTAATTGCTTTGCGCGAAATTGCCGATACTTCAGTCAAAGTAGCCATGTAGCCCAATTTTACCACCCAAAATGGTAAAATTTAAACCATGACTCGAACTAGGTTTGCCCCATCACCAACTGGATTTTTACATATTGGGGGTCTTCGCACAGCCGCCTATGCCTATGCATTGGCCAAGCATGATAATGGCGAGTTTTTGTTGCGTATCGAAGATACAGATCAAAAACGCGAAGTTGCTGGTGCGAGAGAAAAAATTCACGAAATTCTCAAAATATGCGGACTCAATTGGGATGCAGAAACCGTCCAGTCTGTACGCGCTCGAGAAGGTTTGTATGCCCAAGCTGCAAATAAATTACTGGTTTCAGGTTACGCCTTTTATTGTCAGTGTGAGGGTAGAAATGCCAAAACCGATGGCTATTCCAACCAATTACGCGACCCTTGTCGGGACAAACATTTTACTTCTGGCGCCATCAAGCTAAAGATTCCAGACAACCAAACGGTCTCATATCATGATTTTGTTTTAGACAAAGACATATCTTGGGAAACAAACACCTTATCAGATACTGTTTTACTCAAATCAGATGGTATATTTCCTACATATCATCTGGCGGTTGCTATAGATGATTTTGACTCACAAATTTCTCATGTAATCCGTACTCAAGAGTGGTTAACAAGTACCCCGCTTCACATTCTGATTCATCAATACTTAGACATACCCATGCCACAGTATGGTCATCCTACAGCAATCTTAGATCCAGATGGTGGAAAGTTATCCAAGAGAAAGGGTAATGTATCTTGTGAAGAGTTTTTTGCTCAAGGATATCTGCCAGAAGCTGTGCTAAATTTTGTTATCTTGCTTGGTTGGGCTCCGAAAAATAACCAAGAACTCTTCACGCTCCGGGAGTTTGTCACAGGTTTTGATATGAAGGGTTTCCAAAAATCCAACCCAGTGATGAATCTTGAAAAATTAGATTGGTTCAATGGTCAATATATTCGTCAACTTGACGATGCTCAGCTCGCTGATCGAATTAAGCCATACTCCAACCAGCCCCTTTCTCAAGAGGAGTTAATAAAACGTGTTGCGTTGGTAAAAGATCGTTTAGTGACTCTAAAAGATTTTGACAACTTAACAATATTTTTGTCCCATCGCCCCAATATCGACCCCACACTATTCGCCTCCGCCCAATCCTCGCTGGGTCACTTAAAATTTGCCAAAGAAAATCTTAACCAACTTGGAGATACTCTGGTTCCAATGATCAAAGAAAAAGGCTGGAAAGTGGGGGATTTCTTTATGACGCTACGAATTGCCATCTGTGGAGCCAAATTTACTCCGCCTTTGGACCAGGTCATTAAAATACTTGGACCAGATGAGGTCGCCCAAAGATTCGAGATTTCCGCTAAACTAATAGGCAGCCAAACATAGTCGTTATGAAAAAACCTGCCTTAAATACAAGCATTATTAGATCTCGTTTAAAACTAAAAAGTCTCCAATCTGCCACTCTGTTGAAGGCCCACCATCCCCAAGCGGTCGGACTTTTAGAGTCATCCGGGATTCGCCCTGGAAATTTACGGACTCGAGCAGCCAAACTCCTGACAGTTGGTCTAGCCACAACCGCGTTTTTCTCCACCGCTCCCCAAGGGGCCATTGTTCAAGGTGCGTTGCCTTCAGGTTCCGAAGTTCGACCAGCCACACCCCAAGATGCCCATTCACAAATTCAATCAGCTTTGGAAGGAATATCAGTTGAGCCTTCTGCATCCTTAAAGTCCGATTGGGAATCCAAAGTCGAATCAACGATTCACACAGTGCTCGGAATCCATGCAGTTTCAGAACTAGATGGTAATCGTCTAAATACAAATTTCGGCTACATTGGAGCGGAACAACATTTGCCTCGATTCCCTGGAGATACAGTAACTCAGCATGGAGGGTTTTTCGCCTCAGGCATTACTCCAGGTCTTGGTGCCTGGGGGTATTTCGCTCCTTCCAAAAAAGCTCTCACAGCAGATTTGATAGAAAAAGAAAAATATTATGTCGCCGTTCAAACACTCTACTTGTCAGACTGGCAAACACGCTTACCATATTTACGCGATTGGTATAAGCATCGTAAAGTGGCAGTCGTAAATCCAAAAAACGGCAAAGTTATAATTGCAGTAGTGGGTGATTCTGGTCCAGCTGCATTTACTGGAAAAAGCTTCGGAGGTTCACCTGAAGTTATGGACTATCTCCAGCTCAAAGATGGCCACCAAAAAAGCAAAGTCGTCCTGCTATTTGTAGATGATCCCAAAAATGAAATCCCTCTAGGTCCAATAGAATACAATAGAGAAAATCCACCATTAATTATGAGTAGCTAATATGACTAAAGTCTTTTTTGATCATCTGGTCCAAATCGATGACGTGATCGAAGCCTTAGATATGTATTCTATTGAAGAAGAAGAACGTCGAGAATTAGAAATATTAATCGATGAAATTATTCATCACCATGTTTTAAATCTAGTCTTGTCCAGACTTCCTCAAGATCGACACGCCGAATTTATTTCACATATCACCGATCGACCACACGACATCTCCATCTGGGTCTATATCAACCAACATGCAGGCAACCAGATCGAGGAGGAGGTAAGGTCAGTCACCAAAAAAGTCAAAGAGGATCTAAAAAAAGAAATCCACAAAGCCAAGAAAAAGCCCTGAAAAACTGGTAAACTGTCAATCCGCTATGCACGAAGTTATTTTTGATATAGAAACCAAGTCATTTTTTAACGAAACAAAAACCAAACCTGAAGATCTTGGAGTTTCCATTGTCTCGTTATATCAGCGTACCGTTGACCCATCAGGACAAGAGACTTCAGGTCAAATGCTCAGTTTTTGGGATGGAGAGTTTGACCGCATGTGGAAACTATTTTTAGAAGCAGATCGCATAATCGGTTTTAATACGTTGGGATTTGATGTCCCTGCCCTTATCCCTTATGCCCCTGCTCAGTGGCCAAAATTGCCTCACTTCGATATTTTGGCCAAAATAAAAGATGCCACAGGGCATCGTACCTCCTTAAATAAAATCGCTAAACAAACGTTAAAAATTGGCAAAATAGACTCAGGAGAAAATGCTATCTTATATTGGGAAAAACACGACCCAGAAAGTTTAGCTTTATTAAAAAAATATTGTGAAATGGATGTGGCAATTACTCGGGATATCTATGACTATGCCCAAAGGCACAAAAAACTCTCTTTTATAGATCATTGGAACAATCCTCGCGAAGTAGAATTAGATTTTAGTTATCCAGTAGATAGCAACTCTCTTACTCAGACTGCATTATTTTAATATGTCCTACCCTAACTCAGTCCGCATGACTCCAGTCCGTAAATCTATTCTAGATGTACTAAAAACTAGTAATACGCCAGTGTCTGTACAAGATATTCTATCGCAAGTTAGAGCCAACAAAACGACTATTTATCGAGATATAGATTTTTTGATTGCCCAGCGTCAAGTCACGTCAGTCGAATTTGGTGATGGCAAAAAACGATATGAGTTAGTTGAAAAAGGGCATCATCACCATCTAGTTTGCAACATTTGCGGCAGGATCGAATGTTTTGACCTTGAAAATAATCTAGACCAAACTGAAAAAGAGATTGCCGATATGAAAAGCTTTAAGGTAACAGCGCATTTGCTTGAATTCTTTGGTCAATGTCAGGACTGTCAAAAAAATATAAACTAAGGCAAAATCGTAACTGACATGGTAAGTAACAAAAGTGTAATTGTAATAGGAGGTGGAGTGGCGGGTCTAGCCACGGCATCGTTACTTGCAAAATCTGGGTACGAAGTAACAATAATTGAGAAAAATTCATCATTAGGAGGCAGAGCCCGTACACTTTCCGCCAACAGCTTTCAATTTGATATGGGTCCATCATGGTATCTAATGCCCGAAGTATTTGAGCATTTTTTCAATATTTTTGGCAAAAAAACATCAGAGTATTACGATTTGATACGATTAAATCCTCGATATCAAATAGTTTTTGGTTCCGATAATCAACATGTAGTTTTGCAAGATAATCTAGTACAAAACAAAAAACTATTCGATTCAATTGAAGCTGGAGCAGGTGAGAAATTAACCAAGTTTTTAGATGATATGCATCAAGCGTATGATGCATCCGTTTGCCAATTGGTGTATGAAGATATCTGGTCTCTCTCTGCCTGGCTTAATCTTAAAAATTATAAGGCTCTTTGGATTTTAATCACAAAAATCCGTTTTTGGGAATCCTGGCATGGTTTGGTCAAAAAATATTTTTCATCACCAAAACTTCAAAAGATTCTCGAATTTCATGCAGCATTTTTGGGCTCATCCCCGAATCGAACTCCAGCATTGTTTTCACTTTTATGTTGGGCGGATTTTGGTTTAGGTGTGTATTATCCGAAAGGTGGAATGGGCAAGTTTGTTGATGCATTGGAGAGTCTGGCGCACGAAAATGGTGTAAAAATTGTCACTAATGAACCAGTAATGTCAGTAAATGTATCTTCTAAACAAATCGCCAGTGTTCATACCTCAAAAAACCAGTATTCCGCTGACTATTACGTTGCAGCTTGCGATATTCCTTATTTTGAAACACAACTTTTACCCAAATCTATTTCCAAAACAGATTGGTCTAAAAAACAGCTATCATTTTCTGCTGTTCTATTATATTTGGGTCTAGATAAAAAACTCCCTCAACCGATCCATCACACAGTATATATTGCAAAAGATTGGAATTTAAATTTTGCTGAAATTTTTGATCAAAAAGTTTTATCCTCAGATCCTTCTATGTATATTTCCATGCGTACTGCTTCGGATAAAACCATCGCCCCGAAAAATTATGAAGAATTATTTGTTCTCATCCCTGTGCCTTCGAAAACTAATTTCTCAGAGTCTCAAATAGCCAAATTTTCTGATCAGGCGATTAGAAAGTTGGAAGATGTTTTTTCTTCAAAAATAAGCTCACATCTAGTGGTCAAAAAAATATTTTCTCCACAAGACTTTAGATTAGATTACAACACATTTGGCGGATCAGCTTTAGGATTGGCTCATTCATTTACACAATCGCTGTGGGGAAGACCAGCAAATCATCATCCGCAAATATCAAACCTATTTTACACGGGACAGAATGCCAATCCTGGAGTAGGGCTACCTATGGCATTAATCTCTAGTCAAATAGTTGCCAAAAAAATTCACCAATCGGATTCTCATACAGACCAAATATTTAAACAAGGAAGTGTCACGTATTATTATTCCAGCCTGTTTTTTTCAGGACAAACAAAAAAAGATGTCTTTAATCTATATGCATATGTCAGAGTCATTGATGATTTTGTCGATTCTCCAAATCCAAACATTAAAGACTTTGAACACATGTGGACGCAAACCAAAAAATGTTGGGAATCGGATCACTGTTCCCAACAAATTGTCGTCGAATTTGTTGAATTAGCCAAAAGAAAAAACTTTTCTTGGGATTGGATTGAAGCCTTTTGGCAAGCCATGCGCAGTGACTTAAAAAAGCACCATTATGCAGATTTTTCTGAGCTAAAAAAATATATGTATGGATCTGCTGAAGTAATTGGTCTCATGATGGCCAAAATTTTAAATCTACCTGAAGTGTCTTTATCAACTGCTGCTCTTCAAGGACAAGCTATGCAATATGTAAACTTTATACGTGATGTTAAAGAGGATTTCGACTTGGGGCGCAATTACTTAGGGTATTCTGACAAAGAAAAATCTAATCCAAAATTGTGGGCAAGATGTGTTAGTCATCACATACAAAGTTATTTAAATATCCAATCTCAGGCATCTCAAGGATATAAATTTATCCCCAAAAAATATCTCGTCCCTATAAAGACTGCTGCAGATATGTATGACTGGACAGCTCGCCAAATTCTAAAAAATCCTTCAATAGTCTGGACAAAAAAAATTAAACCCAGCAAACTGCGCGTTATTTTCACCGCGATAAAAAATATTATTATCTTATGAGAATAGAATATTTGAGTTTTAATGTATTAATACTAATATTTTCTACATTAGGAATTTTATTTACAAAAAAAACTCTTCCTCAGCCATCTGCGGCTTTGAAGGCGATGGTAATCATGTCAATTCCATTTCTAATTTGGGATCATATAGTCACCAATATCTGGTGGTCCTTTAACCCTCTCTATACATTGCCTATTAGGGTTTTTAAATTACCTTTAGAAGAAATCATGTTTTTCTTCACTGTGCCATGGAGTTGTTTATTGCTTTGGGTAAATATTAAATCCTTAAAATTTCTTAATACTACAACCAGCTTTCGTTATATATTACTTGGACTCACTTTTTGTTTAACCTTAATCGCTATTTTTAGAAGTCCAATATATATGATTGTTGTATTACTGAGTTTTTTGTTAATTCAAATTTTGAGTTTCGCAAGTAATCTGTTTAACAGAAATTCATTTTTATTTTTTGCGATACTAACACTTTTTTTAACGACCATTTTTAATGGATATCTGACCAGTCGTCCAGTCGTCGAATATTCACAAGCATATTTATCTCAAAATTTTATCTACACAATTCCATTTGAAGATTATATATATGGTCTTACTCTGATCTGTGGCAATGTATGGTTATATGAAAAATTTATTTCTACAAAAATTAAAAGGGATACCCCTTAAGTCTTTGTAAACCCTTCAATACAGAAATTTCTCCCATAATGCTCCAAATGTGTCCCAATATCATCATGTGAATCATGTCTCCCTGTGGTCTACTCCCCATGCCAAACATACTCATATCTATATTCTTTTTCAGGTCTTCATCCTCCATTGCTTCCACAAAGTTTTCAGTTTCAGTAAATACTGCTTTGGCATACTCATGTACGGCTGGTATCTGAATCTTTACAGTTCTTAGTCATTTAGGATATGCCTCTGCCCAATCAGTTGGTTGATTCTCGCTTATCCCAGTTTTATCTTTCCATTCAGAATCAAATAATGGCTGGGTTTTTTTAATAAAAAAATTTAAAAAGAAATCCTCAGAAAAAACCAAATGAGCATATGTACCGGCAATTGGGTTAGCCGTCCCTGCTGGCTGAAAATGTGCCACCTCTTCTGTCACACCTTCCATCGTCTGGAGTAAGTAAGTATGGGCATTTTTTAAATCACTAAGAAGGGCTTGTAAGGCAACAGATTTCATAAGTAATTAGTATATCAAATTACTAATAATTTACTTATAATTGTACCAACTTATTCAATGATCAATCCTGAAATAAAATCCTATATCACCAGTCAAAGCTCTGCAGATGAAAAAATCTGCATTGAATTGGCCAGAATTATTAATGACAAACTGCCTGAGGCAGAAAACAAAGTTTGGCATTCTCATCCAGTATGGTTTTTAGATGGCAATCCTATTGTCGGGTTTAGTAAAGAAAAACGAGGTATTCGATTGATGTTTTGGAGTGGCTCAGATTTTGATGAAAGCGGCTTAAATATCAAAGGTGGAAAATTTAAAGATGCCTCAATTTTTTATACGGATGTGTCAGAAATAAATGAAAAAGATCTAATCCGATGGTTACAAAAGTCTCAAACCATCCAATGGGATTACAAGAATATTGTCAAAAGAAAAGGTCAGTTAATCAGACTGAAATAAAGTTATGCAAAATAATCCTAAACATGACGAGCGTATTGCAAAAATGTTGTTTGCCGATGTATACCCGAGCTATGTCGCGAAAGTTGAAAGAAAAGGTCGAACAAAAGCAGAACTAAATGAAGTAATCAAATGGCTTACTGGTTTTGATGATAAAAAACTTCAACACGAAATTGAAAGTGCAGATACATTTCTACAATTTTTTGATCAAGCAAAACTACACCCCAACGCCCATCAGATCACTGGTGTCATTTGTGGGTATCGTATAGAAGAAATTACAAACCCACTTACACAAAAAGTCAGATATTTAGACAAACTTGTAGATGAATTAGCAAAAGGTAGACCACTGGAAAAAATCCTCAGACATTAATACTATGGCTGTGGGACCTGGATTCGAACCAAGATAAACGGATTCAGAGTCCGTTGTCCTACCATTAGACGATCCCACAGTATTTAAAGTGGGTCGGCTAACGGTTAGCCCGGAGGGCGCTCCATAACGATCCCACAATACAAGGCTAATTTTATCATTCTACCAATCTAAATGTTTAAATTCATAAATATCTTATAGTATTTGTGGTTTTGACCACAAAGTGAGATAATTACTCCAGTTAGCTAATTTATGGGCATTTGCGCCCAATATTTAGCCTAAAATCTAGTACTTTCAAAAGCTGTAGGAGGAAATATGCAGCATATCATTTGTGAGATTGAACTTTCGCAATCCGTAAAAGGACAGACACTGATCAATATTCTTCGTGAACTCGCCTCAGACCCACATGTCCAAATTTTGGACAATGGCTATAAACTACTCGGATCCCGAAGTGTAAATGGGTTTTATGGCTTCAAGGTTTTAGTCGACGATCAAGAGTTGATCAGCTCAGATTATTGGTACACAAAGGTAATGCTCGTCCATTGGGACTGGCCTGGAGACCATCAGTTTCGTGACCATTTGGTGCTTCAGAAAACTGCCTATCTCAACGATTTAGCAGAAAAATTTCGCCAGGAGGTTGTATGTCAATAATAATATCCGACGTGCTGTCGTTAGTGGATATCGACGGGGTTTGTCACCGAGTCGATATCAATCGTGTCACTCAAATGCGTTACTTAAAAGTTGCGACTCAATCTGGATATCAGTCGTATTTAGTAACTATGTTCGATGAACAAGAAAAAAGAATTATCAAAGTCGAGCCCAGAGCCCTAGACAGTTTGTGGGAACATCTGCCACTAGCCTGTGTATGTGACACTCCTGTTGGCTGGAGCCAGCCAACATTTACCTGGAGCGACAAACAATTCTACTCAAGCGTAAGACGCCAAGTGTATCGTCTAGAAAATTCTGATGTGGTCTTGAGTCTTTTTTGGCAAGCCGACGGCTTACGTTTGGCGGCACAAAATATTCGTCAATTAAAATCCCCAGAAGATTTGCTTCCGCTAATTCCTACAGCCCAACAATAATCCCCAGCGCTCGTGGATAGCAATAATCCCCGAGCGCTTTTTTTATCTAGTAACGTTGTAAAATCATTCTATGTCCGAACATTCAGATATTAGAAATGTTTTTTCTGCTGCAGTTCTTGCTGGAACCATGTCTACCGAGTCGCTTCCTCCGCGGCCAATAGTACCAACCAGGTCACCGGAAAAGATTTCAGTCGTTTCACCCTTAGATACACGATATCTCAATCGACCGATTGAAGATGTAATTAATAGTATTGGTTTGCCAGAAGGTGTAGACAATCAAGGCGATCTTATTTGCGGCCCATTATCAGCCGATGTCTGGAATAATAGCGAATATCCAAATAAACCAAATCTTCAGCTCGAACCCAAAAAATTTTGGTTCTTATCCCCAGCTCAAATTGACGAATTATTGCCCCAACAATATTTTGATAAGCAACAAATAAATTCAAACATGGCCAAAACAGACCTTTCAAAAATTGAATTTAAAAAAGGGTCATTTGTATATTTATCAGGTACTCGTACGCCTCGTGCTGGTATCGTTGGCCACGTCGTTGTTGTTGCGGACATATCGGCAACTGGTGAAGCCTTTGCTTATACCAATGAAGAAGATCCTCAGACCAGAAAAGCCTCTATTAAAAAGGTCGAACTACGCCAGCAGATCCGTGACTGGGCCATAAAAAGAAAATTTGGCACCAGATTTATGCTTCTTTGGTCACCAAAATAGCGCCTGGGCTAAGCGCTATTTATATTTCTAATTATTTTGTAGGAATGGACACGCCTCCTATGGATATAGTATTTGCTGTAATACTTCCATCCGAATTAGTTGTACCAAATACTGAAATTTTATCTCCAGATTTTATATCAGCTTTATTTCCTTCAGTAGTTTTATTAAATATTGTCTTTTCAGACAAAATAATAATTTTGCTACTGTTATCCATTAGTTTTATAGTAATGGATTTATCATCAATGCTTGATACTTCACCAGCAGCAGGTCGAAAACTTTGTCCCATTGGCACGGCTTGTCTTGCCCCTCCTCTGCCTTGAATAAACATAGTATTTCTTTGTCGTTTTTGATATTGCATACCGCCAAAAAAACTTGCGACTCCTACCACTACAATTGCTATTCCACAAAGAATAAGTTGTTTATATTTCATAAATAATCACCTCCTTTTATTCGTAACGCAGTGCTTCAATTGGTTGAAGTGATGCGGCCTTTTGTGCCGGATACCAACCAAAAAGCACCCCAATAACACCTGATACACCAACTGCGAGTAAAATTGCTTGTCCTGAGAGAGTAAATGGAGTACTTATCACTTGGGACAATACAAAAGACACACCAGCTCCAAACAACATTCCGATAAAACCTCCCGTAAATGTCAGAATCACCGCTTCAGTTAAAAATTGTGTGATAATTGTTTTTTTCTTTGCACCCAACGCTTTGCGTAGACCAATCTCTCTAGTACGTTCTGTAACTGTGACCAACATAATATTCATAATCCCAATTCCTCCTACAAAAAGTGATATAGCAGCAATACCTGCCAATAGCGTAGTAAACGTACTTGTCGTACTCGAAGCAGTATTTAAAATATCTGCTTGAGAAAAAATCGAAAAATCAGCTTTTGCTGGATCAGTCAGTTTGTGTCGTGCCAACAATAAATAGCCTACTTCATCTTGAGCCTGAACCATGATGTCTGAGCTTTTGGCTTCTAATGAAATCGTATTCAAATATGTTTGTCCAAAGAGCTGTTTTTGGGCCACAGACAAGGGGATATATGCAACATCATCCTGATTTTGGAAACCGGTTCCACCTTTGGATGTGGTAATTCCAATCACCTGAAATGCCATGCCTTTAATACGAATTGTTTGACCAATAGGATCTGTTCCTTCGGTAAATAAGTCTGCCGCCGTTTGTGGGCCGAGTACTACTACTTTTTTCATTGAAGCCTCATCAGTATCAGAAATAAACACCCCACTACTTACAGATATTTTATGAACTTGAGCATAACTTGCCAGTACTCCATTTACGCGAACATTAGTATTATTTTTTGCATACTGTAGCTGCAACCTACCATCCACTTCTGGAGACACTGCTGCCACTGTTTGGATAGCAGTCTTAATTGCCGTGGCATCATCATTAGTCAAAGTTGTGACAGCGCTCGCACTACGTACAGGACCGCTGGATTGAGCCCCTGGATTTATAGTCAACATATTTGCTCCCAAAGAATTAATTTGGTTCTCAATCGCTTTTTGGCTTCCTTGTCCCAAGGAAATCAGTGCAATCACACTGCCAATACCAATTACGATCCCTAAAACAGCTAAACTGGTTCGTAATTTATTGAGAGTAAGTGTAGATAATGCCTCTACGAATGTTTCAGAAAATTCCATATTAATGATTCCTGTTCTTTTTATCTCCTACAATTTTTCCATCTTTAATCAGGATTGTTCGTTGAGCATGAGCAGCAATATCTGGTTCATGAGTAATCATGACGATCGTATGGCCTTCATTGTTTAGTTTCTTGAATATGGCCATAATCTCTTCGGCCTGCGATGAGGCAATATTTCCCGTCGGTTCATCAGCGAGCAAAATTGCCGGGTTCATAGCTATTCCCCGAGCAATAGCGACTCGCTGCTGTTGACCACCAGAAAGCTGATTTGATGTATGGAGCAAGCGATCGCCGAGACCGACCATTTCTAGATATTTTTTTGCTATCTCCAAACGTTTTTCTTTTTCAATTCCAGCATATCTCATAGGCAACATGACATTTTTTAGTGCTGAAGTTCGAGGCAAAAGATTAAAAGCTTGAAAAATAAAACCAATTTTCTGATTACGAATCATTGCCAGTTCATCTTCATTCAAATGCGATACTGATTCTCCTTCGAGAATGTACTCTCCTTTTGTGGGCGTATCGAGCGCTCCTAAAATATGCATTAGAGTGGATTTACCAGATCCAGATGGACCCATAATAGCCACAAATTCTCCTTTGCTGACTGAAAAGTTAATATCAGATAACGCAACTGTCTCGCTCCCACCAGAGTTATAAATTTTATACAAATGCTCCACCTGAATCATGTAATTATCGTGCAATTCGCACGGCACCTCCGCCGCTAAATGTCCGACTAAATACTGAAGTCGTACTGGTTGATGATGTTCCTGAAGTTGATGAGGTAGAGGTTGATGTGACCACTACATCACCTTCAGAAACTCCAGAAATAATTTCTGTTTGAGTATCAGACGACTGACCAACTTCTACAGTTGTTGTTTGTGGTTGATTATTCTTCATAATTTGAACTGTAGTTTGACCATTGCTGGTTTTAACAGCCGAAGAGGGGGCTAGTAATACTCCATCTTTTGTATCAGTAATAATATGTGCCGTTGTGCTCATGTTTGCCAAAATTGCCGGATTTGCTTCCTCTAGGGTAATCACCACTGGATAACTCGTCACATTCGACGAAGTAGTTCCAGACAAATCTACACTTAAGACATGTCCAATAAACGTTTTGTCCCCCAAGGCATCAAATGTCAGTGTAACCTTGTCTCCTACATCTACCTTCGATACGTCGATATCAGTTAGGTTAACTGAAACTGTCGGAAGAGTGTCTGTCATGATAGTAGCAATTTTTTGTGAACTTTCGGACGTGCCATTAATTACCATACCTTTTTGCAAAGATAGTCCAGAAATTTTTCCGGAAATTGGTGCATAAATAATCGGCGAACTATGCATATAGTTCAACCAAGAGCTAGTAAGTCCTGCATGAGCTTGAGCGATGACATTTTGTTGATTTTTATAACTTGATTCAGCAGCTAGCCATGTGGCATATTCCTGAATGTATGTAGGGTCAGTAGTCTCTAAATCGCGAGCTGCCGCGTCATTGATAAATTTTTGATTAGCAGAAAATAATGTTGCTTGCAGGGTATAAAGATTGGTTTTTGCAGACTCTAAAGAGTTTTTTGCCGATTGATATGACGCCAAAGCAGATAAAAAAGTTTGACGAGAACTGAGATCTAGATCTAACTCAGCCAATTTATCACCAGTATGAACAACATCTCCATTTTTTACATACACTTTTGACACTACTCCAGATACGGAAGTGGTGACCGAACTAGAGTTTGTATTAGCCGTTTGGCCTGAGGCGCTCACGCTAACCACCAGAGTGCCTTTTTCAGCTGTTGCTGTTTGATATGTAGTCTCTGAGCTGCTACTGCTAAGTCTTGTTTTGACCCACCAGCCAACACCTACCAGTAAAACCAGCGCTAAAATTTTGACTAACAAGGGAATCCGTTTCATATCCAAATCATAAAAGGCCTACCTTAATAGAAGCTGAACAGCCACGTTATGAGATAATACATCCGATGGCTCGGGGAATACTACTTGTACTTGCGCTATTTACTACATACACCACTGTGGCAGTTGGTCAAAAAGTGCTTTCAGCACCCATGTCTAATCCCAGTCGCACAGTTGGAGTTTTGCCCACACCCACCACTCTTCCGACACAGACACCTACTTCCACCCCAAGCCCGACTTTTTTGCCTCCTACCACAACCCCTACCCCCACAATAGTAGTTCTGCCCACTCCGAAACTCAGTTCGAGTCAGATATATGAGTTGACAAATACATATGGACACTATTACCATGTTGATCCAAATATCATTCGCCACATTGCAATTTGTGAATCAGGGTTCAGTTCAGTTGCTCAAAATGGCCAATACGCTGGCATGTTTCAGTTTTCAGTTCCCACCTGGGAGAGTTATCGACAAAAGATGAATCAAGACCCAAATCCAAATTTGCGCTTCGATCCAGAGGCGGCGATTGAGACAACGGCATACATTCTTTCTCAAGATCCAAGTGCGGTGAATAATTGGCCAAATTGTCGTCCTTAATCAACGAGACCTAGATCGAAACAATTTAAAAAATACCATTGCTTTTTGACTAACCAACACTGATCCAAACCAGACCATACCCGCAGCGTAACCAGCTAATATGTCCGTTGGGTAGTGCACACCTAAATAAACTCGGCTAAATCCTATCAGTCCAATAAGTATTCCTGAACAAATGAACGCAAAAATGGTTTTTTCTCTACTTTTCGTAAAATGGAATACTAAATATGAACATGTGGTATAAAACACAAATGAATTCATTGCATGTCCTGATGGAAAACTGGAATCAGTTTCTATAATTAAAGCGTTTGTTGTAGGTCGAGGACGCATAGTTCCTGCTTTGAGCAGAATATTCAAAAAAATTCCCATTGCCAATAAAAACAAAAAAAGACTCGCTTCAGGCCTATGACCTTTTAAAAATAAATAAGCACTCATTGCCATTGTCAAAAAAATGATATAAACCCCTCCAAAATTCGTGATAATCATCATTACATTAGTCATTAGTGGTGTTCGTATCAGATATATGCTCTCACTAATTGAAGTATCAAAAGTTAATGCTTCACGTTCCAAAACTTCACTTCTCACTTTTACAAATAAAGTCACCGAGCCAAGTGTTAAAACAATTCCCATTATCAATAAAACAAACAATACCAATGCTGGTCGGGATTCTTTTAAAAAAGAAATCATCCACTGTAGTATATAGTGAAAAGATGTCCCAATACACAGTATATATACTTCGCACATCTGCAAACACGCTCTATACAGGTCAGACCATAGATATCAAAGCTAGATTGTGTCAACATTTCCAAAAAAAAGGCGCCAAATATCTACGCAGATTTTCTAGTTTTACTCTCGTCTATACTGAAAAATGTCCGACAAAAAGTTCCGCTCTAAAGCGTGAAGCTGAAATAAAAAAATTATCTAAATCCCAAAAAGAAGCTCTAGTAAACAAAACTGAAACAGCCCCATATTAGATAAGGGGCTGTTTACTAGACATGATGAGTAGGGCTAATATATTTCTTGTCTTGTTCGTATATACTTAGTCCTCACGCTCCAATATATATACAACGAGACGTTCATCGATATTTGCTCACCTCCTTCATAAAAATAGATTACAATACGAAACTGAAAATAGCCTGAAAAAATTATATAGGGTATGACAAAAAAACAATTTCAGAACAAAATTTTTTCTTGGTGGCAAGAAAATAAGCGGGATTTACCTTGGCGTCATACAGCAGATCCATATGCAATTTTGGTCTCTGAAATGATGTTACAGCAAACCCAAGTCTCTAGAGTTATAGACAAGTACAACAAATTCCTGTTTCGCTTCCCGAATGTATTTATATTGGCCAATTCAAGTGTTTCAGAAGTCATTCGCTATTGGCAAGGACTAGGTTACAACCGTCGGGCTCTATACCTACATAAAATTGCTCAGACAATTGTCGGTGAGTACGGTGGCAAATTTCCGTCTTCTGAAAAGCAACTCTGCCAACTTCCTGGCGTGGGTTTGTACACGGCTCGAGCAATTCAAGTATTTGCCTTTCATCTAAATGTAGCAGCTGTAGATACAAATATTCGCCAAATAATACAGCACCACTTTTTTGATCAAATTCCTCAACCTCCTCAAGTTATACAACAATTTGCAGAAAAATTACTTCCAATAGGGCAGTCGTGGTCTTGGCATCAGGCTTTAATGGATTATGGGTCAGCTCACAATCTTCGCAGAGTAAAAACTACTCCAATAAAAAATTCGGTTCCATTTATTTACACGGCTCGGTTCTTACGCGGGAGGATTATCGATCTACTACGAGAAGATTCGTTATCACAAGATGAGCTAATAGAAAAACTCAAAGTGAATTATCAAAAGTCTACCGCAGAAATTATTCAGAGCTTACGTTCTTTAGAAAAAGACCAGCTGATTATTTTTCGAAATAATATAGTTTCGTTGCCTTAAAATAATACTGAGATCAATCCAAACAAGGCGAGAGATGTCAAAACAATTGCTCCTCCAGCCGGAATATTCAAATAAAAGCTGACAAACAAACCTAAAACCACAGCAACCAGTGCAAAAAATACGCCCCAAAGTAAACTTTGAGTAAAACTTCGAGCCACACGAACTGCCGTCATTGTTGGGATCACAAGCAATGCTCCAATAAGCAATACCCCCACAATGCGCATCGCCACGGTCACAGTAATAGCAGTAATCAAAATTAATAAATAATTTAAAGTTTTTACAGGCAAGCCTGCTATTTTTGCCGCATCTTCATCGAAACTAACTAATAGTAAATGCCGCCGCAATCTCCACAAAATCACACTAATTGAAATACCTAAACAAACAACCACCCACAAATCAGAAGTTTGAACCGTAGTAATGCTTCCAAACAAATAGCTGACCAAATTAACCCCACCTCCACCACTCAGTGCGACTAAAACAATAGACAATGCCAGGCCTCCGGGTAAAAACATGGCCAATACTGTCTCGCCGGGAATTTTTCCTTGTGATCGTAAATGCTCAATAAATATTCCTGCAATTGCCGTGACGCCAAAAGTGCTGACAAAAAACGGCAAGCCGAACAGTCCAGAAAAAGCAATTCCTGATAGGGCTACATGCGATAAAGTATCAGCAATCAATGAAAACCTACGCATGACCAAAAAAGACCCAATCAATGGTGCAATAATCGCAATAACAACACCAGCCAAAAAAGCCCGCTGCATGAAGGTATATTGAAAAATTTCTAACATAGGTTAATGGCCATGAACCACCATACGTAAATGTGATCCATAAAGTGAATGAATAAAATCTCCTTCCATGACTTCTTTGGGCTTGCCGTGACACATAAGTCGCTTGTTCACACAAATAACTGTTTTTACTTCATGGGCAACCACGTCAATATCATGAGAAACCAGTATTAGTGTCACTCCGGATTGAGTATTCAATTTTTTTAACAAGCCATAAAACAATTCTTGTGATTCACCGTCCACTCCGACAGTCGGTTCATCTAAAACCAACAAATCTGGGTGTGTAGCCATAGCTCGAGCGATAAATACTCGTTGCTGCTGTCCACCAGACAGTTCCATAATTGGTCTGTTGGCCAAATCTAGCAAATCTACGGATTTAAGCGACTCTTTTGCTGTCGAAACAGTGACTCTTGGGTTCATCATGACAACTTCCAAAGCAGTAATAGGAAAATGCAAGGTTTGTGCCAATGGACGCTGTGCCACATACCCTATTCGTCTCCAGTTAGTAAATGATTGTATTGGTGTATCAAATAGCTCAATTTTTCCCGATTGGAGAGGTAAAATTCCTAAAAGCAATTTCAGTAAAGTAGTTTTCCCACTTCCGTTTGGTCCAATAACTCCTACATAGTCGCCTTGAGCAATATCCAGGCTAATATGTTCCAAAACTTCCATGTTCCTGTAAGTAAAATTTACATCATCGAAATGAACAATAGATGAACTCATGGGCACGCCAACCCCTTCCTTAACTGTTCCAAGTTTCTATGCTGAATTGTGAAATAGTCATCATGTTGTCTTTCTTGTTCTGTGGTCAAGCCTTCGAGTGGGTTTAATTCTAAGACATCCACTCCTGTTTCTTTTGCTATTGTTTCTGCTAATTTAGAACTAGTGAGCGATTCAAAAAATACAGTCTTAACATTTTGTTGTTTCACTGTTGTTATAACGTTTGACAGATCTTTAGCTGACGGCTCCTGCTCTGGGTCGAGTCCTGCAATTGGTACTTGTACCAAACCATACCGTGAAGCAAGATATGCCCAAGCCGAATGGGATGTAACCAATGTGCGTAGTTTGCATGTCTTAAGGGAATTGCGAAAATCAGTATCAAGTGCATCCAATTTTTTTACCAGAATCTCAGTTCGTTCTTTATATTCTTTAGCATGTACTGGATCAATTTTTTGTAGGCGTAGTGAGATAGCTTGGCTCATTTGAATAGCCAATAATGGATCTAGCCAAATATGTGGATCATTAGATGTTTGAATGTCTTTCCCTACTTTCAAAAGACTATCTTGCGGCACACTATCAATCCAATGTTCTACACCACCAACCACAACAGTCAAAATAGCTGTTTCAATATCTGAAACATTTTTAGGTGTCAGTTCATAGTCATGAGGTTCTACTCCTGCTGGGGTCAAATTGACGACATCCATTCTGTTTCCGACAATTTCTCGGGTGAGAAAAAAGACCGGATAAAATGAAGTAACAATATGTTGACTCTGTTGGGATTCCAGATTATTGCTTCTGACTAAGATTATTATGCCTAGAGTAACGAGCAACAATATTGCAACTGCTATTCCGACGATCAAAAAACGTTTTCTCATAAATCTATCCTATATAAAATGCAACTCGTTTGCAAGAGGAATAAAATTAAACTACTTATATAATAGGTAAATGGAAAAAATTTTCCAAGTCAGCGAATTTAATGAATATATCGGTCTGTACCTAAAACAAACAGGCGAAGTGACTGTCGAAGGTGAGATAAGTGAATACAAGCCATATCAGGCGAAATGGTTATATTTGACAGTAAAAGATGAATCAGCAAATCTCAATGTATTTGCAGTCACGTACAACATCGCAGGCTGGCAAAGTTTAGAAGTTGGCATGAAGGTTCAAATAACTGGTGTGCCTGGTCTTCATCAAAAATCTGGCAAATTTAGTCTCAATGCCAATAAAATAATTCCAGCAGGCGAAGGCGCACTGAAACTAGCTTATGAAAAACTTCGACTTCAATTGGAGAAAGAGGGAATATTTGACCAATTACGAAAAAGATCTATACCTCAATTTCCACAAACCGTAGGGCTTATTACAGCTCTTGGAAGTGATGCATATAACGACGTCGTAAAAGTTCTCAAAGCCAGGTTTGGTGGCATAAAAATTAAGTTCTTCCCCGTCCAAGTCCAAGGAACTTCTGCTCCAGAGTCTATTATAAAAGTTTTTGAATATTGCAATACTCATCCAGAGCTTCAATTGGATTGTCTTATTCTTACTCGGGGTGGGGGATCATTGGAAGATCTTCAAGCATTTAATAATGAACATGTAGTTCGAGCAGTTTTTGGCAGTAAAGTACCGGTTATTTGTGGAATTGGTCACGAAAAAGATATTTCGCTCTGTGATCTAGCGGCTGATCTTCGAGCATCTACTCCTTCAAACGCAGCCGAATTACTCGTCAAACATAGGGATGAATATTTATCAGCAGTAAACCATCAGATCGTGCGTTTAATTCATGCAATTGAAGTGGCGATAAGTGACAAAAAATATCATCTCCAAAGACATCTCTCGTCCATAGAGAGAGCGTCATCGCAACCAAAAAAACTTTTTGATATATATTTAAATCGTTTGCACAACGCAGCAAATCAAATTAAGTACCAAATCACAAATAAAAAACAACAAACTGATAATCAAAAAGAAAAAATTTGGACAGCTATGCAAAATGATATGGCGAAACTAATTACAAAAGCAGATTCTTTATCTCGTCTTGTCAAAAATTTTGATTACGAAGAGACATTAAAACGTGGCTTCAGTTTATTGCGAGACGATGCCGGAAAAATTATCAGATCAATAAACGAAGTAGAAGTGGGTCAGTCTATTTCGCTCCAGATTTCAGATGGTAGAATAAGGTCAACAGTTAAAGACAAGTCCACGCTGACATGAAATCTATATCAGAACTCACTTTAGCCGAAGCCTTCAAAGAATTAGAAGAAGTTGTCGCGTCATTTGAATCAGGTCAGATTGATATCGAAAAAAGTATTCCCAAATTTCGTCGCGGATTAGAATTATCAAAATATATTAAAGAAAAATTGTCTCAAGTAGAAAACGAAATCGAACAAATCAAAGTGGAATTTACCAACTAATCACGGGAGCGAATAGCCTCCAATGCATCCTTGGTATTTCCGTGTTTCAATGCAGAAAAGAACAATTTTATCGTTTCTATAATCACAGGCACCTCTAAATAATCGATCAAAATTGCCACCCATGCCACCCATCCAGGCAAATTTGAACCTTGTCCCGCAAATTGCCCCAGGACAAACTCGTCCGTAATCCAAAAAATATGTACCAATTGAACGACTAGTGAAAATAAAAACCAACTCGTCTTAAATGAGAACTGTTTTCTAAGTTGATAAACATATAATAGACCAGTTGAAAACAAAGCAGGTATCTCAGTGTAATCAACAACAATAATCAACCACTCAAATACCCCGGTTGGAGTAAACAAACTTGAACCGAATAAACGTAGCCAAATAACATGGGTCAGTAACCAAAACAAATGAACTACTTGTAAACTAAATAACCCAGCAGAAATACCAACATTGAGTAAATAGTGTCGCTGATACCAATCCCAGAATCGTTTCATTCACCTATTGTACCTGCTACACTAAAACTATGAAACATCAGTCAAAAAAGACTGCAGCAGAATATGTTCGGAATTTCACCTTTGGAGTAGAAGACAGTCTCGCATCTACCGTTGGTCTTTTATCTGGGATTGCTTCAGCTAGTCAGGCAAACCGCACGATTGTCATTACAGGATTAGTGTTAATTTTTACTGAAGCATTATCTATGGGTATTGGCAGTTTTCTTTCAGATCAATCAGTTCAAGAATACTCCCGTCACAAGGACGTATCACTATCAAGATCCATCCCCTCAGCCCTTATTATGTTTATTTCATATCTTATTGCAGGAATCATACCCATTGCGCCATATATGTGGTTACCCTCGCCATATTCACTATATTTATCAATTGTTCTAGCTATTTTAGCTTTGGGTTTATTAGGTGCAATCAACGCCAAAATTTCCCATACCAAAGCAAGACCTCATATATTTCGCATGATGATTTTAGGCGGCAGTGTGACAGTGGCAGGTGTTGTTATTGGCTCTTTATTACATGGGTAAAAACTCCCAACACCTACTCGCTGCATTTATTGGAGCTATAACCTTGATAGCTATATATGGTTTATATTTGGTCAAAAACTCCCCAAAATTTGGCCCATCAGCTAGTATTGCGATTGTTCCTTTACTCTCACCCACCACGCCTCCCACTCCCACACTCAGTCCTTCGCCTACGCTATCGCCGAGTCCTACTCTTACACCTAGTCCTTCGCCTCGTCCATCAGCGACCCCAGTTCCGACTGTAAAACCAATTTCTGGCCCGCCTGGGTCAGGACTTAGCAGTGTAACGGTTGCAACACCCAGAGGAAATTTTAAGGCCACGATTTTATCGTTTGACACCTCAACTACTCGTATGATCACTGATACAGCTCAAGACAATGACTGTGCTAATGATTGTCAAACTCTAGCCCTCAAAGATTTTCTTACACGAAATAATGGTTTCGCCGGAGTGAATGGTACCTACTTTTGCCCCGATACATACCCTGATTGTCAATCAAAGAAAAATTCTTTTGATTTTCCTGTATACAACACTCGCCTAAACAAATGGATTCAAGCAGACAAACTTAGCTGGAATAATAGACGAGCCATTTTTTATACAGACGGATCTGGTGCTCACTATCAACATGATTCAGCCGGATTTAGTGGTGGATTAAATGCGGGAGTAATAAATTATCCTGGCTTAGTCGATGGATCAAATGTTCAAATAGATGACAATCAGTCAGGTCTTTCTGACAAACAAAAAGCCAAGGGTACTAAGGTGGGTATTGGTACTCGCAACACGAATAATATTATGGTCGTGATTGCTTACAACGTCGACATGCTTGATTTTGCCCATGTTTTTAAAAGTCTTGGAGCCACCGGCGCCTTAAATTTAGATACTGGCGGCTCGACAGCGTTGATCTGGGGAGGAAAATATATTGCAGGTCCAGGCAGAGGTTTACCAAACGCGATCATCTTCGCTAATAGATAATCACAAGAATCCATGGTACAGTAATTTTCATGCAAGACGATATTCAAACACCACTCGAAGCCGAAATAGTTTCTGATCCAAGTATTCCTGAAGTAGTTCAGGCAAATCTCGATCTAGTCGGCATGATCAATAACTATGTAGCCCAAATGGATGGAATAAATACTGAAGTACATAAATATCGCGACATGCTCAATTCTATGTTTGAAAGTGATGCCACATATCAAACCCACGACTTAGCTGTTAAAGAAGCTCAAAAAGTCCGCAATGCCACGAAAAAACAAATCATGAAATTGCCACAAGCTGCTGATTTAGCCTCTCGTATTCAAGATCTTAAAAAACAAACCAAAGAACTTGGCACATCGTTATCTGATTATCTCAAAGATTATGAAAAAACTACCGGATCAAGACATATCGAAGGCTTGGATGGTCAAATTCGTGAAATTGTGTATACTGCCAAACTGGTCAAAAAATTAGAATAATATTCATGAAACTGTCCAAAGCGCTCCTTGCCCTCGCTGCAAGTTCCGTCGTGGCAATAATTGTTTTGCAGTTTGGTATTCCCAAAATGGCTCAACAAGGCATTGCTCTTGGTTGTACACCTCTGACTGATTCTGGTGAAACTGATCCTTCAGATACAATCGCAATATGGGAAAACCACATGGTAGAGCCAGCCTTGGCATTGAACACCAATTTATCTCCCCAAGACCAAAAAGTCCTTGGTGCAACGGCTGAAACCAAAAGAATAGACGTAAATTTAACAACTCAAATGTTAACAGCTTATGAAGGCGACAAGATTTTTTTGACCAGCCTGATATCTAGTGGACTTTGGAACAAAACTCCAGTCGGACAGTATGAAATTTGGTACAAAATAGTCTCGACGAAAATGGAAGGCGGCATTAAAGGCCAGCGATCATATTACTATTTACCGAATGTCCCATTTGATATGTTCTTCAATGGTGACATTGGCATCCATGGCGCATATTGGCACAATAATTTTGGTCAACCAATGAGTCACGGTTGTGTCAACACACCTACCCCAGTCGCTGAACAACTCTTTTATTGGTCCGATCCGCAAATTCCTGAAGGTAAAAAAGCTGTCCGTTCCTCTCCTGAAAATCCTGGCACTAAAGTAATAGTGCACTATTAAATTTCCGTTTGACAATTTGTCACTCCTAGTGTTAGACTGCTAATCTACAACTATGGCATTTTCGTTAACCCCTTCATCTTCCGATAACAGATCTTATCCCGTCGTTGCCCTGCGTGAAGGCGTTGTTTTTCCTCATACTGAAGCCCATCTCACGTTTGGTCGACCCAAAAGTGCAGCTGCCATCGAATCCGCCATTAAATCCGACAAACAAATTGTTTTTGTTGCCCAAAAAAACTCTACTCAAAACCCTGAAGAATCAGATTTATATGATATTGGTACATTGTGTGTAGTCGAACAAGTCGCTCCCTATGGCAATGAATTATTAGCCTTAGTCAAAGGTATTAGTCGAGTCAAAATCGCCAAACATACCGCAAGTGAACCTTTTTTCACCGCCCCAATAGAACAAATTTCCGAAAACACGGTCGAGACCGATGCTATTGTTGCCCTTGGTCGCCAAATTTTGACTGAATTCAAAAACTCATTCAACATGGGCAAATCAGTAGAGTTTCCCGTCTTTATGCGCCTAATGGCTGGTGTTTCCGCTTCTGAATTAGTCGATCAGGTTGCGAATGCTCTAGATATCGCCACAGAAATAAAACAAGAGATTTTGGAAACAACCGATTTACAAAAACGCTTGGAGAAAGTCTTGGCACAATTGGTTCATGAAACAAAAGTCTTGGAACTAGAAAAATCGATTTCGAATAAAACTCATGCAAAATTTGAACGCAATATGCGCCAGCAGATCCTTCAAGAACGCAAGCGTACGATTCAAGAAGAATTAGAAAAAATGGGCGCTGAAGACGAATCTGATGATGACGATATTGCTCGGTTGAAAAAAGCTATCAAAGCGGCTCATATGCCAGAAGCAGTCAAGACCAAAGCTGAAAAAGAATTAGGCCGGCTGATTCAAATGAGTCCAAATAATCCTGAATCAAATTACATCAGAACGTATCTAGATTGGTTGGTAGATATGCCGTGGAGTCTCGCGTCAAAAAGCCGAGTTTCTTTGGAAAACGCTGCCGAAATTCTTGACGCAGATCACTATGGTTTAAAAAAAGTTAAAGAACGCATTTTAGAATATTTAGCCGTCATGAAAATGCGCCAAAAAAATACAGGCTCATCTGATCGAAAAAGTATGGCCATTTTGTGTTTTGCCGGTCCTCCCGGAGTAGGTAAGACCTCGATCGGTAAATCCATAGCTCGGGCACTGGGCCGCAAATTTATCCGTGTTTCTTTGGGTGGAGTGCGTGATGAAGCCGAAGTTCGTGGTCATCGCCGAACGTATGTCGGTGCAATGCCTGGCCGTCTGCTTCAAGGTATCAAAAATGCCAAATCCAAAAACCCAGTATTTATGTTGGACGAGATCGACAAGCTCGCATCCGATTATCGTGGTGACCCTTCATCTGCTCTGTTAGAAGCCTTAGATCCTGAACAAAACAAAGAATTTTCAGATCACTATCTGGAAGTTCCCTTCGATTTGTCCGAAGTTATGTTTATCGCCACTGCAAATATGTTGGACAATATTCCACCTGCCTTGCGTGATCGTATGGAAATTATCACTTTTCCGGGCTATACACTAGAAGAAAAAGCTCACATTGCCGCTACTCATCTTTGGCCAAAGCAGCTAGAAGCCAGCGGATTACCCAAGTCATTTACCATTGATCACGCCGCTTTGCTGCATATTATCAAGCGCTATACCAGAGAAGCAGGTGTTCGTGATCTAGAGAGACAATTAGCCAAAATTTGCCGCAAATTAGCCAGAAATTTGGCGGAAAAAAAGCCAGTAAACAATCACATTGCCATGGAAGATGTCAAAAAATTATTAGGTCCAGAACGTCTACCTGAAACTTTTGCCGAGACCACAGATCAAGTTGGTATTGCTACAGGTATGTCCTGGAGTGAATCTGGTGGTGACATTTTGTTTATTGAAGTAGTGCTCATGCCAGGCAGAGGTGAGCTGAAGCTAACCGGCCAACTGGGCGACGTCATGAAAGAATCTGCCCAAGCAGCCTATTCATATGTGCGTAGTCGTTGGCAAGAGTTGGGTCTGAAGCCAGATTTCTATCGCAGACAAGATATTCATATCCACGTCCCCGAAGGCGCTATACCCAAAGACGGTCCTTCTGCTGGGGTAGCAATCACCACCGCCTTAGTCTCTGCCTTCACTGGTCGACCTGTACGACGAGATATTTCAATGACTGGAGAAATCACCTTACGCGGACGAGTCAGTGAAATTGGTGGAGTAAAAGAAAAAGTCATCGCTGCTCACCGGGCAGGTATTCATGAAGTCATTTTGCCCAAAGATAATGAAAAAGATGTCATCGAAGACGTACCGCAAGAAATTAAGAACGACCTGAAATTCCATTTTGTCTCGCACATGGATCAAGCTTTAGCAATTGCTCTAAAAGAGACTTCAGATAGGCCAATTCGCACATCTCCCAAAGACCAATTTTCCACCCCTGTTTTGGCATAAAAAAGGCGCAGAGTTCTCACTCCACGCCTGTAGATTTACTTCTTTTTGAAGAATGCAAATTTTTGTATCGCCTGTCGGGCAATAAACGTCGAATCCGCCACCATCAACCAAAAAACTATTACTGTGAGGCCGACATACATTAAACCACCCTTAATAATCACTTCACCTGCCTCAAAAGAGCCAGAAACAAAAACCCCCACTCCTAGCAATGCCAACAGAATACCAAATGGCATTTGAGTTAGAGTAATAGCACAAAAGTCTATTCGAGTTTTGTATCCAGTGATATATATGATCAAGAAACCGACACAAGCAATCAAACCCCGGAAAGAATCTTTTGGCTGTATTCCATCAAGAAAATACATTTTGCCGACAATTGCCAAAAGTATTAGTGCTCCCAGAGCTGCCAAACTACAAAGTATTTTTTCGAGCAGGGTAAATGCCTGAACATTCTTGACTAAAACCATAACTACCTCCGTACTTTTACTGCTTCAATCATCGTTGTCCTCTACTAACAAGCCAAATAATTGCCACCACCACATATAAGACAGTGGTAACAATAATTGGCGCCGGGTTAATAGACATCCAATCTTCGGCTGTCTCATACGCACTTTGCCCCAGATACCCCTGCGAACCAACCAGTAGCAGAGGGGGAAAAGCCGCATACAAAATCATCCATACCAGATTCATCTCTGCCTCCTATAATATTTGTCGAGAATATCGAGGATCTCTACACTGTTTCCAGTCCCCTCCATCCACGGTCACTTCCCACCAATGACAAAGTTCTTTTTCACCCTCAAGACAAACATAGGGCACAAGCAAGTCAAAAACCAATGGGGTAGACAATGAAGGTACGGGATACTTTGTTCGCAATGTAGCCAAATTTGACCCTTGCCAGACTACTTGGACATGTTCTTTGTTTGCCGTCACAACCTTTCTCCACACGCGATACATAACAACCTCCTTCAAATTGTTTAAGTGCAAAAAACTCCTTCTTCGCAATTGAAGTTGAGTTTCTGTGACCTCACGGAGAATCGAACTCCGATTATCAGGATGAGAACCTGACGTCCTAGCCGTTAGACGATGAGGCCTATACTCATATTTTACAGTATTTCTCTAAAATATCCTATAATATTGATTTTTCGGTCAAAATAAGCTAAAATAGCCTCATCATCTGGGCAAATTGAATATATGCTATTCAACCAAGCACAGAGACGTTTCATAGCACATTTTCAATTTGCGGATAAGGAGGTTTTATGCTGATGAGTAATGCTGAGTGTTTCGAAGACTTTCGCCAACAGGCAGTTGAACAACAGCTTTGTTTTGCCGTACATCCCCATCCAAAAAGTGATGAAGTCGTGTTCAATGTTTATTACAACTTAGGCGACATCTATTTTCTAGCCGATCCTCAAAAAGTGCGCCAGCTTGTAGATTTTGCCCGTCAACATGCTATACAAAACCATGCAGATGAACATGTTCAAAATTCAGGCTATGGCCTATTAGAGTGTGTTTGTAACACCGGTCCACTCAATCGCAACGAGAAGTTTGTTATTTGGGAACAATGGTTTTATGACCGGGGAAATTCATCTCGAATTTCTCTAGCGGATTGGTTAGAGATGTGGGGCTACAAAGTCCCCGCGTTTGAAGCATAATAATTTTCAAATTGCAGTAGAAAAGGAGTTAAAAGATTATGGGTTTTCATCCTTGTGCAATGTGTAATGGTGGCGGAGCATTTTCGCCAAACAGTAGTTCAGACATTGTCATAGTTTTTAAAGTACCAGTGAAAAGCCAGCCTGGTTTTATGAGCCAGTTGGTGCCAAAAGAAAAACTTGAAAACGCGACACGTTCATGGCAATTTCCAATTGGTATCCTCCATTATGTTTTTGACCACAGGTATATCCCATCAGAAGACTTTCAAAAAGCCTGTCTGGAATGGCTACCGATCAATTCTCAATGGCATCAAACTCGATCAACGAACGACACTGTTCATACTGCCCCCGGAGTGACGCCTATCGGTTATCTTGGAACAGAAATACCTATCGGTGGAAGATTGTTGCCAGGTTTCAAAGCCAAGTTGTTACAAATCTGTCAGAGAGTGGCAGACGAAACCCACCACGAGATTCCATTTGAAGACGAAACAAAAATTCGGTATTAAATCCGCAAATTTATAAAAATGTGCCAAGGCGCCTGGAGGGGATTTCCTCAATAGGCGCTTTTTTCTTGCCCGCCCTGCTATAATCGAGCCTATAATTCGCCAAAAATGCATCGCGCATGAAAAAACCTGACGAATTATGTGTACTTTTGAAAAACGATCGAATTAGGAGGGATTTATGCAAATCATCTGCTGTGAATGTAATGAAGATAAAAAGAAATGTTCTCGTAGTGTGGAAATTTCCAATGAGCAAAAAGATTCATACCAAAAACGCGGATTGACATTAATTGTTGATGGCTGTCCAAATGGGCCAAGTGCGGATTCTACTTTAGTCGAAACCTGTGATGGGTACAAATTGTACCGACCCCAAAGAATGCAAATCGATCCTATCGATCTCGAATTACTAGATTGACCACAAAAAAAGGGCAGGTGGTGCGTTTTGCACCTCCTGCCCAACTTTTTATCTCAAAGAGTTAGAGAGCGTGAATCTCGTGTGCTTCTACACTCACACGCCAACCAACTTCTTCTTTCACCTTCTTTCCTTTATGCATGATGCAAGTAATTACTGCTCCTCGCACGACTTTATCTCCATACCGGCTCGGAATAGTTTCAATACGCACCAAAGCATCCAGCTCAGACTCCTTACCACCACGACAAAACCGAAATGATTCACCGATATTGATCCAATTAAAGTCTTTTTCAGTCGTTGTCGGAAAAAACACCTGACTAGGCTTAGCTTCAAATACTCGGCCGCCTTCTACTGTCTGAAATTCCAGTTTATTTTCAGGCAGATAACGTAGAAGCCGACACAGATCAAATTCTTTCGACTTTCGTTCGACAACCACCAACGAACAGACGACCAGATCAGCAATCTGGCGATCAGATAGTCGTACTCGACTAATTTGTTTTTTGCTCATTATCTCCCTCCACATACAAATGGATTCGAAGCGGTTCTACACGATCGCCAGCTTTATAATTTAGCGTACTTCCTTGCTCAAGTATCTGCAAAATTTCAGCTTCAACATACGATCGATGTTTGACAATCACCCGTATCTTCGCTAGCACCCGAAACTCGTCATTGCCCATCTCCCATTGCAGTTCGCTGCCTTCTTGTACAATGTCTCTGAATTCTTGCGCTGATATCGGCCTGAACTCTGCCATATAACCTCCATTTACTATCAATGTACCAATATCGGCATGTTCCGATATTGTCGCGATATTGTACAGATTTATAGACAAAAATTCAAACTACAGGCCTAAATAAAACAATTTCTCATGATCCAAACGTAACACAGTATTCTTAACCCATCCAGGCGCCAATTCCTGGCCTTGATAGACTTCTTGAATAGTGACAAATGAATTTTTTGCCTTCGTCGCCTGCGCCAAAAACACTTTTTTACCAAATACTTCTCTATACAACACTTTTGTACCAGAAGTCAGTTCAGAAGCCTGGTGCAAATCCATCCCGATCCAAAACAAATCCCGACAACAAACAATATATGTTCCTGCTACTGGATAATTCAATAAAATATTTGCTGAAGCAGCAATGACTCGCTCAGACAAAAAAGCTACATCCCAGACATTCTTATCTATCAATACCACTCTGCCATGCGTAATTGAATAATGTTGCAAAAATCTTCGGGTCACACACACTTTCATACCTCGCACAAGGCTGGGATATTCACTTGGGGAAATATTCACATTCGACATCAAAACCCCTCCTAATTGTTAAAGAACCAAAAATCCTTCTCGAATCTTAGCATTCAGCCAAAGTTCAGTTCTCAGAGTAAAATATACATATGAGAATTTTGATTGTCGAAGATGATCACAAAGTTGCCAATTCTATGAAAAAAGGCCTCGAACAAGAGTCGTATGCAGTAGATGTTCTGTATGATGGCTCAGAGGTGCTCGACTATGTAGTATCTACGCAGTACGACTTAATAGTGTTAGATCGTATGTTGCCCGGCATGGATGGCTTGAAAATTTGCCAAGACATACGTCGAAAAAATCTACATATGCCAGTCCTCATGCTTACTGCCCGAGGCCAAGTCGAAGATCGGGTCGAAGGACTCGACTCAGGTGCGGATGATTATGTTGTCAAACCATTCTCTTTTTCCGAATTAGTTGCCCGTATTCGAGCTTTGCTTCGCCGATCGCCAACTACTGAGCAAACCATATTAAAGATTGCAGATTTAGAGTTAAATCCCCAATCATTTTTAGTCAATCGCCAAGGCAAAAATATCAAATTGTCTAGCAAAGAATTTGCTTTGTTAGAGTACCTCATGCGCCATCCTCAACAAATCATCAGTAAAGACAGAATCATTGATCATGTTTGGAACTATGAAGCAAATGTCATGCCAAATTCAGTCGAAGTCTATATTCGTCGGTTGCGTCAAAAAATCGACCAGCCCTTCAAAAGTAAACCGCTGCTCCACACATTACGTGGATTTGGGTACAAAATAGGAGAACACTAGTCTATGTTTTACCGTGCTCGTCTCAAACTCACACTTTGGTATGTCTTAATCATTCTCTCGATTAGTAGTCTGTTTAGTCTGATTATTTATTCTCGAATCAGCGAAGATTTGGCTCGAGCCAATCGCATTTTTATTCGTCGCGAGATCGATTCGCATTTACGCTTACCATTTGTCACTCCGCCACCGGAGATAAACAACAAGTTTTTTGAACAAGCCCTAGATCGATTACGACTTACCTTGGCACTTATCAATGTGGGTATTGTGCTTATTTCTGCCGGAGCTGGATTTTTTTTGGCCGGACAAACATTGCAGCCGATCCAAGATATGGTTGATGATCAACAGCGATTTATCGCCGATGCTTCGCACGAGCTGCGCACGCCACTGACTGCCTTGCGTACTCAGTTAGAAGTTACTCTACGAGATAAAAGCCGCACTCCAATTGAAACGACTGCTATTCTCAAGAGCAACTTGGAAGAAGTGGTGGCACTGCAAGACCTTACCAACAATCTCTTAGACCTGGCCAACAATTCAAATAATCCAGCAATCTTTGAATCTATTTTGTTAACCGAATTGGTCAGTGGGGTGGTTGCGCGAATGGAACCAATTGCCTTGGAAAAAAACATCGATATTGTTTTTACTTCAGAGTCTGAATTAAATATTTGGGGTAGTCCACAACAAATCAAACAACTCACCAGTATTCTCCTGGACAATGCTATCAAATACAGTTCAAAAAAATCTCAAATCCAAGTCATCGTTCGTCAACGAGAATTGTTAGTTATAGATCAAGGTATTGGCATTGAAGCAAAAGAAATCCCATTTGTCTTTGATCGGTTTTATCGGGCTGAAAAATCTCGAACCAAAGCCGAATCTGGGGGATATGGACTAGGCCTTTCTATTGCCAAAAAGATCGTCGATACTCATCATGCAAAAATCCTTTTATCCAGCAAACCAGGTCAGGGGACAACTGTGACAGTTTCTTTTCGAAAAAAACTTAAATTATCCAGATAATAAGGCATAATATTAGAAATCAGTCTGCAAATTAATCTTGACAAATTAGCTAATTTATTGTAATATGTCTAAGTTAGATATTTATATATAGCCTCGGTAGACCGAGGCGATTTTTTTCGTAAAAATATGTCAAATATTATACTCGTAACCAAATCAGGTCTAGATCAGCTAAAATCTCAGCTGGCCGATTTCCAAACAAAACGTCCTCAGGTCGTAGACCGGCTTAGTATTGCCCGTAGTATGGGGGATTTGTCGGAAAATAGTGATTATATTAGTGCCAAAGAAGAACTGGCTTTTCTAGATGGTCAAATAGCCGAGGTCGAATCGATCATCCAAAATGCTCAAGTCAGTGAACCAGCCGACGTGACCACGGTCCAGTTTGGCCACCATGTTAGCGTCAAAGTTGGCGCTTCTCAGGCAGTATTCCATATTGTTGGTGAATGGGAAGCCGACCCTATGAAAAAACGCGTGTCACATTCGTCTCCGCTAGGCCAAGCCTTGATGGGTAAAAAAATTGGCGATAAAGTCGAAGTTGACGCTCCTGTTGGTAAGGTTGCCTATACAATTGTCGGGATTGAATAATCTTCAGCATTTTTCTGTTAAAATCTAGCCATGTCTCAATCTCGATTAGCCGAAATTCGTGCAAACCGTATCGAAAAGTTGGCTGCATTACGCAATCAAAACATCAATCCCTATCCTTCAAAATACTCTCAGGCCGCGATAGATATTTTTTCCGCACGAAGCAAACATAATCACACTATTAGTGTTCGTGGGCGAATTGTTCGCTGGCGAGAGCACGGTAATGTTATGTTTGCAGATATCAAAGATGCTACAGGACAAATTCAGCTGTTGTTCCAAAAAAAACAGCTTGGTGATCAATTTTCGATTTTAAAAAAGATTGATGCTGGTGATTTTCTAGGTGTAGTTGGCATTGTAACCACTACTCAAGCTGGCGAAATCACTATCGATGTGGCTCAGTTTGAATTGTTAGCCAAATCACTTCGTCCACTTCCGGATGATTGGCATGGACTAAAAGATGAAGAAGTGCGCTACCGTCAGAGATATGTTGACCTATTACTAAATGAAGAATTGAAAGATTTATTTATTAAAAAAGCCATCTTTTGGCAAACAGCCAGAGATGTCATGCGTCAGCAAGGCTTTTTAGAAGTCGAAACCCCAGTGTTAGAAAACACTGCAGGTGGTGCGGATGCCAATCCATTTGTGACCCATCATGATGCATTAGACACTGATGTCTATTTGCGCATTTCTACAGGCGAACTTTGGCAAAAACGCCTGATGGTTGCGGGCTTTGAAAAAACGTTTGAGATTGGTCGCCAGTTTCGCAACGAAGGAATTGATCGTGAACATCTCCAAGACTACACTCAGTTAGAATTCTATTGGGCGTATGCCAACTACGAAGATTCCATGAAGTTTGTCGAGGATTTATACAAACAAATCGCCCAAAAGACTTTTGGCACTTTAGAATTTGATATCAATAATCATCATATCGATCTGTCTCAGTCGTGGCAAAAAATAAACTACAAACAAGCAATTTCTGAGCATCTAAACATGAATATCACAACTGCGACAAATGATCAGCTCCAAGCTGTCTTGCGCCAAAACAAAGTCGAATATTCACCTAAAGATTCACGAGGTAGGCTAATTGATCTCTGTTGGAAAATTGTCCGCAAAACTATCAGTGGTCCGGCATTTTTAGTCGGCCACCCTGTTGAAGTCTCTCCACTTGCCAAAGCAGATGTGCAAAACCCTGGGTTTGTGGAGCGTTACCAGGTAATTCTTGCCGGTAGTGAAATGGGCAATGGCTATTCTGAGTTAAACGATCCCATCGACCAAGCTGAAAGATTTGCCGCCCAACAATCGGCCAGAGATCAAGGTGAGTCCGAAGCCCAAATGGCCGATGCAGACTTTATCCGCGCCCTAGAATATGGCATGCCTCCAGTCACAGGATTCGGTTTTTCTGAACGCTTATTTTCGTTTTTAGCCAATAAACCAGTTCGCGAGACAGTTCTCTTTCCACTACTGCGCCCCGAAAGTCACGAATAAGAAGCAGTATAATCTGTATATATGATCGATATCAAAATCATTCGCGAGGATCCTAATAGAGTAAAAGCTGGCGTCAAAGCCAAGGGGTATTCGGAGTCAATTGTTGATACCGTAATTGATTTAGATAAAAAACGCCGGGAATTACTGGTCACTACCGAAACGCTTCGAGGCCAAAGAAATCAAATTACTAAAGATCAGATAGATCTAGCCAAACAAATAAAACAGCAACTCAAACAAGCTGAGCCAGAGTTGCAAGAAGTTGAAGACAAGCTCGCCCAAGCACTCAATGAAATTCCCAATCTTCCAGACCCTAATGCCCCTATCGGTAAAAACGATTCCGAAAATGTCGAAATAAAAAAATGGGGCACTCCAAAAAAATTCGATTTCACACCCAAAGACCATCTAACCTTGGGCACAAATCTGAAGATTTTAGATTTTGAATCCGGTGCCAAAGTTGCCGGCTCGCAATTCTATTATCTACTTGGTGACGCAGCCCTATTAGAACTAGCCCTCACAAACTTTGCCTTCTCTATTGCCGCCAAACATGGCTACACTCCTGTAATGACTCCGGATATGGCCAAATCTCGTTATTACCTCGGCACTGGGTATGCTCCCAAGGGCGACGAAGCTCAGACATATACCATTGCCGGTCAGGATTTAGGCCTCATTGCGACGGCTGAAGTCACCCTGGCTGGCCGCCACGCAGATGAAATCATGCCGGAAAATGACTTACCTAAAAAATATGTCGGCTACTCACATTGTTTCCGTCAAGAAGCAGGTGCATATGGTAAATACTCAAAAGGGTTATATCGGGTTCATCAATTTTCCAAAGTCGAAATGTTTGTCTATTGTCAGCCCCAAGATTCAGAAAGATATCATCAAGAAATTTTATCGATTGAAGAAGAAATTTATCAAAAGCTCAATATTCCATACCGTGTGCTAGAAATGTGTACTGGAGATTTGGGTGCCATGGCCGCCAAAAAATACGATATCGAAGCGTGGATGCCGGGAAGAAATGATTACGGTGAAGTAACATCTACTTCAAATTGTACCGACTACCAAGCCAGAAACCTAAGTATTCGTTTCAAAAAAACCACAGGTGAAATCGAATTCGTTCATATGTTAAATGGTACTGCAGTACCTCTATCCCGTGCCCCAATCGCTATTTTAGAAAACTATCAAAACGCTGACGGTTCAGTTACTATCCCTGATGTCCTTCGTCCATATATGGGTAAGGACAAAATTAGTTTAGAATAATTCCCTATGCGTCGAGTTGGTTCTCGTGTCAGTCAAGTAGTGCACTTGATGAGCTCACTAATTATTCAGGCAGACAGAAAAAGATTTTTTCTAGTCATACTACTCAACTCCTTACTCGGATTTAGTGCTGGGCTGTCATTGTATCTAGATAAGAAAATTATCGATGCTTTGGGTGCCGGTATACAAGGTGCATCATGGGCGATGTCATCACTTATTGCCTTCACGTGTATTAGGCTGGGCTATGCGGTATTTCGTGACTACATTCGACGACTTGCAAATCATTTTCAAAACACATTGGAAATGACCGTCTATAACCACATCAATGTCACCTGTGCCCGTAAACATGCCAGTGTCGAAGTTTCCATTGCCGAAGATCCACAGTTTAAAAACCGCTACACCAAAATCGAACGCACCACCGGCAGTCGAGCTACTCGGCTTGTTGGGGTTGTAGCCGAAGGTCCCACTAATATTATTGGTTTGTTATCAGTTTTATTTATTGCGTACACCTTGAAGCCTTGGGTCATTATTATTCCTATTATTTGTGCCATTCCCAATCTCTTCTCGGCTGCCAAAAATATTAAACAGCGGTATGAAGTCGAAACTCGGGTGTCTCCCATGCACCGCCTACGAAACTTAGCCGGATATTACCTATCAGACAATATGAATCTCATGGAGTTGCGTTTGTTACAAATTCGTGACCATTTAGTCGAAAAATATCGTAACTTGCAAAACCAAATAGCCAAAATTCGCCAGACTGCTAGTCTAGAAGCTCAACATAGATCGTTCGCTGCAAACGTCCCTGGCTCCATTGCAAGTACTAGTATCAGTCTGTATGCGGGATTGCAAGCAATAAATCACCAAATCACCCTAGGCGAAGCCTTTACACTTACACGAGCCGCAGATCAGATTGCTAGTTACATAAATGAACTGTTCCGAAATATTTCCGACTTATACGAAAACCATCTGTATATTACCGACGTAGATTGGTTACTAAATTTACCTGAAAAAGATGAATCACAAGGTGAAAATCTTGCCGAAAAACTAAAATCAGGCTTACAGCTCAAAGATGTGTGGTTTAAATACCCAGGATCTGACAAATGGATATTGCAGGGTGTAACAGCAATAATTAACCCGACTGAAAATATTGCCTTAGTTGGTGAAAACGGTGCTGGAAAATCTACACTGGTGAAATTAATTTGCGGCTTATATGAACCAACCAAGGGGGAAATTTTACTCAACGATCTTCCTGTTACAAAATATCGTCGAGACCAGTATTGGCACCGACTTGCAACCATGTTTCAAGATATTGAAACGTATGGCTTTTCTGCGCGCGAAAGTATCGGCTTTGGCAACATTAAAAAACTCAATTCACCGGAAGATGTTAGCCGCGCTGCCAAGTTTGCCCATATTCATGACTGGATCGAGACATTACCTCAAAAATACTCCACCCCATTGATTAGAGATTTTGAAGGCGGAGTAACCCCATCTGGAGGACAAAAACAACGCCTCGCCCTAGCACGAACACTATTAAAAGATAGTCAAATCGTTATTTTAGACGAACCTACCTCGAGTATGGATCCTGCTGCTGAAGAGGCAATATTTAACCAATTACTTGATTGGGGTAAAAATCGTTTATTGATTTTCATATCTCACCGTTTTAGCACTGTTCGCCAAGCAGATAGAATTTTAGTTTTAGACCAGGGTAAATTAATCGAAAACGGGAGTCATGAACAGCTAATGAAAAAAACACGTGGCGTATATAAAAAACTCTTCACACTCCAAGCAAAAAACTACCAATAAAATATCTTTTTAAAGTCTGTTTGGGTAAAGCAGCCTGGGAAAAGTACTTCCGTTCCACCAAATGTTTTTTTAAATTGCGAAAATCCCTTCCATGACGTGTATTGATTTGGCCAGCGATCATCATATAGACTTTCAAAATCCCAAATAACACACCCTCGGCGTTTGGCTTCCAACATTGCTTCCCAAACCACTGCATAGGGTAATTCTTGCTCCTTAGCCACTGGTAAGGCTGCTGCGTAATAGTAATAAGCAGTTTTTTTGTAAATCAAAACAAGACATCCACACGATTGATTAAGCGTGACACAAAAACAATTGTGACCAAAAATACCCACCAATGTGTCAAAATCGACTTTAGTCGAAATCCAAATATGTTGTTGACGCGTTGCTTGCTGCCAAATCTGAAAAAAATCATCAAACCGGTTAATCTGTGTTTCGTAGCCAGTATGTTGTAGTTTATGTATCCATGATCGCGCTCGTTTAAAACGCTTTAATAAATCAAAGTTTGATCCTCCCAAATCTATCCTCAAAGTTTTTGTTGGTCGAAGTGGCTGTGTATCCAAAAAAAATCCCTGATCAGGAAATAAAGATAAAAACTCTGGGTCAGATATCAATGGCTCTATCCGTGTAGTAAATATCCGATATTTTTTTTGTAACTCTTTTAATTTTATCCAATCAATATCACTAGAACATCGTAAAATTTTTGCCACCGATCCTAATAATCCCCACCGTTTCACATATACATACAGAGAACCTATTTGTTCGACCAGCCAGCCCTGTGAGGCTATATAAGCAGCAAATGGCTCTGATTGTCGTATATCATAGGCTGGCGACTCGATCTCTGTCATGCGATAATCCTTCATATGTCCTTACCAAGTATTCTCAAAGACTGGATCGAAAAAGTCAAAAATTGGTCCACTGGCAATATCGAAGAATATGAATCAAAGTACAGTGGCACTGTATTGGTGCGTCACGGTTTTGGGTATCGCTATATTGTTACCGGCTCGATGGTTACACAAAGTGGAGCACTGATTGCAGATCTCTGGTCTCCAGTGTTGAAAAAAATTGGTCAAAGACAAAAAACCTGGCTGATTTTGGGTGTAGCCGGAGGCACGCTCGCTTCTGTTATTGACAAAAAATATGCTCCAAAAAAAATAGTTGGAGTAGAAATTGATCCAATCATGATCGAAATTGGTCAAAAATATTTTAAAACTCCTCAAATAAAATCACTAACCCTCATTCAGGCAGATGCCCAAAACTACATCAAACAAACAAAAGAAAAATTCGACTATGTATTAGTCGATATGTATTGCGGGGACGAATTGCCCAAATTCGTCAATACAGATGCTTTTATCAAACAAGTAAAAGATTTAGGTACCTATGTAGTTTTCAATCATTTGTTTTACGGTAAAAAGCGAGTTTTAGCTGAAGAATTTATCAAAAAAGCCGAAAAACACTTTTCTGACGTAAGCTTAATTCGAAAATTAGCAAACCTATTGGTCATTTGCAAATAACCCGGGTATAATCAGCAACGCATGTTAAAAATATTTTCCAAAATCCTCGACACCAACCAAAAAGAAATCGATCAACTGCGTCAAAAAGTTGACCTAGTAAATAGCCATGCTTCAGCTATATCAAAACTGAAATCAAACAAAGATTTTGCTGCCAAAACTGCTGAGTTCAAAACCCGCTTAGCAAATGGAGAAACAGTCGACGAGCTAATGCCCGAAGCTTTCGCCTTGGTCCGAGAGGCCTCGTATAGAGCTATCGGCCTTCGGCCATATGATGTGCAAATAATGGCGGCGGTTGCCTTTCATCAGGGAAAAGTCTCTGAACAAAAAACTGGTGAAGGGAAAACTCTCTCAGCCATCCCCGCCCTATATCTGAATGCTTTAAGTGGTCAAGGAGTCCATTTAGTTACAGCCAATGATTATTTAGCCAGGCGTGATGCTGGTTGGAACAGTCCCACTTTTGCTCTTCTTGGGTTAACAGTTGGCGTTATCGTTCATGACAAGTCGTATATTTACGACGCTCAATATTTCGACCCAAGCCATGGAGACGACCGACTTGCCCATTTAAAACCCGTTTCAAGAAAAGAAGCTTATGCAGCAGATATTACCTACGGCACAAACAATGAGTTTGGTTTTGACTACCTCCGAGACAATATGGTCCAACAATCCATCGACATGGTTCAGCGTGGGCATCATTTTGCTATCGTCGACGAAGTCGACTCTATTCTTATCGACGAAGCCCGCACGCCACTCATTATCTCTGCTCCAGACACAGAACCTACACAAAAATATTATGAATTCGCAAAAATAGTTAGCCGTTTGGATGCTGCAACTGACTATATTGTTGATGAAAAGCATCGCAGTGCTACACTCACAGAAGATGGTCTGAAAAAAATCGAAAAAATGTTAGGTGTAGAAAATCTTTATGAAAAAGATTTTGACACTATTCATCATGTAGAAAACGCTCTCAAAGCCAGATCGTTATTTTTAATCGATAAAGATTACATTGTTCGAGAAAACCAAGTAGTCATTGTCGATGAATTTACCGGTCGACTTATGCCAGGACGACGTTGGTCTGAGGGTTTACATCAGGCTGTCGAAGCAAAAGAAAATGTTGCCATTCAACAAGAATCAAAGACTTTGGCTACAATTTCATTCCAAAACTATTTCCGCATGTACCAAAAATTAGCCGGTATGACTGGCACCGCCGCCACAGAAGCTGAGGAATTACGAAAAATTTACAAACTAGATGTGGTTGTAATTCCTACCAACAAGCCCAATCAACGCAAAGACCATGCCGATATTATTTACAAAAATACCAAAGCAAAATATACAGCTCTAGCTGAAGAAATTGCTCAGTATCACAAAAAAGGCCAACCGGTTTTAGTAGGTACCACGTCAATTGAAAAAAATGAAATTGTCTCTGAATATTTAAAGAAAAAAGGTGTCCCACATCAAGTGCTCAACGCTAAAAATCACGAAAAAGAAGCAGAAATTATTGCCGAAGCCGGTCGATTGGGAGCCGTCACGATCGCTACCAATATTGCTGGCCGCGGGGTAGACATTATTTTGGGTGGTAGTACACCTGCCAATCCCAAATTTGTTCTAGGCGACTCAAAGCTTTCCGACTCAGAGTACGAAAAACTCATGACCAAATGGCAAAAAGATCATGAAGCAGTTCTGGCAGCGGGAGGACTTCATGTGATTGGTACTGAGCGTCACGAATCTCGACGAATCGACAATCAATTGCGTGGACGATCGGGTCGTCAAGGAGATCCAGGATCAACCAGATTTTATCTTTCACTAGATGACGACATTATGCGAATTTTTGGCGGAGATCAGGTCGCCAAAATTATGAGCTTCTTAAAAATCCCTGAAAACGAGCCAATAGAACATTCTATGGTAAGCAAGGCCATTGAACAGGCTCAAGTGAAAGTCGAAGGGTTCAATTTTGATGCTCGAAAAAACGTTGTCGAATATGACGATGTTATGAACAAGCAGCGCGAAATTGTCTACGGGCTACGCAAGCGAGTTCTGATGGGCGAGTTAACTCAAGAAGAAGTAGTCCAAAAGCTGAAATCAATCGTCAAAAACAACATTACCATGTTCGTACCTCGTGGCATAATTGAATCTGAAGCTCAACAAATAGCCACTTCAATTGCCGAAATCGTTCCACTAGACGACCAGTCACAAAAAAATCTTATAGACCAGTTCCATACATCTGGTACTAGTCAAGAAGCCATTGCCTTGGGTGAGCAAATAATCGATCAGGCGGTGACGGGTCGTCTATCACAGCTTGGTCCAGATGTCTGGAAAGATGTTGTCCGATTTGCCTATTTAAGTTCTATCGACAATTTATGGATCGACCACTTAGACGCCATAGACGATCTACGAGCTGGTATTGGCTTGCGAGGATACGGCCAAAGAGATCCCTTAGTGGAATACAAAGCAGAAGCCTATGCAATGTTTGAACGTTTAATTATTCAAATCGAATCAGAATTCTCAAAGCGCCTATTCCGTATTCAAGTAGGTATACCAAACACTATGCCTGCCCCACTTCAGACAATTGAAGTACATCCTGAAGCAGTATTACCCTCTATAGAAAAGTCCACTTCTTCTCCCACTGTTCCCAAAACAGCTCCAAATGACTTCATGTCCGCTTTTGCTGGACTGCAAAAAACCAGCACCGAAAACCCTCACAAAAAAGTCGGTCGAAACGATCCTTGCTGGTGTGGATCTGGTAAAAAATACAAAACCTGCCACTACCCCAACTAATACTAACAAATTCTTAGGCTTTTTTATTTTTATACAAATACATATAGGGGACAACGCTCAAGCTATTTAGCACGGCAGAAAAAATAAACACGGATTTATATCCCATCGCGGAAATTAACATCCCACTAATTGCTGAAGCGATGGATAGTGTAGTCAAAATAATAATATCCAGCATTCCCCATTCGATAACTTCTTTCTGTTTATCCAAATGCGTAGAAAACAGAGTCGATCGTAGTGGTGTGATCAGTCCAGTAAAAAAACCCGCGATACCATAAAAAATATAAATAGATCCGATTGTCGCCACTGTCACAAAGCCTAAATAGGAAATATTCATAAACAAAATGACACAAATGATCAGCAATAATTTATGTTGAACAGTCAATCGCGGTAAAAATACTCCGCATCCTACACTACCTAAAACCCGCAATAAGAGGTAAACACTGTAAGCAAAGGTAATAGATTGCACTGTAGCATTAGATACTTCAGTCAGAGCAAACACACTAATTAGTGGCATCAAGATAGACCACGCAGACCAAAAAAACGCTTCTGAAACAATAAACGCCTTCGCTACGGGGTTAAAATTCAGATTTTTTACACCTCCAAACAATGAGACCGGGCCATGTAGCATGTCTGTCTAGTCTATGAATAACGTCAAAGATTTGCAATATATCTTATAATTCGCTTGGCTAATCTACAATTGCGTAGCAATGCCGACGTACATTCAAAAATTGCAAAAAAAAGGAATATTCATATGAGTCACATGTATATATGGGGTCCAAACCAGTTAGAAGATGCAATATATCAAATCGAAAAGCTTCAGAAAAATATCCAGTTAGCGATCCGAAGTACTAGTCAATACACCCAAACACGTTTCGAGTTTGCCGAACAATTTTTACGAATAGCTAGTCTAGTGGCTCGCTACAAAGTGCAACACCCTGTGCAAAAATTTATTCCGCAGATGTATCAGTTAATTGCGCCTAGCATGCACCAAATGCACGCAGAAGTCTATTTGGACGGATCAATACTGGATACAATCCAACTTCCAACTCAGGTAGATTTTCTAAAGGGCGATGCTCGAGGTATAGTGACTGAATGTCTGCCAGTAGCCCAGTTGCCCGCAGTGTGGAGCGATAGATGTGTGTCACTAATTACAGCAAATCTGCAGACATTTAAAACTGCTTTTTCACTGGTTAGTTCAGCGAGTACTGTCTCATATCAAGGGATTTCGTCTGGCGCATTTCAAATCAGCTCGATGTGTGAAATTTCCTGGCTGATTATCAAAAATCAATTCGGAACAGTACCTCTGCACAAACGAGCCGAAATTATGGAATTAATTTCGAGGTCCTTGTATCAAGAATATGGTATTTATGTCGAATAAATTTTTGCAATAATCCCAAAGCGTAGAGATACTCTCTACGCTTTTTTTATGCGACTGTGTTAAGGTAAATACGATGCGTATTACTTTTTTAGGAGCCGCAGGGACAGTTACTGGTTCCAGCTATCTGCTTACTGCCAATTCTGGTGAACATATTTTAGTAGATCTCGGGATGTTTCAAGGTCCACCTGAAATTGAGAAGCTCAATTTCTCAAATTTACCCGCAGAAATAGCTCAACTCTCAGGCGTTGTACTTACGCATGCACATTTGGATCATTGTGGCCGTTTGCCAATGTTGGCCCGCCATCATTTCCAAGGTCCTATTTGGATGACTAGACCAACAGCCGATTTAGTAGAACTTTCCTTATTCGACAGCGCCAAAATTGCCCAGGAAGACTTTGGTGAACATGCGTTGTATACCCACGAAGATGTCAAAAAAATTCTCCAACACTGCAAAACTACTTCATATCATACTACGTTCACTGTTGGACCGTTTAGTGTTCGATTGTTCGACGCGGGACATATCCTCGGCTCCGCCAGTGCAGAAATAATCGATTTGTCAGCTCAAAATCAAAAGAAATACATTTTTAGTGGAGATCTGGGTAATACGCCAGAAGAATTAGTACAACCAACTGAGTCAATAACACAGGGAAATGTAGTAATAATGGAATCTACATACGGAGACCGTATTCATCCACACGAAACACCATCAGAAAAAATTATTTCTGAAGTTCGATTAATTGAACAGCAAAGTTCTACATTATTAATCCCTGCCTTTTCTTTGGAACGTGCTCAAGAATTGCTGCACATCATCGCCCACGCCAAACAAAACCATCAGATAAAGATAGACACTCCGATATTTCTCGATAGTCCAATGGCTGAAAAAGCCACAGAAATTTATTCTAAATACCCATCGATGTTTAACCTTGAAGTTCAGGCAGATTTTCGTCGTGCAAACCCATTTGATTTTCCTGGATTATTTGTAACTCAAAAACCTCAAGATGGGGTGCTCATTGCCAAAACCCCTGGCGCAAAAGTGATTATTGCCGGCAGTGGCATGATGACTGGTGGCAGGATTATCAACCATGCTGCCTCATATCTACCTCATGAACAAAATCGTATTCTTTTTGTCGGTTATCAAGGGGAACAGACCCTTGGGAGAGCCATTTTAGATGGTGAAAAAAATGTCACGATTCGTAACACTAAAATTCAAATCCGTGCCTCCGTATCCCAGACCCAAGCTATGAGTTCACATGCAGATCAACCACGACTACTAAATTGGTTAAATACCATACACACCCCCACAGATCTCATACTTACCCACGGTGAAGATTTGGTCAGAGATGCTCTGGCAGAAAAAATTAAATCTACGTCGTCTTCAATCAGAATTCACACCCCCCATCTCCACGACCAATTGACTCTAGATTAATGTGATTGTTTTGCTACAAAGTAGCCCACACTGACCCAATAGCAAAAAATCATAAACGACACCTTGAGCCCTTGTAACCCTAGTCGATAGCCTCCACTGGTAAATGCCATCAATCCTTGATAGACACCCAGCGGTAAACTTAAAAACACAGGATGATTCTTAATTGAATAATATCTTGGCAAAACAATAGAACCGTTTTTTGGAAAATGTGAATAATTTTTGGGATCTCGAGCTATCCAGTTGGCATGAATCGTGACCCATTTTTTCCATTTAGTTCGAAATATTTTCCAGGAAAAATTATCATAATTTGGTTTATGCTCGAGTATATAGTGTGTAGTAATAATTTTCCCTGAATTTGGCAGTACTTCACAATGTGGAAGACCTAAAAAACTCACACGATCTTTGCGAAACAAAGCCTTTTTGTGCGGCCAGCCATGAGTGATATAACGTTCACCGTTCCATGTTGGCCAAACCAGTTCATAAATAGCTACATCTTTGGCTTTGGTAAGAAGTGGGAGTGCAGCAGCCAAACCCGCAGATAAAGATTCATCTGCATCCAGCTGAAGTATCCAAGGTCCTTTTGCTTTCTCGTACAACCACGGACGATGAGGCTCTGCATTGCCTTGGTAAGGTCGTTCAAATGTCTTTGCCCCATACCCGTGGCAAATTTCCAAAGTTTTGTCGGTGCAAGGTCCGTCGTGAACGACCAAAATTTCATCGACCAGTCCTTTTATACTCTCCAAAGCTGTCCGAATAACTTTTTCTTCGTTGTAAACCACGAAAACAGCACTAATCATGACTAAATTATAACATATTATAGGATATAAAACCTATATAAACCCTTGGTTAAAGGTGGTATAGTAACAAGTATGCAATTTGCTCAAATTTTCTTTTACTTATCAGTCGGTGTGGGAGTTTGGATAATAGTCATTGGTCTTACGATCTTGATCATTGAAGTGATTTCGACTGTTAGATTATTCAGAAAAACAGTCACAGATGTAAGAAGTGGAATTGCAGATCTGGAAAATCTAAAAAATAGTCTAAAGTTAGGGATTTTTGCGCTCGTTGGGAATCTTATTGGAAAATCAAACCAGAAAGGGGGTGGAAAAAATGCCAAATAAAAAATCAGAACCAAGTATGCTCGGAAAAGTGGCCACGATTGCTGGTGTAGCTGTGGCTGGTGTCGCTGCCGGAGCCGCGGCAGTTGCTATGTCAGATCCAAAAACACGAAAAGCTGTGGTTAAAAAAGTAAATGAATTCAAAGACATGGCTCAAGACAAGGCTGAAGATGTTATGGATCAAGCAGCTGAATTATCTGAAGATGTCAAAGGGAAAATCAAGGACTTTACTGACAAAATTTCAGAAAAATAATATGAAAAAGTATTCCATTTTGCTAATAGCATTGGGATATTTTTTCTTATTCCCTTCATCAACCAAAGCAGCACCTGCAAACATATGTTTGCGTGTTCCAGTACTTATGTATCATCACATACAACCGATGTCTGTTGCACAAAAGAAAAAACAAACGTCATTGACAGTAGATGACAAAATCTTTGGTCAACAAATGCGTTGGTTGATGGACAGGGGATACAAAAGTATTGCTGCCCAAGATTTAGCAAGCGCATTGCTAAACAAAACCTCTTTGCCTACAAAAGCAGTCGTCATTACCTTGGATGATGGTTATGAAGACGCATTTACGTATGCATACCCAATTGCCCAGCAATTAGGTCTAAAATTAAATCTCATGATCCCTACAGGTTTACTAAATAACCCAGATTATCTTACCTGGGATCAACTAAAATCCATGGTCAACAATGGTGTGGCCTTTGCTCATAATCACACATGGTCGCATGCAAGTCTGGCAAAGGCTCCGATGGCGAAGCGCGAATTTGAAATAGATACTGCGTTTCTTCAGTTAAAAAACAATTTAAATGCAGACACAAAAATATTTGCCTATCCATATGGCTCAAAAAATCTCGCGTCAGAACAATATTTACAAAAAAAGGGGTATATCGCAGCCTTCTCGACCATACCTGGATCACTTGAATGTACAAATCAAATAATGCAGCTTCCGCGACTGCGTATTGGCAACTTTCCACTTTCCCAGTATGGTATATAAATAATTTACTATGCAACAAGATCCAATGTCTCAACAAGTAAAAGAGTTGGCTGAGTTAAACCAGCTACCTCAAAAATCTTCAAATATTATTGGAACAATTTTAGTCTTACTCGTCTTTATTTCAGGTTTGGGAGTGGCTGGATACGCAGGATACGACTGGTATAAAAATCGCTCGACCAAACTATCAGAGGAACCAGAAACTACCACAACTCCAGCCCCAACATCTCAGCCAATTATCACTTCTGTTCCTAGTCCCATTCCATCACCGAGTCCATTAGTCTCATTTTCAATCTCTTCATTAAAAATTGAAATTTTAAATGGCAGCGGAGTAGCTGGTTTAGCCGGTAATGCCAAATTGGTTCTAGAGGAGTCGGGATATAAAAATATTCAAACAGGTAATGCGCAAAACTATGAATATGAGCAAACCATTATTATGGCCAAAAAAGACAAGCAATCTACAGTGCCTGCACTACAAGACATACTCAAAAAGACCTACTCAATAGATGAACAAAAAAATATCCTAGACGAATCAAATCCAAATGATATCGTCATTATTATTGGAAAAAAATAAATGAAGCAATGGATTTTCTGCTCTGGCACTATTCAGTAGGTATCCGCCAGTATGTATCCCGATGGGGATACGCTCTTAAAAGTGTATTACACTTTTTCTCGCTGGGTATTTTATTAAAATCATTGTTTTCTCCATGGAAGCGCCTAGCTACAGTAAACGACAAGCCAGGCTTCTCATTTGAACGTTGGTTTTCTACATTCACGTTCAATCTCATTTCGCGTTGGATCGGTGCTGCTACTAGATTAACCTTATTTGTTTTTGGCACTCTCATACTTTTGCCTATAATAGTTTTCGGTCTTATTGGGTTGGTCTTTTGGTTTATCTGTCCACTTATTGGTATTCCGTACTATGTCTTAGCTCAAAATAAAAACAATAGTGTATTCATCAAATTAATCGAACAATTAAAACAGGATCCCGCCAAAGGTTTACAACAATTTTTGTCTTCTACTCCAGGAAAATTTCTTTTACTCCATCTAAACAAATCACTCACTGATATACAAAACATTTCACAACCTCATCCGGTAAACAGCCTTTCTACTCCTACACTTTCATTGCTAGTAGATGAGTTTTTAAAAAATGGTACCTGGGACAGGCCTGGTCTGCGCAAAATTAATTTAGAAATTGATGATATAAAGCTAACAGCCAAAAGGTGGGATCATCTTCATGAAGGAAATGATGTGGCAAACAAAAATCATCCTAGACCTGGTATTGGTCTTGAATTGCTATTTGGGTATACACCAACTCTCAACCAATACGGTACTCAATTGTCGACTATATTACCCTTTGCCCACCACTTAATTGGAAGAGAAGAGTTGGTCAATCGCATGAGTCGAATATTAGAGAATAACAAAGGCATAGTTCTTTTTGGGGTGCCCGGAGTTGGAAAAAAAACCGTTGTGCTTGAACTTGCATATCGTGCGATGATGGGAAATCTAAACCCTTCAATGCTGTATAAGCGAGTCGTGGAATTGGATTACAATGTTTTATTGTCGCAGTCATTTGATCTAAATCAAAAAAAAACACTCCTTTCCAATATTCTTACTGAAGCTACTCAGGCCGGAAATATTATTTTAGTGATCAAAGACATACACCGTCTAACAAATATACAAGTTGAAGGCATAGACCTTACCGACGTTTTTGAGGCGGCCTTAGAATCACAAAAGCTTTTACTTATCGCTTTATCATCTCAAATAGAGTACGAGCGTTTTATTGTTCCAAATCAGCGATTACGAAAATATCTAGAACCTGTAGAGGTTCCCCAAGTTTCAAAAGACCAAGCACTAGAAATACTTATCGATTTTGCTGCCAGGTGGGAGCACAATCGCGAAATTACAATTACTACTCCAGCCATTCGTGCCATCATTTCCGGATCAGACAAATATATTTCAGACACACCATTTCCGGAAAAAGCCCTAGAATTATTAGACAATGCAGTAGCATACTCCGAAAAGACTTCAGAAAAAACAGTCCTTGCAGACGATGTAAATGCTGTAATTGCCGAAACAACTGGTATCTCTCTTGCCCGGCTTACGGAAAAAGAAAAAACATTACTGTCAAATTTGGAAGAAATTATGCACCAACGTCTCATTGGTCAAGATTCAGCGGTTACTGCGATAGCCAAGAGCTTACGCTCGCGTTCGGTAGGTACAAAATCTGAAAATCGTCCTCTAGGGTCATTTTTATTTTTAGGTCCTACTGGTGTCGGAAAAACTGAAGCCGCTAAAACACTTGCCAATGTTTATTATGAAAGCGAAGATGCGATTATTCGGTTTGATATGGCTGAATTTGCTGGCATAGAAGGATTAGAACGACTTATTGGTTCTGTCTCAAAAAATACACCCGGTGTATTAACTACAGCCATTAAAAATCATCCAGCTAGTTTGTTATTACTAGACGAAATAGAAAAGGCCCCCAAAGAAGTCTACAATCTATTTCTCAGCCTACTAGATGAAGGGACGATTACCGATGCGTTTGGAAAAAAAATAAATTGTAAACATGTATTTGTTATTGCTACATCAAATGCTGGTTCAGAAGTTATTCGTAAAAATGTCGAACTCAAAACTTCTTCCTCAGATCTACAACATTTAGTGCTGGAGTATGTACAACAGCAACAAATTTTCACCCCAGAATTCTTAAATCGTTTCGATAGTGTTGTCGTCTTTGAGCCTCTCACTCCTACGCAAACAGAAAGAATTTCTAACATTCTTTTAAACTCAGTCGTCAAAAGTCTCGAGTCTCAAGACATCACTCTGCAAATAACTCCCGAGCTAATCAGTTCAGTTGCTCGAGAAGGTTTTGAGCCACAATTTGGTGCAAGGCCGCTGCGCCGACTTATTGATCTAGAAATTGGTGATGTGCTTGGTAAGGCAATTTTGACCAAACAAGTTTTACCTGGAGATCGTATCAAAATAGTTCCACTAGGTAATAAAAATTATTCAGTTGAAAAACTATAGTATACTAGTCTCGTATATGTTTACTCTCCCAAAACTTCCATTTGCATTTAATGCCCTAGAGCCAAATATTGATGCGCAAACAATGGAAATTCATCTGACAAAACATCATGCAACCTATGTAAAAAATCTAAATGATGCCTTGGCGACGTTGCCCGATATGGCCGAAAAAACTGAATCAGATTTACCAAATATTTTATCGGATTTAGATACCTTACCTACCGATATTCAAATGAAAGTTCAAAACAATGGCGGTGGTCATTGGAACCACAGCTTTTTCTGGCAAATTCTTACTCCTTCAAACACAAGTGGGCAACCATCAACTGAACTATTGTCGACAATTAATACCTCGTTCGGCAATCAAGAAGAATTCAAAAGTAAGCTTATCACCAAGGCTCTGTCTCGTTTTGGCTCTGGATGGATTTGGGTTATAAAAACTCCATTTGGTTTAGAAATTGTCGATACGCCTAATCAGGACAATCCAGTCATGAACCACCAAACCCCTATCTTGGGCATCGATATCTGGGAACACGCATATTATCTCAAGTATCAAAATCGACGCAACGAATATCTTGAAGCGGTATGGCAAATCATCAACTGGTCAGAAGTTTCAAGATTGTTTTCGGTTACTCTTTAACCGTTCAGTTTTATCTAGTACTCTTTTTCGCAAGCGAATAGACACAGGGGTCACTTCTAAGAGTTCATCGTCTTCAATAAAATCCAATGCTTGTTCAAGAGACAACTTCAGAGCCGGAGTTAGAGCAATTTTAATATCAGCTCCAGCTGAGCGCATATTAGTTAAATGTTTGCCTTTACACACGTTTAGCTCAATATCACTATCGCGAGTACCCAAGCCAATAATCATTCCCTCATAGACATCCTCTCCGGGATCAATAAAAGTTATCCCACGTTCTTGAGCGTTTTCCAGAGAGTAGGCGAGAGCCTTGCCAGCATCCAAAGCAACCAAAACCCCCGCCCGAATATGTTCGGCGACTGCCCCCACAGGTTTATATCCAGCAAATAAGGTATGAAAAACTGCAGTGCCTTTGGTGGCGGTCAATAGCAAATTTCTGACACCAATCATATTTCGTTGAGAAATGAGGTAAGAAATTCGAGTATTACCCTTACCATCTGCTGCCATATCCTGCATTTGCCCTCGTCGCTTACCCATTTCAGTGGTTACTACCCCAACGTGTTCGTCAGGCACATCAATAGTAACCTCGTCATATGGCTCATTGCCTTCTTTAAAAATAACTTGCGGCCGAGACACTTGTAATTCATAGCCTTCTCGTCTCATTGTCTCAATCAAGACTGCCAGATGGAGCTCTCCTCGGCCTGAAACCTCAAATTCTCCTCCACCAAGGTCGGTAAATCGCATACCCAGGTTGATCTCCTTTTCTCTCATCAAACGTTCACCAATTTGTCTACTTGTTACAAACTTCCCTTCTTTACCAGCAAATGGGCTTGTATTTGGCCCCATAGTCAATTTTAATGTTGGTTCTTCTACAGTGATTAAAGGCATTGCCACAGGTGTAGTTGGATCTGTCAAAGTTTGTCCGATCTCAATGCCTTCAATACCTGCAATGGTAATGATGTCTCCTGCGGTGGCTTGTGAGATTTCTTCACGTTCAATTCCGCGATTTGTATAAATCTTATTAATAGAAAATTGTCCCAAAGTTTTATCTGGGGTCAGACACAACACTCGTTGTCCAACCTTCAAAATCCCTTTTGTGACTCGACCAATACCCAATTTACCTAAATGAGTGTCATAGTCCAGAGTAGATACCAACATTTGGAAGGGGGATTCAATATCTCGCACAGCATTGGGCACATATTGCAAAATAGTTTCAAATAATGGGGATAAATCGTCACGTATAGAATCGAGTGCGGTTCCTGCTTTACCGTCACGGCCAATTGCATAGACAACGGGAAATTCCAAATGACCTTCATCGGTTGCCAGTTTCAAAAACAGCTCTTCTGTCTCCAGTAGTACATCTTCTGGGCGAGCGTCTTTTTTATCGATCTTGTTAATTACTAAAATGATCTTCAGATGCGCTTGAAGTGCTTTTTGCAAAACGAATTTAGTTTGAGGCAATGGTCCTTCGGCGGCATCCACTACCAACAACGCACCGTCAGCCATATTTAATACCCGCTCTACCTCACCTCCAAAGTCAGCGTGTCCAGGGGTATCAATAATATTGATTTTTACCCCGTTGTAATATACTGCAGTATTTTTTGCCAAAATAGTAATTCCACGCTCTCGTTCGAGATCGTTACTATCAAGAATTGTCGTTTGAGCCATCTCAGCTTGGTTGTCACGAAATGTATGAGTCTGTTTTAACAAACCATCTACCAATGTGGTCTTGCCATGGTCTACGTGAGCAATGATAGCAATATTACGAATATCTGAAGCCATAAAAAAACGCCAACTGCGTAGCCAAATTATACCATCTAATCGTCACTTCCTATGCCATTTGTCCATTGTTGAAAGGTTATAGCGTTGTTTTTGGCTCTTAAACAGCGATCTTTTACTTCTGCTTCGCGTAATAATTCTCGTACAATTTCTATTCCAGCCCTGGCGATATGTGAAATGCCTTGAAGTGTCATGGTGATTCCAGCCCTCGTCTCTTGTATGGGGCTATAAACATGGTTTATCTCAGATCGCATATATAATTAGACGTAAATGGCTGAAAAAACCCACGCAATTTTAGATATGCTGTATCAGCAGCTTGGTCGAAAAATTTTAGGCTTACTACTGAAAAGAAGTGGTGGAGATTTGGAAGCCGCAGAATCTGTTTTGCAAGATACTTTTATTGCTGCATATAAATCCTTTCATACATTTAATAACAAAAGCAGTTACTTCACCTGGTTGTGCAAAATTAGTTTGAACAAACTGGCGGATTATTACCGTGATCAGGCAAATCGTAAGTCTAAGATGTTGATTCCTACCATCGATCGCATGAATGAAATAATTGATCCACAAATATCATACGAAGAAAAGATGAGCTTAGATGAACTAAAAACCCTAGTTAACAAATGTTTAAACCTCTTACCAAGGCAATATCGCCAGTTGCTACAGTTACGATATTACCAACAACTATCTACAAAAGAGATTTGTATTAAATTAGAGACGTCCCCAAGACGATTAGAAGGAAAATTATATCGAGCCAAAAAAGCTTTAGTCAAAATATATGAAAGATCTACATCAGGCAATTAAACATTTACAATCAGATCACGCCTTAAATCTGTTAATACAAAAATATGGCACGATTGATTATCCACCTAGTCAAGATATATTTGCCAGCTTAGCCAGTTCAATTATTGGTCAACAGTTATCAAACAAAGCCGCTGATACAATTTGGAACCGATTTGTCACTTTGTTTCCAGACAAAAAAGTCACTCCTCATGCACTAAAAGATCTAGACTCTGAACAAATTCGTTCAGTTGGTACCTCATGGGCAAAAGTAGCTGCATTAAAAGATTTATCTGAAAAAACATTAAACAACACAATTCAATTAAATAAATTATCAGAAATGACAGACGATGAAATTATTAATCACCTCATTCAAGTAAAAGGCATAGGTAAATGGACGGCGCAAATGCGTCTCATGTTTTCTTTAGCTCGGCCAAATATCTTGCCATTGGATGATATAGGGATTCAGAACGCTTTTGTAAAAAACTTTAAACTCAAAAAAACTGATCCAAAATTAAAACAAAAAATGCAAAAGATCGCCAAATCCTGGGAGCCATATCGAACCGTTGCTTGTTGGTATCTTTGGCGCTCTTTAGATAACTAAGGTAAAATTCACAATATGACAAATAAAGTTGCACATATCGCAGATAAAATTTTAAATCAAATCCAGCAATCAAAAAATATTCTTCTGCATTTTCATGTCAATCCTGACGGTGATTCAGTAGGTGGTGCACTAGCAATGATGCAAGTACTCAAGACTTTAGGTAAAAATGTCACAGTCATTCAAGGGGACTCATCTATCCCAGAATATTTAGAGACTTTACCTGGAATATCAGAAGTAGTGAAAAAAAATTTTTTTGAAATTGAAATACAAAAATTTGACACATTTATTATTCAAGATAGTTCAAACCTAGATAGAGTCTCTACTAAAGAGCAAATTATTTTTCCTCCTCATATTTGCACAATTGTTATTGATCACCATGTAACAAACACCCACTTTGGGCAATTAAACCTTGTAGATGAAACATATCCATCCGTCTGTCAATTACTTTACGATCTCTTCAAAGCTTGGAATATAAGAATCACCAATGACATGGCCTTATGTTTGTTGGTGGGTATGTATACAGATACGCTATTTAAATATCCAGGTGTTACATCAGCTTCTTTTCAAGCCGCTGCAGATTTGGCCAAATTGGCGCCAGACTTCACCCAAACCATTTTTTCGATTGAAAATAATCAACACCCCAAATCATTAGAACTCATGGGGTTGTATTTGTTAAATACCAAACATGTTTTCTCAAATCGTGTCGTATGTTCTTCGGTCTCATATGCAGACTTTATTTCTCATCAAATCCCTACAGATATAAATGTTCATGGTATTGCAAATTTACTAGCCTCTGCCAAAGGAAATGATATTGCAGTGATTCTTACCGAAGAGCAGCCGAACCAAATCAGTGTGAGTATGCGAACACGAGATAGTAAAAAATATGACGTGGCAAAAATAGCTGTAGCTACTGGTTGTGGTGGTGGCCATCCTGCTGCAGCGGGAGCAAATTTCTCTCTGTCTCTAAAAGAAGCAGAAGAAAAAATGTTCCAAACTATTGCCTCAGTCTATCCAGATCTCGTCCATCCGTGATACCATAAAATATATGGTTGGATTCATGCTCAAAATAGCAATCATTGCTGCTCTTGTTGGTGGTGCTGGAATTTATGTAAAACAAAAGTACGGCTCAGTGCCAAATCCTCAAACACTTGTCAGTCAACTAAAATCTCAAGCAACATCAATAGACGTAAATACATTAGGGAAAAATCTGAGTTCCTCATTAGACTCTTTGGTAACCAACACAGACAAAAATTCTCCTGTGGTTTTGGGTGTAAAAATTGGCAATGATAGCTTAAGTGTCATCGTAGATGTGATACAAAAATTACCACCAGACCAAATTAATCAAGTCAAAACGATCATCTGTGCCCCGAGTACTTCACAATAGATCAGATATAATCTGATCGTATGTCAGATATTTATTCTACCGCTCAAGAACTAGTTCAAAGATTAGAACAGGTCAAACAAAAGCTTGATCCAGTTCGTCGTGGACAACAAATTCGCGAACTTCAAGCACAAACCCTCGCCTCAGATTTTTGGTCAGACACGAGCCATGCGAAAAGTATCATGCAACGTTTGTCACAGTTGGAATTAGAACAATCTCAAATAAACCAAATAGAGCAAAATTTGACCGATCTAATTGGTCTAAGCCAAATCATGTCCGAGGATCCAGAGTTAGAAAAAGATTTGAAAAAAATTACCAAACAGTTATCTCAGTTAGAAATTAAAACGTTCCTAAATAAAAAATATGACAGTTTAAATGCGATTGTGACAATTCACGCTGGTCAGGGTGGAACAGAGGCCATGGATTGGGTAGCTATGTTGTTGCGAATGTATCTGAAGTATTGTGAAAGTCGAGATTGGTCGGTGGAATTGGTAGATGAGGCCCCAGGAGAAGAAGCTGGCTATAAATCAGTAACATTCACTGTCTCAGGAGCCTATGCGTTTGGTTATCTTTTAGGCGAAAAAGGTGTCCATCGTTTAGTTCGCCAGTCTCCATTTAATGCTGATCAACTTCGTCAAACCTCCTTCGCTTTGGTGGAAATCCTCCCTGAACTACCAGAGGAAACTGACGAAATTACCATTCCAGCCGATGATATTCTATTTGAGGCTTACAGAGCGGGTGGACATGGGGGGCAAAATGTAAATAAGGTTAGTACAGCTGTCAGGTTAACACACAAGCCTACAGGTATTGTTGTCCAATGCCAGACACAAAGATTTCAAGAACAAAATCGCAAAATCGCTTTATCTATGCTCAAAGCCAAACTTTGGGAGATGGAACAACAACGACGTGAATCCGAACAAAAGCAGCTAAAAGGTGTCCACAAATCAGCCTCCTGGGGCAATCAAATTCGTTCGTACGTTTTACATCCATACAAACTCGTGAAAGATTTGCGTACCGATGTAGAAACCTCTCAAGCGGAGTCGGTATTGGACGGCGATTTAGACATGTTTATTGAAACCGAGTTAAAACAACTAAAATAATCAATGGAAAAAAGTCCGTTTGCATCTCGTGCCGGTGAAAAATTACAAGCCGCGCTTACAGAGTTTGAAGTGAGTATCAATGATATGGTTTGTGCGGATCTTGGTTGTAGTACGGGTGGATTTACGAGTTGCCTATTAGCAAATGGGGCAAAAAGAGTCTATGCCGTTGATACAGGATATGGTGTCTTAGATTGGAAACTTCGAAATGATCCGCGAGTGGTAGTCAAAGAGCGGACAAATGCATTACACGTCGAGCTAGAAGAGCCAGTAGACATCATTTCAATTGATGTGGGGTGGACGCCGCAAGCAAAAATTTTGCCGCATGCGATTTCATTACTCAAGCCATCTGGAAAAATCATTTCTCTTCTAAAACCACACTACGAAGCTAAAATTGCTCATGTTAGTGAAGAGCGGGCAGAGAAGATCGCAAAAAATGTAATAGAAAATCTAAAAAATATCGGCATATCGATCGACAAATATATAAAATCTCCCATTACCGGAGCAAAGGCCGCAAATACAGAATTCCTTATGTTATACTCGAAATAATGGAAGATCGTATTGCCCAAAACGAACCAAAGTCTTCAACAGGATTAGTCGTTGGTATAGTTATTACGCTTGCATGTTTAGGAGTAGGAACCGGGTATCTAATTTCCCAAAAAATAGGCTCAGGTAGTAATACTGTAAGTCAAACTACTGGCAAAAATATGATCCAAAATAAAAATGAAGTCGGCTCGACTGATACTCGTACCTTTCGTGATTCTGCCGTTGGAACAATTGAGTCAGGTGGATTAAATGGCGAAGGTACACACAAACTTGTCCGTGACGGTGGTCCAAGCCAAACCGTGTACTTAATTTCCTCTGTCGTAGATCTGAGTCAATTTGTAGGAAAAAAAGTAGAAGTCTGGGGTGAAACAGTAAAAGCAATTAAAGTCCCTTGGCTGATGGATGTAGGTCGCGTCAAGTTGGTAGAATAAAGTATCCAATGGTTACCGCCAAAAATGTCACTAAAAAATTTGGTTCAATCGTCGCCTTGTCCGACATTACTGTCTCAATTGAGCCGGGGGAATTTGTCTTCCTTACCGGACCATCAGGTTCTGGAAAAACGACATTGTTACGTTTAATTCTTAGAGAATTAAAAACTGATGCTGGTGAACTCATGGTCGCAGGAGAGAATTTAACAAAGCTGCCGAAGAAAAAAATACCAAATTTTCGTAGAAACTTAGGTCCTGTATTTCAAGACTTTAGAATACTCAACGATCGTAGTGTGGCTGAAAATATTGCGTTACCTCTAGAAGTAAAATCCACCAAATCAGCAGAAATAGCTACGGCTGTAAAACTGGCTGCAGAGATGGTTGGTCTACAAAATCATCTCAATTTATTTCCCGGCCAGCTCTCTGGCGGAGAAGTTCAACGAGTGGCAATCGCTCGAGCAATTATAGGCAAACCAAAAATAATTTTAGCGGACGAACCCACTGGAAACCTGGATCCTAAAACAGCCAAAAATATTATGAAACTCCTAAAAGATCTGCATGAAGAATTAAAAACTACTATTATCATGGCTACTCACAATGCCGAAATTGTAAATCACAATGCTTTACGTGTGATTCATATTGAAAACGGCAAAATAGCTCGAGACGATGCGAAAGGTAAATATGAATAGTCATTTCAAAAATGCCACTCACCGAATACTGCGATCACCATACCAAGCTATGGCAGCGATTTTAATTATGACTATGACTTTATTTTTAGCTAGTGTATTTTCTTTGGTTGCTGCTGGATCAGAAGCCGTATTGAGTTATTTTGAAACTCGGCCGCAAATCAATGCCTATTTTAAAAGTGACTATACGCCCACGCAAACAGAAATTGATCGCATGTCAGCTCAGCTGCTTGCCACAGCAGAGGTAGAGTCAGTGAAATTCGTTTCAAAAGAAGAAGCTCTGAGAATCTATAAGGAAAGCAATAAGTCAGACCCTTTATTGCTCGAAGCTGTAAACGCCACAATGCTCCCCGCATCGCTAGAGATATCCGCCAAAAATCCACAGCGACTCAAAACAATCGCTGAAGATATTAAAAACGAACCAAATATTGACGATGTACGTTTTGCTGAAGATATTGTAGAAAATCTGACAAAGTGGACAGGGTCTGTGCGTATAGTTGGTATTGCCCTGGTTGGGACAAATGTAGCCATAACCTTCATTGTAATTTTATTAATCATCAGTATCAAAGTTGCAAGTCGTAGAGAAGAAATTACTACACTGCAATTAATTGGTGCTACTCCAGCATACATCTCAGCGCCATTTATTTGGGAGGGGATTATGTATGGCACGTTGGGGGCTATCTTCGCCTGGGTAATAACTTATACAATTCTGCTTTATTCAATGCCTTTTCTGGTTACATTTCTTGCGGGTATTCCAATCCTGCCTCCACCTCTATGGTTTATGGGCAGTTTGCTCGGTACGGAATTTTTACTCGGTACGATTGTGGGTGGCATGGGTGGAGGTTTGGCAGTCCGTCGATACCTCAAAGCATGAGAAAAACCAGTCTATTTTTGATCACTATCAGCTTTTTTATTATTTCGGTTTTTCATGTCTATGCTTCAGATATCGAAGATAAAGAGAATCAAATCAAAGACTTAGAAAAGAAAGTCTCTTCTCTTCATTCACAAGCTAAAACGTTGGCTGATCAAGTCGCATATTATGACGGTCAGATTCAGCTTACCAGCTTAAAAATCTCTCAAACAGAAATTTTGGTCGCTACAATTTCAGACAAAATAAATACCTTAGAATCAAAACTTCAACAGCGTTCTGTGGTATTGGAAAAGCAAATAGTTCAAACCTATAAACATGGTCAAACATCGACACTGGAAATTTTGTTAGCCGCAGACAATTTCTCAGACATAATCTCAAAAGCAAAGTATCTTCAAATAGTCCAGGATAACAGTCGTAAATTTCTCCATGACACCCAAATAGTTCAAAGCAGCTACTCTGAACAAAAAAATTTAATGCAGGAGTCAAAAAAAAGACTTGAGACACAAAAAACTAATCTGGCAAATCTAAAAGTCGATAAAGATAACTTATTACGTCAAACAAAAAACGACGAAGTTTTATACCAAAAACAGCTTGAACGAGCCAGATTAGAATTAGAAGCTATCCGTTCAGCCTTGGCTGCAGGAAAAAAAGAAGGCCCTGTAAAAAAAGGTGATCCAATTGCCTTGATGGGAAATTCCGGTTATCCAAGTTGTAGTACTGGAGCGCACTTACACTTTGAAGTACGAATCAATGATCAATGGGTTAATGCTGAAACATATATCAAAAATCGCACCGACAAGTATGGGCTAAATATTGGTTCTGGTCAGTGGGATTGGCCAATGAAAGGTGATATTCAGGTAACTCAGCGATATGGAAAAACGCCATACTCCTACGTATATCTCTATAGTGGAGGAATTCATACTGGAGTTGACATGGTAAGTAGTGACAAGGTCATATATGCCCCTGAAGACGGAGAGTTGTACTCATATACAGGTAAATGTGGTAGTTCAAACTTAAATATTAAATACATAGACCATGGCAAAGGTCTCAAGACTCTCTATCTTCACGTACAGTAAATCGGTAGTAATTTATCTGCTGGTATCGGCATCGGTCGTTTATGCGTCAGAGAATATTCAAATTAGCGAAATTCTACCCAATCCTGCCAATGAAAACGATGAGTACATCGAATTAATAAATTTGGGCGACATGCCAACAGATCTAAATGGGTTTAGCTTGGATGATGAGCCAAACGCTGGGTCAAAGCCTTATAAAATTTCTAGTCAAACAATTATTGTTCCACAGGAAAAGAAACGTTTTTTTAAAAACCAGACAAATATTGCGCTAAATAATTCAAAACAAAAAGACCAAGATTACGCTGACATTGTTCAATTAATAGATAAGCAAGGAAGTCTTCTTGACTCGATAAAATATTTATCCACACAAACTGATATACCAATCGCTCATACACTACCCACAATTACTCCTTTACCCCCTTCTCCAACCCAAATCATATCTCTTGCCACCCCCACACTGACTCCAACCGCCAAACCTCAACCTACTTACAGTCCATCTCCTCAACCGTCCACTTCTCAAGTTTTAGGAAAAGAAGTACCAATTGAGACAATCTCTACACCAACCCCGTCCTCGATAACGACAATTTCAAATAACAAACCAAAAAAACACCTAAATATAGGTATTATTTTTATCATTCTTGGAACACTATTTTTAGCAACCTCAATCATTATAATTAAAAAGAACTATAGGATAAATGACTAATACACTATAGGATAGACAAATATCAACATCTCTGATATAATAAACAAAGTATGCCCCAATATATGGGGCATTTTTAAACTTGGTAACTATAGAGAAAAAATGAGTACAAATATGTCAAAACTCGATATCGTAGTCCCAGCAAAAAATGAGGCCGAAAATTTGCCAAAACTATTGGACAGAATAGCCAAGGCTTTGGACTCCACTAACGTGCCTTACCAAGTCATTGTCGTAAACGACTATTCAACAGACACAACAGCTAGTGTAGTTACTAATTTGGCAAAAAAATATCCAGTAAAACTTGTAAACAAGGCTGGATTACCCGGGAAGGCGTATGCAGTTTTAGAGGGTGCAGCAGTGGCGCAAGCGGAAACCATCGCTATGATTGATGCCGATCTGCAGTATCCACCAGAAGCTATTCCTGAAATGTATAACAAGGCTCAAATTGCCGGCATGGTTGTTGCGAATCGAAAAAAAGCTCAGACTTCAAAACTACGCCGATTTGTCTCTAAGACCAACCGTTCTTTGACCGGCAAATTGTTATTAGGATTTAATTGTGACACCCAATCTGGGCTGAAAGTTTTTAAAAGAGAAATTATTACCCATCTTCAATCAGCAGATATATTTCCCTGGGCGCTTGATATTCCATTGCTTCATACAGCCAGAGAGTTGGGGTACAAAATCGACACTGTAGATATTGATTTTGCTCAAAGAAATAGCGGAACTTCTCATGTAAATGTAATGCGTGCCACTAAGCAAATAGCATGGGGTGCACTAAAGACTAAAGTAGCCAAGCAAAAAATCTATAAGATAAAACCCATAGATACAAAAACCAGTGTCGGTGCCGGAGTGGCATTTAAGCGTCGCAGATTCATTACTCACAGCAATCTGCCACATGAAGATTCTGCAGTTCAAACTATCACTTCATCGCAAAAAGCAGTCTTCTATATCGTTTTGGGTATTTTAGGTGTCTGTTTTGCACTATTTCCACTAAAAACAGCAATTGTAATACTTGGAATTCTAAGTTTTGTTTACTTTATCGACATGATTTTTTCTCTCTGGATTGTCGTTAAAAGTCTACACATACCGCCTGAACTTTCATATACCAAAGAACAGCTTGAGCGGTTGCATCCAGAGCGCCTTCCTATGTACACAATTTTGTGTCCTTTATACAAAGAAGCTCGTGTACTACCTCACTTTATCGAGGCAATAGACAAACTAGACTGGCCAAAAGATAAATTAGAAGTTTTACTTCTATTAGAAGAAGACGACCATGAAACATTGGCTGCTGCCAAGGCAATGGGTGTTCCAAAATATATCCAGCCAGTTGTAGTTCCTCATTCATTCCCCAAAACAAAACCAAAAGCTTGCAATTATGGACTACAAATAGCAACTGGGGAATATGTTGTTATCTATGATGCAGAAGATCAACCAGATGCAGATCAGTTGAAAAAAGCATACTTAGGATTTCAAAAATCATCCCACAAAGTAGTCTGCCTACAGGCAAAATTAAACTATTTCAACCCAAAACAAAATCTTCTCACCAGATTGTTTACCGCAGAATATTCACTCTGGTTTGATATCGTTTTACCTGGCTATCAATCATTAAACACAACTATTCCTCTGGGTGGTACAAGTAATCATTTCCGGACAAAAATTTTGCGTGAGCTGCATGGTTGGGATGCATTCAATGTGACTGAAGATTGTGATCTCGGAGCACGTTTATTTAAAAAAGGCTATCAGACATCCCTTATTGACTCAACTACGCTAGAAGAAGCAAACAGTAAATGGGGTAATTGGTTACGGCAACGTTCTCGCTGGATGAAAGGTTATATGCAAACATTATTAGTTCATAATCGTCAACCCGTAAAATTTGTGAAAGAGCATGGATGGCATGCATTTATATTTCAGCTGGTTGTTGGTGGAAAAACTCTATTTACAATCATCAATCCAATTTTATGGTTATCAACAATTGCATATTTTGCTGCTTATAAAATTGTTGGCCCCACCATCGAATCGCTATTTCCTCCGATAGTTTTTTATATGGCAGCATTCTCTGCGTTATTTGGCAATTTTTTGTACTTGTACTACTACATGTTGGGGTGTGCCAAACGAGGTCATTGGGAATTAGTCAAATATGTGTTTGTAATTCCATTTTACTGGCTAGCAGTTAGCGTAGCCGCATGTAAGGCGCTAGTCCAATTACTAACCAAGCCGCACTATTGGGAAAAAACAAATCATGGATTACATTTAAAAAAAACCAAAGCAGATTCAAAAATAAACGAAATCACTACTGATTTATCAGATTTATTCGAAAATGCAAAAAAAAATGACAAAAAATCTGAACAGTCTCTCAGAATTCTGATATTAAATTGGCGAGACATGTCTCATAAGTGGGCTGGTGGGGCAGAGGTATATGTACAAGAGTTAGCTAAAAGATGGGTGAAGGCTGGACACAATGTCACAATTTTTTGTGGAAACGATGGTAGTCAATCCAGAAATAAAATCCAGGATGGCGTAAAAATTATCCGACGCGGTGGAACTTATTTAGTTTATGTATGGGCAATACTTTATTACATATTCAAGTTTCGTAATCAGTTCGATATCGTAATAGATAGCGAAAACGGTATTCCATTTTTTACACCGTTGTATGTCAGAGTACCAAAATTTTTACTAATTCATCATGTTCATCAAAACGTATTTCGAGAGCATTTAAAGTTCCCGCTCGCGCAAATTGGTGTTTTTTTGGAAGCCAAATTAATGCCATTCATTTATCGAAACCAAAATATTGTCACAGTATCTGAATCGTCAAAAGTTGATATCCAAAACCTCGGATTTGCCAGTCGTGCAAATATTACGATAGTTAGTCCTGGAATAAACATCACCAGCTTCTCGCCGTCACTAAAAACTAAATATCCTTCATTTGTATATTTAGGCAGAATTAGGCCATATAAAAATCTTGATGTAGCAATATCAGCATTCAAAAAACTAACCCTATACCAGCCAAACGCGACATTAAAAATAGCAGGGTGGGGAGAAAACATCTCACAATTAAAAAATCAGGTCAAAAACCTCGGACTCAACAGCAAAGTTCAATTTTTGGGGCGAGTAACAGAGGAAGAAAAAAAACTTCTACTTTCTTCATCGTGGGCCATGTTGCAGCCTAGCTCATTTGAAGGATGGGGTATTACAGTTATTGAAGCGAATGCATGTGGCACACCAGTTATCGCATCGGATGTAATTGGTTTACGAGATTCAGTAATCCCCAATAAAACAGGCATCCTCGTCCCATTAAAAGATATTGATGCCCTAGCCATGGCGATGAACAGAATGATTGTGGATCCTACATACCGAATATCAATGACTAATAGTGCCATAAACTGGGCAAAAAATTTTGATTGGGACCAACAATCAAAAAGATTTTTCAATGTAATTTCAGACGCATATTTTTATAAACCCAATTATCAAATAATGAAAAAAAAGGCATTTATAACCCAATCTTAATTATATGGAAAAAATTCAATCACTATTGGCCCTACTACTAAATTTCAAATCAGAAAATGTTAATCAACCTCCAAAGCAGGTTAAAAAATTTCAGTTGAAAAAAAATGTAAACCCAAACACTCAAGATCGACGTTTCGCAGTTGGTATATATGTATATAAAAACTCAAAAGTATTTATTAAAACCTGGACAGGAAAAATGAAAAATTTTGATTATTACGCATTACAAAATGAGATAACCGCCAACAAAATTCTTAGAAAGTATATAGAAAAGTTAAAAATAAATCATCTGTTCACTGTTCCAAAAATTATAGAGATAGTCGAATCAAAAAACCAACTTTCAATAATATTTGAATATGTTGACGCCAAAACAATTGAGAATATTTCCACAAAAGAACAAACTAAATTTATCAAACAAATCATATTTGGCTTAGATCTAATTTCAAAAAATTTATCAAAACAAGATAAAAAAATATTTCCCAAAAGAAATTTGTCTTGGCATGTAGAAATATTTTTATTTAAAATACTAAAATCAAATATTAGTATAAAAAATAAACTTTATGTCACCAAGCAAATATTAAATTCATATATAAATAGTCAAATCAATCCAAGTCAAAATAACTGCATTGCCCATGGTGATTTGCTTCCTACAAATATTCTAGTGAAAAAACAAAAGACTTTTCTTGTAGATTTGGGGCATACAGCAATTACATTTCCTCAATATGATATTTTATTTTTATCGACACAACCTGCAGGCATATCTTTAGTCAATGAACTACTTCCTCAAGGTTTATTAATGACTCAAACATACGTCGCGAAAATAATTGCCTCAATATCATTAGTTTCTACAGAAAATCAAATTTTACAAGAATACTTTTACAAATTCATATGCGCATAAAAATACCTGAAATCACTGTAGGAATCCCTGCATACAACGAATCCGCAAATATTGGCTTATTGCTTTCGGACATTAAAAAACAAAAGCTGGAAAATTTTAAATTAAAACAAATTATTGTTTCATCCGATGGCTCTACTGACCAAACAAATAAAATTGTCAAAAAATTTAAAGGCGTCAAACTATTTGCAAATAAAGACAGAAAAGGGTTGAGTCGTGGGTTAAATCAAATAATCTCAGCTACAAATACTGAGGTTCTAATTATCCTCAACGCCGATATTCGAATAAGGGATCTATATTGCATTTCTCGATTGGCATCTGAGATTTTGCATGGAAACGATCTGGTTTCATGTCCAATTGTTGACAATGGGGCAAAAAGTTTTATGGCTCAAACCCTATCCATTAGCATGCTCTTAAAAGAGCAACTATTTAAAAATATTCGAAATGGTGTTAATCCATACGTTTGCCATGGACCTGCTCGTGCATTTTCAAAAAACTTTTATAAAAAATTATTTTTCCCACTAAGCATTGGAGAAGATATGTATTCATATTTTGCCTGTATAGAAAATAAATTTAAATTTTATTATGTACGAGATACGTTTGTGAATTACAAATTACCTGAGACATTTGCTGACCACAACAAACAAAGTTCCAGATTTTTATCTATACATCACCACTTGTCCAAATATATAAATTCCACGGTCCTAGAAAATGAAATGCGAATTTCGTTTAAAGATTACATAATAGGAGCAATTCATTCATTGCCAGTAATATTAAAAAACATACCACATGTATTGATATATATTGGAATTGTTTTAGTTACCCGAATAAGTAGTTTCTTCAAAAAAACAAATCAGCAGATATGGTCAATTTCTACTACTTCAAAATAGTACACTAATTATGTCTAAATATATTATTTCCTTAAGAAAATTATTATATAGAGCCCTCGGAATATTAGATGCCTTTCTGGGTAGAACAAGTCGGACGACTATATTGGCATATCACGGGATTTCAAGCCAAAACTGGTACTTCGATATATCAGTAAAAGATTTTCAACTGCAGATACTGGAACTGAAAAAGCAATATCAATTCATATCAATGGAAGAGTTGGAACATCGCCTAAAAAATCCTGAGCAAATAAATACTAGACCTGCAATGGTTTTAACATTCGATGATGGTTACGAAAATATACTTTCAGTTGTTGAGTTTTTAAAAACAGAAAAAATTAATCCAACCGTCTTTGTAATTGCCGATCCCAAAAAGGCAAATACGAAAGAGCTTGGTATAAACAACAAATTATTGTCAATTTCGCAAATAAAGAAACTTATTTCTTATGGATGGGCTATTGGGTGCCATAGTATGACTCATCCAGATTTTAGTTCATTATCAAAACAAGAATTAGATAAAGAAGTGTCCGGAGCAAAAAAACTTCTCGAATCAAAATTAAATACAAAAATAAAATATTTTGCTTTTCCTAAAGGAGTTTATAGTAACCAAATCGTCTCTCAAATAAAAAAGTCAGGATTCTCCCTGGCAGTATCAATGGACGATGGTAAGGTGACGGCATCAAATATCTACAATCTGCCCCGCGTAGGTGTAGATAGATCACATTCAATTTCGGAGGTAATGACAACAGTTCGACCAAGTGTTGTTGCATTTAGAGGATTAATTAAAAAAAGCCTATTAAAAAACATAATCCATATATGAAAACCGTAACAATTGGTATTGCCGCATATAACGCTGAACGAAATATCACAAAATTGATTGATATTTTGTTAGGTCAAAATATCAAAAACTGGAAATTCGATATGCTACTAATTCATTCAGATTGTAGTACAGATCAAACAGTAACTAATATCCAAAAAATTAAAAATCCAAAATTAAAAATAATTGATAATAAGGATAGACGTGGGTTTGCTGGATCTGTAAAAAAAATCTTAAGTATCTCAAAATCAGATATAACCTTGTTGTTAAATGATGATATTAAAATTGACGATAAAAATTTTGTTGAAAAAATCGTCAGGGCGTTTAACTCTGATAAAAGAATAGGATTAGCAACTGCTCGTCCTGTGCCACTTACGCCGCACTCATTTATTGAAAAATCCGTTATCTCTACTATTACAGCGTATGAAAACACCATTTATGGCGAAAAAATTCAAAATAGCATTTTCACTTGTGATGGAAAGGTTATGGCAATTGGAAAAGAATTTAAATCAAAAATTAAGTTTCCAGAAAATATCACTTTAGCGGGAAATGTTGATTCGTATATCTATTTATCTAATAAAATAAATGGGTTTAAATATCAACATATAGAGGAAGCAAAAGTGTTATTCAGATGCCCATCAACCTTAAAAGACTGGATCCGCTGGACGTCTAGAAACAATGCCGATAAACTAGTATTAAAACAAATTTTTGGACCAACAGTAGAGTCAGAATTTGTGTTTCCAAAACCCAATCAGCTATTAAAAAATAAACTTATGGCTACAGTCAGACATCCAGTTGAGTCAATTTTTGCATTTTTTGTTGGCCAATATTGTCGAATGAAAGCTCAAAATTATTCAACTTGGTTGACCGCCAAGTGGGACGTAGTAGCCACATCAAAATTGCTATGATAAAAAAACTGTTCATCTATACCATAAGCGCGCTACTGATGCTTTTATTAGCAGTTCTAAGTATAAAAGGTCAGGGATTGCGATTTGAAACACAGTATACCCAGGATTTAGGAGGTCCATATGAAGCTTCAAATAGTCGTGGTCGTTATATGTTGATCCAAGCAATCGTAGATTCTGGAACGTTTTTTTTGAATAAAGAGCAAGCAGCATTTTCTCTTCCTGACTTGACTATCTTTAATGGAAAATATATCTCAATTTTTACACCAGGAATTTCATTTTTGGCAGTACCGTTCTATATACTTGGAAAATCACTTGGTGCAGCTCAACTTACCACATTTGCAATGAATATTTTTATAGGTATTGCAAATGTATATTTAGTGTACGCCCTAACACGAAAAATTGGCGTATCTCCAACCTCGTCAGCTATATGTGGATTTTTATTTTTATTCGGCACAAATACCCTGTCCTATTCAACTACACTAACACAGCATCCGTTGAGCGCAGCTCTTGTGTTGGTCGGACTCCTCAGTGTGGCAGGTAAACCAACTATATTGAAGAACTTAACTCTCGGGTACATGTTTGGACTTGCTGCAATGACTGACATTCCCAATATATTATTATTTGCACCCATACTTTTGTATGCTGCTGCAAAACAAATAAATATTAAATATATTAATGATACAAAAACAATCGAATTTTCCGGAAAAACTCTAGCCATCGCTCTTGGGGCAATCCCTTTCATATTTGCTTTTGCCTGGTACAACCATCGATTGACAGGATCTTATACTTCCGTACCTCAGCTTGTTGGTCGAAGTACTACGGTTGAAATTCAGGAGTCTAATATACCTAAGCCCAAAACTGAATTAGCATTTGCTCCTACTCATTTTGCCTTAAATCCTCGCAACATGATCCGGGGTGTATATACACTCGTAATTAGTTCTGAACGAAGTTGGATATACTATAGTCCATTCTTGGTGGTAGCAATTTTAGGCCTTGCGATCGGTTCCAGAAAGGAAAATACGTATAAATCATTAATTACTCTGTGTTTGAGCGCTGGAATAGTAAATATGATTGTGTACAGTTTGTTTGGTGATCCGTGGGGTGGTTGGGCATTTGGTCCTAGATATCTCATTCCTGGAGCCGCAGTACTTACACCAGGTTTGGGAATAATTTTAGACAAATACTCCAAAAAAATCCCTATTGTGATGTTTTTGTTTACTATTAGTTTGTACAGTGTGGCGATTAGTCTAGCTGGAAGCTTAACAACAAATCTTATACCACCTAAAGTAGAAGCTGACCATTTAACATCAGGACAAGGATATAACTACAAATATAATTTTGAGCTGTTATTCCAAAAAAACCAAACAGGTTCACTGATCTATAACACCTGGATATCATCAAAATTGAGTGCGAGCCAATATTATTTGATCTACGTTTTTATCACTATCACTCCTCTGGCATTTCTATTTGCCTTATTAACTATTTCAAAAAAATATGACTAAGTTTAAATCTTTTTCTATACGACTACGTACGCCAGGATCTAACTTCTGGCCTCAGTGGTTTTTGCCATTATTAGGAGTGATGTTGATGGTAATTTCAATATGCTCATTTGTCTATTTCTCTGAAATTAATCTCACGCTTGCATACAACGACGCTCGGTCACATTTGAACATAGGTCGGCGTGTAGTTGAAGGGCTAAAACCAGGTCTAGCTCAGTTAGGTTCTGTATGGTTGCCACTCACACATCTACTAATGGCGCCTACAATTTGGAACGACACGATGTGGCATACCGGGTTAGCTGGTGCCATGCAATCTATGCTCGCATTCATTATTACTGGGCTGCTTATCTCTACTATCTTGAATCGTTTAGGGGTTAATAGGCTAGGGCAATTAATCGCCGTATTAATATTTGCCACAAACTTAAATATTTTATATTTACAGTCTACTGCAATGACTGAGTTGATGCTATTAGTCACGATGACAGCTGGTTGTTACTATCTGATCAAATGGCATCAAAATGATGCCGTATTAGATCTGGTGAAGTCGGGCTTTTGGATCATGCTTTCTACGCTTATCCGCTACGATGGCTGGTTTTTATTGTTAGTGGCATCAGCTCTAGTAGCATGGAATACCTTTAAAAAGCATAATATCAGAACCGCTGAAGGTACGGTTGTATTATTTTGTTCTTTGGCTGGATTTGGAATTGCCCTCTGGTTTTTATGGAATCTGCTAATCTTTAAAGATCCTTTATATTTTGCGTTTGGACCTTTCTCCGCGCACACCCAACAAGAACAACTTTTAGCCTCTGGTGGGCTACCCACAAAAGGCAATCTGGTTTTGTCTTCAGAGGTATATCTATATGCTCTTTTATATAATTCATATAGTTTGCCCGCAATTATTGCACTTGTTGGACTTATTTGTTTCATTTCTGACCGCTCACTCCCATCAAGTTCACGGATGGCTGGATTGTCACTGCTTGCGCCATTAGTGTTTAATGTCGTTGCGCTTTATATGGGACATTCTGTGCTATATTTGCCAGATTTTTCTGGAAATAGTTGGTTCAATATTCGATACGGAGTAATGACCATCCCCGCAATCGCTATTTTTTGTGGCTATGCAATAAAACGACTTACTCAGGCTAAATGGTTAATCATAGGCACGTTAATGTTAGTAATAGGGCTAGCCTTCTTCAACCATGATGCTGTGACAGTAGATGACGCACGTTATGGTAGTAGCCAAAAAAATGTGACCGAAGTCGCGGGCTTCCTCAATGTTCATGCCAAAAATCAGAAAGAATTCATTCTTATTTCAGCGGCTTCGCACGACGCTATTATTTTTTCCTCAGGTCTGCCAATGAAAAGATTTATTCACGAAGGTACGGGGGCATACTGGGATTCTGCAACAATCAATCCTGACAGATGGGCACGTTGGATAATTATGCGCACCTATGATAATAGTGACTTGACCTGGAAAAACGTCAACAAAACCCCTGGATTTAGTAGATATGACTTAGTGGGTCATTATCCATTTGCAGATATTTACGAACTTAAACCGGAATTTGTCCCTCAACTGATCACCACCCCCATCTTCGCCAACCAGAAATAAATCTCGGGTTGTGCATAATACCCTATAGTTGTATAATTATCCCCATATGAAACTCGTCACCACAGTTATAAATCAGATCGATGATCAGGACAAAAACCGATTTGATTCAACAAAAAAAACAAACAAGTTAAAAAGTCTTATAGTCGATATGCTATTGCTCATCCTTGTTGCAAGTATCGGCTTCACCCATATTTATTATCTGGTAAACAGTCAATTATTTTCTACCGGATATAGTGACTGGTTAATCCAAGCTTTTCGAGTGCGTTTTATATCAGAATTTGGGCTCAGCTCTTGGACACATCTTTGGTCAAACGGAATCAGTTTGTGGAGAGGTTATCAGTTCTTACCACATATTCTTACTTCTGAAATTACCAAAATATTCCAAATAGAAATTACCCGAGCAATGGTCATCTTGACCGTCATTCAGTTTATTGGAATGAGATTTATAATATATGCCTTAGCTAGATCGCAAAAATTCTCAGCTATAACTGGCTTAGTTGCTGTAATTCTTTCCTATGATATTGGTCAATATTGGGGAGGAGTAAATGATTACTCTATTTTATTTGGCTTTACAATTTTTCCATTATATTTGGCTATATGGATCCAATATACCAAAGGTCGTATGCAATGGGTTCTCCCTTACATACTAGGAATAGCTTTTTATATCCATCCATTATTAGCCGTATATTCTGCTGGATTGTGGTTTACAGGTCTGTTGTTCAAAAGTTTATCAAGACCAAGACCAAAAATCTTATTCGCTCAATTGGCCATTTTTGTTGCAAGCAGTTCACTTTTTTGGGTTCAGCATATCTCGGGGTATGTAAAAAACTATTCTTCGCCTTTTTTTATCAGTTTGGCATTTTTTAAACAAACACTGGCAAATTTTTCGGCTCTTGGTTTGAGTATTGCCGTACTTATTGGCGGGGGTGTATTGTGGGTAACGCTTCCCACTATTAGTCAATCGGCCCGTTGGACCAGGGCAATAGCACTCTACAGTCTAATTTGTCTTGTTGGTGTATTAATTTCTATTAACGTTCAGTTGCCAGGGATAATTGCGGAAACACAGTTTAGTCGAGGTATGACATTTATCGCTTTAGCAATAATCGTTGGATTGATGCCTATAATTGAGAAAATAAAACAATCCCCGAGCTCGACACTCAAGTATCTTTTTGTGGCGTGTATCTCGCTGAGTATGGTCGAATCTTTTTGGATTTCAGGATCATTTGCCCCTCACTCAGGCCTACCGATAGAAGACCCTGTTGTAGCACTTCAAAAAAAATATCCCGAAATGAATATTCAAAATTCTCGTATTTGGACTCCTTATCTTGATGTTGCAAATAATAAAGCAACATTAAATGAAAAATACCCTAATTCTTATATGACACATTCAGATTCTAATCAGGTCTCTGTCCGTTTAAGCAATTTACTTCTATACAACTCATTTCAAGATCGTGTGCCGAATGTCTCTCTTGATCGAGTAAAACAATACATGCAAATCACCGCAACGCCATATGTGATATTTGAAAAAAACTCTCCTTTTGTTCGTTCCATTTCAGTTGACGATTCCGATATTAAAGACTTAGGCGATATAGAGTTAAAACGAAATATATTTCATGCCTATAAACTACTCAATGTCTCGCAGTCAGCAATCATTATTGATCCAACTCAAATACAAAAACTAGTTAAATTCCCAGAATCATTAAATCCAGCTGACCCACTAGATCAAACTTCTCTTGATCAGTATGTCTCCGAGTGGGTGAATATGGTATATGATCCAAAAAACCAACCAGTCACGATTCAGTACTCTGCGCAAGACACATTAGATATTTCAATTCCAAAACAACGCCTTTCAAACACCGTTTATATCCCTGAAAGTTATTCCAAAAATTGGCAAGGCTGGTTCAATGGTCAAAAAGTAGATATTACTCCTGTTGGTCCAAATTTTATAAGAGTAGATATGCATCAATCTGGGTCGTATGGATTGCTAATTCTAAAACATAATTGGCCTACTATTTGGTATATATCTTTGGCGACAATTTTATTGCTACCGGCTTTGTATATTGTTTTAAAAACAACACATCTTGTTATCTCAACTAAATAATATGTTTCATCGTTTACAACCTCTACCTATTTCACTTTTACTCTTTATCACCTTGACACCCTTGGCTATTTTTTACTATGCAATATATGTATTTAATCCTGCAAACATTGGGTTTTTGCCTCTATATATATTTCAGGTTGCAGCAGACACGATTTCTATCCTGATTGCCACATCACTTTGGCTCACTCTTCTCTTAGACATTCTTCAGCCTGAACACCATAAACGAAAGTTGCAAAACAATCCTGAATGGCTCAAAAAAAATCAAGTCACAGTAGACGTGTTTGTAACCGTACTCAATGAACCCATTGAAATAGTCACCGGCACACTCCAAGCGGCCGTGGATATGGATTATCCTCATAAAACGTTTCTACTTGACGATGGTAACTCAGCTGAAATGAAACAAATTGCTGACCAACTTAATATTGAGTACATAGCTCGTCCAGTCACAGGCCGAAAACATGCAAAAGCCGGAAATATTAACTACGGTCTCCAACGCACTCATGGAGAGTTTTTTGCGATATTCGATGCAGATTTTTCTCCGCGAAAAAATTTTCTTACTAAATTACTCCCATTTTTTGAAAATAAAAAAATCGCTTTAGTGCAAACACCTCAATCATATAGTAATACGCACAATTTTATAGCCAGTGGTACAGCACAAGCTCAGGAAATTTTTTATAAATTCGTCATGCCAGCAAAAAATAGTTACAATGCGGCATTTTGCGTGGGGACAAATATGATTTACCGTCGCGATTCAATTAATCAAATTGGGGGAATTGCCAAATTAGACCACTCAGAAGATATTTGGACAACAATCAACTTACATGAAAAAGGTTATGAGTCAGTTTTTTATCATCAAGTATTGGCTACTGGAAGAGCGCCTGAGACAGTATCTGCTTTCTTTAGGCAGCAAAATCGCTGGTCACAAGGTGGATTCTCACTCATGTTCACGAATAACCCCCTATTTAGCAAGTCATTAACAGTCGACCAAAAAATACAATACTTTCTCTCAAACATCTTTTTCTTTAGTGGCTTTTCAATACTTATTTATTTATTGTTACCACTAACCTTTCTATTATTTGGCATTCACCCTATGAAGCTAAACTCGTTGGAGTGGATAAAGCATTATGTACCATTTTTTCTTGCGATGTATATCATGCCCCTGACATTAATAGGTAAACCAAAACTTGCAACAATCAGTGTTGCTCTGGCCAGCTTTTATCCGTATATCCAGGGTTTTTTTTCAACATTATTTCAGTCAAAGTTTATTTGGGTACCTACAGAAGCCAAAAAGAAAATACCAAGCCTAATTTCAATGCAAATCTGGCCACATCTATTTATTATTTTTGTCTCACTTTTCTCTCTTATTATAGGATGGTATAATGCAAACGACATCACGACAACTGTGGCTACGAGTATTTGGGTATCATTAAACACATATATTTTATTTTCATTTTTAAAAAATAGCCAAATAAAAAGCTAAATCAATATGTTTATACAAAAAATTATTCGATCAAGTATTGATATTTTTGTCATATTTTTCATATTTGTTTTTTCTGTAGTTATTTCAACTATAGGTTTAACCGTAAAAGCAAATCAGTACAAATCTGAAAAAAATAACATAGTCAAAATCACTGTATATAAAAAGCCTATTCCCATACTTTCAACCACAAAAGGAATCATCCAAAAAGTTCACGTTAGGCCGGGTCAGGAAGTGCGAAGAGGCGACATCTTAGTAGAAATCGACAACCCAGTGTTAAAAGGTAAGATCACTGCCTTACAAAACTATCCAGACAATCTATCAGCCAGAACTGAAGCTGAAGTTGCTCAAATCGAGTTAAATTATTTAAATGTTCCCTCACCAGTTGATGGTGTAGTTGGCGAAATTCAAGTAACAGATGGAGTACCTGTCCAAGAGTTAACCCCATTGCTATCTTTGTATTCAAATGAAGATGTGACACTGACTACAAGTTTATATACCGATCAGTATTTACAACTCAAACAACAATCACTGGTAAAAGCCTATAACGAAAGATTAAACCAGACATTCCTCCTCACTCCATCTTTAGTTCGACCAGATATCGAAATTCCTGTCGATCAAACCGATCAAAAAAAGATTGGGTTATATTTCAATCTCTTGCATAAAGAAGAAGCAGCTAGCCTTTTACAAAATGAAGATATGGAATTGAGTACGAGTGTGGATGCTGCCGAAAACCCAAATCGCCCAATAGATTACGTTATTAATTTTTGGAATAGAATCCTTTTCGCATCCGAGTGAAATTAGCAATCTTTTTGGTCTCCATCTTCGCACTCTCTGCGCTGTTCGTTTGGTTTTTTTTCTCGCCAGAGAAAAAAAACACTTCAATTGAACAACCAACTTCAAAATCAAGTCATTCTCTATCCACAATAAAATCAAATAAATGGTTTAGTTCTATATACAAAGGTATACCAACTGCACCACTATATGCTCAGCCATTGGTGTATAAATTTACGGATAAAGGAATACAAATTTCTTACCCAAAAATTGTTGTCGAGCCAAATACAATCTTCAGCCCTTTTACCTCTGATATTCAAATAGGTATCGGACAAACCATTTCTTCACTAGAACCAGCTCAGATAGGGGATTGGCATATCAAAGTAAAAGCAAGTTCACAGACCGAAAATTTTTTGACAACTATTGGTCAAGGTCTTCCATATACTTATTTACATTCATCAACTAAAAATTGGCAAATTGATTTCGAAACTGGATATACCACAATAAATAAAACAAATACTTCTCAAACAGTTATGACAAATGAAAATCTATACCTCATCGTCTGGGATAAATCCGCTACTCTCGATGAGAGTGAACACCAAATAAAAATTAGTAACTCAGAAAAACTTTTTATTGCTGTACTCGATGATAAAGAACACGAAAATTTATTTAAACAAATCAGTGAAGGGGCAATTGAATCAACTCAGGTTTCTTGGACAATAGATGCAGATACGATAAAAGAAAATTTTCAAATTCAGCAACAAGCCAAATCACTCATTGCAATATTGCCTCATCAATATGCTGGACTCGTCCAAACATTCCCAGCTTTGGGTCAATATCGTAGCATACGTGGTCCAATGACATTAATACAAACAAATAAATTTCAAATAAAAATTTTTAGAATCACTCCTCCAGAATCATTTTCCATAATGGATTCTCCTGATTCCACTTTACTAAATAGTTTTATCCAAGACTCAAATGAATTGTTAAACAATCCTATCCCAGAAAGCAAAAATTATGGCCTGAGTGTCTGGATGGGAAAAATGGCAAATCAAATTGAACTAGCAAATGCCCTCAGGCAAGAAGCAGAAAAAAAACTTCTCATTACTCGTGCCGGAGAAGCATTAGAAGCTATCAATGAGTGGTATGAATATGATTCTAGACAACAAAGCATTGTGTCCAAGAGTCCTGAATTTGGCAACGAACGGTTAAACGACCACCACTTCCATTATGGTTATGTCATTCGATTGGCCGCTATTTTGAAAAGGTATGGATATCAAATCCCGGAAGCAACCCAGCTTCGTATCAATGAAATTGTTCAAGATATCGCCACCAATGACAGACAATCTGATCGCTTCCCGTTTGTAAGAAATTTTGATTTTTACGAAGGCCATTCCTGGGCAGATGGCTATGCCCAGTTTGCAGACGGACAAAACCAGGAGTCGAGTTCTGAAGCCATAAATGCCTGGTATGGATTATATTTATGGGCAAAGGTAAATTCAGATCCTGAAACCGAAAAATTAGCAATATTCTTATTTAATAGTGAAATCTACAGCACCAAGTATTACTGGTTTAATATTGGCAATATCTATCCCAAGCCGTATGAGCACGCAATTGCGTCACTAGTTTGGGGTGGAAAAGTAGATTTCACTACCTGGTTCGGTAATGACACAAATTTCAAGTATGGTATTCAGATTCTGCCTGTTACCCCTGCGTCAGGCTATCTCAAGACTATTCCTAACTTTTTCAACTATGAAGGGGATTTTTTGCGCAGTGGTGGCAGCTATGATCGACCCTGGGGGGAACTTATGCAATTTTGGAAATCCCAATCGACACGAGAAATTAGCCTCGATATGCTGCCAAAACAGCCAGAAACCACCCCAAGGTCAATTTTAGAATATTTTCTGCTTGCCGAGTAATTGACTATAGGGTATAATGCCTTTACTTCCTGCTCTCCTAAACACCGTCTCATGAAAAAAATCATTACATTCTTTATAGGGCTTTTTGCGCTGGTTTTAGCTGGCAGCTTATCGCCTAAAAGTATATTCGCTGCGCCTCCGCAAAACTTTCAAACCTCAGCCATAATTTCTACTGGGCTAGACGGACCTAGCGGCTTCCAATTTGCCCCGGATGGTCGAATATTTATTCTACAAAGAACTGGAGAGGTAAAAATATATAAAAATGGCCAATTACTAGCGAATAATTTCATCACCCTTCCTTCTATCGCCTCAGGAGACCGTGGATTAATTGGTATTGCCTTTGATCCTGACTATGCTTCAAATAAATATGTATATTTTTATTACACCGCCTTAGACAAGCTTAACTATTTAGTAAGATTCTCAGCCGTGAACGATACCGCCAGTGATGGTCCGGTTATTATTTACCACACTACAAGCCCATCAGAACAATTACATGTTGGAGGAGGAATAGCTTTTGGAAATGACGGAAAACTTTATTTCACGGTCGGGGATAATGGATACCCTCCAAACGCACAAAGCTTAGATAATCCACACGGAAAGATACTTCGTATAAACAAAGATGGTAGTATTCCCTCGGATAATCCGTTTGTAAACACTCCTGGTGCTTTACCTGAAATCTGGGCATACGGGTTAAGAAACCCTTGGCGTCTACAGTTTGATAGCACTACAGGAAAATTATATGACGGCGATGTGGGTCAAAATACCTGGGAAGAAGTGAATCTAATTGAGAAGGGGAAAAATTACGGCTGGCCGACATGTGAAGGCAATTGTGGCACTTCCGGAATGACGAATCCAATCTATACCTACAACCATGACGGCTTGAGCTCTGCAGTCACAGGTGGTCCTGTATATCGTGGCACAATGTTCCCTTCTAGCTATGTCGGCAGATATTTTTTTGCCGATTATGCCCGAGGATTTATTCGCACCCTAGGGCTGGATGCAAATGGCAATTCAACCGACATGTCTGTATTTGATGCCAATGCCGGTACGCCGGTAGACCTGAGAGTTGCTCCAGATGGTTCGCTATATTACATCACCTATTATCCTGGTCGTTTGTATCGAATCACATATTCAACAACCAACCAGGTTCCAACTGCTTCAGCCGGTAGCAATGCCACAAAAGGATTGAGTCCTTTTACCGTAAACTTCACTTCAGCCGGATCAAGTGATCCAGAGAATAATCCCTTAAGTTTTTTTTGGGACTTCGGTGACGGTCAAACAAGTACTCAAGCCAATCCGTCTCATACATATACAAATAATGGCTCATATCTTGCTCAGCTGACTGTGAGCGATGGTGTGAATACAGTAGATGCTATCCCCATTGTCATACAGGTTGGTATCGCCCCCACGGTGACCATTGGTATGCCTGCAAATAACTCGCAATATAAATCTGGTGATTCAATCACATACTCGGTTTCTGCTACTGATGGCGTGGGAAACGATATGAATGACAACGATATTGGCGTTGAAATCCTATTCCACCATTTGACCCACATTCACCCGTTTTTAGGTCCTCTGTATGGCAGAAACGGTACATTTGTAATTCCCACTACAGGTGAACCATCCGATGCTACCTGGTTTGAGATCAAAGCTACAGCCACTGACACAAATGGACTTTCAACTACGAAATCGGTTTTTATCTACCCAAAAGTCGTTGACCTGACCTTCCAAACAAACCCCACTGGCTTACAAATTACACTCGATGGCGAACCTACCACTACGCCACAAACTATAAAGCATGTTGTTGGTTTTCAGCGTGAACTTTCAGCTAATGGTCCTCAATATGTTGGTGCAGACGTTTATCAATTTTCTGGTTGGTCCGATGGGGGAGGAGCAACACATACAATTTCCGTACCAAATGTAAACACCACATATACAGCCAATTTTACAAAAACAGGCACAGTAGTACCATTTTCTGCGCAATATTTTTCTAACCAAAACCTTACGGGTTCCCCAACACTAACCAAAAACGACAATTTTATTAATTTTGATTGGGGAATAAATGCACCTGATTCCGCAATACCTGCAGACAACTTTTCTGTTCGCTGGACAAAAACAGACTCCTTTTCAGCTGGTAGTTATGAATTCTCAGTCACAGCCGACGACGGTCTGCGTCTATATATCGACAACAACCTAGTTATCGACAAGTGGGTAGACCAAGGAGCAACAACTTATAAAACCACTCAAGTTCTCACATCTGGTAATCACACCATCAAAATGGAGTACTATGAAAATGGTTACGATGCAGTCGCAAAATTAAACTGGATTCAATTGTCGGGCAATACCCCTACACCAACACCGACATCAATTCCTAGTGACCCAAATGCATTTTCTGGACAGTACTTCAACAATAAAAGTTTGACGGGTAATCCAGCCTTCACCAGAAATGACACAAATATAAACTTTGATTGGGCAGCGGGTAGTCCAGACCCAGTAATCACAGCAGACAACTTCTCTGTTCGCTGGACAAAAACATTGAACATTACTTCAGCTGGTGATTACAAGTTCTCAGTCACAGCCGATGATGGTGTTCGACTCAAAGTTGACGGCACAACCATCATCGACAAATGGCAAGATCAGGCAGCCTCTATCTATACATCCACCGTAAATCTGGGACTAGGTAATCACACAGTAATCATGGAATACTATGAGAATGGTGGAGAAGCAGTAGCAAAACTATCATGGTCTCAAATCACTCAAGTTCCAACACCCACCCCAACTCCAAATACAACAAATTCATTTACGGGTCAGTACTGGAACATAGTTTGGAATGGAAATCCACAAATTCCTTCAACGAATCCAACTCTAACCAGACAAGACTCAAATATAAATTTTGATTGGGCATTAGTTTCTCCAGGCGCTGGTATAAACGCCGACGACTTTGTTGCTCGTTGGACCAAAACCGAGACATTTACTGCTGGTACATATCGTTTCTCAGTCACAGCCGATGATGGTGTACGTCTGTATGTGGACAACAACCTAGTCATCGACAAATGGCAACTCCAAGGTGCAACAACATACACTACAGATCAAATCCTTAGTGCCGGCGCTCACACCATAAAAATGGAGTATTACGAACATCAAGAGGATGCAGTAGCCAAACTCTCTTGGACGTCTTTGACAACCGTACCTACTCCAACACCTACTCCGATAGTAAGTTCCAATTCATTCACAGGTGAATATTTTAATAATACGACCCTTTCTGGGACTCCTTCTCTTACTCGAGTCGATACAGATATTAATTTCGACTGGGCAAATGGGAATCCAGGATCCCCAATCCCAGCAGACAACTTCTCTGTTCGCTGGACAAAAACATTGAACATTACTTCAGCTGGTGATTACAAGTTCTCAGTCACAGCCGATGATGGTGTTCGACTCAAAGTTGACGGCACAACCATCATCGACAAATGGCAAGATCAGGCAGCCTCTACATATAATAGTACTAAGACTCTCGCTTCAGGCAACCATACCGTAGTTATGGAATATTACGAGAACTCTGGCTTAGCAGTTGCAAAACTCTCTTTTTCTCAAGTATCTGCAGCCCCAACTCCAACACCGACGCCGTCCTTGAGTAATACCTTTACAGGAGAATATTGGAATGTAACTTGGACTGGTATACCAAATATTCCCAACGTGCCTGCCAATGTAGTGCGTACTGATGCAGATATCAATTTCGACTGGGCGCAATTAGCCCCAGCATCAGGTATAAACGCCGACGACTTTGTTGCTCGTTGGACCAAAACCGAGACATTTACTGCTGGTACATATCGTTTCTCAGTCACAGCCGATGATGGTGTACGTCTGTATGTGGACAACAACCTAGTCATCGACAAATGGCAACTCCAAGGTGCTGCTACCTATACAACTGACCTAGTTTTAACTGCAGGTTCTCATGCCATAAAAATGGAGTATTTCGAACATCTTTTTGATGCAGTATCCAAATTAAGTTGGACTAGTTTGGGAACACCGACTCCTACACCAACCCCAGCTCCCACTAATAATTTTGTTGGCCAATACTTTACAAATTCAAATCTATCGGGTGCTCCGTCTCTTGAACGTACTGACGCTCAAATCAATTTCGATTGGGGTTATGGTTCCCCGGCCGGAAGTATTCCTGTAGACAACTTTTCTGCCCGTTGGACTAAAACAGACAACTTTGTAGGTGGCAATTATCAATTCTCTGTTTCATCAGATGATGGACTAAGAATAAAAGTTGACGGTACAAGTATCTATGATCAATGGATAGATCAGGCAGCAAATCCACAAACAATTACTGTTCCAATTAGTTCAGGTAGTCACACCATTACCGTCGAATATTACGAAAACGATTTAACTGCTAGTTGCCAAGTTTCATGGGCTGCACTTCCGTAACAGTGTCTCAGGCCGTAATATAAACCTTATGACTCGTAAATATCTTATTTCTTCGTCAGCTATGATTCTCGTGGGAATGTGTATCTTCATGTATGCGAAAACCAAATCAGCTCTGTCTGCCGAGGAGACTTTACATCCAAAATTTTGGTCGGTGCAATCTATAGATACAGTCAAATACTCTCGAGACGTTGCTCGCGAAAAACTACATGATAGTAGTTTTGACACGACAATTGACGCCCAGATAAAACAAATAGCTTCAACCGGTGCAACGCATGTTGCTATTGGTACTCCATACGACGACGAATTTTTACCATATCTAAAACGTTGGGTATCTGCAGCTCGTACACACAATCTCCATGTGTGGTTTAGAGGAAATTGGTCCGGCTGGGAAGGATGGTTTAATTATCCAAATATCACTGCTAAACAACATGTTTCCCAAACAGTTGTTTTTATAAAAAATAATCCTGACTTATTTGTGGATGGTGACATTTTTAGCCCATGTCCCGAGTGTGAAAATGGTCAAATTGGTGACCCACGTCAAACAGGTAAAATTCAAGAATTTCGCCAGTTTCTTATAGATTTAACCAATGGATGTGAAACTGCTGCAACTGAAATTAAAAAATCAATAATTTGTAACTACCATTCCATGAATGGAGATGTAGCTAGACTAATCATGGACAAGGAAACGACGCAAAAATTAGGAGGAGTAGTTGTTGTAGATCACTATGTGAAAGAACCCACTCAAATGGCTAAAGATCTCAAGGAATTTGCACTTCAGACCGGAGGCAAAGTAGTTCTAGGAGAATTTGGCGCCCCTTTACCAGATATTCACGGTAACATGTCCCAAGAACAACAAGCAGCATGGATATCTGAGACATTAAACCAAGTAATTGAAATTCCCGAAGTGGTTGGGGTGAATTATTGGACGAATGTTGGTGGATCTACTGGTCTATGGGACTCTCATAACCAGCCAAGAGTAGGAGTGTCCTCCTTGTCACAAATTTATCAACCTAATGAAATAATTATCCACGTAAAAAATATAATTGATAAACCCATAGTCAGTAGTGCACTGTATTTAGATAAAACATTTGCTAGTGACAAAACAGGCAGTATTCGTTTACCAAAACAATTAAATAAATCAGTTATCCCTGCGATTATTATTGCTGCAGATGGGTATAAAGATCAGGGAGTATATTTAGGAGCCACAGAGGCAGAAACAACAATTGTCTTAGAAAAACAATCTGAAAGTATATGGTTCAAACTCCAAGTATTGCTTTTTAAGCTATCCCATAGTATAATATAAATACTGTGAAGATATCAACAAAAGTTTCGTCCGCGATTCTTATCATGGTTTCCTTAGGACTACAGGCTAGTCCTGTATTAGCATCGTATACTCCAAATTTTCCTGCGTGTCCTAATCCGGGTGGTAATCTGACCGCTCAATATAATTCAGGTTTACACGGTATTCCAGGTGACTCACAAGAATATGTTGGATCTGATTCAGTATTTCAAATTAATTCAACCCAGTGGGTTCAATGTTTTTGTCCACAAAACGGTGCAGGAATTCAAACAAACTGGTTACTACTCCAAGATCCTTCCGAGTCTGAAATATCAGCATACAAAAACCAAGGCTGGGTATTTATTCCAGATGGATCTGCCTGGGGACTTCAAGCTGCTAGTTATGTAGCTCAAAATAGCTCGATTTCATGTGTTGGTGGCACAGGAAATGGTAACGATAGTTCAGCAAATACCAACTCTTCTAATACATCAGTTTGTGATTCGATCAAACCAGGCACTCCAGTATTAACTTCAATAAAACGAATAGGATCAACAGCAACCCTTTCTTGGAATCCTGTTCAAAACGCTACTCATTACTCAATTTCTTATGGAGTCGAATCAGGTAAATATTTATACGGTGTTCCGAATACAGGCAATGTGACTCAATTCACCATTGGTAGCCTAGATCCAAATAAAACTTATTACTGGGAAGTACGAGCCGTCAACAATTGTATGCCATCAGACGCTTCCTCCCAGCCTTCAGCTGCTCGAGGTGGTGGGGATATCCTGGGTAGTTCTACAGGGTTTGCACCTACTGGAGATTGGTCAATACTTATTCTAGCTGCAGGTATTGGGTGTATATTGACTGGTCTATCAGTGGCTATGAGAAATGGCCATGAATCAAAAAAATAATCTCTCCAGACTTTTATTCTTTCTTGGGCTCCTTTGCTTTGTTTTTGTTGGAGTGTTGATAGTAGATCGGTTAAAAAATAATACGGTATCCTTTGACCAGCTTCCTGTCACTTCTGAGACAAATACACAACCAGACGGTATCGAAATATCTACCCAACAAATCCGACTTGCCGTTGTCTCAAAAAAAGTTGAAAAAAGCTTTCCCACATCAAAAACAACCGCTATACATATTCAAGGTACAAACATATATTACGCTCACAACTGGCCAAACTTATTTGGAAATCTTAAAAAGATTAAAATCAACGATCCAATAGTAATCCATTTCTCCAACGGTCAAATAAAAAAATATCTGGTCACTCAAACTGAATCTGTGTGGCCATCGGACACGAGTATTTTAAATCAGAACAATTCAGAAACGATTGTCGTCTATACATGTACGGGAGTTTTTGACATCAAAAGGTTGGTCATAGTGGCTAAATCTGTTTGACGGCATCTGTAATAATAGACATATGCCATTTTTAGTTATAATTGCAGTAGTAATTTTAGGCGCAGGCATCGTGGCCAATATTGCCTCACCGAACAGTTCAGGGCCAGACGACCCTATCACCACGAGCGTGACTTCAACCCCTATTCCAACTTCATCTCCTACACCAATACCCACAATTCAACAATCCCTACCAACCCCAACAATAAAACCTGTTAATACTATCAATCCTACAAATATCGTTAACCCTACCCAAATTACCCAACCAGCTAACTGGCAATACCCTAATAGTCAAAAACGGTCTGAAAACGAATTTGTCAGTTCAGAGTCTCCTGAAAAAATTACTCAGTGGTATAAAGACAAAATTATCGCCACTGGGTACTCAAGTAAGTCGTTTGTCCAAACATCTACAAACGCAAAAATTTTAAATAAGTTAGTTGGCGCAAAACAAAACAATGAAATTTCAGTTGAAATTTACAAAAATCCCGAGGATGCAAATACAACAATAAAAATTGCGCTTGACAACTAAAAATTGCATGAGTAATATCCGAAGGTGTTTAAGCTGCCCAAATAAAATAAGGGCAGTTTTTTATTCTGTTTAACTAAATAAAATGAAAAAAATTACCTCAAAAAAATATTTACCAGCGCTTATTGTAATAGCATTTGCATTGATAGCTGTTGTTGGAGGGGTTAGGTTGTTATCAAAAATAAAACAAAATAGATCAAACAGCCAAACTTCCGGGGAAAAAATATCAGTTCAAGACGCAAAAGCAACAGCCTCGGTAAATCGAGAGTTCTCATTTCCTATAAAAGATAGTTCGAATAAAAAAATTACAGACCTAAAATTTATAATTGAATCAGCAGAGTTAAGAGATGAAATAATTGTTAAGGGTAGTCGAGCTACAGCTGTAAAAGGTCGGACGTTTCTAATTTTAAATTTAAAAATTACGAATAATTTCAACAAGGCTCTTCAAATTAATACCCAAGATTATTTTAGACTGACAGTAAACAATTCAAATGACGACTTACTTGCTCCCGACATCCACAATGATCCGTTAATTATTCAGCCAACATCGACAAAATTTACTCGAGTTGGCTTTGCAATAAATGATTCAGACAAAAATATTGTCCTACAAGTAGGTGAGATCGATGGAGAAAAAACAAAGATCGAACTAAACCTACAATGAAAAAAAACACTCACATGGTTTCTCAAGAAGTTTTGGCAGAAATCGTATCTAGTCTTCAGGCGATCGACACTCATGGAAGTGTAGAAATATTTATTACCGATGGGCAAGTCAATCAAATTACTGTTCGTAACATTAAAAAAACCACGCGGAAAAATCAAACTCCTGAAAAAAGTATCAACAAAGTACTTGACAAAGCTATATCAATATACTAAACAAATAGTACAAACAACTTCACATCCTGTTTCTTTCCACTGCCCCTGGATATGAAGCAAAAAAGCTGACCGCAAACGGAGGCTTCTCTATCTTTAAATGGTCGTATATTTCGACCCAAAGATCGAGGAGCCTCCGTTTTTTTTAAAAATCGGGGGGATTCCCGAGAGTCAAAAAATACTTTAAGAAAGGGGGTGAAAATTAAAAAATAATATGACAACTTTCAAAAAGAAAATTGCTGCTGCATTAACTTCTGGTGCAATGTTTTTGAGTATGACAAGTACAGCCTTTGCTTCTACCTCAATTGAAGTAACAGGAAATGGATATGATTCGTCAAATTCATCAAATGTAAGTGCTCAAACCTCAACAAATGTAGTCCAAGATAATTCAGCTTCAGTCTCAAACCGTGTCAGTTCTTCTAGTAATACTGGAGGAAACAAAGCCGATCAAAACACAAACGGCGATGTAATCATCCGCACAGGCGACGCTCAAACAAAAGTGAATGTCGACAATATGCTAAACAGTAACAAAGCTATGCTTGATTGCTGCAGCACTGCAGGTGACACTGACGTAACTGTTTCTGGTAACGGTGCCAAGTCAAATAGTGATGTCTCTCTTTCAAAGGATGCAAACACTTCAGTGTTTCAAACCAATGTAGCAGATGTCAAAAATGATATTGACGCTATTGCCAAAACAGGTGAAAACCAAGCCAACCAGAATACTGGTGGAACCGTTAACGGTGGTGTTGCTATCCGTACAGGAGATGCAAGAACCAACGTTGATGTGGCTACTGCTGCCAACGTAAATGTGGCACAAGTAGGTGGTAACGGTCATGTCGCAGGTGACACTACTGCCAAAATCATTGGCAATGGTTACAACTCCGACAATAGTATCGACTTGAGTGAAAATAACTCTACAAACGTTGTTCAAGACAACTATGCAGATGTATATAACTCAATCGAAGCCGATGCTAAAACTGGTTACAACAAAGCCAACCAAAACACTGGTGGTGATACACTCATTTACACTGGCGACGCCAAAGTAAATGTAGCCGTCGATAATATGGTTAACTTCAATTGGGCAAACGTTGATTGCGGATGCCAAATGAGTGACCTCGCAGTAAAAGTCGCAGGAAATGGTGCCGATTCATGGAATGATGTTGCTGTCAGTCACGATAGCGCAAAAGACGCATTCCAAACCAACGATGCCAACCTAGACAACTGGGTCGATGGAAATGCCAAAACTGGTGACAATTCAGTCAAACAAAGTACTGGTAGTGTCAATGGAGATCCAGCTATCTGGACCGGAGATTCAGCTTCATCATTTGATGTAGCAAATTCTGGTAACTCCAACAGTTACGGTAGTGATATGCCTGCATCTTGGCCAAACATGTCAAACATGGATTTCCACTTTAGCTTTTCGCTAGGTGATCTCATGGCCTGGGCTGGTCATAACTAAAATTTTTGTGTAGTGTCCCGCCAGATATGGCGGGACACCCACAGAAATTAAATATATTTAAAATGAAAAAAATTATTAGCTTACTCACCATTTTTATAGTTTTCTCTTCGCTGATTACTCCAGTATCGGCTCTAGAGACTCCTATCGCACCCACTGCCCCAGATGCACCTATTGCCCCAACAAGTGAACCAGCACCCACTGCCCCTTCTGCTCCAGCAGCGCCAACCTCACCCTCACAACAACAAACAGAACCTACTCCACGTCCAACAAGATCACCCAGAACTGAAAATTCTTCAAGTACTGATTCATCTACAATGTCAAATCCAACACCAACGAGCGCTCCTGTTTTGACTCCGGCAACAACCCCTGCAAAAAATAATATAGTAACTGGAAACGATACAAATTCTGCAATATCTACTACAACTGGAAATTCAAACGCGACAGGAAGTTCGCAAAGCAGTTCTGCAGGTTCAAACTCAATAATAAATACCGAAAATGGTGCTTATTCAGAAAACCATGGGGTAATAAATCAAAATTCTGATTCACAGACTATACAAAATAACGATGCGAATGTTCAAAATGATTTAAATCAATCAAGTAATACAGGTAATAATTCAACCTCATTTTCCGTTGGTGATACAGCAATAAAAACCGGAGACTCAAATGTATCAGGTACCGTAATTAATAGCGTAAATACAAATATTGATGGAGTATCGGTAGCAGAGTTTAATATTGCTGACACGCAAAAAGGTGATTATATTTTAGATTTCGCCAAAAACTGTATCAGTGGCTGTTCTAATGGTGCAAATTTGGCTCAAAACAGTGGAAACGGTGCATATTCACAAAACACCGCCAATATCGATAACAATCAAAATAACGCGACTTTTCAGTCAAATGACGCTACTGTCGGAAATAAATTAGTACTATCTGCTGATTCAGGTAACAATAACGCAAATTACAATACTGGAGGTAGTTCTCAAATCCAAACTGGAGATGCAAATGTTTCAGCGAATGCACTAACGTTTGCAAACAATAATTTAAATGGAAATGTGTTGTATGGAGTCGTAAACATTTATGGTGATTTATATGGCGATATCCTTTTTCCAGAAGAAATTATCTCAAATGCAAATAATGGCGCAAATTCAAATAATCAAAGTTCAATCGCAACAAATAATACAAACCAAACCTTCCAAAGTAATAATGCAGATCTAGATAATACGGTACTAATAAATGCCAACACCGGCGACAATAGCACCACAGGCAATACAGGTGGCGATTCCGGAGTTCTTACTGGAAACGCAAATGTAACAACACAAACACTAAATGTGGCAAACAATAATATTGATAGTGGTACTACCTGGTTAGTGTTAGTCAACCAAGCTGGAAATTGGCTAGGACAAATAGTCGGGGCGGCCGGATCAAATTACGCAGGTTCTATAGGCACTCAATTTTCAGTGTCGCCATCAGGTGCAATTACTGCCTCAAACACTGGAAATGGTTCAGGTTCAGATAATCAAACAAACATTAATCAAACAAATACCAATGTCACCAGTCAATCAAACAATGTAAATGTGCAAAATGTACTAGATCTATCAGCAAATACTGGAAATAATAGTGCCAATTACAATACGGGCGGGGATTCTGCAATAAAAACAGGTGACGCAAATATCGTTGCAAACTTAGTAAACTTTGTAAATAACAACGTTTCTTCAAGTGGTAAGTTAGTTGTAACAGTCGTAAACGTTTTTGGTTCATGGGTAGGAGACCTGGTAACCCCTGGACAAAAGCAACAAAAATATACATCAGCAGCTCCAGCTCCTGTTGGCGGCGCAGCCATTCAAACGAACAATATAGTACCAGTATCTACATCTGCCGCCACCCCTACGCCAACTGTTGCAACCAGCATACTTGTCCAATCCAGCTCCAAATCGGATTCTACTCAAAACGTTACAAAAAATATTTCAAACACAAATAGGAGTAAAGTGTTGAGTCTGAATACGTCAAAAACAAATGACTCAAGTATTGATGAACCCGCAGTCTCATCTATTCAGCTTGCTCAGCCACAAAAAAAGATCGTCAAAATAAATTTGGCCTGGCTAATATTAAGCTTGCCATTAATTGGAGTAGGTATTTTAGTGAAAAAACTTCGTGTTCGAAAAAGCTAAAAAAACACGTCCTAAATAATTAGGACGTGTTCTTTTTTTAAGAGCAATTATAGCGAGTTACTTGCTCCTGCAACCACAACTTCCACTTGTGACGTTGTTGAACCAGTACTGATCTCAACCCCATTTCCTGTATTTAGCTTTGATTTATTTTTACCAGTAGAAGCTTTTGATGTAATCGCGTTCGACACTTTAGTTTTTGACTTTTGTTCAGTAATCAAGGCTTTAGCTGAAGAAACCTCGACTTTATTTTTGGATTTTGCTCCATTTCCATCCACTAAAATATCTACAACCGTCTCACTGCAACCACAACAAGAAGGCGCAGTAGCGGTATTTTCGCCGCCAATCACACTGACAGATACACTTGATGTTGCATCACCTGTATCGATCGAATTTAGACCACCAGTATTCATATTTGCAGTATTACTGCCTGTCGATGACGAAGATGAAATAGAATTAGTCACCACAGTACTGCTCATTTGAGTAACTGATGAAACACAATCCATTGACATGGCAATTTTATTGTGTGACATAGCTCCATTTCCAGTTATTTCAACTGAAGCAAACGCGGCACTGGTAGCGGAAACAAGCAGCATTCCCGCACCAGCTGTTACAACTGCAAATCTTTTAATCAGAAAAGTCATATATATCACCTCCTTTCGTCTCTTATTTTAATTTAAATAATCAAAGCATAATCTGTCAACCAACAAATCACTTGACGGTGCTCATACTTGAATCCCATAATAGGCTTCATGCATTTATTTGCTCCTCATCATACGAACAATCAAAGGGCAAAACTTCTTCATCCAACAGGCCTTTTAATTTTACTATTCATGATTGTTGGTATTCAGGTAATACTAAGATCAACTGCCCATTATTTACCTCAGGTATTAGGATATGCCGCTCAAATACCTAGCTCAGAAATAATTCGTTTAACAAATATAGAGCGTCAGCAACGAGGTCTTTCAGAATTAAAATTCGATGAAAAATTATCTCAGGCAGCACAAAAAAAAGCAGTAGACATGTTCTCTAAAGATTATTGGGCCCACGTTTCTCCTGTCGGCACACAGCCTTGGTTTTTTATCACCGATGCAGGCTATTCATACAGATATGCAGGCGAAAATTTAGCTCGCGACTTCACTGACCCAAATTCTGTAGTTCAGGCTTGGCTCGCCTCTCCTTCTCATCGAGAAAATGTATTAAATAATCGATACCAAGATATAGGTGTTGCAGTAGTTGATGGAAAATTAGGTGGAAGAGAGACAACTTTAGTTGTTCAAATGTTTGGCACAAAGTTGTCTGCTCAAACTCAACCAAGGTTAACCGACGCCACTTCAATCAATGTAAAGGCTGCTGAACCACTTCCTACTACTCGACCCAAACCAAACTCCTTGGGCGCGTCTACAAACTTACAAGTCTCCCCATTTGATATTACAAAATATTTTGCTTTATTCGTGTTAAGTCTGCTATTAGTTGTATTAATAATTGATATTTTTGTAGTAAATCGAAAAAATCTCGTTCGCTGGACCAGCAAAAGCCTGGCTCATTTAATTTTTGTAGTTGTTATAATCACAGCTGCTGCATTAATTGTTAGAGGTCAAATCATTTAATTATGAATAAAGTTATATTTGAAAAAGATTTAAGCAAACATCCTCTCCACTATTTTGTTCTTTTATGTTTGCAAATTATTGGTTTATGGGGAATTTTTTGGTTTAGTTATAGACCAGTGCTTCAATTTATAACAATTATATATATGGGGATTGGATATGTGACCTGGGGCATAATTCATCATAAAATTCATAAAGATCTTCATATAAAAATTGTCCTCGAATATATATTATTTGCTACAATATTGATCACGTTATTTAGTTCACTAATTTTTCGATCTTGAAATATCGTTTACAAATCTCTATTGAACTGCCTGAAAATCTCTATTCAACTGTTGAAGAGATTCAAAAAAAACTTGAAGGAGTTAGTCCATTAATAAAATCTATACCGGTAGATCAAATTCAATTAGTCCTGAACAATCTGGGGTTGATAGAAGAACAGCGTTTACCCGGACTCACCAAAAAACTATCCGAGACCATCGAGCAATTTTCCAGTATAAATATACAACCATATTTTATTAGTACATTATATAAGCGCCACGACCCTTCTTGTATTTATCTAGAACCAGTTGGCGATATCGCACAAATAAAAGAGATTCAAAAAAATATCAGCCAACAATTATCTCTTTTGTCTTTGCCTTCTCAAAATAAATTCTCCGCCCTATTCCCATTAGCTGAAATTAACAAGCAAGATCCTACTACTGTCAAACAAGTACTCGATAAAATTCAAAACTTCGAAATTCAACCTCTGGATGTAATTCATGTAACACATGTGTCTCTATACCAGGCTGTTTCAAAACTAGATATCTCTAACACAAAAAAAATAGGCGAATTTACGCTCGAGTAGACTCTCTCCAGGCAACAATCTTTTTATGGTTTCCCGATAAGAGAATTTCAGGAACTTTCCAAGACTTATAAACTTCAGGTCGTGTGTACTGTGGATACTCAACGCCATCTTCATTGTGGGACTCTTCGATCAAAGATTGGGAATTACCAAGTGCATTAGGAAGCAATCGGACAACTGAATCAACCAATACCATTGCAGCAATCTCTCCGCCAGACAATACATAATCGCCGATAGAAATAATTTCATCAGCTATATGCTCATGAATCCGATGATCCACGCCTTCATAATGACCACAAATAATAATCATGTCTGAGTATGTAGACATTTTTTTTGCCACAACCTGAGAATATTTTTTTCCTGTCGCATCGGTTAAAACCACCTTGGTTTCAGAATTGTTATTATGATGAACTCTTTTTATATCCGAAATTGCCTGATCTATTAGATCGACTCGTAAAATCATTCCTGCCCCTCCTCCATATGGCTTGTCATCAACAGATTTATACGTATCGGTTGCCCAGTCGCGCAAATTTCGTATATTGATACTGACTATACCTTTATCTTTAGCTCTCTTGATGATAGAAGTATCAAAAACAGAAAAGCCTTCGGGAAACAAAGATAAAATGGTTATGTTCATTAACATATTATAAAATATTCAGCTATGATAATACTATGAAAGTGATAATGGTCATAGGTGTATATAATGAAGCCGAAAGTACACCCAAACTTATAGATGAGCTAGCGAAAGTCGTACCGCAAATTAAAAATCACCAATTAGAATTTCTTTTTGTGGATGGAAATAGTCCCGATGGAACTGCAACAATAATTAGAAAATATCAACAGAAATACCCGTGGATACATTTGTTAGTAGAAAAAGAAAAAAATGGTTTAGGAGCAGCATATGCCATCGGTATGACATACGCAATGAAAGAGCTCAAGGCCGATTTTGTCGGTGAAATGGACGGAGATCTACAACATCCGCCCATGGTACTAAAAAAGCTTATAGATGAAATTGACAATGGGTATGAGTTTGTTATTGCTTCGCGTTATATACAAGGCGGGGAAATCCCCAAAGACTGGGGGTTCAGTAGAAAATTTTTAAGTGTTGTTGGAAATTTGGTTGCCCGTGTTTTACTAGTCTTGCCCAGGGTCCACGATGTGACTGGTGGATACAAAATTTCTAAAGTAAAGGGTTTCATGGACGAATTCGATTTTAAAAAATTGCTATCAAAACGTTTTGCATACAAAGTACATCTACTTTTTTATATGATTCAAAAAGGAGCCAAGGTCAAAGAGGTTCCATTTTCGTTTGCACCACGCCTAGCTGACGAATCAAAGATAGGCAAAAACGACCTACAAGAAACATTAAGGGTAATTTTTTGGCTCCAATTTTACAATCCAAAATTACGACGATTCCTAAAGTTTGGTATTGTCGGAGGAACCGGCTTAGCTATTCAAACGACTTTCTTCGAAGTCCTATCAGTATTTACTCAAACGTTAACACCCGCAATCGCAACAGTTATTGGAGGGGAAGTTGCAATTTTAAGTAATTTTATCCTAAACAACTTTTGGACCTTTAACCAATTTAAAGTCACCGGAATAAAAATGATTAGCAAATTTGTTCAATTTAATACTACATCACTTATTGCCCTGACTATCCAATTTGCTATACTAAAAATTGGCGAACATGTAGCTGCAGGTAATAAAGTAGTTATTCAAGGATTTTATTTTGGTGCAATTATTCTCGTTTTAATTACAAACTACTATATCTACAACAAATTTATCTGGAAAACGGCAAAAAAGGAGTAAAGTTAGAAATATCCAAGGCATTATTTCTTACAAAATTTAACGTATACAAAAATAGAGGTATAGTCAAGAAAAGTAAAATTAGCTTCACTTCCTTTCTCGCCAAAAAATCTTCCAGTCCCAAAAGTACAACTGGTACCAAGGGTAGAGCATAACGGCTAATATCTCGATGCGAAACAAAAAGAATCGAGCCATAAAAAACCAAACCAAACCACCCCCAAACTTTGTGCATTCGAAATGTTTGCCAAATTCCTATTGCGCCAATCAAGTATATCCACAAAATATCTTCTAGCCAAAATGTACCCACCCACGATTGTGAGCTATCAAATACTTTAAACGGTAAAAGTTGTAAATGGATGTTATCTCCTGAATGAAAATAAGCCAAAAAATCCCCAGTCTGAAAATAATAGATACCAAACACGCCAAGAAGGCCTAAAGGAATAAAACATAAGAATACATATTTCCAATTAATCTTTTTTGTATTGAAAAGATTAAACAACGCATATAACCCGTAACTCACAAACAACAAAATACCTGGACTCTTAGTAAATGTAGCCAATGCACCAAAAATTCCTGACCAAAAAAATTTCTTTTTTTCAAAAGAAAACAAAGATAAAACTATAAATAATAAAAACAACGGCTCAGGGCTGGATATGGATCGAACTGCCCACATTCTGGGCCAGAAAAATAAACCTATCAGCGCCAAGGATAAAGCATGTTTGATGCCCAGTTTTAGATATACAACATACAAAACTACGCCATACAAAATACTCACACCGAACGTAGAAATTACTCCCGCGGTAAGCAAATTTGTTTGAGTTAAAAAACTTACCGCTCGAATTAATATGGGGAAAAGCGGAAAATGTGCAGCATAATATTCACTCGGTAGCGGAAAAGAAAATAAAGATTCAATACAAGATTTTTCATATCCACAACGAGCAACTACAGAATAATAAGGTCCATCAAAATTTCTGTTGACAATAGATAATCCTGAAAAAATCCATAATATGACAGTTGACAGACCACATATCAAAAAAACTAGCAAAAGATCTTTCGCTCGAATCTTCATTAAATCATCTTAGCGTACTAGTAAAACAGTTAGCAACTCCAGGCTAAAACTGGTATGATTGGCTCATGAAAATTGGTTTGTCAGTTGTTATTCCAGCCTATAACGAAGAAGAAAATGTTGCTAGCTGTCTGGAAAAAGTAAACAAAGTCTTAAAAACGCATCCCGAAATTGATGCCCAAATAATCTTAGTAAACGATGGTTCAAAAGATAAAACAGGTAAGATAGCAGAAAATTATAAAAATAAAATCGGTAATTTAACGGTAGTCCACAACAATCCTAATCGGGGATATGGTGGCTCATTAAAAGCAGGTTTTGAAAAAGCAGAAAAAGAATTTATTGTATTCACTCCAGCAGATAACCAATTTGATTTTTCAGAAGTAACAAAACTAATTGACAAGCAAAAAGAAACAGATTCGGACATTGTATCTGGTATACGTGTTGGAGGAGGTGTAGATCCCATACATAGAAAGTTAAATAGATGGGGCTGGAATACTGTGGTTCGTGCGCTATTTGGATATTTAGCGACTGATATAGACTGCGGCTTCAAGCTTTTTCGAAGAGAAATTTTGTCACATGTGTACATACCTGCCGAACGTGGAGCCATGATCGATACCCAACTCTTTGCAAGCGCTAGGGCTAAGGGGTTTTCTGTGGCTGAAATACCACTAACACATCTTCCACGGACGGCTGGAAAATCAACAGGCGCTAATTTTCGAGTTATTATTCAGTCGTTTATTGACTTAATCACTTTTTGGTGGCAATTAAAAAAAGAAATTTTAGTAGAACGTGGTCTAGCAGTATTCCCATGGGAGATGATTGCAATTTTTAGTATTCTTATTATCTCTTTATTCCTCCGACTATACAAAATTGATCAGTATATGACATTTTTAGGGGATGAAGGCAGAGATGCCCTAGTGTTACGAGAAATCGTTTTAGGACAACATGTACCTCTCATTGGCCCCGGAACATCTATAGGAAACATGTACCTAGGTCCTCTGTATTATTATCTAACAGCCCCTGCAATCGCTATTGCGAAACTTTCTCCAGTCGGACCTGCTGTAGAAGTAGCATTATTTGGCGTTCTTACTGTTGGACTAATTTGGTGGATAGGTCGTCAATGGTTTGGGAGAATCTCTGCTCTAGTAAGTAGTGTTTTGTATGCAATTGCCCCCACTGTCATTATCTACTCTCGTTCATCGTGGAATCCAAATATCATGCCATTTTTTGCCCTACTAGCAATATATTCAATCTGGAAAGTATGGCGCTTTGGATATTGGCGCTGGTTACTAGTTACTGCAATAAGTATGGCATTTGTTTTAAATAGTCATTATTTGGGTCTTATCCTATTACCCACAATTTGTTTCGTCTGGCTTTTACGAAAAAAAACCCCGGAATCCAAAAAATATTCACTTCTTGCACTAATAATTTTCTGCGTATGCATGTCTCCGTTGCTTTTCTTTGATTTAAGGCACAACTGGCAAAACTCACGAGCGGTAAAACAGTTTTTTACCAACAGAGAAAACACTGTCAATTTAAAAGCATACAAATCCTTTCCAAAAATTATACCTACCACCAGTGCGATATCTGAGACGCTATTGGCGGCTAAAAAACCTCAATTAAACATTTATATTATTATTTTTGTATCAGTAACATTTATATACGCCGCATTTTCTAAAAAAATATCCAAAGATATTGGATTTTTACTTTTATGGTTTTTTATCGGTTGTGTAGGACTAAGCTTGTACAAGCAACATGTATACGACCATTATTATGGTTTCCTGTTTCCGGTACCCTTTCTTCTGTTTGGGTTCTGTATTTCGATTTTGTTACATCAAAAAAATATTTTAGTTAAAAGCATGGCAGTAATTATAAGTAGTGCAGTAATTTTTATAAATCTTTCACAAAATCCTTTAAAATTTAGTCCAAATAACCAGCTAAAAAATACACAAATGATATCAGAATTCATTAAAGAAAAATCTAGCGATCAGCCTTTTAATCTCGCGTTATTGTCTAAATCAAATTATGACGCAAGTTATAGATATTTTTTAACATTAAATCAATCTCAATATAAAAAAATTGACCATCAAAAAACTAATCAATTATATGTAATCTGTGAGTATCAGCCCTGTTCTCCTATTGGTAATCCATTGTGGGAAATTGCAGCATTTGGATGGGCAAAAATTGATTCAGTATGGAATGTGTCAGGCGTAGAAATCTATCGCTTGCTGCCTAACCCTCAAGGATCATGAAATACCTCAGTCTCCTGGTTGTTATTATTATAGTAGGTGCATTTTTCAGATTGTATCGAACCTCAGAGTTTTTAGGATTTTGGTACGACCAGGGCCGTGATGCAAAGATTGTTTGGTCAGCTATACACAATCAAAAATTATTCTTAATCGGACCAACTACAGGCATAGAGGGTATCTTCCTTGGGCCATTTTATTATTACTTACTACTTCCTTTGTATTGGTTTGGTAAGGGTGATCCTCAAATTCCGGCAATGTCATTCGCTGTGATAAATGTAATAGTTATATTTTTTTTATACAAAATAGGGGAGATATTTAAAAACAAGAAAACAGGTCTAATAGCAGCCCTATTATATGGACTATCATCAGATCTGGTTCAACTGAGCCGATGGTTATCCAATCCTACACCGCTGCCTTTATTCGCAGTAATCTGTATATATTGCTTAGCTAAAATTATTACAAAACAGGGCAGCAGAAAACATTGGTTAATTTCTAGTTTATGTGTTGGACTTGGCCTTCAGTTAGAAGCTGCTTCAGCTACGTTTTTTATACCCATTCTTGTAATTATCATTCTCATTTACAGAAAATATACAGTTAGTTCACTAGTGGTATTCACACTAACGCTTTTACCACAATTTATTTTTAACATTCGCCATGACAATATATTACTCGAAGCTTTTCAAAAATTTTTAATTACAGAAAAAAGTTTTATTCCCAATACATCATCATATATTTCTCATCGACTAAGCCAATACATAGATATCTTCTTAGGAAAAATATCTCATGATCAATATATTCAGTTTGCTGTAGGAATTATATTAAGTGTAGCAATAATAGTTTATAGAAAAAAAATTATAAATAGAGTTTTTTTACTTCTAATGGTTTGGTGGGTATTGCCAATGCTAGTTTTATTGCTTTACCACGGAAATCATGGATTTGTATGGAGTTATTATTTTATTGGAGCGTTTCCAGGTTTTATATTGTCGATCGCATGGATATTGGCTTCAATCAATCGATCAATTATGTCTATTTTTTTGGCTTTATTTATATTGCAAAATATCGCGAGTAATATTTCATTTATTACCTTAAAACATCCCAATTACATTACATTTTCAGATATATATCAAGCCGTGGAGTGGATTTATAAAGATAACAAGAACAACGATTTCAATGTCGATATATATGTGCCGCCAGTCATGACTGATGCATATGATTACTTTTTTTTATGGTTGGGTACAACCAAATATAGTCGACTGCCTTCAAGTCAAATGAAAAACCGTCTCTATCTAATAGCAGAACCAGATGGAGAACATCCATATTATCGCCAAAAATGGCTGAACAGACAAAATACTTACGGCCAAATTGAACTAACCGACACTATTGGTCCGCTGTATATTGCGCGTCTATCAAGGTATGATTTCAGTAAATCCCATGAATAAGGCCACCACAACCATTTGCGTAGTCATTTTACTTATAGGAATGTTTTTACGAGTTTATGATTATAAAGAGCGTTTTTATTATGGCCATGACAACGATCTTGCTTCATGGATTGTCAAAGACGTTGTTGTAAATCACCACCATAGGCTAATCGGCCAATTGACTTCATCTCCGGGAATATTTATTGGATCCTTTTTTTATTATGCATTAATACCGTTCTATCTTTTAGGTCATATGGATCCTGTATATAGCGTGGGCTTTTCATGGCTGATGAGTCTATTGTCTATTTTGAGTATATTTTATGTAACAGCAAAAATTCATGGAAAAAAGACCGCTATTTTTGCAACTCTTATTTATGCTCTTTCGTCAAGCATTGTTTCGACTGATCGTGAGGTAGTGCCTACAACAGCTGTGCATATATGGTCTATCTGGTTTTACTATGCAATCTCAAATTGGTTTAATAAGAAAACAAATAGCATATATATATTTGCCATATTGTTCGCATTGGTTTGGCATATTCATTTAATTTTAGGCCTGTTGTCCATAATTGTGATAATTGGCTATCTCCCTCAAATCAAGCATATTGAGATAAAAAAAATTATTCTGGCCGCAACAATATTTTTCATACTAGGCAGTCCTTTATTTAGTTTTGAATATCGGCATAATTTCTCTCAAACAAGAGCCTTATTTGGTTCTTTTGGTCAACATGCGAGAGTTGAAAGAACTGTATCAGAAAAATTTATACATGTAGGGGAGTATGTCGCAAAAAATATAAACAATATTGTATGGGAAAAGCCAGAATCTATAAATAAATTTTTTATCCCCTTAATTTTGGCAATCTGCATATTGATTTCTTTCCTAAAACAAAAAGTTTCTTCCACGAGCATGCTCCCAGCCGCAATATGGATTGGACTGATAACGACTTTTTTTGCTCTCCATCCAATAAATTTATCTGAGTATTATTTAAACAGTTTAAACATTATATGGATAGTCTGGATCGGGATTATATTTGCATCGATTTGGTCGAATAATAAAATCGCCAAATTTACTGTATTATCAGCGCTATCTCTCTTCGCATATCACAACATTAATCGATATCTCTTCATGAACGTTAACAAGAGCGGTTATGTAGAAAAAACTGCAATTATTTCAGCCATTGCGCGCGATGCGCAAAATCATGGCTATCCTTGTGTGTCCATTTCATATATTACCGATCCTGGAAACAATTTAGGATACAGATATTTAATTTGGTACAAGGGTTTAAAAACAGCCCCAATCACAAACAAAGTTCCAGTATATTCAATCGTATATCCACATGTACTCGTAGGAAAGATTGATGAGTCGTTTGGAGCAATAGGTCTAATTTATCCAGAATATGAAAAATTTTCCATGGCTCGTATAATTGAAAATTGCCAAGGTCCTGATCAAAATACTACAGAATCCATGTTTGGTTTCACAAAATAAATATATGCAACCATATCTGTCAATCATTGTTCCAGCATATAACGAAGAGCAAAACATTAATAAAGGGGTGATTGAAGGACTGGTCGAATATCTAAATAGTCAAACATTCACTTGGGAAATACTAATTGTAAATGATGGCTCGACGGATCAAACAGATAAATTAATTAAGAAGATTTCAAAAGATAATAATAAAATTATTTACATACAAAACCCTCACATGGGAAAGGCAGCTACAATTATGACCGGAGCGGCAAGAGCAAACGGTAAGTACTTTGTGTATACAGATATGGATCAAGCCACCCCAATTTCTGAAATACATAAACTTTTGCACCAGCTAAATCAAGGTATAGACATTGTCATTGGTTCGCGCCAAAATCGAAAAGGAGCACCATTGTTTCGTCAAATATTGGCTTATGGAAATGTTATTATGCGCACATTAATTCTACGTCTACCGTATAAAGATACCCAATGTGGATTTAAGGCTTTTAGTTCATCTTCAGCAAAAAAAATATTTTTGATTATGCAAAAATTCCATCCTCTAAAAGTGATTGACGGGCCAGCAGTAAATGCGGGATTTGATATGGAAATACTTTTTTTAGCCAGAAAATTAAAATATCGAGTGGTCGAGGTACCAGTTCAGTGGCGGCATCAAGAAACAAAACGTGTCTCGTTTATTAGAGATGCTTTCGCGAGTATGAAAGAATTAATGCTTATTCGCTATCGCGCGATTACAAATGCTTACGATCTAACCGATGACAATAAATAAAAATCGTCTATCGATAATAAATATCAGTATTATTATTGGAATAATTGCAGTTGGGGCATTTTTACGATTAACAAATCTCAATGCGATACCGGTTTTTGCGGACGAATCTATTTACATACGCTGGTCTCAAGTAATGAAATCAGAATCGACACTGCGTTTTTTGCCACTGTCGGATGGGAAACAGCCATTATATATGTGGACAGTAATGCCTTTTTTAAAATTAATTTCAGATCCACTTATTGCCGCAAGAATAGTATCTGGTTTCTGTGGGATTGTTACAACAATTGGCGTTGGACTTGCTGCCTGGTTATTATTTAAAAATAGACGAGTAGCATTTTTATCTGCAGCCATCTGGTCGGTACTACCCTATGCTGTATTCTTCGAGCGTTTGGCTCTAGCTGATGCAATGTTGGCCATGTTTATTATTTGGACTTTTAATTGTATGTATATTGCTTTAAAACAAATACGATTAGATTTTGGAATGCTAGCAGGTTTTTGTTTAGGATTTGCCTGGTTAACAAAGTCGCCGGCGATGATCATATTATTACTGCTTCCTTGTTTATTAATTGTTTCAATAAACAAATCTGAGTTAATCAAACAAATTGGTATTTTGCTTGTGTGTTTTGTAATTAGTTATGTCATGTACAACATTCTCCGACTGGGGCCAGAGTTTCATATGATTGCCATACGAAATAGAGATTATATTTTTCCGTTATCTGAAATAATTCATCATCCATTAAACCCATTAATAAGCAATTTGAAAACAACTGTAATTCTTTTTGGCTATTTGCTAACTCCTGTTGGGCTATTGTTAGCATTACTAGGTATTTTAGATAGGGGAAAAAATCACATACCACAACGAATTTGTTTAGTTATTTTTCTGCTTTTACCAATTTTTATCCAATCAGGGATTGCAAAAACATTCACTGCTCGCTATTTACTATATACCATACCATTTGCAGTGATTTTAATCAGTCACGCCATTGAACATATTGGTCAACACACCAAGAAACATTTTTTAGTTTTGGTAGCTGCTGCAACAGTCGTGATTCCTTCGTTATGGATAGACATCCAATTACTTACAAAACCAGAAAACGCCCCCTTGCCCAAAATCGAGCGTTCAGGATACCTTGAAGGCTGGACAGCGGGTTATGGAATAAAGGAAATTAGTCAAAAAATAAATAATCTTCCACCAACAGAAAATATTGTAGTGGGTGCAGAAGGTTTTTTTGGAACACCATTTAGTGCGTTACAAATTTACACTAATAATCATCCAAATATTCGCATAGTCGGAGTTGGTATATATGTAGACACTTTAAACGAAAATCTTGTCCAAGCCAAAAAGGATAATACGGTATTTTTAGTTGTAAATTCTTCTAGGTTTCATATAGCTAATCCTGAAAAAGAGGGTCTTTTGTTGCTAGCAAGTTTCCCCAAGGCAATCCAGGCGGATGGATCTCAAGAATTTACTCTATTTTTCCAATTAAAAAAATGAAATACCTGCTCATATTGGTAATTTTGTTGACACCTACATATAGTTTGTTATTACAGCGGGGATTTTTCCCCGTACATGACAATCTTCAACCAATGCGTCAGCTTCAGATGGAGAAATGTTTTTCAGATGGTCAGATCCCTTGTAGATGGGTTCCAGATATGGGTAATGGATATGGCTACCCACTATTTAACTATTACCCCCCCCTTCCTTATCTACTTGGACAAGTATTCAGAATTGCTAATTTTTCATTCATAGATACGATAAAAGCAGTTGGTGTGACCGGATTCGTTCTTGGCGGACTTGGTATGTATTATTTAGCAAAAGAAATATGGGGTAAAAAAGCTGGCCTAATCTCAGCAATACTGTTCAGTTATGCCCCATACCATTCTGTTGACTATTTTGTTCGAGGAGCTGTAAATGAGTTTTGGGCAATGACAGCCTATCCATTAATATTTTTTCTCTTTTTAAAACTTATTAAATCATCAAGGCCAATATATGTACCATTTTGTGCTATCTCACTTGCCGTTCTGATGCTTTCACATAATTTAATGTTAATGATTTTTATTCCATTTTTTGTTCTATGGATCACATATTGGTTAACTACCTATCCTAAAAAAAATTCATTAATATTTGTAATTGCTTCAGGACTACTTGGTATTTCAATATCTGCATTTTTTAATATTCCGGTTTTGTTTGAGCAAAAGCTGGTACATATCGAAACATTAACAATCGGATACTTTAACTATCTGGCACACTTTGCAGATATTAAACAACTATTTTTTGAAACAAATTGGGGGTATGGAGGATCTTCCTTGGGTCATAACGATGGTCTAAGTTTTGCTCTAGGTTATGTTCAATCTGCAGCGGCATTGGGAGGATTATTATTTGGAATATTTATAAAAAAAATCTCTGCCGACCGAAAAATAATTTTTGGCTTATTTATAAGTTTGCTTCTAAGTTTATTTATGACCCACTCACGTTCTTCATTTATCTGGGATCACATTAGGCCTCTTCAGTTCTTACAATTCCCATGGAGATTTTTGACTATTGCTGTATTTTTTGCTGGTTTGCTTGGCGGAGTTATTGCAAAAATAAATTCAAAAATTTCGATAGTTCTGATAGTAATATGTCTGATGGTAAATGGAAATTATTTTCGACCAAGTGAATGGTATTTTGATCAAAATGATAGCCAAATGTTTTCAGGAGATTCGTGGAAAAAATTAATAACAGCAAGTATTTTTGATTATTTACCTATATCCGCCACTCTCCCGCCTGTGAACACTGTCACAAGTCCTATTGTTTCGCTCAAAGAACCGATTTTTATCGAAGAATTAGCTCAAAAAACTAACAAGGAAGAATATAAAATCGTTTCTTCACACAGCACAGAAATAAAATTCAATAAGTTATATTTTCCATATTGGACAGTTAGCGTAAATAACCAACCAGCAGAGCTAAAAATTACCCCAGATGAAGGAACCTTTTCCACTACAATTCCTAGTGGAACAAATTATATTCAACTAAAATTACAAAACACTCCAATTAGACATGTTGCCAATATTCTCTCTGTGGTCGGGATATTCGTATCAGTTTTCTGGATTGTCGCGGCTAAGTGGTCTAAAATATCAAATGTATGGAAACTGAAGTTACGCTAGGTCATATTGATATAGATACGGTAAAAACCAGATCTATTAGTGGAGTTATTACACTTATCACTCGTTCATTTATTCAAAGAATTATTAGCTCTGTCGGATTTTTTTTCATATCAGTTTTTTTATCTCGTCCTGAGATTGGTATTTTTATTGCAGTTAATGATTTAGTTTCAATACTTGGATATTTTTCAGACATTGGATTAGCAGCATCATTAATTCAAAAAAAAGATCAAATAACACGAGAAGATTTAAAAACCACCTTTACGCTTCAACAATTAATTGTCTCTAGTTTGATAATTTTAACTATTGCGGGTTCCTATTGGATATTAAAGTTTTATCAAATAGGTACAGGTGGAAGTTGGTTATTCTTTAGTTTGCTGTTAGCTTTCTTTCTAGCTTCATTAAAAACAATCCCTTCAGTTATTCTTGAGCGACAATTAAAATTTGAAGTTTTAGCATTAGTAGAAATGGTTGAAACAGTGGTCTTCTATGTCATTGTTGTAGTGTTGGCATGGAAGGGGTTTGGTATTAGTTCTTATGCGATTGCCGTTTTAGTCAGAGGGGTAATTGGAACAACTATTCTATACAAGTTGTCACCATGGAAAATGGGGTTGGGGATATCCAAATCAAGTTTAAAAAGTCTTCTATCGTTTGGATTGCCATATCAATTCAACAGCTTAATGGCGGTAATAAAAGATAGGTTTGTAAATATTGCTTTGTGGAAAATCGTTGGAGCAGACGGGGTGGGGATATTGGGATGGGCACAGAATTGGTCACAATTGCCACTAAGATTTGTTATGGATAATGTAACAAAAGTCACGTTCCCGGCATACGCAAGGCTTCAATCGCATCCTGATCAATTAAAAAATGCAATAGAAAAAACACTTTTCTTTATTGCATTTTTAACCTTCCCGCTCGTTGCGGGATTGGCAATTATTTCGCCAATGCTGATTCATATAATTCCTAAATATGCTAAATGGGAAGTGGCGTTGATTCCATTGATCCTTTATTGCTTCAATAGCGCCTGGGCAAGTATATCTACACCATTAACCAATTTAATTAATGCGATGGGTAAGGTAAAAATAAATTCATATCTAATGATTATGTGGACATTGTTGACATGGATTTTGACACCTTGGTTAGCGATAAAGTACGGATATATTGGAGTTAGTTATGCTTCTGCAATAATTGCACTTTCATCAATTGTTCCAATAATTATTGCCAAAAATTTGGTAAATTTTTCACTCAAAAAAAGCGTCTTACCTCCTGTAATTGCGGTAATAATTATGTTTATGTTGGGGTGGTATCTGGTACATGCATTACCCGCAAGTATTGCGAATGTCATTGTTATAATTGTTGCTTGTTCAATCGTATATTTCAGTCTAAATATAGTATTTTTAGGCCAAAACTTAATAGTTGACGTTAAAAAATTCTCCCATGCGTTCATTCATCGAAAAAAATAAATTTGACTTAAGTAAATGGCTACTCATTATCTGTGGTAGTAGTATCTGGTCAATTACTATGGTAAAAAGCGGACTTCTCACGTCGTATGGAATTGGATTTTGGGGTGCAAATGGTCACGATGGTATATGGCACATCGCCTTAATAAACTCTCTTTCAAGGTTCAGTTTGGACATGCCAATATTAGCAGGATTTAAAATACAAAACTATCATTTGGGCTTCGATTTGTTACTCGCATTTGTTCATAGAACCACACGTCTCGATAGCTCTATATTATATTTTCAGATCATTCCGCCTATTTTGGCTTTCTTGATCGGATATCTTACATATACTGTAGTATACAAATGGAAACAAGATCGTTTATCTGCGACACTTTCGACATTTTTTGTATATTTTGGTACAAGTTTAGGCTGGGTATTTAATGGTGGAGATTCGCTATTTTGGGCTCAACAAAGTTTATCAACGTTAATAAATCCTCCATTTGCTCTCTCGCTTGTGGTCTTACTTTTGGGAATTATTTTTGTCTTGCGCAAAAAATATATATACGCCAGTATATGTTTTGGGCTCTTAATTGAAATAAAAGTTTATGCAGGGCTCCTTGCATATCTCGGCTTATTAATGGCATCAGTCAAAACAAAAGAGCTACGAAAAGTTCTTTTGTTTTCCTCCTTTATTGCTTTCCCAATATTTTTAATCACAAATTCAGATTCAGCAAATCTCATCCAATTCGAACCCGGATGGTTTTTGGAAACATTGTTTGCTCCAGATAGATTAAACTGGCCTAAGTTTTTCTCAGCGTTAAATACATACCGTACAGGTGTAATTTTATACAAAGCCGTACCAGCATATATAGTTGCATTTGTAATTTTTTTAATTGGCAATGCAGGAATAAGAATTTTAGGCTTATGGCAAATAAAAAATAAAGACTGGTTCACAAAGTTTGGCATAACAATAGTTGTATTTGGTAGTTTAATTCCAATGGTATTTGTCCAAAAAGGAACTCCTTGGAACACAATTCAATTTTTTTATTACTCTCTATTTTTTTTAAATATATTTACTGGAATAGTTATCTCTCAAATTTTTAAAAAAGTCACAAACAAAATTTATTTATTTACTTTTTTATCTCTTATTTTGACCATAACTATTGTAGAAATAACTCAAACACTGAAAAACTATCTACCAAGTCGACCCCCAGCAAAAATTACATACTCTGAATTATCTGCACTCAGAGAATTAAAAAAATTACCTTCAGGCACTGTATTGACTGAATTATTTGACAAATCAAAAGCAGAAGAACAAAAGAAATTTCCGCCGCGATCTTTGTCTGTATACGAATCTACTGCATATGTATCTGCCTATTCAGCACAAGAAACATATCTAGAAGATGAGGTGAATTTATCTATAACAGGCTACAACATAGAGGAACGTAAAATACGTATAAAAAATTTTTTTGAGAATCCAAACTCACAATTCCTTCGAGATGAAAATATTAAATATATATATTTAATATCAATACCTAAATTCAATTATGAATTAATTCCAGGAGTTTCATATATCTACAAAAATTCAGAATATTCAATACTAAAATTTGATTCACAAATAGCTGAAAGAGTAAAAATTTCGAAACAAATGGCTATAAATATGGTAGGTCAATTGCCTCAAGTAAAATCTGCTACAAGCATCGAAGCAGACATGTTTGACTCTTCTAATATCTCTTGGAAAATAAAAGTCTCTTTTGCAAATTCCCTAATACTATTTTATAAAATAGATGGTCAAACTGGTGTTGTATCAGACTGGTCTTCAAATAGACCAATTACTCCGCTCGCTCCACAGAACTAATTCTAACCAATACTTGACCTGAAGCGTTAATACTAACAGAACCAGTAACTTTTACCGGTCTATCTGTAAAATGAACTAGACTCGTACTGTTCTCACCGTCTATGCGGGCGACGCTAGTTTTTCCTTCCTTGATTTTATAAAGATAATATCCCGGACCTGTATCATAATCTTGAGCTCCATGAATAATATAAGTTGCGCCCTGCTCAGTAAGAGACCATTGTTCACGACTTGAAACTTCACTTTTTCTATTGCGAAAAATTAGTAACCCTGAAAAAATTAAGGCCAGAGCAAGACAGACAATAAACACTTTTTTCATAGCCACACTTACGATGATACAATAATATGTATTGATATGCCAAAACCAAAGCTATCGGTTGTTATTACAGCCTGGAACGAAGCAAAAAATTTACCCGTTGCTGTTGCATCAGTAAAAGAATTGGCGGACGAAATCATTGTTATTGATACAGAAAGTACTGACGATACCGCCGATATTGCAAAAAAACTTGGCTGTAGGGTTTTCTCTCATCCCAATACACAAATTGTCGAGCCTGTAAGAAATTTTTCTATTGAAAAAGCTACAGGTGATTGGATTCTATTGCTAGATGCTGATGAAGAAGTGAGTTCCTCGCTGGCAGAAGAAATTCAAAAAATTATATTTGAGAATCAGATAGACTACTGTCGAATTCCTCGTCAAAATATCATATTCGGCCAGTGGATTAAATCAGACCATTGGTGGCCTGATTATGTATATCGCTTATTTAAAAAAGGGGCTATTACCTGGGAATCCACAATCCACAGTATTCCAAAAACCCGAGGCCAAGGAAAAGATCTAGACATTTCGGCCAAAACCAGTCTTATCCACCATAATTACCAATCAATAAGCCAATTTATTATCAGATTAGATCGATATACATCAATTCAAGCCCAAGAAATTATTAAAAGTCAAACAAAATTCAATTGGGCCAATTTTATTTCAAAACCCTCCAATGAATTTTTAAATCAATATTTCGCTCGACAGGGTTATAAGCAAGGTATTCATGGATTGGTCCTATCATTGCTTCAAGCTTTTTCAGAATTTATAGTGTATGCCAAAGTTTGGGAAAAATTTAGTTTTCCAGAAGAAAAGATAAAATCAAATACGTTAAATCAGTTAGTGGAAAAGGCGACTAACGACACAAAATGGTGGATTTCAGAAACAGAAATTCAACAAGAGTCGAATGCTGTAAATAAAATATTATTAAAAATAAAACGAAAATTATGAAAGTCAGTATTGTCGTATTGAACTGGAACGGAGAAAAATATATTTCCCATTGCCTTGATTCGTTAAAAAATTTATTACACACGTCAATTGAGATTGAAAAAATAGTGGTAGATAATGACTCAACTGACAATTCAGTCGAATTAATAAAAAATCAATTTTCTGATTGTGTTTTGCTACGTAACCCTACGAATCTTGGTTATGCTCAAGGAAATAATATTGGTATTAAATACGCATTAAGAAAAAAAGCGGATTTTATCTGGATACTAAACTCTGACATTATTGTCGAAAAATCTAGTCTAATAAAACATATAGAAGCAACCGCCTTGCATCCCAACGTAGGAATTTTTGGTTGCAAAATTTACTTCGCCCCTGGTTATGAATTTCATAAGGACCGCTATACAAAAAATGATCTTGGTAGGGTTATTTGGTATGCTGGCGGACAAATAGATTGGAAAAATGTAATTAGTAGCCATAGAGGGGTAGATGAAATAGACAAGGGTCAATTTGATGAAGATGTTTTGACTGATTATGTAACTGGGGCGTCAATGTTTGTAAGAAGTGATGTGTTCGAGAGGGTTGGATTGTTTGATCCAAACTTTTTTTTGTACTTTGAAGAAACAGATTTTTGTCAAAGAGCTATGAAGCATGGATATAAAAATATGTACATCTCCAGCCCAGTTGTATGGCATGAAAATGCCCAAGCAACTGGTATGGGATCCCCGCTGCAAGACTACTTTATAACTCGAAATAGACTTTTATTTGGCCTAAAATATGCTCCTTTGAGAGCAAAGCAGGCCCTTATTCGAGAAAGTATAAATATCTATCGTTCAGGCAGGGTTTGGCAAAAACAAGCGGTTGTGGATTTTTTTGTCGGAAGACTTGGAAAGGGAACATATAAATGAAACTGACCGCAGTTGTCATTACAAAAAATGAACAGGCAATGATCGAAGATTGCCTCAAATCAATTCAATTTGTGGACCAAATTCTAGTTGTTGATACTGGAAACACTGACGCGACAAATAAAATATCGCAAAAATTTGGCGCAAAAATTATTAAATCAGTTGGAAAAAATTATTCAGACTATCGTAATGACGGATTGAGTCAGGTAAACACGGATTGGGTGTTATATGTCGATGCAGACGAACGAGTTTCTCCAGAATTGGCCAAAGAAATTTTAGAAAAAACTTCGGTCACCCAAAAGAATAATTGCTTCCTTATACCGCGAATGAATAATTATTTGGGTAAATTTATGAAATATGGCGGATGGGGAGGGGAAAAAATACCTAGGCTATTTAAAAAAGAAGCATTAAAAAAATATACAGGTGATTTACACGAACAACCTATTTATGTCGGTTCGACAGGTGAAATGAAGCATTCACTTTTGCACTACTCACATCGAGACATCTCATCTATGGTCGAAAAAACGATTAAGTTTACAGAGTTTGAAGCAAAATTACGTTTAGATTCAAACCATCCCCCCGTAGTTCCATGGAGAATAATCAGAGTTATGATTACAGAATTTTGGAAGAGATTTATCAAATATTCAGCTTGGCGAGATGGATATGCAGGTGTTGTTGATGGACTGTTTCAAGTATTCAATATGTCAATTATTTATTCACGCTTATGGGAAATGCAGCAAAAAAAGTCCTAATAGTTAATCCGTATTGGGATTCATATGGAGGAGGAGAGAGATATACTGCAATGGTAATAAGGTATTTTTTGGACAAAGGCTATTGTGTAGATATTGTCTGGAATGCACCACTTTCAGATTCAATCAAAAATAAATTTAATATTGATATCTCGACTGCAAAAATTGTTAAACGAGACGTTTATACATCAAAGTACAAAATTGCGTTTTATGTTTCTGATGGATCTATTCCACTTTCCTTTGCTGAAAAAACTATTATTCACTTTCAATTCCCTTTTATAAATGTTTCGGGTAAAAAAGTTCTCAATAAATTAAAATCAGTTTTTTATAACTATGTTTGTAATTCACAATTCACAAAAACTAGAATTGACAAAGAATTTGGCATAAATAGTCGTGTAATATATCCACCTATTGCCACCCAAGATTTCACTCCTGCAAAAAAAATAAATAATATTGTATATGTTGGACGTTTTTCACAACTGACACAAAAGAAAAATCAACACCTACTGATAGAGGCGTTTAACAAATTTTCAAAAAACAATCCTACGTGGAGTATGACATTAGCTGGGGGATATGGTGTGGGTACTGATGAAAAATATTTTGAACAAATAACAACAGAAGCCCAAAAAAACAAAAAAATTAAAATCCTAATTAATCCATCGTTCGTAGATATTAAAAACATATACGCTAAATCAACAATATTTTGGTCTGCAACAGGTTTGGGTATTGACGAAGAAAAAAATCCGGAACAAGTTGAGCATTTTGGTATGAGCTTAGTAGAAGCGATGGCCGCTGGGTGTATACCTGTTGTAAGTAATAAAGGTGGACATGTCGAAATTGTTGGCGAACAAAATGTAAACCAACTAGTTAGCAATCAACACGAACTTGTTGAGAAAACGCAAAATATTATCCTAAACCAAAAATTATTAGTTGATTCATTGCAATATAGTATGGCAAGGGCAAAAGATTTTGATCTATCACATTTTTATCAAAATTGGGATAAAATTTTTTCATGAAAAAAATTAGCAACTCCATAAAATTATTTTTTTGCGTTGGATTGGTTTTACGACTAATTAGTATGCCATTCACGTATCATCCTGATCTTCATGGACACTACCTCGGATCATGGTTGATGGTTAAAAAATCGGCATTATTAACCATGTACGACTACATTAGTCATCAACCAAGAAATAGTCAGATAGTGAAAATATATGGGGATGATTTTTTCGTATATGGCCCAATGACATATTGGACACACGCAATTTGGCTTACATTGGTAAACCCAATTATTGATTGGAATTTATTTAATAATTTTGAAACTAATTACGACATTGCAGAACAGTCATCTCAGTTGCCTTGGTTAATATTTATTCTAAAAACTCCCTATTTATTGGCAGATATCGGCTTATTAATATTGCTAATGAAAATAGCTCCAGAGTCCATGAAATCCAAAATTGTTTTATTGTGGGCATTCAATATTCCTATAATTCATTCGGCATTTCTAATGGGTCAATTCGATATATTTATTGCTCTCGGGATACTCGCTGCGGTGTACGCATCCCAAAAAAATCATCCCTTTCTGGCTAGTGTATTTCTTGGAATTTCAGCTGCATTTAAACCGTTTCCGCTTTTTTTGTTGCCATTTGTACCAAAAACCTCATGGAAAAACGTTGTAATTGGAGTAGCAACATATTCAATAATTATTTTGCCCTACATTCTTACATCACCCGGCTTTAGGATGTTTGCCCTTTCTGCTCAACAAAGCAGTAAACTCTGGGAAGCACATATTCCAGTATCAGCTACCCAATCAGTTGTCATATTTTTTGCATTATTAGGATTATTTGCCTGGATAAAAAAAGATCATCCAGAAAAAATGTCGCAAGTGGGTTGGTTTGCAGTTCCATTATTACTTTTTTATGGTTTGACCCATTTTCACCCACAATGGATTTCCTGGATTAGTCCAATATTGTTGCTCATCTACGCCCGTGAATCAAAATTGCGACTTGCTATATTGACCATATTGGGTTGTTGGATATTAATTACGTTGTCATTTGAACCTTCACTGCATACAGGTCTTTTTGGTTTCCCCATAAACCTTAAGCCGTACCTAAATGACCAGGCTGTATCATTTGTTAGGTCTATTCTAGCCGCAACCACTAGTTATTTTATTTATAACCTATTTATTCAAAATAAATCAGAAGTTACTTGAAACAAGGCTTGTTTATAATAATTTCGTTGCTGAGGTTTTAAAATCATTCGTAAACTACATCCTAGAAGTATGGCAAATAATAAAAAGGGCTTGTGCCATCCAGGATTATGTTTTTCAAACCAATATTTCCAACCATTAATTTCGCCGATTACAGCAGGAGATCTATCTGAAGAACTTCCACCAAGTGCATGTATACATTGGGCAATAGGTAAATACCATATTTGATATTTAGCCTTCTTGCAACGATATAGCCATTCTATTTCTTCGCCATACATGAAAAATTTTCCATCAAAACCTTCTGTTGTCAAAAATACTGATTTCCGTAAGAATAAAAACGCTCCTGTTACCCAGTCCGCTCGCTTTGGTGAATAATAACGTTGCGTGCTTCGTATATGAATTGAATCAATGTATTCTCGTATCAAAGGCAAATTATCCAAAAAAAACATCATTTGAAATATTCGTCGTAATGTCGGGAAATATCCCCAAGAAGATTGAATCGTGCCATCGGTATTTAATAATTGACAGCCAGCAATATCCACATCTTGGTGTGCGATAAAATATTCATAAAACAATTGAATCGTATCTTCAAAAACATAGGCATCGCTATTTAGTAAAAGTAATAAATCACCCTTAGCATTTCTCATCCCTTGGTTGTTCCCAAGTGCAAAACCAACATTGTCAGAGTTTTTAATCAACTGAACTTGTGGAAAATCTTTTTGAATCATTTCTAGACTTCCATCCGTTGATGCGTTGTCGACAACAATAGTTTCAAATTCACCAAAAGTCGATCGATATAAGCACTCCAGGCATTTACGAGTTTTATCTAGGGTATTGAATGAAAGGATAATAACTGACAACATAGTAAGAAGTATAATATAAAAATGTCATTCATATTGTTTTTGCTGCTAATAATCTCAAGTATAGTTCGTACAGTTGCCCCAACAGTTAGTCCACCAGAACTGTTTGGTGACGAGGTAGATGTGGGTTATCAGGCATACAGTCTTCTAAAAACTGGTAAAGATGTCAGAAATTACCCCGTACCCTTATATGTTCATTCACTATCAGAGTCTAGAGCTCCGTTGCTCATCTATGCTACTGTTCCAAGTATTTTGATTTTTAAAAATACTATTGTGGGCGTTCGAGCTCCAGAATATATATTTGGCAGTTTGGCGCCAATAATTTCTGTCTGTTTGGCGTATAAGCTTACCCGATCCAAAAAAATAAGCCTTCTTACTGGTTTTTTTCTTGCCACATTACCATGGCACATTCATTATTCTAGATCTGCCTTTGAAGTAGTAATAATGCTCGATCTAATCATGGCAGGAACTACACTACTTTTGTCACAAAAAAGGATCCTCGGCGTCGTTCTCTTATTTTTATCAATGTATACATATAGCACTGCGGTGATATTCGCTCTTTGTTTATTTTTTGGTTTGTGGATATTGATTCCTAAAATACGCCACAAAACCACTTTTGTAGCTGCCTTGATAATGTGCCTTCCTCTAATATTTAATCTCATTCAAGGATCGGCTAGTCAGCGTTTTAGTATACTGAGTATTTTTAATGAAAACGAGCAAATAAAAACTATCACAGAACTTCGATCTGTCGATCTATCTGTTTGGGCTAAAATTTGGCATAACAAAGCTCAATCACTAGTCTATAAATTTTTGAGCAACTATTTTCAATCATTCTCCACTGATTTTCTCTTTGTAAGAGGTGATCCAACCCTGCGACATGGAATAGGTCAAATAGGAAATTTCTTATCTATTACCGCCCCTTTAATATTGATGGGTTTTGTGAGATTTTTGAAAAAAAGATTAATGATTCCAATCTTGTGGTTCATCTTGGCTCCTATTCCTGCCGCCCTCACGGTAGATGGGGGGTACCACGCCACTCGTTTATTTTTGCTCGTTTTCCCGCTAGTTTTAGCTATGGGACTAGGTGTGATCGAATGTATTCATTTTTTTAATAACAAAAAAATTTCTTATTCACTATTAAGTCTTTTTGCAATAATTTTTTGCTACCAGTTTGGTTGGTATACACATTACTACTATGTACACTATCCTACTGCTTCTTGGCGCTGGTGGCATGTAGGTTTTTCAAAAACGTTTACTGAAGTATCAAAAATTCAAGATCAATACACACGTGTTTTTATAAACAACACATATGAACCAGCGTTAATTAGATATTTGTTTTACTCTGAATATGATCCAAAAAGGTTTCACCAAACATTTTCAAACGATCAACCACAGACAAATATATTAAAAGGGTATGATGGCTTTACTCTTGATAATAAAATATTTTTCGGTACATTCCACGACAAAGGTGGCGATATCCAAAACAAACTCAGCCCTCGAAGTCTATATATCCTTAGTCAGCGAGATGATGTTGGTGGCAACTGGGACTGGCGTAAATCCCCCCCAGCAGGGATCAAAGTAATCGATACCATTACAGATCCATACAATGACCCCATATTTTATTTAATAAAAAAAGAATAGCTTATGCAAATCGTAATCGTCTTATTAATTAGTTTATTATTACGAATTTTTGTTAGCACTGCTATATATAGCGGAGATCTAAACAACCATGTTGGTTGGGGAGAAAGTAATTTGAAATACGGCTATGAGGGAGCTTACGACAGACAATATGTTGGCATCATGCAACCCACCTATCCCCCCATAGCTATCGGAGCCTTTACTGCCTCAGTTGGTTTATATGAAACAGTATACAAAATCTCATACAGTCTAAACGAAAAAATAAATCTTTTCCCATCAAAAATTATCTGGTCACTTCAGGATGAAAATGTACGACCTGCTTTTACGAAAATTATTGCGATTATTAGTGATGTCGGGGTCGGGCTCCTCATATATAGATTTTGCAAGTCAATATGTAAAAAAAGCCGAAAAACAAGCGTAATTGTCGCAGCAGCATATCTATTTAATCCAGCTGTTTGGTACATTAGTGCATTATGGGGACAAATTGAGTCATTACCAATTTTTTTTATATTGCTTAGTATCTGGATGGCATATCAAAAAAAATACAAACTAGCCAATGTTAGCTTTGTCGCGGCAGTACTTTCAAAACAAACATCTTTAATTTTTTCCCCATTATTTTTGATTCTTTCTTACAAAAAATTTGGAATAAAAAAGACTGTCAAAGGTCTGTTTATACAAATGGCAATATTTTATATTGCATACCTTCCGTTTGCCCCCACACTGTCACCACTCTGGCCATTCCAAGTATATATAAATCGAATCCAAACAGGATCTGGCTCAGTCTGGATAACTGATCATGCATTCAATGTCTGGATATGGTTTTCGCATTTACAAAAAATTCCTGATACCACAAAAGTAATTGGACAAATTTCAGCAAACATAGTTGGTATTGGACTTTTTTTCATTGCGGTTTTAGCTCCATTGTTTGCTTATACAAAACGAAAACTCTCCTTTAACCAATTGATACTCCTATGTAGTCTCATGCCGATGGCGGCATTTAGTTTTTTAACAAAAATGCATGAACGTTATAGTGCTCCAGCGATACCATTTATTGCTCTTGCTTCTTCATTTGATCCAGTTCTGTGGATTATATATTTCCTTGAGTCAGTCGCTCATCTAGTTAACCTCTACCACGAATGGTACTTTCCTCGAATAGGGGGGGTAGACACACTTGTTTCAGATTGGACTACGATACAAGTATGTGCAATCACCAATATCATCGTCACGCTTATTCTTATATGGAAAAATCTAAAACCCAAAGCATAAACCAAAAAAAAATTATCTGGACTTGTATTGGGCTTCGAATAATATTTGCGACCATTTTTTTTCACCCGGATATAAAAAGTCAGCATTTCCATGCTAGCTTGTTTGTAAAAAATAATCTAATCAATATCTATGATTACCTAGAATTATCGCGAAACACATTACCATACTCCGATACGTTTAATTATCCGCCGCTCACATATTATTTTCTTGCATCATGGCAAAAAATCATCACTACCGCCAGTCTACAAAACTGGCTTTGGGATTGGAGTGAATATGCTATTCAAAATAAAGATATCTACACACATTTATTGCTATTAAAATTACCCTACCTCATTTTTGACTTACTATTAATTACGGTTTTGTTGACCCAAACAAAAAAAACTGCCGAAAAGAATGCGTTGATATATCTATGGGGATTTAATCCCATCAGTCTCTATGCGATATATATGATCGGTCAATTTGATATTTTGCCAGCATTGTTAACATGTTTGTCATACATATTAATGAAAAAATCCAAATATTTTTTGTCAGGTCTGTGTCTAGGCTTAGCGGCGGCCACCAAAACATATCCATTACTGTTAATACCTCTCTTTTTAGTTACGTATCGGTCAACAAAAGCTTCTGCCCAATTGATAATTGGTGCTGTGATTGGTTGGCTGGGACCAAATATATATTTTTTAAATTCAATCGGATATCAACATAGTGTTCTACAATCTTCGTTGGCCGTCCGTTTATTTGCGGTTGGTATAAACATTAAAAATATTCACATCCCGTTATATCCAATATATTATCTCGCGATCTTGGCAGCAGCAATTCGAAAAAAGATAGACGATGTAGTATTTTACTGTTTTTTGATTACTTTCTCACTCGTGGTGTTTACTGAATTTCATGCACAGTGGTTAGTATGGAGTTTGCCCTTTTCCCTTTTGGTATGTATTAAATATCCAAAAATAAAACTCTTACTTGTTGCCCAATATCTAATAGCAATGATCGTTGTTTTTCTCATACGTGATCAGTTTGTACTTATCGGACTATTTACTCCATTGAATCCTTATTTAGCTACCATTCCTCCGTTGTCATCATTTATACCGTCGGCTGAAAAAATACAAATAATTTTGCGTTTAATATTAGCGACAATCTCTATTTCTACGTTTATAAAATATCATCTCACCCCAAAAAATGTATAAAGCTTTCTCTCTCATATTCATGTACTTGGCAATTATTTTAATCTGTCTAGGAATTTTTTCATTATTTTTTGTTCGAAGAATCCAAGAATTCAACCAAGCAGTGGTTGACCGATTTGTTCCAATCACAAAAACTCATCCGGTTACCCAAACTATTACTCCTCAGCATAATGGGTTAAATGTAATAGTAATTTTTTTAAAAAATGGTGGTATTAGAAATACAGAAGAATTTATATTTACAGTATTAAATACAAAAAATGAGCCTATACGAAAAATTCTTTTATCAGGATCAAATATTGGCGATGGAGAAACAGTTCGATTTCAGTTTGATCCAATAGCAAACTCAGCTAATCAAATATTCAAGGTCAAGCTTGAAGCCCCAAAAACTGACTTTAGCCATCCATATATAGAAGCAGGATTTTCAAATACAGATACCTACAAACTTGGCCAATCTGAAGATATAAACACTCCAGGAGATCTATCGTTTCAAATTTATTATCATCCAAATAGTAAGTTGTCTATGGTATATGAAATTAGTCAGTTGATAAGTCAAAAAATCTCTTTAAGACTCCTAGTCTCCAATCTAATAGTGATAGTTTCATGTGCAGTGACAATGAAATTGGTAAAATGGGATGATATATGAAATACCTACTGTTGGCAGTCGTTTTGGGAAGCATGCTAAGGCTAGTGTATATAACCCAACTCCCGAGTGGATTTACCCCAGATGAGGCTGCTTTTGGCTATAATGCATATAGTCTTGGACAAACCGGTCGTGATGAATGGAGCACACCCTTTTGGCAGCTACCCCTAACCAATCTCAGATCATTTGGAGACTACAAGCTACCGTTGTATGCTTTTTTGGCAGTCCCCACCATAAAAATATTTGGTTTAAACGAATTTGCTACTCGTCTACCTAACTCAATAATCGGTATATTCTCTATTATTACAACGGCTATATGTGCAAGCAAGCTATTCCCAACCAATAAGCGTATCATGCCTATTGCCTCATTTGCAGTCGCCCTATCACCGTGGTCTGTTCAACTATCTCGTGGAGCATTTGAAGCAAATCTAGTTACCTGTTTTTTCCCTTTAGCCATTAGCCTATGGCTATCAAAAAAATCACTCCTTGCCGTATTGATGTTTGGAATAAATTTTTATTCGTATCACAGTGCAAGACTACTAACACCAATTTATTTTGCGTCTATATTTTTATATAAAAAGCCAGCCAACTGGATCAGAAGTATAATTTTATTGGTGTGTTTAGTATTTCCAGGAATAATTGCACAATTTTTTTCAGCAAACACGCGTATTGCAGATGTTTCTATCATCTCACCTACAGACAAGTGGCAAGCCGTTAGTGATCGTCGATATGATAGTGTTGCTTTTGGAGAGCCAGACAAGCTTGCCAGATTTTTTTCAAACAAATTTACATACGTTGTATCTTTAGTAAAACACAACGTTATTCAGTACATTTCACCAGAATTTTTATTTACCAATGGTCCTGCGGAATCGACATATGGAATGATTCGTGGCAGGGGGGTCTTGTATGGCATAGAAGGAATTGGCCTAATCTCCTTCTTTGTTATGTTGTGTATAAAGCCAAATAAAACTCAGAGTTTTATTCTTGGCATGTTACTTATTTGTGCAGTACCCGCGGCATTAGCAAAAGGTCCAGGATATGCCGCCAATAGATCCGTCTCTATGCTTCCATTTTTTCTTATAGCCAGTTCATACGGTTTTTCAATACTAATAAAAAACATTCAAAAGTATAAAAAAATAGTAATTCTTACAGTTTTTATTACCTATACAATTGAATCACTTTTTTTCGTCGAAGATTATGTAATTCACAGCCCTCGTCAAACAGCAAGTAGTATGAATTACGGCTGGAAAGAAGCATTTGCTCGAACTGTACCAGCGATTGCTCGGTTATCTCATATATATATAGATACTGCTCTCTCCGAACCTCATATATTTGCGGCCTTCTATTTAAAGATCCCGCCCCAAACATACCATCGTTATTCAAAATCTTGGACAGATTTCAATCAAAAGGGGATAAGGTTTTTAGATCAACTCGATGGATATCAATTAGAAAATATGACATTCGGACATGCCGACAAAGCAATCAACGATTCTAAATATCAACTAATTATGGCAAAGACATCGGAAATATCTAATCAAGCAAATGAGCTATTCCGTATTAATTATCCGAATGGTCATCCGGCAATATCTGTAATTTCAAATGAATAAAGCCCGACATCTAATTATCCTCCTACTAATTATCCTTCCGACAATTTCATCGCTGATGCGACCAGGTTTCTTTCCAATACAAGATAAAATGCAGCATTTTCGCATATACCAGATGTCTAAATGTTTTTCGGATTTGCAAATTCCATGCCACTGGGTACCAGATTTAGGTTACGGATATGGCTATCCATTATTTCTGTTTTATGCACCTGGACCGTTTTACATAGGTGCCTTAATGCATAGTGTAGGAGTTCAATATATTGATGTGGTGAAATTATTATTTGTAATAGGAGTTTTTAGTTCCAGTGTATGTATGTATCTTGCAGTAAAAAAAATCTTTAGTTCATCTTCGGCCGGTGTTATTGCTGCAACGTTGTACGCATACACTCCGATAAAAGCGTCTGAAATATATGTTCGTGGTTCGTTGAGTGAGTTTCTATCCTTTATTTTTTTTCCATTACTCTTTTGGTCATTAGTAAAAGATGAAAAAGCTACCCCTTCAATAAATTTCGCCTTTACATTATCTGTTGCAGCCCTCTTACTAACTCACAATCTCATGGCTTTTATATTTATTCCCATTGCATGTGTGTGGGCAATAGTAATTTCTCGTTCAAAGCCTGGAGGTTATTTAACCAACCAAGCCATTTCACTTCTTTTAGGATTTGGCGTATCTAGTTTTTTTCTTTTGCCACTGCTTTTTGAAAAACAATTTATACACACAGAAAGTCTCACGAGTGGCTATTTCGGCTATCTTCAACATTTTGTATCGTTATATCAGCTCTTTATATCAAATCACTTTGGATATGGATCATCTCAGCTTGGAATGGGAGATGATATCACTATTTCGTTAGGACATGTTAATTGGGTCTTAGGTTTGGTGGGAGTTATGCTAGCGTTGAAAAATTTTCGTGACCGATTGTCAAAAGCGGTGTTGGCAATAGCTGCTATCGTGTTAATGATAATTTTTCTGATGCATCAACGGTCTACCCCAATTTGGGAAATTATTACTCCACTTCAGTTTTTACAATTCCCCTGGCGCTTGCTAGTAATTACTTCATTTTTATTATCACTAATTGCAGGCTACGTAGTTTCGAAAATCTATAACAAAACAATAATGGCAGCAACGATATTGGTTATTTTTTTATTGTATGGCAATTTCTTTCAGCCCAAGAGCTGGGAGAACACTTCGGATAAAATAGAGTTTTCAGGTCAAAAATTTTTAGATCAAATGACAATAAGTATTTTTGATTACCTCCCGATATCAGCAAAATTTCCACCAAACAAAATTGCTCCGCCCGAACCTGAAATTATTTTGGGAGATGCGTCTATTAGTTCTTACGAAAAAAAATCAGATTCTCAATCAGGTAAAATAGAAGTATTGTCTTCACAAGCCACAATTCGTGCTCCACTTTTTCAATTCCCTGGTATGCAAGCTCGTATTGATAATCAACCTGTACAAATACAAAGTAATTGCACAAACCAGCCATACTGTTTTGGTTTAATAACCATTGACGTGCCTTATGGAGAGCATCAGATTGACTTCGTTTTAAAAAACACACCCATTAGATCGCTGGGCAACTTGATCAGTCTGAGTTCGTTAATTTTTATCATTGGTGCCACATGTCGAAAAAAATATTTTTCACACTAATAATTTGCATTCTACCGTCTTGTATCGCTCTAATGCATTCAGGATATTATGGGGCTTCTGATGATTTGCATATTGGCTGGCTTCAACAAATGCATAAGACAGTTACTGCTGGATTTATACCACCCAGATATGTTCCTGACTTAAGCTATGGGTTTGGCTACCCCTTATTCAATTTTGTCTTTCCATTACCGTTTTATCTTGGAGAGATAGTACATGCATTTGGATTCACTCTTGTAGATAGTATTAAAGTTGTTTTCGCTCTTAGTATAATTCTTTCCGGCCTTTTCATGTATTGGTCCATGCGCAAGGTTTTTTCTAATGCTGCAAGTTTTATAGCTACTATTTTATATATTTATACGCCATACAGAGCAACAGAAATTTATATTAGAGGAGCTATTGGAGAAGCTTTTGCATTTGTTTTTTTCCCACTTATTGTTGGTGGGCTAATAGCTCTAGTCAAAAATAATACAAATAAAAATTTAGCAATAGTTGCAATAGGGGTAGGGTTATTAGTTTTAAGCCACAACATTAGTGCATACATGTTCATTCCTTTTGCAGTGCTATTAGGTATTATCCTGCAACCAAAAAAGCCTCAAACATGGATTTATCCATTACTTCTCGGTTCGACAATTAGTATGTATTTTTGGTTACCCGCACTCAGAGATAGTCGTTTGCTAGTCTACGACACCGTCTTTAATTATTGGGATCACTTTCCCACACTGAAACAATTATTGATTCCAAACTGGGGGTGGGGAGCATCAGTGCCTGGTCCATATGATGGTATGTCGTTTTTTATCGGTACGGTAAATTTGTGTGTTTTAATTATTTCAATACCGCTATTTTTCTTCCTAAATAAAAAATTCAGCCAGATTCAATCAAAGATATTTATATGGGCAATATTAGCCTTTGTTGTAGCCTTTGTCTGTATGAATTTTCGTTCAGCAGTTTTTTGGGAGGTAGTGCCATTAATTAAATACTTTCAATTCCCTTGGCGATTTTTACTTGTAACCTCTTTTTGTTCATCGATAATTGCCGCATTGGTCGTCGAACATCTAAAACTTCCCAAATATATGGTCTTAATTCTTCCTTTGTTGCTAATTGGTACTGAAAGCTGGAAATTTAATCCACATGATTTTCTTGCAAGGCAGGACAATTATTATCTTAATAGATATATTCCATACCCTTTTGCAAGTTATGAATATACTCAAACCAGTGAGGAATATTTACGTCTTCCAAAAAACACTCAAATACGACCAAATAAAATATTTCCAAGATTTTATTCTGACAATATCCAAATAAATCAGTTAGATATAGAAAATGATTTCTCTGCTTCGGTAAACATTACTTCACCTGAAAACGGATCAATAAATTACAACAAATATGCATTTCCTGGGTGGAAAGCTAAATTAGATGGAGAGATGGTAAGAATCAATCCTGGGGAACCATTTGGCCAAATAAATATTTCCATACCTGCTGGTACACACAATCTTCACGTCTTTTACGAAGAGCCTAAACAAAACTGGCCATTAGACATCATGTCTGCTATGGCATTAATATATACTATTTTTAGATTGATATATGCAAAAAAATAAGCTGGTTATATTAATAAGTTTTTTAATCATATGTGTGAGTCGAATTATATATATATCCCAGTTTCCGCCTAGCTTAAATTGGGATGAAGTCAGTTTAGGATACAACTCATATTCAGTACTAAAAACCGGTAAAGACGAGTGGGGCGTAGTACTACCAACAATATTTCGAGCATTTGGCGATTATAAATTACCAGTTTATATTTATAGCCTAACTCCAGCAATCGCAATTTGGGGGTTAAATGAATTCACTGTTCGATTGCCATCGATAATCTCAGGACTTTGTTCGTTGATTGTAATTTATATTTTGGCAAGGAAAATTTTTCCACAAAAAAAATACTTCGCATGGTTGGCATTAATTACATATGCATTTTCGCCTTGGAGTTGGTTTTTATCTCGAATCGCTCTGGAAGCCAATGTAGCGTTAGCCTTTACATTACTAGGGATTGCGTGTCTACTTTTTCGTCGATTTTCTTCATCAGCTTTACTTCTTGGTTTGTCTGTCTGGACTTACAATGCAAATAGAATTTTTATTCCACTGCTCATTTTATTTTATTTCTATAAAAATTTTTCAGATATCCCACGCAAAAGTTTAACAATAATAGTATTGATTCTAGGTCTTATGTTTTTGCAAATTGCTACTGCTACTGGGCAAGCAAGATTTAGATGGACCACTATTTTGGACGAAGGAGCAATCGCTAAAATTAATGAGCAATCACTTGAATTTGGTGGAAGAATTCTCCATAACAAAGGAACCTATATTTTAGTCGAATTTACAAAAAATTATATAAGTCACTTCACGCCAAATTTCTTATTCATAAAAGGTGGAAACCAGTATCAATTTAGTGTGCAAAATATTGGAGTACTAAATATTGCTGCCTTACCATTTTTCTATTTTGGATTGATTAGATTAATCAGGTACAAATCAAAATATAAATATCTTCTTTTGGTATGGGTTTTTTTATCACCAATCCCCGCCAGTATTACTAGAGATGCGCCTCATGTACTGCGTTCGTTAGCATTATTACCTGTTTCAATTTTCATATCCATTATTGGATTAGATATCATAATCAAAAAGTACAACAAGATAATATACTTTTACGTATTGATTTTAGTTATTTTTACAAGTGTTTATATAAATAAACTGCAAACATATAGGACAAAATATTCATGGGCATGGCAATTTGGATACAAACAATTAGCTGAAAAGATATTTTTTGAATATCAAAATTTTGACCAAATTATTATTACAAAAAGATATGGTGAACCTCATGAATTTATTTTGTTTTATACTCAATATGATCCGGAAAAATTTCAATCAGATGAGAATCTAAATAGGTATTCGAAATCAGACTGGTTTTGGGTTGATGGGTTCGATAAGTTCAGATTTGTAAATGATTGGGAAATATCAGCCTTAGTTGCAAATTTACCACACGACAAAAAATATTTAATTGTTTCCAGCCCAGAATCACCAACAATTGGTTCTGGTATGTCCAATATTGAATTTCTAGATGGAAGCACAGCCTTTAATTTAAAACAATTATGAAAAAAAATCTGATTATATTATTTGGTATTACTATTGTTGGATTTTTACTCCGATCCATATGTATCTCAACATTGCCACAAACGTTTACCTGGGATGAAGCTGCTTTGGGATACAACGCATATTCAGTTCTAAAAACAGGTAGAGATGAACATGGTGTATTGTTTCCAATAGTCTTTAAGTCGTTTGGCGATTTTAAACCTGGTTTATATATCTATTTTTCAGTTTTGCCTATCCATTTGTTTGGATTAAATGAGTTCTCTACTCGGATTATTTCATCAATATTTGGTTCACTCTCAATTTTGGGAATTTTTAGTTTGACATACATCATTACCAAAAACATGCGTTCTGCTTTGTATTCATCAATTACGCTAACTATCATGCCCTGGGCTATTCAATTTTCTCGTGCAGCTTGGGAATCTAACATTTGTGTTAGTCTAACACTTTTCGCCTCAACACTTTTCATAAGAAAAAAATATTTTGCTTCAAGCATATTATTTGGTTTAACATTCTGGACATATCAAAGTGCAAAATTATTCACTCCAATTATTCTTTTTACACTAATTATTCTAAACAAAAAAAATATCACTACAAAAAACATAATAAAAATATGCACACCCGCTCTTTTATTATTAATTCCTATACTTCTTGGTTTATCTGTACAGTCTGGTAGATTGAAAGTATTTAGCGTTTTTTCCTACTCAAGACAACTGGATTTTGTGAACACTTTAGCCCAGCAAGATGGTACAAACATACAAAATATTTTTTTTAATATATTTCATGCTGAAATAATTGACCAGCTTAGGGGTGTAGAACAAAGATATTTAAACTATTTTTCGCCCAAGTTTTTATTTTTTTCAGGAGATTGGTCAAATTCTCGGCATGCTACATTATATTATGGATATCTTCATATCGTGGATTTAATACCGTTACTTTTAGGTATTTATATACTGACAAGGTCAACATACAAGTATAAAAAATTTATTGCCGTATGGTTGTTTGCAACACCACTATTGGGTAGTCTCTCTAGAGATCTAATCTCTGGCGTTAGATCTTTATCCCTCATTGTTCCATTGGCTTTCATTATTGGAATAGGTCTCGAAAAATTATTACAAAAAAAATTTTTTACAACTGTATACATTCTTTCTGTGATCTATCTATCTGTCTATTTTATTGACTTATATAGTATTCATACTACATATAAGGCGAATGATGAATCGCTTGTATCTTATAAGCCCGCAGTTGAGTCAATGTTGAAATATCAAGAAAAATATCGTCACGTCATCTTTTCTGACAAACTTGGACAGCCATATATATATATTCTTTTTTATTCAAAAACAGATCCTAGAGTTTACCAAAAAGACCACATATTTGAAGATGGGGCAAATGGTGATGTGGGTAGGGTGGTTTCTATGTCGAAATATTCATTTCGAAAAATTTACTGGCCTCAAGACCGAGGTGAAAGTGATACCCTATTCATAGGTGATGAGTTTGAGCTACCAGAGACGGATCTACAAACTGTAAACGGTATCCAAAGGTTAGACGAGATTTATTATCCAGATAGAAGATTGTCGTTTCATATTGTGGGGTTGCCATAATGTCAAAAAAAATTCTACTTATATTCATACTCCTTGTCGCGACGATTTTGCGTCTAGTACAAATTACAAACTTTCCAGCCGGACTAAATGCTGATGAGGCAGCGCTGGGCTACAATGCATATTCTTTAATGAAAACAGGTAGAGACGAACACGGACATCCGTGGCCTGTCAATTTAGAGTCGTTTGGGGATTTTAAACCTGCAGGATACACATATATTCTTATCCCATTTATTAAATTGTTTGGGTTAAATGAGTTTTCAGTACGACTTCCATCAGCAATTTTTGGCATTTTAGCAGTGTATTTGGTTTACAAATTAGCTAAGTCTACGGTAGGATCTGAGCATTTTATTGCCGCTGTTTTAGCATTTTCACCTTGGCATATTCAGTTTTCGCGCGGTGGTTGGGAAGTAAATGTCGCCAGCACATTAATTTTACTAGCAGTTTATCAATTTACATTATGGCTTGAGTCAAAATCCTATCGATATCTATGTGTTTCATTTTTTTCACTAATATTTTCGATGTATGTATACCAATCAGCAAGAATTCTCGCTCCGTTATTCGGTCTAGCACTAATTATACTAAATATGTATGTTGTAAAAAAACAGTTGAAACAATTTTTTCTAGTATGCATTCTATCTCTAGTACTGATCGCGCCGCTTGCCTATTCAATAGTTTCATCAAATGCCGCCTCTAGATTTTCTGGTGTTGGTTTTACAGCAGATATGGGGCCTTTAAACAGAATAAATGAGTTACGAGGCCAACATCTCAACCAAAACGGTTTTATTTCTAAAATGCTTCATAACAAACCAATTGCGTATGGTTTCCAATTCATCTCAAATTATTTAGACCATTTTAATGGAAACTTCCTTTTCGTAAACGGCGATGTCATACATAGAAATAAAACTCCCGAAACAGGTCTATTATATTTCACTGATATTGTTTTCGTTATCATAGGGACAATATTTTTAATCAAAAGTAAAAATAAAAGCAAAAATATTGTATGGGTCTGGTTATTTTTTAGTCCAATACCAGCTGCCTTAACCTTCCAGACCCCCCATGCATTGCGTGCGCAAAACATGGTGATACCACTAAGTTTTCTTGTAGGGTTAGGAATATACGCTACAATAAAGTCATTCGGTAAATATAAATATTTTGTCACTGCTTGCATCTGTTGTGTCTATGCATGGCAAGTTGCCAGATTTATTCATGAATATACAGTGCACTATCCAAAAACCTACCCTGATGCTTGGGAATACGGATTCAAACAAATAACCAGTGAGATAAAAGCACATGGTGATCAATATCAAAAAATTATTGTCACTGATATTTATGATCAACCGTATATTTTAATATTATTTTATCTCAAATACGATCCAGAACTATTCCAAAAAAATCATCAACTTACTCCAAGAGACAAATTCAATTTTTCCACTGTAACATCCTTCGATAAATTTTCATTCGAAAAAATTGACTGGGAGAAGATCAAAAACTCTAAAAACACATTATTGATAGGAAGAAAAGATGAAATTCCAGATATAAAGTTGGATAATGTAATAACAATACCCGATCCAGACGGAAATCCGGGTTTTAAAATCGTACAACTTCCTTAATATGAAAAAAAATACCCTATCGGTTGTCCTTGCAGTGTATAACGAGTCTGATGTTTTAGAAAAAACATTAAATGCAATTAAAAATATTGCTGATGAAATAGTTATTGTAGATGGAAGTTCAACAGATAATACGGTTGAGATCGTTAAAAAGTTCAAGGCAAAAGTTATTTCCACCAGCAACAAACAAAATTTTCATATAAATAAAAATATTGCAATTGATGCTGCAACAAAAGATTGGATACTCCAACTTGATGCAGATGAAATAGTGAGTCCTGAACTTGCCAAAGAAATTGTAGAAAAAATAAATTCAAATTCAGAATTCAATGGGTACTGGGTAAATCGAAGAAACTGGTTTCTAAATCAATTTTTAATGAAAGGCGGTCAATATCCAGACCCTACAATAAGATTATATAAAAGGGGAATGGGCAGACTTCCAGAAAAAGATGTGCATGAGCAAGCCACTGTAGAAGGTAAAACTACCTTTTTGAGAAATGATCTGTTTCACTATCGTGACACAACATTTGAAAAGTATCTAAACGGATTCAATAGATACAGTTCATTTCAGGCTATACAGCTTGAACAAAAAAACATTCAAATAAATTTTTTAAATTCTTTGAAATATTTTTTTATCAAACCGATAAGCATTTTTCTATCAATTTTTATACGTCACCGTGGATATATAGATAAAACAGCTGGATTTATATTTGCTCTTTACTCTAGTTTTATACCAATGATTGCTTACATGAAGTTGTGGCAAAAAAAATATATTAAAAAATGAAACGCATCGCTTTTGTAAGCCAAAAAGAAATCACGGATCACTATGTTAGAGGAATCGGGTTCTATGTACAAAATCTTCTTCCGGAAATTCAGAGCTTGGCAAAAAAAATAGATATTGAAGTAGTAGAAATTTCAAATACTCAAAAAGTATCAGAAAAGGATTATTCAATTGTACATTACCCATTTTTAGATATTTTTTATCCTACATTGCCATTAGTTTCTAAAGTTAATCGTATAGTGACCATTCACGATCTAATACCATTAGAATACCCAAATGTTTATAAAACAGGAATAAAATCAAAGATAAATTTTATTCACCAATATCTATCTGTTAAAAGGTGTAACGCAATCATTACTGACTCAAATTATTCGGCGGAGAGTATACACAAGCATTTTAATACTCCACGATCAAAAATTAATGTAATTTATTTAGCTGGAGCAAACAAATTTAATATTGGAGATGACACAAAAAAAAATTCCCTTATCAAAAAAAAATATAATCTACCTAGTAAATTTATTCTTTATGTCGGAGATATTAACTACACCAAAAATATTCAATCCCTAATACAGGTTTGTGTTCAAAATAAAATAAACCTTATCCTAGTAGGAAAGGCACTAACAAATATTGAAAATATCGACCTAAATCATCCAGAACATATCCATTTGAAAAATATTATTCCATTTTTATCATCAGCTTATGTTAAAAGACTTGGATTTGTACCAGATGAAGATTTGCCTTTTATTTACAAAGCAGCGACTCTATATTGCCAACCGTCATTTGCAGAAGGATTTGGAATGCCAATATTAGAAGCAATGAAATCAAAAACCCCTGTTTTGGTAAGTGATGCATTGGCAGTTTCTGAAATTATGGGGGCAAAAATGTCTAAATATCAATTTAATCCAAAAGATATGAACGATATGCAAAGAAAAATTGATTTGTTATGGAATTCAGAATCAGAAAGGAAGACGAACATCGATCTTTGTATTGAAAGAGAGAAAAATTTTTCCTGGCAAGCGACTGCTAAACAAACCCTAGAAGTATACAAAAAACTTTTATGATAAAAAAAATATCACTAATTTTTTTTTGTTGGCAATTAATAATAATATTTTTGACTCATACTAGCCAATATGTTTTACCGCTTCAACCTGGCTATTTAGGCAATTCATTATCTGAGTATGAAAAAAATCCCATTTTATATTCAAGAGAAAATTTTGATGGAAACCATTACATATATATAGCTACGCGTGGATATGGATTTGCTCAGCAAGCTTTTTTTCCTCTTTATCCCATGTTGATCAAAACAGTAAATTCATTTATCGCTAACCCTGTACTCAGTGGAGTTCTTATATCGATCGTCGCATGTTTTATAGGGCTAATTATATTAGCTAAAGTAATAGCGCTAGATTTTGGTGAGCAAATTGCTCTTTGGTCAATTGTTGCACTGATAATATTTCCCACCAGTTTCTTTCTGTCGTTTGTCTATACGGAGGGGCTATTTTTGTTTTTAACTGTTTCATGTATCTACTTATTTAAAAAAAATAAATTCTTATTGGCGGGTATTTTAGGAGGGTTGTCATCCTATACCAGGCTTTCGGGCATATTCCTATTTGTAGGAATTGCTACTGAATTTTTTACAAATACAAAAAAAATTACATATAAGATCTTGTGCGTGCTCCTTATGCCCTTAGGGTTAATAACATATATGTACCAATTACAAAAAAATTACAACGATGGTTTGTTATTCATTCACGCACAAAAATTTTTTAATAACAATCGTAGCGAGCAAATTATTTTGCTGCCACAAACATTTTGGAGATATATAAAGATTATCTGGACCGTAGATAGGCAAAACAATATTTATCCTGTAGCCCTTCTTGAGATATTTGTTACCCTTTTAGCTATATATTTACTAATAAAATATATTAAAATTCACCCAAAACTATATTCAATGTATTTTTTCTTATCAATAATAATACCCAGTTTAACCGGAACACTTACGTCAATACCCCGATATATGCTTGTATGTTTTCCCCTCTTTGTGGCAGTCGGCCAATTTTTGGCGAAGAGTAATTCAAGAATAAAATTATCTGTAACACTTAGTTCGATATTTATATTTTCAGCATTTTTGTTATTATTCGTGAGAGGATATTGGGTAGCATGAAACAACTTTCAATAATTATTCCTGCCTATAAACAAGAAAAAACAATTGTAAAAAATTTACAAAATTTAGATAAAATTGCCTCAAGGCTGAATATCTCATACGAAATTATATGTGTAGTTGATGGGATGCTAGACAATACCTGGTCAGAAGCAAAAAAAGCTAAATTGAAAAATGTCGTTGTGGTTGGTTATAAGCGAAATCGAGGTAAGGGTAGTGCGGTCAGGTTTGGTATGTCAAAAGCGAATGGCTCAATTATTGCTTCCGTAGATGCTGGTGATGATTTAAGTCCGGAAGGTTTGGATATGATGCTCGCCCACTTTTACTGGTATAAAGCAGACATCGTTGTTGGATCAAAACGCCACTCAGCATCAAAAGTTACTTATCCTTGGCAAAGGCGAATAATGTCATTTGGATATCAATGGATAGTTCGGATTCTATTTGGTTTAAAAGTAAGAGATACACAAGTGGGTATGAAAATTTACAAGAAGCAAGTGTTAGATGCTTTATTACCTAGACTATTAGTAAAACAGTATGCATTTGATATTGAAATGCTATCCGTCGCAAACTACCTAGGATTTAGTCGTATATATGAAGCACCAATAGAATTAAGACTAGATTTTAATAAATCTTCTTCGATAGTCTCGAAAGGATTTTTAAGAACGATTAGTAAAATGCTAAAAGATACTTGCGCTGTATTTTATAGACTTAAAATTACCAAATATTATGACGAAAACAATATGATCAACTGGCACACTGATGTATATCCAGATGAGATATAAAGCGGTTGTTATTTCAATATTTATTATTCTCTTAATAAGAGGATTAGGGAATGTAAGCGCAAATGATGAATACGTATCTATTGTAAATCCAGTAAGAATAGCTCCATATACTAAAAACGTTGAAAACAACATTAAAGCTCAGTATTCAATTCTTAATCGTCTATCGCTGTCAGGAACCTGGCTTGTGACCTACGATGTTCTATTATCAAAATCAGCCGTATTAGAGTTAAAAAAAATTTCCAAAAATCAAGAATTGGGAATTTTTTTAGAGATTACACCTAAGCTTGCTGCTGACGCAAATATAAATTATCACAATTTAGGGTCTTGGCATTTTTCAAATAGCATCTTTTTGTCAGGCTATTCGCAGAAAGACAGACAAGAATATGTCGATCTAATTTTTAAAGAATTTAAAAGTAAATTTGGTTATTACCCTAAATCAATTGGCTCATGGTGGACGGATTCGTTTTCCCTTGCATATATTAAACAAAAATATCCAAGTGTAATCGCAAATCTTGTGTGCTCAGATCAGCAGGATACAGATAATTACACAATAAGAGGTCAATATTGGTCAACCCCGTATTATCCTAGTAAATGGCATGCAGCAACTCCCGCTCAAACATTAGAAAACAAGTTAGACATTGTAAATATACAATGGGCATCCAGAGATCCTGGACATGGATTTGAAAACAGCCGATATAGTACTCAAGACTATTTTACAATAGACAAACTTTCTCAAAACTATTTTGAATATCTAGTTCAAACTTATACACAAAAAAAACAAAATCCATTTAGTCATATAGTAGTTGGATTAGAGTCAGATTTTTCACCCGAGGTATACAGTAATCAATTTAAGAAACAAATGGAATATGTATCAAAAATAAAATCCAAAGACAATATAAAAGTAATTACTATGTCTGAATTTTCAAGTTGGTACAGAAAAAAGTTTCCAGATTTATCACCAAAACATGATATTTCGGCCTTAAACTATTTCGACTCAAAAGAAATACTTCACTGGGTAAACACAAAATACTATCGAGTTGGATATGTTATAAAAAATAGACAAATAAGTATTAGAAGTCTAATTGCATATTCTGAGAAAAACAGAGAACCATACTTCAGCTCCATTAATACAAATAAAAATCTCGATATCTATATTCCTTCAATAGTAGATGAAGTAAGAAACAAAGAAGAAAAATGGACTCTTCCTATTGGTGCTGTATTATTTACCGGAGAAAGTGAAATTGCGATAGCGAATATTTCTGAAAAAGACATACCGAAAGCAATAAGCAATAATAATCAAATAAAAATACAAAAGATTTCTACAGGATTTAAAATAGACTTTACTGGTAAATCAATTTATTCAGGAAACGGAAAAATAATTTCTGGGCTCTCAAGCGAGTCGAAACACTTCTTAAATCAGAAAAAGGCAATATTATTACTTTTAAATCCATCAAATTGGAAAATGTTAAATACGAAGGAATTTGTTGTATCCCAGGGTGAGATAGAAGCTCTCGAGTATTTAAAAAATAAGCAAAGAGGAAGAATTTTAGTTGAAAATAATGAATGTCTACAATGCGGTTGGTCAACTGGAATTCAACCTGCTGTTTTTGCAAACAACCGAGGATATATAAATGAAATCACGCATATGAAAGTAATAAAGGACAAAAAAATATTTGATTCAATAAATAGACAAGAGGCTAAAAAAGAATTAGAAACATTACAAATTAAATATATTTACTTAATTAAAACTGAAAATTATATTGAATCGCTTCCGTTTTCACCTGGAGATTTAGGTGTACGAAAAATATTTGAAAATGCAAATGCACAGATTTGGGAAAAAGAGTAAACTCTTATTTATGAAAAAAATTGCATTAATTACAGGATATTCATCAGATATTGGTCAAGAAGTTGCTGAGCTTTTATCTCAAAAAATTAAGGTCATTGCAACCAGTAGGAAAAAATTAATATGTAAAGAAAAACATAATATAGAAATAATTAAATTAGATATAACGAATGAAATAAGTTGCAATAATTTAAAAAAATTTTTAAAAAAAAATAATTATCAAATTGATATATTAATTAACATAGTTGGTCACTCAATTAGTGGTCCTTGTGATTTTTACGACTCAAAAACATTCAACAATCTTTTTAATGTTAATGTGTTAGGTGCATTTAGATTAATGCAGTTAGCTATTCCTGATATGAAATTAAACAATTCAGGCAGAATAATAAATATTGCCTCAATGAATTCATATTTTTTTAATCCTTATTACTCTATATACTGCGCAACTAAAGCAGCATTGTTAGCATATAGTTACGCCACAAGTGTAGAATTGCAAAAATTTAACATTCATATAACTACAATTCTCCCTGGTGCGTTGAGTTCGAATAAAAATAATAAATCCACCATGACTCACAAATCAGCCCGTGAATCATTTTTTTTACTTAAATGGTTTTTACCACTGACTAATCCAAAAAAAATTGCCGAGAAAATTTTAGAATCTATTATGTCCAGCAAAATAAATCCAATAATAATTGTTGGTAGAGATGCCAAACTGGTATATTTATTGCAACGAATATTGCCAAACAAGATTTGGTTTAATATCCAAAAAACAATATGGTCTTCTCAAAAATAAATCTTCCTACTATATCAGTTGTTATTCCTACATATGACGGTTCACTTGAAACGCTTGAAGATTGTCTTAAACGTCTACGACAGCAAGATTATCCTCAATCTAAAATCGAAGTAATCTTCGGCCATGGCGGCAAAAAACAAACAATTGAACCTATTGCAAAAAAATTTAATGCTAAATTTAAATTAATACCCCCAGCAATCCAAAATGCTGAATATAACCGTGGTGTAGCGTTTAATCAAGCCACTAAAGACTTAGTACTAATATTAGACCATGATAATCTTATGCCCACAAACAACTATTTAAATGAAATTGTTGAGCCTTTTTTAGAAATAAATGATTTGGTAGCAGTTGAAAGTTGTTATTTCCACTATAGTAAGCAATACTCTCCACTAGATAGATACTACGCCTTAATAGGCACTCTCGATCCTATACCATACTATTTGGGCAAGGCAGACAGACTCTCTCAGAGTTCAAATAAATGGAACTTATTGGGATCTTCAATTGATAAAGGTAGGTATTATTTAGTTACATTTGAAAAAGATCCCAGAAAAATACCTACTGTGGGAACAAACGGCTGTTTGATGAACAGAAAGTTAGTTTGCAAAAATGCAAACGTTACTCCAGAATTTCATTTCCCCATTGATGTAATGGTTGATGTAATCGCCTCCGGACATAATAAATTTGCTTTTGTAAAAAACTCATTAATTCATCTTACTGGGTCACGAGGAGTTATTGAGTTTCTTCGTCGCAGATGGAAGTTTGTACAGAAATATCATTTCGAAGATGCTGGTAGACGTAGATATAGTGTTTTTATGCCTGGAGATGAGTTACAGCTCATAAAGTTTTCCATTTATAGTATTACTCTGGTAAAACCATTGTTGGATAGCATAAAAGGATATCTATTAATAAAAGATTATGCCTGGTTTATACACCCAATCATGTGCTTAGGAATTTTTGTTATTTATACGACTGGAACAACTAAAAACTTCATAAAAAGATGGATATTTTAATTCTAAATTGGAAAGATATTCATCATCCGCAAGTTGGGGGAGCTGAAATTATTGTTTACGAGCTGGCTAAAAGACTAGTAAAAGATGGTCACAAAGTAACATGGTTTTGTAGAAATTTTGTGAATGGTCTAAATATCGAGACTATTGAGGGGATAAATATAGTAAGAAAGGGAAATTTGTTAACTACATATTTATTTGCACCTTTGTATTATTGGTCGTTAAAGAAAAAACCAGATCTAGTAATCGATATCTCTAACACGGTATATTGGCAATCTCCTTTGTGGGCATGGAAATCGAAAAAAATCGCCTATTTAAACCAATTAGCAAAAAATGTTTTTTTCTATGAATATCCAGTAATTATTTCCAGAATTGGAATTTTATTTGAGAAATTACAATATCTAAGTTACAAAAAAACAAAATTTATTTGTTATGCTGAAAGTGTTAAAAATGACTTAATTTCGATTGGGATACAAAGTAAAAATATATCTGTATTTACCCTAGGATTAGATCACGCACGTTATGTACCAGGGAGAAAATCTGAATCTCCCATGCTTATTTGTGTAAATAGGCTAGTCAAAATGAAAAGGACCGATCTGGTAATAAAAGCTGTGGCATATTTAATAAAAAAGGTACCCAATCTTAAATTATTTATTGTTGGAACGGGATATGAACGAAAAAATCTTCAAATTCTTACAAATAAATTATTACTTGAAAAAAATATCTTTTTTGTAGATGAACACACGTGGTTTTTTAATAATAATCCTAAAGATAAAAAAGTAAATTTAATGCAACAGGCATGGGCATTAATATTTCCATCAGTAAAAGAAGGATGGGGGATGACGGTCACAGAATGTGCTGCTTGTGGAACACCCGCCATAGTGACAAACGTATCAGGTCTTGTTGATTCAGTAAAAAACAATTACTCAGGATTAGTTCTTTCTGAACATCCCTCACCTCTAGAATTATCAGAATCAATATACCAACTAATATCAAACAAGAAAAAACGTTTAGAATTATCCAAAAACGCAATCTCTTGGTCAAAAAAATTTTCCTGGGAAAAGAGTTATTCACAATTCAAAAAAAATATTTTTAACATATGAGAGTATTAATTTTGTCTTGGAGAGGTCCAAGCCATCCCCTAGCTGGAGGAGCTGAACAGGCTACATGGACACATGCAAAATCGTGGACAAAGGCTGGGCATGACATAACAATTTTCACATCTTCATTCCCCAAGTCAAAAGAAACAGAATTAATTGATGGTATTAAAATTCTGAGGAAGGGGGATCAGTATTTTGGGGTAAAAATTCAAGCATTCTTTTGGTATCTAAAACACAGATCTTATTTTGACTTGGTAGTTGATGAGTTTCACGGCATACCCTTTTTCACTCCTTTATATGTAAAAGTAAAAATATTGGCATTTATCCATGAAACTGGCACGCAAGTATGGGCACTGAATTTTTGGCCATTCCCCTTAAATCTTTTACCTAAAATTTTTGGCCCATTGGTAGAAAATAGTACTTTTAAGTTTTTATATAGAAATATTCCCTTTATGACGGTTTCAAAATCAACAAAATTAGATTTAATGAAATTTAATATTAATAACATTTCTGTAGTACCAAATGGAGTTACTGGTCCCAAAAAAATAAAGAAATTAACCAAATCAAAAATTTTTACAATTATATACTTATCAGCATTAGCCCAGGATAAGGGAACAGAAGATGCAATTAAAGCTTTTGAACTCATTCATGATCAGATACCTACTATTCAATTTTGGATTGTAGGCAAATCAGAGCCTAAATATTTAGAATATTTAAAATCGCTTTCAAAATTACCAAAATATTTTGGTTATGTAAGCGAACAGGAAAAATTTAATTTGTTAAGTCAATCAAGTATATTAATTTTTCCGTCGTTTCATGAAGGTTGGGGTTTAGTAAATATTGAAGCGAATATATTTGGAGTTCCAGTAGTTGGCTATAACGTTTCAGGTACTAAAGACTCAGTTATAAATAACAAAACAGGAATATTATGCCCTAAGGGTGATGTCAATGGATTGGCAAATTCATGCATAGAATTATATAAAGACAAAAAAAAGTACAATTTTCTAGCTAAAAATGCAAAAAAATGGGCAAATAAATTCAATTGGGAAAACTCCACTAAAAAAAGTTTATTGCTTATTCAATCACTATAATGTCTTCAAATGAAAGGTTGCAGGAAAATCGCTCTGTTCAAATTATAGAAAAAAAAGTTAATCATGATGGCACAATAGAAATCTTGATTAGTCACGATCAAGCAACTTATCAACTTGTTTGGGAGAATTCATATACTGGTCAAGTATTAAATCCTGACTTGGATATAGAAGATTTTATAAAAGGTAATAAAAATCCAGAAATCAATCGGAACAAACGAAAACTCTTATTTGGTGTAAATGCAAATGGTAGATGTTCGTTCGAATGTATCGGATGTTCGTTTGCCAATACCCGAATGAGAAATGTGTATAAAACCGAAAATCAAGAAAGCATGAGACTAGCTAAGCCGGTTAGTCCAGATCTTCAGCTGAAACTTATGGAAAAAGCCGAAGAACTCGTATTGCATTCAAACATGGAAAACAAATTAAATCTCTATGGTTGCGGAGCTCTACTGTCTGGAGATAGTGCTACACATCCGCAATTGGAAGAATTAATACTCACTGTTGCAACAAGAACCAATTGTATATCGTCCCGATGGTCTTCAATTGCTCCTGCTTCAACAAAGAATGTCTTGGCTAGATTTGCTACAGCAAGTGAAATAATAAAACAAAAAAATGTACAGCATACTGCTAGTTTTCAAATATCTTTACATAGTACAGATCCTTCTGAAAGGGCACGACATGTAGGAACTAATAAATTGATTGATATGGATACGATAAATTATCAGGCAAAAAATATTTATAGTATTTCACAACGTAAACTAACGATAGCTTTTGTTACACATAGAAATAGTGTAATTGAACCTGAAGTTATTGCTAGTTATTTTAATCCAGTTCATACAATGATCTCGTTAAGACCTATGATAAACACGAGCTGGGAAATGGAAAAAGAGCGTTTTCTACATCTTTACAGATCAATTAGGGAAAAAGGATTTGATGTGGTGTATATACCTGCAAGTCAAAGTGGGGCAGAATTAGACAATCTTCGGATGGTAAATCCCCAATAAGACTTTTGATGCGGTCCAAATAATATTCCAGTTCGCCTTAATGCCTAAAATTTTTGTCGGAACAGTCCCGGTAATGGGATAGCTTCTAATAGCAGGTATCTCAATAGTTTTATATCCCAGTTGAGTTGTTCTGACTGTAAGATAAAACAATAGTTCATATCTAACAAATACATTTCTAAATAATAAAATATCTTGGTCAAAAAAAATTTGTCTAGAAAAAGCTCTAAAACCATTCGAAGTGTCTGTATACCACTTTCCTGCAGCTAAACTAAGTATGGGAGACAAAATAAATCGAATCCCAATTAAGCGAGCAAAAGGAGTGTTGACGGCTTTTCCTCCTTTGATAAATCTTGAAGCTTGTATGTAGTCAAATCCATTCGCTAAGTATGTAATAAATTTTGGAATTGTTTGTGGACTATCTTTACCATTTCCATCCATTGTAATAACACCTTGATAATCTTGATCCATTGCATATGCAAACGCCATTCGGAGTTGTGTTCCCAACTTACCATTACTTGTCTTCGTCAAAAGTGTTCTTACTCCACATTTGCGCAGAAAAGATTTTTGAGTTGATCCATCTGAGCTACCACCGTCAGCAATAATAATGTCAACCAGAGACAAATATGGCTTTAAAGAAGCAAGTTGTTTTTTGAATTTTTCACCCTCATTAATGATCGGAATAATTAAACAGTATTTCCTTTTTTTCTTAAAAAATTCATGAATTGTAAAACTTGGAAGTTCTCTTGTAAGACGCATAAGCAAATTATAATCTATAAAAAACTTTACATATGTTCAAATCGTGATATATAGTAATGTTTATGAAAGTTTTAGTAACAGGCGGATGTGGTTTTGCCGGAACGCATATTTGCGAACATTATAAAAAAAATGGCGCTACAGTTTATGCATATGATAATTTAACAAAATTTGAATTACGCCGAACCGGATACTCTACAGAAAAAGCTCGATTTCACAATGTAGATTACTTAAAACAAATTGGAGTAGAAATAATAAAAGAAGATATTTGTGACAAGCAAACGATTGAGCAATATATCCAAAAATCAGATTACGTCATCCATACGGCTGCCCAGCCAGCAATGACCATTTCCTGGGAGGACCCAGAATTAGACTTCAATACAAACGTTGTCGGCACATTCAATATTTTAAATGCAGCTAGAAAGTTCAAAAAACCAACAGTGTCATGTGCCACAGTTCACATTTATGGAAATAAAATAAATGAAGAGGTTGAAGAAGGTGAGACTCAATATATTCGAAAACCCGCAGCAATAGATGAAAACCATCAGTTAGTTGAAGGTACACTAACACCGCTCCATGCTTCAAAACATACGTTAGATTTATACACTAGAGTATTTATTGACACATACAATTTACCAATTGCCTCGTTTAGACTTACGGGTTTATACGGATCCAGACAATTTGGTGGCGAAGATCATGGATGGGTGGCAAATTTTGCAATTCGATCCGTTATGGATTACCCATTAACTATTTTTGGGACAGGCAAGCAAGTGAGAGATATTTTACATATATCCGATTTGGTCAATGCATTCGATTGCTTTTATAAAAACCAAGTTCCAGGTGTTTACAATATTGGAGGAGGCAAAAAAACTATGATCTCATTGATTGAATGTATTCAACTAATCGAAAAAATTCTGGGTAAAAAATCAGAAATTAAATATCAACCATCTCGAATGGGGGATTTAATATATTTCGTCTGTAATACAAAAAAAGCTCAAATAAATTTAAATTGGTCACCAAAAATTAATCCAGAAAAAGGTGTAACGGAATTGGTTAATTGGGTTAAAAATAATAAAAACCTGTTTGAAATTTTAGATGCAAAGTAGGATACGTATTGGTGTAATTCCTGCTGCCGGATCTGGAAAGAGATTGGGATATTTGTCTGGCTTGCTACCAAAAACTCTATTCCCGGTCTATGATCGTCCAATCATCCACTATGTAGTTGATCAATTGCAATCAATGGGGGTAGAAGACATTTATATTATTGTAAATACATATAAAGAAAAAATAATTGAGTATTTCAAGCTTATTCAAATGGATCTCAGAGTCAATATCTACTTCATAGAACAAAAAACATTAAATGGTACTGGCGAAGCAATATTACTAGCAGAGAAATATATAAAAAAGGAACCATTTGTTGTTATGTACGGTGATGACTGTACAGTATCAGATTCACTTACCAGTATGGTAGATTCATTTTTTAAAAATAATCCGGTCGTTATGGAGGGAGTAGTAAAAGAAGAAGATCTCTCAATTCTTCGGCAAACATGTTCAGTAAAGCTTGGGAAAAATTTTAAAATGATCGAAATTGTCGAGAAGCCTGAGAATCCTCCATATCTAATGCGTGGATGCGGAGTATACATGTTCAGTTCACAAATTTTTACTGAAATTAGAAATACACCGGTGCACCCAATTAGAAAAGAGCGGGAAATAACATATACAATTAATCAACTTGCAAAATCAGGGCGAGCTTATGGTTTTGTAATAAATGGCAACAATATTAATATCAACAACTACGATGAACTTTTAAAAGCAAGTCAACTTCTAAGGGAAAATAAGGCAAAAGCAAAAAAAGTTATCGAGGTATTATTTTAAGCGATTCAAGTTTTTGGTTAGTTATATTTTCGAGATTATTTCCTGAAACACGAAATGCATATATATTTTTTAGAGGTACGATAACCGCCTTACCCCCAAAAAAACGTTTCATGCTCAAGCCATCAGTCGCTGCACTTACTACTTCATTCCAGTTATTAGTATATGCAATCCTAGAAAAATCAGTAAAGTTATATTGAAAAGACATTACTACTGGAAAACCAAATAAAAATACATGATGTAAAATTTTTGGATCACCTTCGAAGTAAAACAAAGTATACTCAGTTGAGTGAAACTCTGGTACATCGGGTATTTGGTGTTGTAAAACAATGGTAGTTTTAGCCTCTCTATATGCTAAGAGATTATTTAAATAGTCAAAACTAGCTCTAGCGTGAACACTTATAAATATAAAAAACAGTACAAGAGAAAATTTTGATGAAAATTTGTAGAAATGGTGGAAAAGACTTGCAGAAAAAATCACCATTCCTACAGAACTTACAATAAGGTATCTGCCAGTTGATTCATAAATGAAACCTGGGTTACGAAACCAGGGAACGATAAAGCCCAACAAAACGAGCAAATATCCACACACTAAGCCAAACTTCACAGATTGGCATATGTGTTTCGCTGTAATGAACAAAATAAATACTATTGAAACCATCATTCCAGTCAAATAACCAAAAATTTCAAATGTTTGCAGTGGGTATTGAGCACCAAAAACAAATGATTTCCAAATAAATAACTCCCATAGACCAAAACAAATGACAGACAGAAATATCCATTTAATATCAAATCGCAATACTTTCTTTATCACAACAGCAAACAAAACATACACAGAAAAGATTGGAACAAATATTCTACGAGGTGAAATTAATGTATCTGGAACAAAAATAGCACCTATTTGTCGAATTGGTGATAACAAAATTTTAAGATTCTTTTGTTCGAAAACCTTAATAATTGAACCGTAGTTTTGTGTTACTGCATTAACGCCTCTTCCTCCGACCATTCCGCCAATATTGGTAACAGAGATTATTATTAAAAATATCAATATAAAAAGTGGAAACCGAAAGATTTTTTTCCATAAGCTAATAGTAGGTAAATTAATAAAAAGTAAAAATAATTGAAGAAGAAAAACAAAAACAGGTAAGAAAATAAAGCGAATAGGTTGAATGATAATCGTAAAAATAAAAAGTATTCCAGACAATAAAAAAAATCGCATCTTTTTCTGTATAAAAAAATATAGAAAAAACATCATTGAAAAAATACCCAGATATGAAGGCATGTTGAATGACCAATCAGTGGTTTCAAGCCCTGTGGTAGATACAGCAAAAAAAATTGCAGAACAGAAAGATATAAACTGATTTCTGGTAACAGAAAACAAAAAAAATCCTATTGAAGCAGCTGCTAAAAGACGTAAAAAAAGTGAAATTATATAATAATATTTGGGATCAAAACCTACAAAAGAGTGAATCACAAAAGTAAAAATATCTTGAGGACCGTAATCATTAAAAAAATATGCAAAATACGTCGAAAATGTATGGGGACTATTTTGTATTGAGTTGTTCAACCGCCATAAGCCCAAATAGTCGTCTCCAGTAAGGCCCAAATTCAAACTAGGTTTTAAAACAAAATACGAAAAACAAAAGAACACTAGTACACCAATAAATACTTTACTCATAGTAAATATAATATAATAGTTTATGTGAATAGTCCGTTAGTCTCTATAATTATACCTGCATTTAATGAACAGGAAGTAATTGGTGACCTGCTGCAATCCATAAAAAAACAAACATACTCTAAAATAGAAACGTTGGTAATCGACGATGCGTCAACAGACGATACAGTTGAAATATGTAAAAGGAATCAAGTAAAGGTTTTTAAACGCTCTCATCAAGAACGAAGTATTCAACGAAATTTTGGAGCCAAAATGGCTAGTGGCAAGTATTTATTATTTCTCGACGCAGACATGATCTTAGAACCTAATGTAATAGCAGATTGTGTAAAAACTATGACGAGAGACGCTTCAGTAGGAATGATTATCATTCCAGAAATTCCAGTTGCTAGTACATTTTGGGAAAAGGCGAAGGCATTTGAAAGAAACATGTACAACGAATTTGGGGATAATACAACGGACGCTGCAAGGTTTTTTTCAAAGACCGCATTTCTTAAATCTGGAGGATATGACACCAACATTACCGGGCCTGAAGATTGGGACTTACCAGAAACAATTTCAAAATTAGGTTTTTTATCAAAACGAATATCAAATAAAATATATCACCATGAACGGATTAGATCACCATTTCAAGTAGCGAAAAAGAAATATTATTACGCCTTGTCTTCTCATATTTATTTCAAAAAACATAATATTTCTATTATAGGGCCTAAAACAATATATTTTCTAAGACCTGTATTTTACAAAAATTGGAAGAAATTTTTAAAACATCCAGTAGTAGGTATAGGTATGATATTTCTCGTAACATTAGAACAGATATTTGGTCTTGCTGGATATATCTTAGGTAAGTATAAAAAATGAAAATACTACAAATTAGCGCACATTTTTATCCAAATATTGGCGGAGTGGAGACACATCTAATAGATTTGGTAGATGAATTGCTGTTGCAACAACACAAATTAACTGTACTTACATACCGTCCTTTGATGAATGATGTATCTTGGAAATTGTTTGAGTCTCGAAATAACTTAAAAATATTCCGTATACCATGGATACGAGGCTTATTTAATAAGCTTCTAAAATATCCCATTCTCGAGTTTTTATACTTAGTTACCGGATTATTTTTTGTATTGCCTATATTTTTAATTTCTGAAAAATACAATTGTATTCATGCGCACGGTTTAGCAAGTTCATTTGTATCTGTGATATGGGGAAAAATTTTTAATATTCGAGTAATAATATCAACTCATTCTGTCTATCAATTCCCCAAGTCTGGTTTTTATCGAAAAACCGTTACACAAATATTCAAAAATGCTAATAAAGTTCTATGTTTGTCTGAACAATCAAAAAAAGAGATAATCGATCTAGGAGTTAAAAAGGATAGAGTTGAAAAATTTACGTATTGGATCGATTTACAAAAGTTTCACCCTATCAATAAAAGTAAGGCAAAAGATCGATTAAAATGGACGAATAAATTTATTGTTTTATATGTTGGACGCTTAGTACCTGAAAAAGGTCTGCCAGAACTACTAGAAGCCACAAAAAAAACTTCAGACCAAATTACATTTGCAATAATTGGATCTGGGCAAATGTCAAACAAATTATCTCAGCTCTCACAAAAAAACATTAAATTTATAGGTCCAGTTTCACAGGATAATTTACCTGTATATTATTCTGCTGCTGACCTATTAATTGTGCCTTCAACTCACGAAGAGGGATTCGGTCGAGTAATTATAGAATCACTTGCCTGTGGCACCCCTGTAATAGGTGCAAACCGAGGCGCAATACCAGAAGCAATGACTGAAGAAGTTGGCCGAATTATTGATATTACTGCTGAAAATATTTCAAAAACAATTCACTACATATATAGGCATCCAAAAGTTTTATCTTCATTAGCAAGTCATACAAGAAAGTTTGCAGAGCGAAACTATAGTAGAAAAAATATTCATGCAATTACGAATACATATGACTAAAAAAATTTTACTTACAGGACCTGGATTTATAGGTAAGAAAATTTTAGAAGAGTTACTTACTTCTGGATCAAAAGCTTGTGATATTACAGTAGTTGCTGCCCCTTGGGAGGATACAAAATGGCTAAAAGAAAAAAAATTTAATGTTATGGAGGGAGATATAAGAAATAAAATGTTTACAGAAAATCTGGCGAGAAACTGTAATATTGTCTACCATTTAGCTTCCAAAACAGGATTTGACGGTGGTAGTTATGAGTATTTTAAAGACACAATTGTCGATGGAACCATAAACATTCTAAAAACATCAATTAAACATAAGGTAGAAAAGTTCATATTCTTTTCCAGTACGGCTGTTTATGGTCTTCCTGCAACAGCAGGAGATATTGTAAATTTGAATGAGTCATCAAATATGAACTTCAGTGAGGGTTATGGTCAGGCGAAAGTAGAAGCAGAAATGAAAGTAAAACAGATGTGTGAAAAAGCACAAATCAAATTTCTTATTATTAGACCAACAACAGTATATGGTCCAGGAGACCGCGGTGGAATAAGCAGCTTAATAAGGCAAATACAAAATGGTGTGTTTTTCTTTATTGGAAATGCAAAAAATAAAATAGATCTAATTTTTGTAAATGATCTAGCAAGAATAGTCGTAACATTAGAAAAAAAACTTAAAAAAAGTAACGACTATATTGTTAACTCTGGTAAACCAGTGACACAGTACGAACTAGTCAAATCAATTTGTCTAATAGTTAAAAAAAATCCACCAACAATATTTATTCCTAAAAACATTGCACTAATTACTAGTTATGTCTCTAAGTATGTCTGGTTACTATTTAAAAAAAAACCTATACTTTTTCCTAATAGAGTCAAAGTGCTAACTTCTAGTTTTTATTTCGACACTTCAAAAATACAAAAAACTCGAGAATTCGTAATTACACATTCACTGTTAGAAAGTTTACAAATGACAGTTGAACAATCGTCTTGATTTATTTAAATATAATAGAGTATAACCATTAACAAGGTGGCAATAAAAACAAAAAAAGCATTAGTAACAGGCGCAGGTGGGTTTATCGGTCATCATTTAGTCAAATATCTCAAAACAAAAAACTATTGGGTTAGAGGTGTAGATATCAAATTACCAGAATACGAAACATCATTTGCAGACGAATTCGAATTATTAGATTTAAGAAGAAAGGATAACTGCCTACAGGCAACTCGTGAAGTTGACGAGGTCTATTCGCTCGCAGCAGATATGGGTGGAATGGGGTATATCTCAAAAAACGATGCAACTATTTTTCATAACAATTTATTAATAAATATCAATACAATTGATGCTGCCAAAATTAATAACATCAAAAAATATCTTTTTTCATCTTCTGGATGTGTATATCCTGCACATAGACAAGATGTTATTAATGTAGAGGCACTAAAAGAGGATTATGCCTATCCTGCAAATCCTGCTGACGGTGCATATAGTTGGGAAAAATTAATTACTGAACGGCTATGTGAATACTATCACCATGATTATGGTTTAGATACAAAGCTGGTTAGATTTCATAATGTATATGGACCTCTTGGAACATGGACCGGAGGTAGAGAGAAAGTCCCGGCAGCATTATGTAGAAAAATTGCTGCGGCAAAATTGTCTAATCAAAATTCTATTGATGTATGGGGAGATGGAAGACAGACACGATCATTTTGTTTTATAGATGATTGTGTAGAAGGCATTTATCGACTAATGCAAACCAAATTTAATAATCCAGTAAATTTAGGCCAAGACCGAATGATAAGTATTAACGATCTTGCAAAACTAATTGCAAAAATTGCAGGTGTTGAAATTACCTTGAATCATATTGATGGTCCTCAGGGTGTTAGGGGTAGAAATTCGGATAACACCCTTTTAAAAAAAGTATTAAAATGGGAGCCTCAGGTAACTCTAGAATCTGGAATAGAAAAAACGTACCTCTGGATTGAAAATCAGGTGCTAGAATCAAGCTCGAATGAATAGCAAAACAGTAATTTACATAAATTACTCTCCATACGAAAACTCTGGCCATATCCTTGATTATCTGAAGCAAAACTTCAAAAATGTTTTTTTATTTTCTCTAGCGTTCCATAGTTTAAATGGCAGCAAACAACTAAATAAGCTAACTATTTTCCAAAACAATAAATTAGTAAGAGAGGAACTATTATTCTATCTAAATGTCCCACAAAGTTTAGTGTTTTTCTTTATACCAATTCGATCAGTAATGAATTTAATTCAAATAGTTTGGAAGATAATTTATCTTAGATATAAATATGGCCAAATAGATTATTTTTTTACCGTAAATGCTTTTACATCCTCAATTGGAAAAATCTTAAAAAAAATAAATTTAATTAAAAAAAATATCTTTTGGGTATGGGATTACTATCCTGTAAACCATCCAAAAATAACATTCAAAATTATGAGATGGTTATATTGGCAATTTGACAAATTTGCCACATACTCAGATAGGGTTATATATCTAAATCATCGGTTGGCTGATGTAAGGAAAGATTTAGGAATTATTAAAAAAAATACTGAACCTATTATCATTCCAATAGGAACAGGCGAACTCCTCCCTCAAAAGAAAAAAAATTTAAAAAAAATAAAAATTGGTTTTATTGGTGTGTTAAAACAAAGCCAAGGAATAGATATGTTGTTAGATGCACAAGAAGCTATCTCAAAAAATTTTAAGAATTTAAGTTTTGAAATCATCGGTTCAGGACCAGATGAAAAAATGTTTTCTTCTAGGGTTAAGCAAAAAAATAAAGACAAATTTAATTTTCACGGATTAGTTTCAGATGAGAGATTTAAAGAAATTTTATACGATTGCACAATTGGTATCGCTCCCTATGCACCAGGAGATGGAACAGTATCTAAATATACAGATCCAGGAAAACCAAAGCGATATATGGAGTTTAATCTACCTCAAATAACAACGAATGTAATAGAGCTCTCAAAAGAGATAGAAAAGAATAAAGCGGGTATAGTAATTAATTATGGAAACACAAATGAATTAATTATCGCCATAAAGAAAATTGTGGAAAAATACGACTACTATTCAAAAAATGCTGCAAGTTTAAATAAAAAATATTACTACAAAAATATATACAAAAAAATGTTTTAAGATCTAAAAATTAGTACTTTCCCGGATCAATTCGAATTCCTAGACAAAAAAGAATCAATTCTTTTAAAATGATAATAGATAATAATAGGCAAGCAGGCAAATGCCAAAATACTACTTTATCCCTATATATCTTATAAAGAAGAAGGCTATCAATCAGGGGAAAAATAATACTAAAAGAGTAAATAGGGAATAAGTATTGCCTAATTTTTCTTGAGGGGTTCAAATACCTCTGTCTATAAACCAACCCCATCCCTTTCACTGATTGGTTTAAATTGTTTCGAATTCTCCAAGTATATTTATGAATAAATTGAGAAATGTCTTTAACATGGTAATGAAAGATACCGCAACGAGGTACATGTGCTATAAACCCCCCTTCTGAAATTAATTTTATCCCAGACAATATGTCATCATTTTTCCCCATTGATTCCCTTTTAAAACTAGAAACTGTCCCAAACCCTTGAGAGAGTCCGAGTAAACCATAATTTTGAGATGTAAATTTGTAGATACTATATGCTGACGTTGATTTAACCGGTTTATACATGTCTCCATATGTCCGTGGAACAGATGCCCAACGATAAATAAACCAGGTGAACGGATCTGTAGCCAAGTAACCCATATACCTGTCAAATGAATTCCAATCATCAGGTGGAATAGTTTGCGGCAAAAAACCTTTCACGTATGGATTTTCAATATAGGGCTGTACCATATCTGTGATCCAGGTTCTAGATGACAAAATATTGTCTGCATCAGTAAAAAAAAATATCTCCCCTTTAGCTTTTTCTGAGGCCAATGCCTTGCCAGGTTCGTGTAATACTTCAGTATTATGGATAACCCGTGCGTTGTATTTTTTTGCTATTTTAATTGTAGAGTCAGTCGAACCTCCATCAGCAACAATAATTTCAACTTTGTTTCTCGGATAATTTTGATCTCGTATGGCTTTTAAACAACGTTCCAATATCCACGATGCATTTAGTGTTGGAATAATAAATGAAACCGATGGTGTTTGTCTAATCATGGCCTATATAATATGTATATTAAATCATGAGTTTAAAAATAAAAAAGTATCAGGGGATTCTTTGCATTATAAGCATAATAATAGTTAGTGTTTGGTTCGGAGAAAAAAAAATACTAGCTACTGCCGAGGAAGGAATACCGTATTACAACCCGATTCGCACTTTAAATCTTTTCTCCTCAAATTTTTACGATACAGGATTGGGTTATGATGGCGCCTATAATATTTCACGGATACCGTTAGCGTGGTTAAACGCCGTACTATCTACAACAAGATTAGATACCTGGAAAATTCAAGCAATCGTGTTCTTTTTTCTTATTTTGACACCTCTTTTGTGCTTACAAAAATTAGCTATATACATTAATGACAATCCCGATGTTGGATTATTTGCAGCAATATTTTATTTATGCAACCTATTCGTTATGTCTCAAATATGGAACAGGTTTGTGTCATCGTTAATTTTTCTCTGGTCGTACCTGCCTATTTTTTTATTAATTTGGATTACATTACTAAAAACAAAAAAAATTAAATATATATTTATCCTTTCGCTATCTTCCATAGTCTATTCGAACATGTTTATAACAATCTCACCTCTTATAACAATTTGGTTTTGTGGAGGAATATATTTTCTTTTTAATATTTATCAATCAAAAAAGAAAAAAAAAGATATTATTATAGGGTTTTTGTGTGGAGCAATTTTCTTGATATGTAATCTTTGGTGGATAATTCCAGTATTTTCATTGCAGAAAAATAGTACAGGGTCAAATTTAAATACAAAATCAAATATTCAAACTGTGAACGATGTAAGTAAATACTTTGATAACACAAACATACTTACATTAACTCAAAAATATATGTTTGGTCCAAAAAGTCCATATCAAATTTTTTACTTACGCTCAAGCATAAAGCTTGTTTCGGTAATGGTGATAGGTATATTAACAATAGGTATATATTGCGCAGCTAGAGAAAAGAAAGCGAGGTGGATTTTATGTATGTTATTTTTTGGCTGGTTTATATCTAAGGGAGTGAATCCACCATTAGGAAAAGAATTTTACAATTTTATTTTCGCTAATGTGCCATTCACGCAGGTTTATAGAAATCCCTACGAAAAATTTGGGGTTGTTTTTGTCTTGGCGTACTCATTGTTGTTTGCAATTGGATTAACGAAACTATTCGACACGACAAGTACGGTTAAAAAATATATTCTTATATTAACAGTGATTATTGTGAACGGGTATTTAGTAAGTCCAATTTGGCAAGGTACACTGTTTTCTTCAAGTAATTACGTTACTGTTCCAGAGGATTATAAAAAAATAAACGAAATAATTAATAACGGTTCAAATGATCAAAATCGCATTTTCATGTTACCATTTTTGCACGGCTCTGAGATCAAATATACATGGGGATATTCGGGGGAGGAGGCTTCAGAATTTTTGTTTGATCATTCATCTATATCAAGAATTTTTTCAAACCCTGAAGTAGATGAATTTTACTACCAACTTGGAAAATCAAATCTTTTTAGACAAAATAAGAATTTTAACAAAATACTTACGACTGCTTTAGTTGATACAATTATTATCCATAAAGATATTGTCAAATCAACTTATCATCAAGAAAGTTATGAAGATACGTTAAAGATTGTAGAAAATTGGAATGGATCTGAAAAAATAGCAGAAAATTCTACATTTAGTGTCTATAGAATTTCAGGTAAAAAAATCGCAACCCGTGCTTATATTGTAGACAAATTATATTTTGTTAATAATATAGAGGAATATTTTAATGAAGCTACAAAAAATGAATTTGATCCTACGACTGATGCAGGAATAATTCTATCTCAAAACAAATCAACCCCAATGGGTATAGGACTCTCATATAGTACTCCTGATTATCAGGTTATATCAGTCTCTAAAACAAAATATATGCTAAAAATTAATCAGGCTCAAGGACCATTTGTGGTTATTTTGTCCAACAACTACAGTCCATATTGGAAATTATTTGTCAATGAAAACGAAAATTTAAACAAATTAAAAGTTAATGGTTTCGCAAATGGCTGGATAGTTGAGCAAAAAGGTAGTTATAATATTGATATAATTTATTCACTATGGAATTAAAATTAAAGGAACTTCTTGAAAATACAGGAGATATGGCTCTTAAAAGAAGAGCTCTAAATATCCTAAATTATTTAAATCCAAGAGTTGGAGACAGAGTCATAGATATTGGCTGTGGAGACGGATATTATCTACATTTATTATCGAATTTAAAAATTAAAAATTTATCACTTTTTGGCACAGATTACGACCCGAGAGGATTAAAAAAGGCTGAAAAAAATTTAAATCCCAACATTCCAATTTTAGAAGGCGATTTAATGAAAAAGTTACCCTTTGCAGACAGCTCATTTGATAAAGCCGTAATGTCTGAGGTTGCCGAACATTTACCAAACGATATTGTTGGATTAACTGAAGTGGCTAGAATTTTGAAAAAAAATGGGACGATTTGTTTGACAGTTCCTCATCAAAACTACCCATTTTTTTGGGATCCTTTAAATTGGTTAATCGAGCATATGACAGGTAGTCATATCAAATCTGGTTTTTTTGCCGGGATATGGAATCAGCATGAACGTTTGTATACTCCAGAGCAAATTAGACAGGTAATGGAAAAGAGTGGCTTTGTAGTGGAAGAAGTAAAGTCCTTAACGTGTTGGAGTCTACCTTTCAATCACTACATCATAAATCTTGTTGCTAGATATTTGCATCAGCAATATCTTAAGGGACAATCAAATAAATCATTAAATAAATTTTCTACAAATTTCAAGCGATCGCCAATTTTAAATTTAGCATTCTGGCTAGTAAACAAGATCGATAAATTAAACGATATATGGCAAATTCCTGAGACTGGGGTATCAGTTTTTGTATTGGCCCATAAAAAATGAGATTTATATTTTGGTCAATGGCCTCGCAGGGTGAAGGAATATCGGGTGGAGATAGAATATATATTGAATTTGCAAAAAATTGGTCTAAAAATTTCGAGATAGATATTATAACTTGGAAAGAAGGTATAAATATGATGAAAAGAAATGATTTGCTTCCGAACAGAAAAATTCATATCCATACTTTAAATAACAATAAACATATGGAATATATACCTAGAATTATTCATTCAATAAAGTATGCAATAAATTTAAAACTAGATCCAACAGAAAAGATCTTTGTTTATATGTCGTCTGAATTTTGGATGGATTGCTTTGGGGGTGTGATTGTTAAATATAGATATCCTCAAATTTCACTAGTTGCCACATGGTATCAAACTGCCCCAAATCCCTTGAATGGATTTGGAAAGAACAGGTATAGATTCAAATCTATACCCTATTGGTTTGTGCAACAAATATCCAAACCCCTTATTAGAAAATATGCTGACATAGTTTTTGTAAATAACGATTTAGAAAAAAAAGAATTTTTAGAAAAAAAAACTATATCAGTTTTAGGTGCAGTAAATATACCAAAAATAATTAGTGAAAAAAAAATGAAACCATCTATTAAAAAATATGAGGCAGTTTTCCAAGGCAGATTTCACCCTCAAAAAGGAGTAGAAGAGTTAATTGATATTTGGTCAAGGGTAGTAAAAAGAATGCCAAACGCAAGGTTGTGCATGATAGGGGATGGGGAATTGAAAACAAGCGTAGTAAAAAAAATAAGGGAAAAAAAACTAGAAAATAACATAGAATTAAAAGGGTATGTTTTTGACGGTGATAAGAAAAATCAACTATTCTCGCAGAGTAAGTTAGTCTTACATCCTGCATATTACGATAGTGGAGGTATGGCCTCAGCAGAAGCAATGATTTTTGGATTGCCGTGTATCGCATTTGATCTACCTGCCTATGATATGTATTATCCAGTTGGAATGATAAAGATACCCACAGGTAATTTAGATGAGTTTGCAAATAAAGTATATGAATTACTAATGGATAAAAAAATAAGAAATAGAATTGGCAGACAGGGTGCTGAATATATTAAAAAACATTCCACATGGAAAATTCGTTCAGAAGAGATATTAAAAAAAATGACTAACAATGAAGACTAAATTAGTTACTGTAATAATAGTTAATTTCAACGGAAAAGAGTGGTTGAAAGGGTTGTTACCAAACTTAACAAATCAAACATACAAAAATATTCAAATAATTATTGTAGACAATAACTCTTCCGACGAATCAACTAACTATGTCACAACATGTTATAAAAGTATAAAGCTGATTTCTTGTAAAAAAAATGAAGGATTTGCTGCGGGGAACAATATGGGTATCGAAAAAGCAGATGGAGAATATATCATTTTGTTGAATAATGACACATGGGTACCGAAAGATTACGTAGAAAATTTTATTAGAGTGTTTGATAAATATCCAAACTGCGGGATTGCACAGTCAAAAATATTATTTATGAATGAGTCAAAAAAAATAGATAGTTGCGGTTCATTTCTGACATCATGGGGGTTTCAATATTATATTGGCAACAATAAGTCATCAAACCTTAAGAAATATAACAAACCATTTAAAATATTTTCCGTTAAAGGGGCTTCGATGATATTTAAAAAATCAATTTTAATTAAAATAGATATGTTTAACACTGATTATTGGAGCTATTATGAAGAAACTGATCTTTGTCACCGTGCCCTTATGCAAAACTATGAAATAATGTATTGGCCTGAAACATATATATTACATGCTATTGGTGGAACATCAACAAAATTTCCGAATAAAAAAATTCAATTTCATAATTATAAAAATAAAATGAATAGTCTAATCACAAATTTAGAAACATACACTTTATTCAAAATACTACCAAAGTTTATTTTTCTAAATATTTTGATTAGTTTTGTTTGGATTTTAAGAGGTCAGTTTGGCAATTCGATGTCAATATATAAAGCATTTTTTTGGATATTAAATAATTTAAGAAAAATTTATTTACAACGTATTCGTATTCAATCAAATCGGAAGGTTAATGATGGAACACTATTTAAAGAATATATGAAATTTCCGTCAATTAAATACTATTATTATTTATTAAATAATAATTTAAATAAATATTCGGATCAAATATGAAAAAATATAATATAAACTATTATAAAAGACATGTAAAAGGCCATTTAGAAATATTGTATTTAAAAATAATTTTTACATTAAGAAGGAAAGAAATCGAAAAATTTCTTTCTAATAAAACAAAAAAATTGATATTAGATATTGGATGCGGAGACGGAGGATTTTTATCAGTATTTAATAATCATGAATATGAGATTATGGGAATCGATCATTATTTGCCCAAGATAAATCAGAATTTTAAGACAATTAGAGGAGATTTTGCAAAATATAAATTTAATCAAAAATTTGACATAATAACTGCAAACCATGTAATTGAGCATGTCGATGATTCTAATAAATTTATTCGAAAAGTCTCAAATATAATAAAACCCGGAGGAATATTTGCAATTTCAACTCCTAATAGAAATAGCTTCGGCTCGCGAATTGGAAAAAAAGATTGGTATCATGCTGATACTAAATTTCACAAACATATATACACTCAAGCCGAACTTATTTCAGTTTTATGTTCAAACGGTTTTGTAATTCTTGAATCTCATGGTGAATTTCCAGGGTTTCCATTTGATATTTATCGCACATATCTTAAAAAGGGTATTTTGTGGATTTTTACATTGCCGCTATTTCAGATATTAAAATTTATTAATCCAGAGACGTTCGTAATAATATGCAAAAAGCAATACGATTACTAATACCAGTCATCCTTTTAATATGCCCGCTTTTATTGTGGGGGAATAGATTTATAGTAGGGGGGGATGATTCTAAACTTTACTATGCATACCCAGAACTATATATAAAGAACTTTGCGTTAAATTTAGAGCAGAACAATACTTTATCAGGTGCCCAAACTGGTTATCAGCCTTTATCATATTTTATTCCCCTTTTGCTGGCAATTAAGTTTTTAAAATTTATACCTATTCTAAATCCTCAAATGATTCTATATGGAATTAACCTATCTTTAGGATATTTAGGATTTTTGTCATTTCTGAAACAGTTAACTAAAAAATATCCACCAATAACATCAGGGCTACTATATATAACATCATCTTTGCTAGGGCAAACTCTGTATGCACATCAATTACCATCAATTTATCTTGTTGGTACATGTCCGTGGATATTATTTTTTTTGTTAAAGTCAGTTGAATATAACAAAAAACATTTTGCAATAATTTCAGCTGCCATTGCTTCTGTCGGAAGTAGTACGCTACTAACCCTGCCTTGGTCTATGGCGTTTATTGTAGGTTCACTACCGCTGTTTATTTGGATGTTGGCTAAATATAAATTAATTTTATGTAAACATATCACAGTTTTTGTTTTTTCATTTTTGGTAATTAATACTTATTGGATTGCTCCATATATTGATTCACAAATTTTTTCAAAAAAAAACGCTTTAATTAATTCATATTCCGGACAAAGTTTTATTAATGAAAATGTCAGAATAGTAGCTGGCGTTAGTAATTTATACCAACCAATAAATATTTTCTCTCAACAATTACAGCCGACATCTTCATACCTTTTAAAATTTATATTATCGGCCAGTGTATGTAGCATATTGATAATAAAAGGAATAAAAAAAAACAATTCAAAATTGGTATACATCTCATTTTTAGCTTTAATTTTAAATTTATTTTTAATTTCTCCAGGAGTGAGTTCATATGGAGTAAAAATATTCATTTGGTTAACAAAAAATATTCCATTTTGGGGTATGTTCAGAAATATGTATGATAAATTTTCTTTACCACTTAGTTTTTGGTTTGCAACATGTGCAGGAATTGCTATTCAATTTACAACAAACAAACTTAAAAAAGTATTTTTGACTATTTTATCCTGTCTGTCTGTACTATTTTCAATTAAGGACTATATACCTAATTTAAAGTTAATGAATGGATCGCGTGCATATTTCACTGGAAATTTCAGTTCTGACTTTGTTGATTTAGTAAGTTATTTATCTAAAAAAAATGATGGTAGAGTTATGTGGCTTCCTTTAAACTATCCGGCGTATTCATCAATTCAAGATAGCCAAGGAAATATATACTACGGTCCATCCCCTTTAAGAGAAATGGCAAATATTGATGACTTCACAGGAAGATTTAGTTTTCTTACATCAAATAACGTTGATTGGGGTAATAGGATAATTTCAGACATCCTTAAAAAAGATTATTCTTCATTAAAATCAGCAATTAATTTATTAAATATTAAGTACATTATTATTAATAATTTGGAGTTGAACAAAGAAATGTCGGAGTTTTTTTATGGTGGGGTAGAACAACAAATACTTTCAGCGCAGAATGGTGACTATATACAAAATATAGTAGGAGAAAAAATTACATCATTTGGAAATTTTGATGTATATAAAGTATCAAAAGAAATCGAAAATAAAAATCCAAATTTTGTTTCCATTGCCTACTCTTCACACTGGATAAGTAGTAAATCAGGTGAACAGCTCTTACCGAGAAAAACATTCGGTATGATTTCAGAAAACAAAGATATCAAATTCAAATTGCCTGTTGTTATACCGTTCATTACGATCATATCCTTATTACTATTTATACCTGGGTTTGTAATATGCTACCAAAAAAAATAGCGTTTATAGGGGTTATTTTTCTGTACTCCTTGGTAATAAATTTGTCTATATACAATCCTGGTATTTTTATCCTATCAAGACATATACTGTCATATCGTGAATCAAAAATTATTAACATACAGAAATATGAATCAGGTATAGAATTTTCTTTACCGGTATCAAGACCTTATTTGGGAATCATAGAGTTAGAGGTTCCGAAGGTTAAAGATCCAAATAGTGAAATAATTTTCACCTTTGAAAACGAAGATAAATCAATTTTAGCTCAGTCAAAATTTCAATATTTTCAAATAAAAGATACAAATCCGTACCCGTTAGGTATTCCGGTTAAAAATAACTCTGAAAATAAAAAACTCACGATTAAAATTTCCTTTAACACTGTTCAAAATGGGGGTTACGACAAAAATCAAATTCAAACTTCTTTAACATATATCTATCCCAAATCGATACTTTTACATCCTAAATATTTACTAGACACGATAAAAACGAATTTTGAAATTATATTCCCTTCAAGCGGTTCGGTTGCTTTATTAATTGTAAGCGCAATTGTTGCGGTTTATATCGCAGTTTACGGATCAAAACATAGTGATATATTGCCAATTGTAGTACTAGTAGCCGTTGGAATTTGTTCTGTCTTAAAAGAAAAAAATATAGCTGATAAATTATTGATATATTTTTATATTTCAATAATTGCTTCAATATCGTTAAAAATTTTTAAAGAATTTATTAATAAATACAAAATTAAATCAGCAAATAAATCGGTAATTATATCAACTATTACAATATTTATTGTGCTAATTTCATTTAGTTCGTGGTATTTTTTAGGGGGTGATGAAACAAGAATTTATTATTTATATCCAGAAAAATATTTGTCAAATTATGTATCAAACATTATTGAAAATACAACCCCAAGCAATATTTCAATGTATGTTCCAGTAAATGCGCTTAGACTATTCGTTTTGTGCATTAAAATTCAAAAATTTATTTTACCGTTTGTTAACACACAAATATTTTTATTTTGCATAAACTTGCTAATAGCGTTAATTGCATTCTACAAAATGTGTAGTTTGTACATCAAACGCTCGTCTTATAGCATGATATTGTGTGGTTCAGGGGCATTTTTATATGTTTTTTCTATATTTAATGCATATACAATATTTAATTCCCAAAACTATTCGCAATATTTACTATCAATTTTTCCAGTCACGTTTATTCTTCTACGAAAATTTTTAGACACAAAAAAATATATTTATATCGGAATAATTACAGCAATATATTTTATTATTCCGATATACCCACTGATTCCAATATTAGGGGCATTAATAATTGGATTTTTACCAGTGTTTATTCAGTGGATATATTTGTATAAAAAAACTTTCTTCACTACAGTATTTTTACTGTCAATAACGATAACTGCTACAAATATTCACTGGTTGGGCCATTTAATAATTCAGCAAACAAATAGAAATTTAATTCAAACGAACAATACAATCTTCAATATAGGAGACAAAAAGCAGAACAGCGACGCTATAATTTCAACATCCAAACAGTTAAACCCTATCTATCCATTTTTACATTTATATCCATATGATGTACAAAAAAATTTAAACTGGCCACAATTATCGGTATATGAATCGTGGTACTTAAATATAGCTCCATTTAATTTCATATTTATAGTAATAATACTTGTAGGTTTATACGAAAATATACGCCTAAGAAAAAATCTGAGCATCTATATCTCATTTGTTTTTGTGATCTTTTATTTTTGTGGAAATCTTGGATTTATCAAACCAAACTTTTTTGCAGGTCTTGTTACTAGTCATACTGTTTTGCTGATGTTTAGAAATATGTATGACAAGTTTGCCCTCCCTTTGGCTTTAATCTATGCATTATGTTTGACTATTTCATTGGATGTTATTCTGAGGAAATATTCAAGTATTCAGATTCAAAAAACCATAATATGTACTATTTGTATCCTTATTTTCTTGAATATTTTTCCTGTTATTGATGGAAGGTTCCAATCTTTGCCAATATGGGGTACTTCATCATCGTATTCATACATATCAAAATTTAATCGAGACTACATAAATTTGGCAAAAGAAGTCGAATCCCTACCTTTAAAAACAAAAATAATCACTCTACCTTTAAGTGAAGGTAATTTAGCAGTAATTGATGATGATTTTGTTAAAAAGCATTATTACGTTGGAGTCTCCCCAATGCTAATTCTGTCAGGAAAAAATGATGTATCCGGTTTTTTAAGTTTTGGAGTTAATAAAAACCTGGCTGAAAATCTTATTGAGTCAAAACAATTCAAAGAGTTCGGATATTTGCTTAAACAGCTAGGGATTACTCATATAGTAATGTTCAATAACCTTCCCAAAGAAATTAAATATAGCAATATTTTTACTCCTAAACATTTGTCATCAACAGACATGTTGTTTAATACATTAGTGGGCAAAAAAATTAAATCATTTGGAAATCGTTACTCATTATATGAGATAAAAGATGAATTTAAAGGCAGTTTTTTTACTGTAGACGGTAACCCAGTTGAATTTAATCAAATTGCAAAATCCAAATATTTATTAGAGGTGCCAATTACTTCAAAATCAGTAAAACTATCAGAATATATAAACCCATTTTGGACACTTGAAATAGATAAAAAAAGACTTAGGCCAGAAGCAGATAATACATTTGGTATGAATTGGACCCTGCCTACATCAATAAAAAATAAAACTATAGTGGTGAATTTTTTACCTCAAATGAGCGTTCTTCCATTTTGGATGATGTCTTTCGTTGGCTGGATAACTATAATCATCATATATATTTATTATGAAAAAAAATATAAAAAAAACCGTACCACTAATTGAATATATATGTTTTGTTATCTGTCTATGTGGTTTGGTATTAGCAACAAACTTTAAAAAAAACTACACAATATATTTTGAATTTTTAATTATTGCATGCCTTGTCATTCTATTAGTCAGATATAGAAAAAAATAATAAATATGTTTGGCGCTCACGATTTGCCATATTTATACCCCGAGCAGGTAAAATCTTTTTTCCAATTACCCATGATCTGGTCAGAAAAAAATCATGAGGCATTTGGTTTATACAATGTATCCATTTTATGGAATTGGCCAATTGAGTTTTTGTATGGATTGGGTGGCCGTATAGGAATTGACTATAATTTATTAATAATTCTATTTGGTTTGTTACCCTTTGTTGTATTCGGTTCAACGGGTCTTTATAGATTATTATCAGAATATAAACTTAGTAAAAAAACTATAACAGTTACGATTATATTTTTTTTGCTAAATCCATTTACTCTATTGTTAATCGATGGCGGCCAATTAAACTTAGCAGTTGCATATGCACTTTTGCCATTAGCATTTAGTTATAGAAAAAATCTTAAAAATTTCTTGTGGACTTGTGTTGCAATTTCCATCTTTGATTTAAGAATCATTCTTTTTCTTGAGATGTTGCTCGGCGCAAGAGCTATTTTATCACCGTCAGAAATTAAACCAATTTTTAAAAATGTATTTTTATCTTTAATAGTTCTATTCATCTGTCATTTATACTGGATACTGCCTGCAGCTATTGTTAAGTTACCCTCCCTTCCCGAGTCATATACTGAATCTTCACAAATCGACACATTAAGTTTTGCAAAGTTATCTGATTCAATAATCTTTTACCAACCACATTGGCCAAAAAATATTTTTGGTCAATTGACGACTCCTGCAATTGGTCTGATTGTTTTGCCTGTCATAGTTTTTTTTGCTCTATTAACAAAAAAAGATAATAACGCTATATCTTATTGGTGTTTCGTTTCAATACTTGGAGTTTTTTTATCAAAAGGCTCAAATCCTCCACTAATAAATATTTATAAATACTTATTCATAAATATTCCCGGGTTTAATTTATTCAGGGATCCAATTAAGTTTTATATGTTTATTGGATTAGGTTATTCAATACTTTTAGCTTTTTCAATTGAGTATATACAACAAAGAAAAAATAAAATTTTCTACTTCCTTGTTGTAATGTATTTATTATTTATATGTGCACCTATTATTAAAAATGAATTTACGGGTTTGTTATCGTTGCCACGAAGCATGCAGGGTTATATCTCACTAGCAAATAGTTTGAGCAAATCCTCTCCAGGAAAAATAGTATGGATACCCTCTAAGCCTTCTATTGGATATTCAGATGTCAAACACCCTTCGTCTGACGCACTTACCTTTTTAGATAAGCAACCGATAGAGGTAAATATAAAAGGCACGTACGAAACATTAAACTATTTAAGAGAGCCAACAGAAATTGGAAAAGTTTTCCCTGCAATAGGTATTAAATACTTAGCCATAAGTGCAATTGACTCGAAAAGAGATAGTACCAAGCCAGAAGATATAAGATATCACCAGTTTTTAATAAATGAAATTATAAAGAATGATTGGACCGAAAAATCTGAATTATTTAATGATGTAAATCTTATTCAAGTCAAAACACCTGAAGATTTTTTTTCATTAAAAAGTCAAGTTATTTTTGTAAGTGGATCTCAATATATCTATAAATCATTCTCTAGTCTAAAACATACAGGTATAGTTTTTACTGATTTAATACCAGAACTGTCGTTACGGTTAGCAGAATACCCTAGTGCTATCATGTCACATGAGCATGGCTCAATATCTAATAAAATATCTGGATATATACCTTCTAAAAATTTAATTAAATTAACAGATTTACTAAACGAAACTCCAGATAAAACTGGATGGTGGAAAAGAAATTCGTCTGAGATTGTTTGGTGGAGGGATTTTCTAAAAAATAAATATAATATTGAAAACTCCGACTTTGATCCAAACCAAGGATGGTCAATCTCAGAAGGCGCTCATAAATTAGATTTTAAAACCAAAAATTGTTCGGATTGTTATCTATTTATAAAGGTTTTACAAAGTACTGCCGGTGGTGATATTAAAATTTATCAAAACAATAAAGAACTAATTAAGCTAAATACAAAAGATGACTCAAACTCCTTTAATTGGTTTAATGTTAGACTAGAATCTGACAAAGATAAAATAACTCTATCTACTGATGGTGACTTAAATGTCGTAAATACTATAGCAACAATCTCTCAAACACAATTAACTAATTTTAGTGAATATTACCAATCTGCCACTATAAATAGTCGAAAAATTTCTCCTCAGACATCTCAGATAAAACTTTTATCAAAGAAAATAAATCCTACATTGTATAAAATAAAAATATCCGGTATTAAAAATCCCATTATGTTGACCATGTCTCAAAACTATGATTCAAATTGGAGACTATCAGGTCAAAAATCGCTACCTGTTTATGGATTAATTAATGGATTTTCAATTACAAAAGATGGCGAGTATACTATCGAGTATTATCCTCAAAAATATGTGTATTCAGGGCTAATTATTAGTTTAGTTACCGGAATAATGGTTAGTTCACTTAAATTATTTAGAACCTTATGGAAAAGAAAAACTACGATAATTACTTCAAAAAGCATTACAAACTGACATTTTCTCCTCAGGATCTAAAAAAGTCGTCAAATTGGCTTTATCCCCAATGGTCATTTATATCAAAAAAAGTCTCATTAAGCGACAAAACTCATATTCTGGAAATAGGTTCTGGATATGGCGGTTTTCTAAATTATTTATTGCCACATATTGATAAAAACAAATATGTAGGGCTAGATTTAGATTCACAGGTTGTAAAATTTACAAATAAAACATTTGACATGAGATCGTGTAAAAATACTTCGATTGAAGAGTTTAATACAAACAAAAAATTTGATTATATTTTTGCATTTGAAGTGCTCGAACATGTTGAAAATCCCTTAGAAGTTATAAAAAAAATCCATAAATTGCTAAAACCTGAGACTGGGATATTTATTGGAACAAGTCCATACCCCTATACGAAAAATGTAATTGCTGACAAAACACATATGCATGTTTTGCATCCCAAAACTTGGGAAAAATTTTTTCTACTATCAAAATTTACATCAGTGGATACATATCCTATGACATTTATTCCATATTTATGGCGTATATCTAAATTTTTAAACCCCCGTATTCCAATATATCTTCCTCAAAAACACATCATATCTACATCGCTTATAATAGCCAAAGTATGAAAATTGCTATTATTGGCGCAGGATTCACAGGGCTAGCTGCAGCACATCAATTAGGTAAAGATCACAATATTACAGTATTTGAAAAAAACTTAAACCCTGGTGGACTGGCACAGGGTTTTAAACAGTCTAATTGGGACTGGAGTTTAGAAGATCATTATCATCATATTTTTACTTCAGACAAAAATATTTATGATTTAGCTTTGAAAGTTAGACATCCAATAGACTTTTATCAGCCAAAAACCAGCACATGGATAGATAACCATATATATCAACTTGATTCCGTGGCTTCTCTAATGAGATTTACTCCCTTATCAATGATCTCTAGAATCAGAACCGGAATAGGTATGGCATCTTTAAAATTAAATCCATTTTGGAAACCTTATGAATATTTTACTGCCAAAAAGATGATTCAATCCATGATGGGCAATGAATCTTGGGAAAAACTTTGGTCACCACTTTTTTTTGGTAAATTCCACTCATATGCCGAACAAATATCAGCCGCATGGTTTTGGTCCAGGATATATAAAAGAAGCCAGTCGTTAGGATATCCCCGTAAAGGATTTTTATCATTGGCTAAAACTATTGAATCAAATATTATATCCAATAAGGCAAAATTTATTTATGGTACAACAGTCGAAAGAATTAAGTCAGTAAAGGGTGGAATAGAAATAAGAGCAGATGGCAAAAGCCAAATATTTGACCGAGTGGTCTGTACATTACCTACAGCATATTTTTGTAAAATAACACCAGAGATCGAAGCAGATTTTGTACGAAAATACACAAAAATTGAGGGTTTGGGAGCTATAAATTTAATTCTGTCTTTAAAAAATAATTTCTTCTCGGATGGAACCTACTGGTTAAACATCAACGATAAAAAAATACCCTTCCTTGCCGTAGTTGAACATACCAATTTTATCTCTGAAAAATTTTATCATAATGAACATTTAATTTATGTAGGGTTATATGCTCCATCCTCTGATCAACGATTTAGCTATTCAGAAAAAGAACTTCTTTCATTGTATTTACCACATTTACAAAAAATTAACCCGAATTTTTCTGAAAAACAAATTAATAATATTTGGCTTAAAAAAGCAGCCTTTGCCCAACCTATAATCCCTATACACTATTCTAAAAGCATCCCACCCATACGTACCTCAATGAAAAATGTATTTCTAGCAAATATGCAACAAGTATATCCCTGGGACAGGGGAACCAATTATGCAGTAAAATTAGGAATGGAGGTAGCCAAAGAATGCACCACAAATTAAAGCAAGTTACATCGTCGAGTACGTTTCAGCAATCAGCTATTACTTCAATATCAACCTTCCTCTCAGCTGGATTTGGGGCAATATACTATCTTATCTTGGCTAAAATAATTGGGGTAAGAGAGTATGGCCTATTCTCTTTAGGATTAAGTATTTTACTGGCTGGAAGTTCACTTGCAGACTTAGGCATGGGACCAAGTATCGTCAGATTTGTTAGCGGCCACAAGCAGGAAAATACCTATGCTCCGTATGCAAATGTTGCACTCAGAACAAAGCTTGTTACATCTACAGTCGCAATTCTTATTTTTACTATTTTTGCATCTTTTATAGCAAATAATATACTGCATCAGCCAGAAGTGGCGGATTTACTTCCCTGGGTTGGTTTTAGTATCGCTAGTTTTGTATTATTTTCATTCTCTGCTTCTATGTTTCAAGGTCTCCAAGAGTTTTGGTGGTGGGGTGGTATTCAAGTTGGTGCAAATATATTTCGCTTAATCATCATGGGACTATTTATAATCTTAGGCATTCTAAGCGCAAAAGTCGCCTTAATTCTTTTTGGAGCAGCACTATTATCAGCATTTATTGTTTCATTCTTCAAATTAGATAAAAAAATTTTGACAACTCGCCCCGATACATCGCATGCATTAAAATTTTGGGAATTCAATAAATGGACAGCAATTTTTACAATTTCTGCCTCGATTGTTGGTCGATTGGACACAATACTCGCAGCTCGCTATGTTTCCATATCGCAAGTGGGGATTTACTCTCTTGCGTTAACAATGACCTCATTTTTGCCGCAGTTGTCAGGCGCGCTGGGAGCAGTAACAGGACCAAAATTTGCTGGTTTCTCAAACAGTAAGGAAGCCAAGCAGTATCTGCGTAAGGCGTTATTCTTCTCTTCATCAATCGCTTTAGTTTGTTGCATTCTAATGATTCCAGCAGCAGCATTTGTAATTTGGTTTACAGGTAAGGATTATTCAGATGCATTCATTCCGTTTCTTATTCTATTGCTGGCGGTTGGCTTATTTACTGCTACAAATCCAGTACGAGATATTATTTTGTACGGATATAAAAAACCAAAATTTTTCTTCTTTTCAAGTCTTATTCAAGCAGTAGTAGTATGTCTGATTGGCGCAACTATTATTCCTCGGATTGGTATTGTAGGGGCATCGATATCGATGCTAATAAGCCAATTAGTATTAATTGTATTAAGTATTTTTTATTATTCAAAATTAAAGATGAAATGACGGTTTCTGCACACTGCATGGTAAAAAATGACGATCAGTGGATATGGTATGCAATACAGTCTATTTTACCAGTCGTTGATACCATACATGTCTATGATACAGGATCAACCGACAATACACTGAAAATTGTCAGATCAATTAATAGTAATAAAATACAAATAAAGGAATTTTTAACAAATACAGCAGAGGAGATTACGTTATGTAGACAAAAAATGATGGATGTAGAAAAAAATGACTGGGTACTTTTTCTTGATGGTGATGAAATTTGGCCAGACTTGGCACTCAAAAAAAGCGTTGAATCTATTCAAAAAAACCCTTCAATTGATTATTTAATTAGTTCGTATCGTAATCTTTTGGGAGATGTATATCATTACCAGGAAAACTCAGCGGGAAAATATAAAATAAAAGACAAAGAAGGTCATATAACTATTCGATGGATAAACAGAAAAAAACTAGCACCATTAATGTTTAGGTCTAACTACCCATATGAGGAACTTTGTCTTAAAAATGGAATGGCTCTTCAAAAGGATACAAAATTATCTTCTATATTTATTGATGAGCCGTATCTTCATGCTACACATTTAGTTCGGTCATCAAATGAGGAAGCTACTTTCAATAGAAAATATAAAATTAAATACGAATTTGGACATAAAAACAGTGAAAGCTTTATATATCCGACATCGTTTTATTTCCCTCACGGAAACTTGATTCCTTCTGCATGGACAGAACGTAAAATAAAATATAATTTTTTTGCATCTATACAAACTCCGATAAAAAAACTGAAGAGAAAACTCTTGATATGAAAATTGCGTTTTTAAGCTACTACTCAGGAAAAATATTTAGAGGCGCTGAAAAGTATGTGCATGAATTGGCGAATGGGTTAGTAAAGCTTGGACACGATGTTTCGGTATATCAATCCGGTGATAAAACTATTGGAAATTATTATCAAATAAAACCTTACAACGCCAAAGAGAATATACCAAAAGAAATGGTTAATTATGATTGTGTAATCCCAGTAAATGGTAAATTTCAAGCGATAAATGCGAGTTTATGGGCAAAATTTAATCATAAAAAAATTATCATCGCAGGTCAATCGGGGTTAGGGTTAGACGACAAAATTAATCTATTAGTCTTCCCAGACATTTTTGTTTCATTATCTGAATATCAAAAACAATGGGCAGGCAGAGTTAATCCATTTGTTAAAATTAAAAAAATACCCAATGGAGTAAATTTGCAAGAATTCAATCCAAACACTCGCCCTTTTTTAAAAAAAACAAATCAGAAAACAATTCTGTCTGTGGGAGCTTTAACAAAAGCAAAAAGGCATGATTTACTGATTCAGGCAGTATCAAAAATTCCAAATTCTAAATTAATCATTGTTGGTACAGGGGATGAAAAAAATTTCTTGCATGCTTTAGGAAAAAAATTAATCCCAGGTAGGCTTCAAATATTATCTTTGTCATACGAAGACATGCCCGGAATATATACAAGCGCAGATGTTTTTGCGTTTCCATCAGTCCCTTGGGAATCCTTTGGAATTGTGTTACTTGAAGCCATGGCAAGTGGGTTGCCCATTGTTACAACAGATGATCCAATCCGTAGAGAAATTGTTGGCCCAGCAGGAATATTTGTTAAACCCGAAAATATTGATGAATTTGTAGCCGCTCTTTCGACAGCGATACATAAAAAATGGGCTAACGTGGCAGTGAATCAAGCTTCGGGCTACTCTTGGGACATTGTTGCAAAAAAATATTCAGAAGTTATAAAGGATATATGCCAAAAATCTCATTAGTTGTAGTTAGTTACAACGAGGCTACAAAGCTAGAAAAGTGCTTAGAGTCAGCGGTAAAAAAAGTAGATGAAATAGTATTGGTTGATATGGGCTCAACAGACAATTCGATAAATATTGCTAAATCTTTTAATGCTGAAGTATTTACCCACACTCATGTACAAGTAGTCGAACAAATAAGAAATTTTGCAATTTCGAAAGCGAAGAACGACTGGGTACTAGTATTAGATCCTGATGAGCAAATTACTGAAAATCTAATAAAAGTGCTCAAAGAAACGGTTCAAAATAAAAGCATATCTGCAGTAAATATTCCAAGAAAAAATATTTTTTTTAACAAATGGATTCGTCACTCAAATTTCTGGCCTGACCATCAGATAAGATTCTTCAAAAAACAGTCGATAGTCTGGGATGAAAAAATTCACTCCTACCCGAAAATTTCAGGAGAAATAGTCAAACTTGATGAAAATCCAGAGAATGCAATAATTCATTACGGATACGACTCGATTGAAAATTTTATTACCAGACTTAATCGTTATACTTCAAAAGAAAAAAATTCAAAAAATCCAATTATAGAGTTTGGCAAAAGGTATTTCTGGCACGCAGGATTTCTTGATGGCATGCATGGATTAGTTGTGTGTACACTTATGTGTATATATTATATTTCGGTTTGGGTAAAAATATGGGAAAAGAAAAAATAATTTTTGTTACGATCGTAATAGTTTCATTGTTTTTAAGAACAATTCATATCGACCAAAGTTTGTGGCTAGATGAGGGTGCGCAAGCAGTATTATCAAATAATTCAATACACTCAATTTGGTTCGAACGTCGTGCAGATTTTCATCCACCACTATTTTATATTGTCACACATTTCTGGCAGGCAATAAGCAAAAACGATTCATGGTTAAGAGTTCTTCCAATTATGTTCGGAATGGCAAATGTCATTATTATGTTTCCGATTGGCAAGGCAATTTACCCCAATTCAAAATACGCTGGACATATATCGGCTGGATTATTATCTTTAGCACCCTTTCATGTGTATTACTCTCAGGAATATAGATCGTATTCATTGCTCTGCTTGCTATGTTCAATTTCTTTATTTTTCACAATTAAAAAAAAGTTTCTGTTACTAGGTTTTGTAAACGCCTTAATACTTTATACACATTATTCTGGAATATTTTTTATTTTAGCTGAGGTGATATATATATTTGCATATCAATATCAAACCAAAAATAAGTATTTGGCATCCCTCGCGATAAGTTTATTTTTATTCTTACCTTGGCTACCAATGTTTATTGAACAATTAAAGTCTGGTGTAAATATTAATGAATATTTACCAGGCTGGTCGAATGTTCTTAGTATTAGCCCAGTAAAAGCGTTACCAATATTATTATTTAAATTAATTGCAGGAAGAATAAATCTTCTTTCAAAAATTATATATGGGATATATGCCACATTAACAATTGGGATCATATTTTCCACTTTTCTATTTCAATCAAAACATAGAAATTTGCTCACTATTTTTACATTCATCCCAATTGGATCAATCATACTACTGTCATTAGTTTTACCTCAAACACAGCCATTTAGAATAATCTTCGTTTTACCCATACTTATACTTTGGTTTACAAATGCAGTATTAAAATATCCTAAGTTATTTTTAACTTTATTTATTTATATTTCTATTTTTGGAAATGCAATGTACTTCACTCGAATACGACTTCAAAGAGAGCAATGGCGTCAAACGGGAGAATTTTTAGCTCTCAAGCCCATGCCAGTAATAGTAAAATTTCCTACGAGTTTTGCTCCCTTAATTTGGTATCAACCGGATTTACCTGTCATAGGTGTGGTACCAACATTTCCAGCAAAAGTTGACGAAGTTGCAAAGCACCTGTCTGAAACTGAAGAAAAACAAGTCTATTTACTAGATTATTTAACTGATTTGACCGATCCCCAGCGAGTAGTAAATCAAGAATTAATTAAAAGAGGATATACAGAAACAAAAATTATTGATTTTCCAGGTGTTGGCTTTGTTAGAGAGTACAAGAAATAAGCAATGTTGGGAGTATTACTTCAATTAATTCACGCAGGAATATTATTTTTTAGGCCCTATACAGTGTTTCCGGAGTTTTATATATTTCCATATTTATCTACAGCTGGATTGGTCCCATACCTTCAAATTATCGATCAACATAGTCCAGGTTTATTTTTATTACCAGTAAACTTTTTTTCATTAGGATTTAAAAATACTGAATCCTTTAGAATTTTAAATATTGTGCTGGTTTTGTTTCAATCAGCGCTAGTTAAAAAAATTTCACCTTACAAAAAAACCTCAATATTAGTTTATACCATCTTACAGGTATCGATTGCTGGAGATGCAATTTGGTTTGACTCATTAATTCCACTTTTTACACTACCAGCATTATATTTTTTACAAAAAAAAAGATTGGGTAAAGCGGGACTATTATTAGGATTAGCGATTTGTTTTAAACAGACAGCAATTATTTTAGTAATTGGGATATTAATATTTTATTTCAAAAGCTCAATTAAAAATCTTACAAAATTTATTTTAGGAACGAGTGTATTTCCAGCAATGCTCGTCGCATATCTAATCTCAAAAAATAGTTTGTTTGATTTTTTTCAACAAGTGATTTTATTTAATTTTAAAATTTATCCAAAATTAGCACTTGTAAGACCTGAATGGTACGCGGTAATTGTAGGTTTATTATTGCTGACACTATGTCTCGTATATATTTTTTCTCACTCATCGCAGAAAAGTTATTTGATTTTTATTTTTGCAGTAGGCTCAAGTATTGTTGGTCTAACTCGATTTGATTTATACCATTTACATGCATCAATACCTTTTGTATCCATTATTATTTCAATAATCATCTATCAAAAAAATAAACTTGGAAAAATACTCGTTTTAGTCTGCGCGGTAAAAATGACACTATTATTTTTTTCGTACCATACATTCAATTATGATAATTATCAGACACGAGAAATTGCAAAGACTATTATGAAATATGTAAGACCAAAAGAAAAAATATATTTATTTGGAGTTCAACCCCATGTTTATTCAATGTCCAACACTCTTCCTTCAGGAAATTTTTTTATGTTCCAATTACCATGGTATTTACAAACATATGAAAACCAACAAATACAAGCATTAAAATCAGATATGCCTAAGTTGGTAGTTGTAGATGAATCCAGTTCTGTTGATGGAAAAATGACTGCTTTATCAGCACCTAATATAGAAGAATTTATCTCATCTTATTACCATGAAGTTGAAAGAAAAGACACAATAGTATTTCTTGCCCCAAATTAAAATTTTATTATGTAGATTCTTAATTTATAATAATATATATGAAAGTTGGATTTGATGTATCGCAAGTAGTGTTTGGCAGTGGTGTATCAGACTACACACAAAATATAGTAGATGAACTGCCTAAAAAAATAATTACTTCAGTAGGTTTTTCCTTAAATCAAACATCGTTACTCAAAAAAAATATCCCCGGGGTAAAGAGTTACCGAATTCCATTGGGCATAATTGAGCAATTGTGGAATAAACTCCATATTATTAAATTTGAGAAATTTTCAGGGAATATAGATATTTATCATGCATCTGACTGGACCCAAGCACCTTCAGATGCAAAAAAAGTAACCACTATTCATGATTTATCGCCCTTTTTGTATCCACAGGAAGTTCATAAAGATATTGTAGAGGTTCATAAAAGAAAGATGTATTGGGCAGAAAAAGAATGTGATGCCTTCATATGTGTCTCAGAGAATACTGCAAAGGACCTAAAAAGAGTCTTTTCTGTTTCTGTGTCAAAAATATTTATTGTTCCCGAAGCCTTGCCAAAAAGATTTATGCTCAACCCAAAAAAATCAAAATATTCAGAATACATAGTAACAATCGGCTCACGCCAGCCAAGAAAAAATATTCAAAAATTAATAGATGCATATGAAAAAAATAACATTGCCAAAAAGTTAGGTTTAAAGCTTGTAGTTATAGGTGAAAATGACCTAACAACAAAAAACGACAACATTATCTTTACGGGATATGTATCTGAACAAGAATTGGTAGATATTGTTGCTAGTGCAGAAGTATGCGTATATCCGTCATTATATGAAGGGTTTGGTTTGCCGGCGTTGGTTAGTTTTTATCATCAAACACCATTTGTTTGTTCAAACAATTCATCACTTCCAGAAGTTGTAAGCGATGCAGGAGTATTGGTTGACACAAACTCCGAATCAGAAATAATTGATGGTATATATCAAGCCATAAAAAATAGGACAAAATTAATCAAGGCTGGAACGCAAAGACAAAAACAATTTTCGTGGAGGTCTGCCGCAGAAAAAACGTATGAAATTTATTCATCACTTATAAAATAATATGTTAATCGGCATAGACGCAAATGAAGCTAACCTGACTCAAAAAAGAGTTGGAATAAATCAGTATGCATTTGATCTTCTTCATGCCTTGTATGCAAATCCTCAAAACCATCAGTTCGTGATTTATCTCAAAAATCCTCCGCTCTCAGATCTGCCGCAGTCACGATATGGATGGGATTATCGAGTGATTCCATTTCCAAAATTTTGGACTCAAACGCGTTTACCATTTGACCTATTCACTCACAAACCAAGACCAGACGTTTTTTTTAGTATGACTCATTACGCCCCTCGTTGGTGCCCTATTCCGAGTGTAGTCGCAATTATGGATATAGGTTTCTTAAGAAATCCAGAACAGTTTACAACTAAAGATTTTACCCAGCTAAAAAACTGGACTAAATACTCTATTATGAAAGCTAAAAAGATCATTACGATTTCAAATTATACAAAAGAGGACATAGCAAACACTTACCACAAAACGTCACAAGAAATTATAGTGACTTACCCAAGTTACGACGAAAGTTTATTCAAGCCAACAAAAAATCTCACCGTTTTAAAAAAATATAAGATTAAAGATCCGTACATACTTTTTCTTAGTAGTTTAAAACCTAGTAAAAATGTTGAAGGACTAATTCGAGCGTTTAAAATTGTCTCAGAAAAAAACAAGCAATTAACATTAGTGATTTCAGGGAAAAAAGCTTGGCAATATGAGCGTATTTTTTCTCTTACCCAAGAATTAAATCTAGAAAAGAGAGTGATATTCACAGGCTTTGTTAATGAAAATGAAGTACCTGTCCTCATGAGTATGTCAAAAGCATTTATTCTGCCTAGCTTTTTTGAAGGATTCGGCATTCCTGTATTAGAAGCTATGGCATGTCACGTCCCAGTTGTGATCTCGCAAGTAGCAAGTTTGCCTGAGGTTGCAGGTGAGGCTGGTATCTATATCGATCCAAAAGACCCAACTTCGATTGCTAGGGGTATCGATATCGCAATATCGGAAAAATCAAAAAAATTTGTATCTGAGGGTATAAACAGAGTAAAATTATTTAGCTGGAAGAAAACAGCACAACAAACACTAATATGTTTAGAGACCGCAATGGAAAAAAATTAACCTTAGATCAAGTTTTAAATAAAGGTCTGAATAGGTTGCAAAACATTCTACTGGATTTAGAGCTCTATTTACTTTATGTCGTTGGATATATTCCCAGTCATATAATAAGAAATGCATTTTACAAACTAGCTGGTATGAATATTAATGGAACTGTCCACATGTGGGCCAGGTTCTATAACCCAAAAAATATTTCAATTGGCAAGGATTCTATAATTGGTGACCACGCTTTTCTTGATGGTAGAGATGTGCTGAAAATAGGGGATCATGTAGACATTGCTTCAGAGGTAAGAATCTATAATGCCGAACACGACATCCATTCCTCAGACTTTAAAGCAGCGAATGCTCCAGTATATATAGAAGACTATGTTTTTATTGGTCCAAGAGTCACCATATTGCCAGGGGTCCAAATAAAAAAGGGTGCAATAGTCGCAGCGGGAGCAGTTGTTACAAAAACTGTGGATGAGTTTGCTATTGTAGGCGGAGTACCAGCAAAAGTGATCGGTGAACGAGGTAATAAAAATCCTAGCTATAAGTTAGGAAGAGCGAGGCTTTTCCAGTAATGAAATATTTAAATACATTATTTATTGGATTTTTTTTAATCGGAATAATATATATTTTATATCCCGCATCTTCTTTTCCTCCACCACCAATAAATACGATTGTTTCAACGGAACCATCGGATACGGAAAGTATATATCGAAAGAGTTTTTTTACAAATTTATCCCGTGAAGAAATAATGGCATATTACAAACAAAGCTTTCCTCAGTCACAACGATTAAATCACCCTCCAGAGGACGCATTTATGTTAATAAGAGACCAAACACGCAGCTCGTGGCTTGAAGAATTATCTAGACCATTTAAAAATACGCTATATATAAATGGTTTTTATCCAACAAAAGCGACAGAACAAATATATCGCAACGGCAACCATTACAATGCAAAAATTACTATCAGATACATTCCCTACAACGTAGTAACGTCTATGACTGTATGGTGTTTAGCAGTATTAGCTACATACTTACTTATAAAAGAATATGTTAAAAAATAAATCATATTTATTTATTGTCCTGGTGTTGATTGTTGTAATCTTGTATCCAAAATTTCCCTTACTCGCAGTAAGTGGCAGCTTTGTTGCTATTAGATTAGAAGATATTTTAATCGCGTTAATAAGTATTTTTTGGTTAGTGGGGTCGAGAAAAAAAATAGCAGAAATCAAAAATCTACCCTTACACAGAACAATAATTTTATTTCTTATGATTGGTGCAATAGCTACCTTTGGGGGGATATTTCTTTCAAAAACCGTCGTACTTAGTCAAGGAATTCTCCATTGGACAAGAAGAATCGAGTATTTGATTGGCTTTTTTATTGCGTATGACGTGCTTAAAAATCAATCTCAACTTGTCATGTTAATAAAAACTCTACTAGTTTCAAGTTTTTTTGTTTCAATTTATGGAATTGGTCAAAAATTTTTTAACTTTCCGTTAATATCCACAACAAACAGCGAATTTGCTAAAGGACTGGCGTTAACACTCGGTCCTGGTGCGCGTATAAACTCTACATTTGCAGGACACTACGATCTTGCTGCCTTTGCAATTATCCCAATAATAATTTCAGTGGGGCTGTTGACACTAAAGATAAAAAATAAATGGCTTTTAATAATAAATATGGCAATGATTTATTGGACCATGCTATTGTCAGCCTCACGAATTACATTCGCTTCATTATTTGTATCTGTAGGAATATTATTGTTCTTAACAAAAAAATATACCTGGATGGTATGTCTGGTTGTTATTGCAATAATTAGTATTATTGGTACTCCTCAACTTGCGGGCAGATATCGGGAATTAATTGTTAGTCACCTTATCTCAATAGTTCCTACTGTTTCTGCCCAAGAAGAGTCTAAAGCTGTAGACAGTGAAGTACCTGATGCATTAAAGCCTGCTGCAACTCCTGAAGACAGATCACTAAATATACGCTTAAAAGCCGAATGGCCAAAAGCTTTATTGGCATTCAAAAAAAATCCCTTATTAGGGTCTGGATATTCTTCTGTTGGTCTGGCGGTAGATAATGACTATTTAAGAATCATGGCTGAAACTGGATTATTAGGTTTTTTTGCATTTATATTAATTCTCGTAAGAATCTATAGAAACTTTTTTGAAATAGTAAAACAGCCAAGCTCAATCTCAAGTATCTTTGTTATAAGTATTAGTTTAGGACTTTTATCCACATTAATTACTGGATTATTTATTGATATATTCGAAGCATCTAAAATTGCGATTATTATATGGATATGTCTGGGATTATCCGAAAAAGTAAAAACATGGGAATTAAAAAAATAGTCAAAATTATTTTGTTGGTGGTAATACTAATTTTGGGATTTACTTTACGTTTATATAAAGTTTCAAATCCCATTGCCGATTGGCATTCCTGGCGTCAAGCTGACACCTCAGCAGTGACAAGAAATTTCGAAAAATATGGGATTAATCTACTGTATCCCAAATTTGATGATTTTTCAGATGTATCTGGTAGCGGTAGATTCAACCCTAATGGATACAGATTTGTTGAATTTCCATTGTTTAATTTGCTTCATCTTTTAATACATCAAATACTTCCTGGTGAAAATATTGAGTTTTCGGGACGAATCACATCCAACCTTGCGGCTACTACATCAGGATTACTTTTATTTTTCTTAATGAGAAGAAAGTCTAATTACACTGTAGGAATTCTCTCAGCATTTTTATATCTTACAATTCCATATAATATATATTTCACCCGCGTAATTCTTCCTGATCCGTTGATGGTCACCTTGTTTTTGCTGACCTTAAATATATATGACATTTTTTTACAAAAAAAGCACAGAAGATATTTGTGGTTAACTGGAATAGTTGGAGCTTGTGCCGTACTAGTTAAACCAGTTGCTCTATTTTTTCTTCTACCGATCACAGTAATGCAGTACAAAAAACTTGGTAAAAAAATTTTCAGCTCGAGTGAGTTTTATATATTTTATACAATACTACTTCTACCTTTTAGTATTTGGAGATTGTGGTCATATTTCCATCCAGAAGGCGTACCAGCTAGTAAATGGTTGCTCAATGGAAACGGGATAAGATTTAAACCATCATTCTTTCAATGGATTTTTGGCGTGAGAATTGGCACCTTAATTTTGGGCAAATGGGGTGTGTGGCCATTTCTTGTTGGTGTCACAGAAAGTTCTGGATACATACTGGCCATGCTTACAGGCTCCTTATTGTACCTTATAGTTTTTGCGACAGGTAATGTTCAACATGATTATTATCAGTTACCAATTATTCCATCTATTGCGGCAGCAATGGCTTTTGGAATCTGGAAGGTGTGGCATAGTCAAAAAATTTTTTGGAGAAAGTTATTGTCTAGAACAATTTTAATTTTTTCTATCGGCTGTATGTTGGGATTTGGATGGTACGATATTCGTGGCATGTACCAAATCAATAATTGGTCGATAGTAAAAGCAGGACAGGAGCTAGATAGAATTGCTCCCAAAGATGCCATTGTGATTGCTCCCTACCAAGGCGATACTGCATTTTTATACCAAACAAATAGGGCAGGATTTGCATATTTATATAAACCTATTAAAGACATGATTGATAGATTTCATGCATCATATTACATCTCAGTAAATTATGATGATGATACAAATGAATTAATGAAAAAATACACAATCGTAGAAAAAAACCCTGAGTTTGTTATTTTAAAGTTAGAAGAACAAATAAAGCTCCTTCCTCCACAATGAAAATATTAATGCTAACGCCATATTTGCCTTACCCATTATTGTCTGGTGGACAAATACGTACATATAATTTACTAAAAAATTTAAGCAAACAGCATCAAATAACCCTTTTCTCGCTAATTAAAGATGAAAAAGAAAAAGCCTATCTAAGTGAGTTAAAAAAATTTTGTACAAATATCCAGGTTTTTAAGCGAACAAACTCCCCATGGCATCCCAAAAATATTCTTAGAGCCGGTTTTACTCTTTACCCATTTTTGGTTACTAGAAATTTAGTAGACGGGACGAAAAAAGCTGTCGAACAAGAGATCGCCAACAATCATTACGACTTAATTCACGCCGAAACTTTTTATATGATGCCAAATATTCCAAAGACTGAAATACCTGTAATATTGGTCGAACAGACGATTGAATATCTTGGTTATCAAAGTTATGCCTCCAAAAGCAAACTTTGGCCGATAAGACCGTTGTTGTTGCTCGATATTTTAAAAATAAAATACTGGGAAAAGTATTACTGGCAATCGTGTAATCATTTAATTACCATGAGCGAAGACGACATGGAATTTATTAAATCAATTGCTCCATCTGTTAAAAATATTGATGTTGTAGCTAATGGAGTGGATACGTCGTGGTTTAATCAAGTTCAAAAAAAACTTCCAGAAAATCCTACAATTCTTTCAGTGGGAACATTTAAGTGGTTACCAAATTTAGAAGCCGTTGAATTCTTAGTTGAAAAAGTGTGGCCGCTTGTAAAGAAAAGCTTGCCTAAGGCAAAACTTTGGATCGTGGGTAACGCCCCTACGGCAAAAATTTATGGGTACGAAAAAAAAGATTCATCAATTAAAGTCACAGGAGGAATACCTGATATTAGAGACGCATATGCAAGCGCACATATCTTGCTTGCACCTGTATTTAGTGGAAAAGGTACCAGATATAAAATACTAGAAGCATTTGCTACTGGTACACCAGCTGTCGCTACAACAATTGCCGTGGAAGGATTGGGAATAACACCTGGCAAGCATGCTATCGTTGCAAATACTGCAAAAGATATGGCGGAATCCGTAGTAAATTTACTAGCAAATAAAAAACAGCAAACTGAATTAGCAAAACAGGGAAAGGAATTTGTTGCTAAAAACTATGATTGGCAAAATATTTCAGAAAAATTGAACAAAATTTATCTGACAGTTGGCAAAAAATGACCAAAATTTTATCGATAGTAATATTAAGTTTTAACGGAAAAAAAATCTTATTCGACTGTTTAAGATCTATCCCCAAAAGCCCCAAATGGCAAATATTCGTAGCAGACAACGGTTCAAATGACGGAACATTAGAAATGATCCGTACAAATTTTCCAGAAATTATTTTAATAGAAAATAAAAGTAATATCGGATTTGCAGCGGGAAACAACATTGTCTTAAAAAAAATAGAAACCGAATTCGTGCTTTTATTAAATCCAGACACAATTGTCTATCCGAACAGTATTGAAACAGTTTTAAAATATATGCAAGAGAATCCTTTAGTTGGTGCCGCTACATGTAGAGTGGAATTACCTAGTGGCGAATTAGATTATTCTTGCCATAGGGGATTCCCAGATCCAATAAATTCGTTGCTTCATTTTGTTGGCCTCAAAAAATTCTCGTCATATACTGCTCAAAATATCCCTAGTACTGTTCATGAAATCGACTCACTAACTGGTGCGTTCGCCTTAATTAGAACTTCAGTTGGCAAACAGGTAAATTGGCTAGATGAAGAATATTTTTGGAACGGCGAAGACATAGATTTTTGTTACAAAGTTAAAGAAAAAGGCTGGAAAATAATGTATTTACCTGATGTCAAAATCACTCACTTGAAGGGGTATGCGTCAAAAGCCAGTAAAGATAGACGGCTCGCGTGGGCAAAAAATTCTACTGAGGTTATGCGACTTTTTTATAAAAAGCATTTAGCGAAAAAATACCCAATTATTGTTAACATTGCTGTATATATTGGTATTTATGCGCTAAAAATAATTAGAACTGCGAAAAATATATGAAAACAATTTGTATAGATGCTAGATTCTTTGGAGTAAAACACACAGGAATAGGTCGCTATGTAGAAGAATTAATCAAAAACCTACCTACTTCAGAATCTATGCAAGTAGTTTTAATAATAAATGAGTCAGATAAAAATAATCCAATACTAAAAAAATTTAAAGTTCATTTTGCTAATAGACACCCATACTCAGTTGCATCCCAAATAGAAATGACACGATTGTTGTACAAGATTCACCCCGATTTGTTACATGTACCTCATTTTACAATTCCAATCCTATGGTTCGGAAAAACTATTGTTACAATTCATGATTTGATTAAACACATCTCAGTTGGAACATCAACGACTACATTAAATCCAATTGTATATATACTGAAACTTTTTGGATATCGATTTATTGTTTGGCTATCAATTAGCCGCGCTTATAAAATTATTACACCAACACTTTACTGGAAAAAAGAACTACAAAACTACTACCAAATAAACGAAAAAAAAATAGTTGTTACATATGAAGGAGTGACCCAGTTATGACATCATTTCTTGTTTACACTGGAAATTTGTATCCTCATAAAAATGTTAATATCGCAATTGAGGCGGCTGAAAAGTTAGAAATTCCAATTAAAATTATTTGTGCAAGATCCATTTTCCAAAATCGTTTAAAAAAATCAAAGTATGTAGAATTTTTAAATAACGTCTCCGATTCTCAAATAAAAACTTTATACCAAAAAGCTATTGCGTTTATATTTCCTTCTCGTATTGAAGGCTTTGGACTCCCGGGCTTGGAAGCTATGTCCGTAGGCTTGCCTGTGATTGCAGCAAATAGCTCATGTTTACCAGAAGTTTACGGCCAATCAGCATTATTTTTCGATCCAGACGATGTACAAGATTTAATAAAAAAAATTTCGTTGATTATGAATGATAGTAGTCTGCGCAAAGACATGATTGAAAAAGGGTATAGACAAGCAAAAAAATACTCGTGGGCTAAAATGGCACAACAAACATGGGAAATATACCAAAACGCATTGCAATAATTTATGATCGTGTAAATAAATGGGGAGGAGCGGAACAAGTGTTGTTGGCCTTGCAAGAATTATTCCCTACCGCTGAACTTTTTACATCTGTTTATGATGCAAAATCAGCTTCCTGGTCAAAAGTATTTTCAAAAATTCATACATCCTTTTTACAGAAAATACCCTTTTTAATACACCATCACGAGTTGTTTCCTTGGTTAATGCCACTTGCGTTTGAGTCGCATGATTTAAAGAATTTTGATGTAATTATTTCCGTAACATCAGCCGAATGTAAAGGCGTACAAACACTGCCTGGACAGCTACATTTGTGTTACTGTCTAACCCCTACGAGATATTTGTGGAGCCATGAAAAATTTTATATGAATACTCAATCTATGTTTAAAAAATTTTTATCAATTCCTTTACTACGTTATTTAAAAAAATGGGAACAGGTAAGTAAATATCGGCCAGATACATACATTGCAATTTCTAATGTGGTGAAACAAAGAATTGCAACATATTACAACCAGGATGCAGAAATAGTCTATCCGCCTGTGGAAACAAAAAGAAAATTCACCGCTCAAAAAGGCGAATATTTTGTATGGATTGGCCGACTGGTTGCTTATAAACATCCAGAAAAAGTCATAAAGCTATTTAACAAGATAAACCTACCATTAGTAATTGTTGGTGATGGGTCAGAAAAAAGGAAACTGCAAAAAATAGCTAAAAAAAACATCCAATTTGTAGGATTTGTAGATGATAAAACACTTAGACAAACCTTAGTAAATTCGCTAGCCTTTATTTCTATGCACGAAGAAGATTTTGGAATTTCGTATGTAGAAGCACAGGCTGCAGGTAAACCTATATTAGGTCTAAAAGTAGGTGCAGTAGCTGAAATTATTATTTCAAATAAAACCGGAACATTATTTAAAACAGAAGAAGAACTGAAAGATGGAATTTTAAATTTTAGACCTGAGAAATTCTCCAGCAGTGAGTGTATCAAGAATGCCCAAAGGTTTTCCAAGGAGCGTTTTTTAAAAAATTTTGCTAAAGTATATACAAAAGCATGGAAAAAATATCGAACCACGTATATGTATTAATACTCGCGGGGGGAGGCGGAACCCGTCTTTGGCCAAAATCCCGAGATGCAAACCCCAAACAATTTCTTAAGCTTTTTGAAGGCAAGTCGTTGTTTGAATTAACACTTGAGCGAGCCCTAAAACTAACTGAAGCCAAAAATATATTTATTAGCACGAATGAAAAATATAGAGCTGAAGTAAAAAAACAATGTGGTCAGATACCTCTGGAAAATATAATCGCAGAACCTATACGACGAGACACGGCTCTTGCCCACGGAGTTGGTGCAGCATATATCTATCGTAAAGATCCTGAGGCAATTATCTGTAACTTCGCTTCAGACCATATAATTTCTCCTCTGTCTGTTTTTGTGAAACAATTTAACAAAGTCATAAAGCTGGCAGGCGAAAGAAATGAGGTTGTTACCGTCGGTATTCCACCAAAATTTCCTCACACGGGAATGGGGCATATCCGAGCACGTAAACCCGTAAATTCTGACGATGAGGAAGTATTGTGGGGTGAGAAATTTGTAGAAAAGCCTCCTCTTGAAATTGCAGAAAAATATACAGAAAGTGGGGAATACTATTGGAATGCTAATTTGTATACTTACAAAGCTAAATTATTCCTAGATTTATTGAAAATTCATGCACCTAAGACATATGTCCTACTACCAAAATTAATCGAGGCAATCGGCACAGAAAAGGAAAACGAAATACTGCAACAAACATTTCAGATGGCTCCTTCAATCTCCATCGACTATGCTGTTGCTGAAAATCTAAAAAGATTCGTATGTATACCTGCCAAATTTGATTGGTCAGATGTTGGCGATTGGTCTGAAATGTGGAAACAGCTTTCAAAAGACGCACAGGGCAACGTCGTTTTGGGAACAAAATCGAAATATATAAATTTTGAATCTGAAAACAATATGATTATTTTAGATAAAAAACTCATTGCAACGAGTAACATAAAAAACATGATTATCATTGATACACCAGATGCATTATTGATTTGTTCTAAAAAAGATTCACAATCGGTTAAAAAAATTGTAGAACTTCTGAAAGAAAAAGAAATGAAAAACTTTTTATAATTGTGCATGAACTACGAAATCCTCAAACGAATCATTGATATAGGTTTAGGAACATGTTTTATTATTTTCTTTCTTCCGATATGTATCATGGTCGCTATCGCAATAAAACTAGAATCACCGAACGGCCCGGTATTTGCAGATACGCCGCCGCGCGTAGGTAAAAACGGTAAATTGTTTTACACATATAAATTTAGATCGATGATTCCCAATGCTTATGAACTTCTTAAAACTGATCCAAGATTTAAAAAAGCCTATGAAGAACAGCAAAAAGGTGGAAACTATAAAATCATGCACGACCCAAGAGTGACAAAAGTAGGCAGATTTATTCGAAAGTATTCACTTGATGAGGTGCCCCAATTTATAAATATTGTAAAAGGCGAAATGAGTCTTGTTGGCCCTAGGCCTTATTACGCTGAAGAATTAGAGAAACAGCAACAAAACTATCCAGATACAAAAGAATTGGTCAAAGAGACATTATCTATTAGACCTGGACTAACAGGAATTTGGCAAGTTTCTGGTCGAAGTAATGTAAATTTTGAGAAAAGAATCCAGCTTGATGCTCAATATGCTCGTACATTGTCATTGTGGTATGATTTAATTATTCTGGCAAAAACCCCGTTCGCCATGATCTCCGCCAAAGGTGCAGTATGAAAAATCAATCAAACATAGTTAGATCATTTGACAGCGATCTGTCAGAAACTAGCAATAATATAAATACAAATAATAGCCGTGCAATGGGTAAATTTTTATTAAAACTATCACTAATAACATTAAGTGTAATCGTAGTATTAGCTCTCATAGGTTATATGGTAGTAGTTCGTCCAGGCCGAGTTCTTATGGCCTCGGTAAGAGAATTGGAAGCTAATACTAAAGCAGTGGCGCCGTATGCTAAAACACAAGATCTTGGAGGAGTCAAAAACCAGTTAGAAAAGGTAAAGGGTTCACTCACAAACGTCGAGACAAATCTGCATACCTTTAAGTGGTCGTCACACATTCCATTCGCAAAAAATTATTACAATGATGGCCAATCGGGTATTTCAGCTGGATATGAATTAATAGCGGCAGCAGAGATTGGGATCGATGCCATTGCACCTTATGCCGATGTAATTGGCTTAAAGGGTTTGGCCACTTCAGGAGATGGAGGTAAGACAGCTCAGGATCGAATCACATTTATAGTAAATACCTTAGACAAAATTCATCCACAACTCGATAAAATTGGCGAAAAACTTAGCAATGCCCAAAAGTTTTTAGCCAATATTGATCCAAATAGATATCCTGAAGAAATAAAAGGTATAAAAATTAGATCACAACTTGCTAGTGGGCTTGAAACAATCGATCAAGCATCTACTGTCATAAATGATGCTAAACCAATTTTAGAATCAGCGCCATATCTGTTGGGTAACCAGTCACCAAGAAAATATTTGGTACTATTCCAAAACGATGCAGAAATAAGAGGCACCGGAGGCTTCCTAACAGGATATGCAATTATTAATGTAACCAACGGAAAAGTTCAATCACTAGAGTCAGATGACATTTACAAATTAGACGAAAAATTTACGAAGCGAATACCAGCTCCTGAGCCTATACTCAAATATTTACCACTAGTCCCTTATTGGTATTTGCGAGATCAAAACCTGTCTCCTGATTTCAAGTCGTCAATGGAAACATTTATGAGTAATTATAAATTGACAAAATCTCCTGAAGTAGACGGAGTCATTGCTGTAGATACACAGCTACTTGTAGATTTATTAAAAGTAACAGGTCCAATTGGAGTCTCAGGACTTGGAACATTTACTGCAGACCAGGATCCAAGGTGTAATTGTCCTCAAGTGTTTTACGAGCTTCAAGTGCTGGCTGGCGGCGAAGAGCCTGTGGTGTGGGACTCAGTTTCTGGAAAAATCGTCAAGGCTCCTGCAAATTATGGAAATCGTAAAGCTTTTCTTGGACCGCTGATGTATTCCGTCTTGGCAAACGTTATGGCGCAACCGAAAAGCAAGTTCCCTCTTTTGTTCAACACAGCTATGGCCAATATTCAAGGTAAGCATATCATGGCATATTTTAATGACCCAAAAGCACAAATGGCTGTAGAAAGCTTTAATATGGCGGGTCGAGTACGTGAATCCGACTCAGATTATTTGCTTATTGTCGATACGAATTTTGCAGGGGCAAAAACAAACATCTGGGTGAATTACAAAGTTGACCAAAAAGTTGATATTGACTCGAGTGGAAATATTACCAAAACAGTTACGCTTACCTATGCCAACCCTCAACAAACTGCGGTAAAAATTACTCAAGCAAGAAACCTAAATGGCGCATTTCGGGATTGGCTCAGAGTCTATGTACCCAAGGGAAGTCAGCTAATTGAAGCAAAAGGTTTCGAATCTGGACAAACAACTAGTGAAGATCTAGGTAAAACAGTATTTGATGGCTTTTTCACTTTAACTCCTGGTAACACTCGTCAAATTTCCTTCAAATATAAGCTCCCGACCAAAGCCCAAAATAACACATATAAAATACTCATACAAAAACAGGGCGGAATTAAAACATTTCCCTATACCATGACTATAAATGGAAAATCAAAACTTGAGACACTTGTAGATCAAGACAAAGAACTATCGTATCCATACTAATGCGCAGTTATTCCGATGAGGGTATAGTAGTAAAACGGTCAGACTACTCCGAAACTGATAAGCTAATTACTATCTTCACTGCCAATAATGGAAAAGTTACATATTTAGCTAAGGGAATCAGAAAAGTAACTTCAAGAAGAAGCGGCAGTTTAGAACTTTTTAATTATATAAAATTTTCCGCGATAAAATCGTTAAATCATGTTGAAATAATTTCAGAAGTACAATTATTAAACTCTTTTAATAATTGGCGAAATCAACTTGGTCGAATTACACTAGCGTATCAAATAGCGGAGACTATCGATAAATTAACTCCCGATAATGAGCCACACGATGATATATTTAGACTACTAAAACAAAATTTAACTGATATTGGCCGTTTGGGACATAATTGGCAAACAGAAACCGAAAAATGGCTAATTAACATAGTGAAAGTTCTTGGATATTGGTCAGAGGAAGATTTTAATGGCGATATATATAAATATATCGAAGAAATATCTGCCAAAAATTTGCACTCAGTTAAATTATTAAACAGATTACGTTCATGAAAAATAATTTTATTAACCAAGCAAAAAACAAATATCAAATTGTTTGTTCAACTGATGTAGTAGGGTTTTTAGGAAATCCTATGAATGCATATAAATTTTGGCGCTCAATAATCCCTTCAGATATAACATTCGGCTTAGAGGTAATTAGTTTTTATCATCACGTTCCTCTGCTAACAAAAATCCCAAACATAATCGGCTACCACGTACGATGCGATAGTTCATATATTCCCCGAAATTTAGATATCCCTATGTGGATAGTAAATTATCTAATGGCAACGCCGCAAGATATTTTGCGTTTGATAGATTCTAAAAAAGATTTTTATATTAATAGTCATAATTTATATGTCTCTCAAATGAAAAAAATAATTTTTCCCGAAAACATTTATATGTTTTGTGAAAATGATAATGAACCCAATTCATATAAACAATCACTGGAACTCGGTAGAGCATATGATGGAACAATTTTCGATATCGTACACTACTGTGTTGAAAAAAAAGGTAAAATTGGCTGGGAAGTAGCTATAGATGAAGCGATAGAGAAGATATATGAAATTGGTCAATGTTTAGTCCATATTTCATGGGGTTGGAATAAAAAAGACGCTTTACCTGAAGATATAAGTGACGGAACTCTAAAAAAGATATCCAAGGCTATTGAGGATACGTCAAGTATGCCGGTGTTGGAATTTCAGTGGGGTAATAAAGATGGTTCAATTGGTTGTGATCCGACAAAAGACCCTCAAAAAGTAAAAAACGCCCAAATGAAAATTCAAAAATTAATCGAAACCGAAATAATAAAAAAAACGGAGTAGAAATTTTTTATTTCTACTCCGTACTCAATTAATCAGAAACAGTTAGTGTTCCAGATTCAACACATATGACTTTGGGATCTTGGTCCATTTCTACGAGTGCCTCATACGTACATATTGCAGTATAAATATCTCCTATCTGGCAATTAATTTTTACACCTTGAGGGGGTTCCCATTTATCAGTCGCTCTTATGAGAACTGAAAATCGAGGAAAATCTTGATTGCTTTCTTGAAGTTTAAGTATCTGGAAGATTAAGTATGCGTCAATTCTGCCGCTAACTGTAAAATCATATTTGTCGCTCATGTCGATCTCCTTCTGAATTAATTTTGTAAAGAACTAAATAGAGAGTAAAAATCAGCTTTTGATTTGGTCTCTAAGTTTATGTATTTTATCCCCATAGGCCAAACAGTCAATAAATTTGCTAAAATAGGCATATGGACTTAATGGAAAAAGTTGTAAGTTTGGCCAAACGTCGAGGTTTTGTGTATCCAGGGTCCGAGATTTATGGTGGCTTAGCAAATACATACGACTACGGTCCACTAGGTGCTCAACTATTAAAAAATATCAAGGATTTATGGTGGAAAAAATTTGTGACCCAGAGAACTGACATTTACGGTCTTGATAGTAATATCCTCATGAGCCCTAAAGTTTGGGAAGCTTCTGGCCATACGGCAAACTTTACTGATACGCTTGTTGACTGTAAAAATTGCCAATTTAGAAAACGTGCAGATCATTTAATAGAAGAATTCTTTGAATCAAGGGGACAAGAAAAAAAAGTTGAGGGGCTAACAGAGAAACAACAAGACGAAATAATTTCCTCTGAAAAAATCCCTTGTCCCAACTGTGGTAAACATAACTGGACTTCAGTGCGTAAATTCAATGTTTTATTTGAAACTCACTTAGGCATTGTTTCAGGGGAAAAATCCTTAGCATATCTAAGAGGTGAAATTGCTCAGGGCATGTTTGTAAATTTTAAAAACATTCTAGACTCTTTCTCACCAAAAATGCCTTTTGGAATAGCTCAGATGGGTTCAGCATTCAGAAATGAAATCACTCCAGGAAAATTCATACATCGTACCCTATCCTTCAATTTATCAGAATTTGAATATTTTTTTGATCCAGAATTAGTTTCTTGGGAAGAGCTTTATAAATACTGGGAGACGCAGATGTGGGAATGGACAACTAAAGATCTGGGTTTGCCTGGAGAAAGTTTACGATGGCGTGAACATCCCGAACAAGAGCGCTCCCACTATTCTAAAATGACTAAAGATATTGAATATAAATACCCTTGGGGATTTAAAGAATTATATGGTTTGGCTTATCGCACGGATTTTGATCTTAAAAATCATACCGACAAATCTGGTACAGACCTCAGCTATACCGATCCTCAGTCCGGTAAAAAATATATCCCACATGTGATCGAACCTACATTTGGCATGGACCGAACACTTTTATCTATTTTGCTATCGGGATACTCTGAAATCGAAGATCGAAAAGTTTTAAAAATTGTCCCCAAACTCGCTCCATATAAAGTTGCAATTTTTCCTCTCGTTAGAAATAAAGAACCTATCGTTCAAAAAGCTCAGGAGCTATATTTATATCTAAAAAAACAAGATATTCAATCAGTCTGGGATGACCGAGGAAACATTGGTAAAAGATATTATGCGCAAGACGAAATAGGCACTCCTTGGTGTGTAACAATTGATTATCAGACACTAGAAGACGAAACTGTTACTGTTCGCGATAGAGACACGGCAAATCAAATTCGTATTAGCACTGATCAACTTGACACATACTTTAAAGACCAATTAAAGTAATAAATATGAAATACGCCATAATTGTAGTAGTATTTCTCGCTGTATTGGGAGTGGGAGGGTTTATTTTTGCCAAAAATCAAATATCGTCTGCTACAAAAATTACACCTACACCCACCGAAACACCTCTACAAATGCTTTCAGAAAATCAGTACCCCAAAGTTTCCTTGTCTTTCAAGCCTGATGGTCACTATGTAACCGTGATGATAAATAATCTACACGCCGAGTCTGTGGAATATGATTTAGTGTACGATGCAAAAATAAAACGAAATGGGATAACTAGTCAAGTAAATACCGGAATTAATGCCTCAGAAAAAATAAGTGGAAAAAATTCATATAGCAAAGAACAGCTTCTAGGAAGTGAAAGTAGTGGCCACTTAACCTTTCATGAAAACATTCAAAACGCCTCACTCCATCTCACTCTTCGAGACGGCTCAAATAGATCAATCTACTCAACCACCTACCCATTCAGTATCTCACTAGGAAAGACTGTCGAGCTTCAATCCTCAAATTAATCTTCGTTAGTTATTCCCAGAAATCATCTTCGGCTTAAATTTGTCTTGACACGTCCGTGAAAATAGATCATAGTGGTACACAGTGGTAAAAAGTGGTAAATATAATATATGTTCATTGGTCAATATGATCATCAACTCGAATCAAAAGGTAGAGTCTCAATACCAAAAAAATTTCGTTCTCAATTAGAATCCGGGGCAATATTAAGCCAAGGATTAGACGGATGTCTATTTTTATATCCGAAGAATGTTTGGGAACAGCTCATTAATAAAGTGTCCCAGTTACCACTTACACGCTCTGATGCTCGCTCGTTTACTCGAGCACTTAGTTTCGGCGCAACTGAAGTGGATATAGACCAACTTGGTCGTATTTTGATACCTGAATATTTGAAAAATTTTGCAAATATCCAAACAGAATGCGTAATCGCTGGTGCAATAGACCGAGTTGAAATTTGGGACAAACATAAGTTTATTAGCTACGAAAACTCACTTAATTCCAATCGTGAATCGATAGCTGAAAAACTTGATTTACCATAATCCAGTACTTTTACAAGCAACAGTCAAACTTTTAGATGTCGAACCAGGCGGCAAATATATAGATGCTACGCTTGGTGGCGGCGGACATACTCAAGAAATTTTAAATAATGGCGGATATGTTTTAGGCCTTGATCAAGATCAGGATGCCATTGATTTTTGTTCCAAAAAGTTTAGTCAATCAATAATCGAAAACAAACTTCGGATCATAAAATCAAACTTTATCAATATAAAACAGATTACAAATGATACAGATTGGAAACCAATCAAAGGAATAATTTTTGATTTGGGAATCTCTAGTCATCAGATTGACACTCCCATGCGCGGGTTCTCTTTTCAAAATAATGGCCCTCTTGATATGCGGATGGATAAACAAATAACAGTTTCAGCACGAGAAATAATCAATAATTGGCCAGAAAAAGCAATTTCACAAATCTTAAAAAATTTTGGTGAGTTGCAAAACGCAAACCAGTTAGCAAAAAAAATAATCTCTGCTAGACCTCTAGACACTACGCATCAATTGTCCCAAGTCGTTCAGTCGGATCAGCGTCAAGTGTTTCAGGCCTTGCGCATCGCAATAAATGATGAATTGAGTAGCCTGTCCATGGCACTTGACCAATCAATTATGCTCGTAGCAAGTGGAGGAAAAATTTGTGTTATTACTTTCCATTCACTAGAAGACCGAATTGTAAAAACTGTATTTCAAGCCTGGGAGGACCAGAAAATTGGTGTAGTTCTTACCAGGTCACCAATAACACCAGATGATTGGGAACAATCAGAAAACAGTCGATCTAAAAGTGCAAAGTTGCGTGTATTTAAAAAATTATGAAAAAAATTACCATCATCATTCTCACAATCAATGCATTATGTGTAATGGGGCAATTAATCCTATCAACATTCCGATCAAGTGGGGGAGTAGAGTTAGCTACTTTACGTTCTCAAACAGAACGGCTAACAAGAGAAAATAGTCAATTACAATCAATTATTTCAGAAAAATCTTCGTTAGCAGCAATTCAAATTGCTGCATCAAATGCAGGATATAAACCAATAAAAACAATTTCCTTACCCCCTCTGACCGTGGCTCAAGTAAGTGAAATAAGCCATCCATGAAATCTAGGATTCGAGTAATACAAATTATCTTTGGCATCTGGTCATTTGTGCTACTCAGTCGACTTTTCTACTGGCAAATCGTCCAATCAGCCTCGCTCCGTGAACAGGGTAGAATACAGATTGGCAGGAGTGAAATATTGAGTGCGAGTAGAGGACAAATACTTGCTCAAGATGGTTATCCATTGGCTACGAATATAGAAAAATATCGGTTATTTATCAATCCAAAAATTTTACCTAAAGATTTATCAAAGTTAGAAAAAATCTTAGAAACTATACCAGCCTCTGAAAGTGCCAAAGAAAATTTATCAAAAGCGAGAAACTCCGATGCTTCATGGTTTAGTATCGTCTCCGGTCTGAGTATTTCCACAAAAGAAGCCATTGATAATCTTGAAATCGCTGGCGCTGGATTTGACCCTCAACCCGAGCGGGTATATCCAGAAGGCACCCCTAGCGCATATTTAACTGGATTTATTGGTAAAGATAAAGATGGACAAGATGTAGGTTATTTTGGAATCGAAGGTTATTTTGATCGACAGCTAAAAGGTATACCAGGAAAAAGAACTAATCAAGCAGATGCAATGGGCTTACCCATTCTTTTGGGGGAAATATCCTACATACCTCCACAAAATGGCAAGAATATCCAAACATCGATTGATCGAGTAGTACAACATGTTGCATTTGAAAAGCTTCAAGAAGGTTTGACAAAGTACCAAGCAGAAAGTGGTACTGTAACCATTCTCGATTCAAGATCTGGCCAAGTTTTGGCGATGTCTAGTTTGCCAGGCTACGACCAAAAAAATTACAATCAAGTAGAGTCGAGTAAACTAAAAAATCCTATCGTCTCTGTGAGTTATGAACCAGGATCAACATTTAAAACAATTATTATGTCTTCGGGTTTAGATGCTCAAGCTGTCAATCCAAACAGTATTTGTACGGCTTGCTCAGGGCCGTTAAAAATTGGTGATTATTTCATAAGAAACTATGATGATAAATATACAACCAATACAAATATGTTCGATATAATTTTACATTCAGACAATGTGGGTATGGTATTTGTTGGCAAACAAATAGGGCAAAAAAGGATGATTGAATATTTGAAAAAATTTGGATTTGGCAAACTCACTGGGATTGAATTACAAGAAGAATCAATTTCAGAATTAAGACCTGAAAATGATTGGCATGAAATTGATTATGCCACTACATCATTTGGACAAGGTATCGCTGTGACACCGCTTCAATTAACAGCTGCAGTAAATGTAATTGCCAATAAAGGGATATATCAACCCCCCAGAATTGTTTTAGATACCCCAGGAAAAAATTCGACTAGGATTATTTCAGAAGTCGCGGCTAAATATACAACAGATATGATGGTTAATGGTGTCAAAAATGGAGCAGTGAACATTCATAGGCCAAAAGGATTTTTAGTTGCAGGAAAAACTGGAACAGCCCAAGTACCGATCGAAGGCCATTATGATGCAAATAAAACAATTGCTTCATTTGTAGGTTTTGCTCCGGCAAACAATCCAAAGTTCACCATGTTAGTCACTATTTCAGATCCTAAATCCTCGCCATGGGGCAGTACAACAGCTGCTCCTGTATGGTTTGCTATAGCCAAAGAGTTGTTTAGATACTACAAAATTCCAGAACAAACAGGCCTGTAAATCATAAATTGTATATAATGAATCTATGAAAAAAATTCATACCATATCATTCAAACATGCATTTGAAGGGTTGTGGTATGCCTGTAAGTCTCAACCAAATTTTCGTATTCATATTGTACTATCATCTTTAGCGATTGTATTAGGAGTATTGCTTCATATAACACAAATTCAATGGACTATTCTAACTATGACTATCACGTTGGGTCTTGTAATTGAGACGATAAATACATCAATTGAATCTGTAGTAGATTTAGTGACCCAAGAATGGCGTATAAACGCTAAAAGAGCGAAAGACACTGCCGCAGCAGCAATGTTAATCTATGCGATTGGAGCCATTGGGGTAGCTGGTTGGTTATTTTTACCCAAAATATTTTTTTGATATGCCCACAATAGCGTTGTACCTTGGAATACTACTTTTTTCGTTTCTTGTTACGAGTATTGCCATCGTCCCGGCCATAGATTTGTTATATCGTATCCAATTTATTAAAAAGGAAGTTGGAACACCAGCCGGTGGAGGGGTGCTATTGTTAATCATTGTCACTAGTTTATTTGCCTTACTCTTTCCACTGGCATCCAGGTTTGGTGTATATGTGACTTCACATTTTCCGATAAGGTATGAAATCAATAGCTTTTTTTTTACGTTTGTTTCTTTTGGGTTGCTCGGACTGTATGAAGACTTGCATCAAATATTAAAAATGCCCAAAGCCAATATTCCGTTTTGGCTACTTAAAATAGTGCTTTCCTGTTGTTCGTCACTCTTTTTATTTTTTAGCTTACACATAAATATTGTAAATTTACCTGGTTTCGGTGTTGTTCACCTGGGTGCCTGGTTCATACCGTTAATGACTATGTTTATTTATATCTTTATTGAAGGATTCGAAGCTTTAAAAGATTTAAATGGATTAGCTGGAGGAATTTTGCTCATTGTTTTACTGGCATTGTGGTCAATTTCTTTTGGATCTGTCGATACACCATTATCTATATTGATTGCTATATGGATTGGAACATTGATAGCATTTTTGTATTTCAATATTTATCCAGCCCGTATACTGCTTGGATCTGCCGGTAGTCTAGCATTTGGAGCAACATTGCCGGTAACAGGAACCCTTATAGGACGACCAGTAGCAGTCGTAGTTATCGGCGGGCTATTTGTGTTAGCGGCGTTATACAAACTCATTGCCCCAAAAAAAACACCAATAATTTTCTTACAAAAAAATGGCTGGAGTGAACCAAAAATTGTCTTCAGATCCTGGATTGTTGCTATTGTATTGGCAATAGGAGGCTTGTGGTTAGGAGGAATATAAGTGATGACTGGAAAAAGTACAGCCCAGTATTTATTTGTTCTTACGGTAATTTTGACATTGTTTGGCGTACTAATGGTAGGAAACGCTTCTGTCGTAACCGCAGCAAAAACCTTTGGAGATAAATGGTACTTCTTAAAACTTCAAGGGGGTTTAGCTATTTTTGGCATAGTTGGATGCCTTGTTGCAAGCAAAATTCCTCTAAAAAAACTAGAAAAATTTGCTACTCCTTTTTTCTTGATTTCTATCGCTTTGTTGCTATTAGTCTTAATTCCTGGAATTGGTACGAAAGTTTTAGGCGCGAGAAGATGGCTAAACTTTGGGCCATTGTCCTTTCAACCATCAGAAATTGCCAAATTGGCGACCTCAATATATTTAGCCAAGCTGTTTAAAACAAAACCGAGTTTTACACATCTGTGTGTTGTTCTTGGTTTACTGGGTTTCTTAATCATGGCGGAGCCTGATATGGGCACACTGCTAGTGCTGACCGGAATGAGCGTCGGTGTATATTTTGGGTCTGGAGGAAAAATATCCAGACTTGCCATGGCGCTACCTATTGTGGCAATAATTGGTGTAGTCGTTATTATTTTGTCACCATATAGAGCCAGTAGAATAAAAACATATTTTGACATTTCGCACGATCCTCTCGGTGCATCCTATCAAATAAGACAGGCATTAATCGGTCTAGGATCAGGTGGATTTACAGGAGTAGGTTTAGGTGAATCACGTCAAAAATTCGATTTTTTGCCTGAGGCGACCACTGATTCAATTTTTGCCGTAATTGGCGAGGAAACTGGTTTTATTGGCTCAGCATTATTACTATTTGCTTTTATCACACTCGGTGCACTGTGTTTAAAAGTAACTCAGAAAACATCCGATCGGTTTTCTCAAAATTTAGGCGTAGCAATTAGCTGTTGGTTATTATTACAAGTTTTTATAAATATTTCGGCAATTCTAGCGTTGTTGCCTTTTACTGGTATACCTTTAACGTTTATATCTTATGGTCGAACTGCCTTGCTAAGTTCGCTATTTGCCATGGGTATTATGATTAATATAGCTAAATCGGAAAAATCATGAATCAAAAATATAAAATAGTATTCACAGGTGGGCATCACACAAGTGCCTTGGTAGTAGCTCGGGCTTGTAAAGAAAAAGGATATGATGTTGTTTGGTTTGGACATAGACATAGTATGTGGGGCGATGTATCAGATTCTGCCGAGTATCTAGATGTCACTGCAGCAAAAATTGAGTTCCATAACCTAGTAGCTGGAAAGGGTTATCGAACGTACAATCCATATAAATTGCTTCGTGTTCCGTTGGGATTTTTTCATGCTTGGCATTTGCTTAAAAAAATGAAGCCAGATTGTATCGTCTCTAGTGGTGGATATTTAGCAGTTCCTACAGTAATAATTGGATATATATTGGGCATACCATCATTGACTCATGAGCAGACCGTGACCACTGGTTGGGCAGCAAAAATAGTCGAAGTATTTGCGAAAAAAATTGCTGTCTCATGGCCTGAAAGTTTAAAATATCACAATCCAAAAAAAACAACTCTTACTGGCTTGCCATTGCGGCCTGAAATAATAAAAATAAAGAGTGGCAAGAAAAACGAAAATAAAAAGCCAGTCCTTTACATTACTGGCGGGAAACAAGGTTCTCATAGAATTAATCAAGAAATATTTAAAATAATTCCCAAACTTGAAAAAACCTTTAAAATCATTCATCAAACAGGAACTTCAACAGTTGTAAAAGATTTCGAACAATCGAAGAAATTTCACTCAGATTCATACGAATCCTTTGGATATAGTTCAGAAAAAGCTATATTGGCACTCACAAGCTCAGATATGATAATTTGTCGGTCGGGTGCACACATGTGTTATGAAATCGGCTATCTGGGAAAAAAAGCCATTCTTATCCCTTTAGCTTACGCATCGCACAATGAGCAAAAAGAAAATGCTTTGGTGCTGCAAGAAGCAGGGCTTGCCACTATTATCGAGGAAAATGATCTGAGCGAAAAAACAATATTTCAAGCGATTAATGAAATAATTGGAAAAAGCGTTCAGCCACTGAATTTGCCCGAAGATGCTACAAAATCTATGGTTCATTTAATTGAACAAATATGCAAAGATCACGTAAGTCAATCCACATACTAATATTATTAATCATAACGATTATTACGATATTTGGAATTTATCAGAACACAAAGATCGAAAATATCACTTGTGAAACTCAATATGGTATATGTAGTGAAATATATACAAACAAACTTGTTTGGTTAAAAGGCATTTCGTTGTTCAAAAAAATTGATGAGCAAAAAATAACCAGCCAACTAAAAGACTATAAAGAAATTCAAACTATAAAAATAAAAAAGCAGTGGCCAGATAAGGTGAATATTTCAATCAGTTTAAGAACAGTTGTAGGTGCAATTTCAAATTCATTAGATAGTAAACAGATAGGACTTATAGACAACGACGGAGTTGTCAGTTCGGTTGTAGAGAAAACCAATTTAGCCCAGCTTTTGATTCCAGAATGGCAGACATCTATAGGAAATGTCGCTCCAATTCATGTAAACTCCTCTAAAATTCTTCAACAAGTTCAAAATATACTTCATGAAGAAGTAATTGGTCGAGTAACAGATAGGGGTTTGGTGATAAACTCTAAAAGGGTTGAGGAGATTGTTATAGATCCTAAACAGCCAATAAACAGTTGGTATTCCCCTTTACAACGTATAATTGACAGAAGTAAAATCCAAAACAAAATGCCAAAAAAAATTGATTTACGATTTGAACAACCAGTTTTGGAGTATTAATTATGGCTAAAAGTAAACTTATTTCCGCAATAGATATCGGCAGCTCAAAAGTTTCAGCTATCATTGCTCAACATCGAGATGAAGACTCCGATGGAAGACTGCATGTTATTGGAGCAGCAGCTTCAGTTTCAAAAGGAGTCAGGAAGGGTCAAATAGTAAACATAGAAGAGGCTGTTGGCAGTATCATGGAAGCGGTTGAAGCTGCAGAACGTATGGCTGGATTTAATATGAGTCACGCATGGATTAGTGTCGGTGGTAATCATATAGGATCTCATAATAGTCACGGTGTGGTCGCAGTAAGTCAACCGCAGGGAGAAATTGGTGCACACGATGTTCAGCGAGTTCTAGAAGCAGCCCGAGCCGTATCTCTACCTACAGCCAGTGAAATCATTCATGTATTACCAAAAAGTTTCGTAGTTGATAGTCAGGAAGGGGTAAGAGATCCAGTTGGCATGACAGGTGTCAGACTTGAAGTGGATACACATATCGTAATTGGTTCATCCCCGGTTATTAAAAATATAGTCAAATGTGTATCGGAAGTTGGCTGTGACGTAGCTGGAATGGTGTATTCTGGCTTAGCCTCTAGCTACTCAGTTTTATCCGAAACAGAAAAGGAATTGGGAGTAGTGCTGGTAGATATTGGTGGAGGTACGATGAGCATCGCTATTTTTGTTGAAGGGGCGCTAAGCTATTCTTCAGTTATTCAAGTTGGAGCAATAAATGTGACCAAGGATATCGCAGCGGGATTACGAATATCACTAGAAAGTGCTGAAAAAATTAAACTTTTTTTGAGTAAAAACAAAGCAAAAGAAAAAGAAGACGAAATAGACCTAGCAGAACTTCAACTAACTGAACAGCTCAAATCAATATCATATAAAACAGTTGTAGAAGGCATAATCCGTCCAAGAATAAACGAAATATTTCAACTCATTGCGACCGAGATCAAAAAAAGTGGGTTAGGAGGACTCACTCCTTCTGGGTTGGTAATTACAGGTGGTGGAGCAAGTACTGTCGGAATGGTTGAGTCGGCCAAGAGAATTTTGGCAATGCCAGTTCGAGTAGGTACTCCATCTGGAATGGTAGGTCTAATAGACGAAGTCGAAACTCCCGCATTTGCCACATCAGTCGGACTCCTAAAATATGCCATGTCTCAAGCAGAAATTGATAGTCCTTCACGAAACTCGTTTGCTTCGTTTGAGGGATTGCCTGTAAAAGGTATCACTGGAAAAATTACGAATTTAATAAAATCTTTACTACCGTAGCTGCTCCTGTTAGAATCCGGCAGATGGCACTAGTTAAACCCGATGTAGGCAGAGTCGCAAAAATAAAAGTGATTGGTGTGGGTGGAGGTGGAGGAAATGCTATCAACTCCATGATCGCAAGTGGTGCAATCGCAGGAGTCGAATTTATTGCTGTTAACACCGATGCTCAGGTTCTTTTAACAAACCAAGCTCCAACAAAGATTCAAATTGGTGAAAATCTTACTCGTGGCTTAGGGTCCGGTGGAAATCCTGACATTGGTGGTCAAGCAGCCGAAGAGTCCAGGGAAAAAATCAAAGAATATCTCATGGATTCAGACATGATATTTATCACAGCTGGCATGGGTGGTGGCACAGGCACTGGGGCAGCACCTGTGATAGCAGAAATTGCCAAAGAACAGGGAGCGCTAACTGTGGCCATTGTCACCAAGCCATTCACCTTCGAGGGTGCGCGAAGACAGGTAAACGCTGAAGATGGAATCGAAAAGCTAAAAAGTCGAGTTGATACCTTGATTGTTATCCCCAATCAACGACTCTTAGATGTAGTTGATAGAAAAATGACCCTTCTTGAAGCATTTCGAGTCGCGGATTCAGTCCTTACTCAAGGTGTTCAAGGTATTTCAGACATTATTACCGTTCCTGGATTGATCAATGTAGACTTTGCAGACGTAAAAACAATTATGAAAGATGCAGGTTCCGCATTGATGGGTATTGGGACTGGGGTGGGGGAAAATCGTGCTCAAATGGCAGCCCGAGCAGCAATTTCCTCTCCTTTGCTGGAAGTTTCTATTGACGGAGCAAAGGGTGTATTGTTTAACATCACTGGTGGGCCTGATATGACAATGACCGAAGTTGATGAAGCTGCAAAGCTAATTTCAGAAGCTGCAGATGGAGATGCAAATATTATTTTTGGAGCTGCAATTAGCGAAAAGTTAATCGATCAAATGAGAATTACTGTCATAGCCACTGGTTTTGATGAAGCAAGATCTCGTTTATCTAATATGGTAAATCGAACCAGACCTGTAGCTACTTCAAATTATCAAAGTGGAATTATTAGTGAAAAACCCAAATCCCCACCAACATCAAATTCACTTCCTCATGTAACATTTAGTTCCCAGCCACAGCAACAACCAGCGCAACAGAATGATGATCAAACTCAAACCACATCTCCTCAGCAGCAGGAACCACCTGCTTCTGATGACGACTGGGACATCCCAGCATTTCTCAGACAAAGAAACTAATATTTGCCCAAAAAAAGGCGCCTCGAGATAAACTCGTAGCGCCTGTATACACTCCTTTATTGAAAGCTAAGATTAAGCTGAATAATAAACGCCTTGTGCCTCTGCCAGTTGGCAAAATTTGGTCCACCAATCAGATTCTACCTGTGAAATGTCACGCACATATTGTGCCGCATTTTTCATCAGATACATACCTGACCAGTAGACTTTAGAAAGTCCATTAATCGGGTGGCCTTCACCAACATACTCCATTCCAAAACAAGGATGTGTTGGCCGGGGATCCTTTAGGTCATCAACAAATGCCTGAACATTGTCGAAAAGTACTAGTCGAGCGATTGCCCAGTAGGTGTCTGGGAAATCACTTCCTACCAATTTGGTCGCCAATTCGTTCTCGTTCATTGTAGTGCCATAAAGCACGGCATCAATCAAGACTTTAAGTTGAGGTGGACAAATAAACCATCGTGTAAAACGTTTACCACGAGTACCCTCAGTCACCTCTCCTGCAATCAAACTACCTATTTCAGGTTTACTCCATCCACCACGGTGGTTGCCCCATTCGCCCCAATCTAATGTAATTGAGACATCTAGATCCAACTTACAGTAGTCGGCTTTTTGAAAATAGACGCCATCATCAGTAAATCCATAATAGTGCCTCCATGAAACTTTAGCTTTCCACAAATCTCTTTGTGGAATATCTGCCGTTCTTTTGGAATCAATAGTATAGTCTGTATGGCCAAACAAGACATACCCACTTGGCCCCGTCTGAGTTCGAGGTATATTGATATATAGTACGTCTTCTGGCTCTCGAGCTATCACTCGATTAACTTTCGCGAACGTGAGCTTCCCCCAGATCTGCCGCAAATAGGCAATAGCTTCTGCGCTCATTTTGACTAACTCCTTTAGCTTACAATAAATGTGAATGTACAAAAAACGCTATATCAAGGCTATGCTAGTGCATATTCCAACAGAGCCTTAATATTAGATAATATTAGCAAAAGTAGGTTTAAAAGTCAATACTATAGGACTAAAATTTACTCTACAATTTGTGATAAAATACATGTCTAGTGCAATACTTTGGCTATCACCAAAGTGCTGAAGAAAGAGCGCCTATGCGTGTAGAATCTTCCGGGAAAGCCCGAAACAGCTTAAAATAAGTCCAAATTACGGTGGTACCGCGAATTCTTCATTTCGCCCGTATATACTGAAGGTACCTTATGTTTAAACCAACAAATTCTCAAATTGACTTTCCCCAATTAGAACGTGATCTCCAGAAATGGTGGTATGAATCGGGTATTGTCAAAAAATATCTAACGAAAAATAAAAATTCTAAACAAAAGTTCTCATTTCTAGACGGACCAATAACTGCAAATAACCCAATGGGCGTTCATCATGGCTGGGGTCGGACATTCAAAGATTTATGGCAAAAATATTACACAATGAAAGGTTATGCCGGACGATATCAAAATGGTTTTGATTGTCAGGGACTCTGGGTAGAAGTAGAAGTTGAAAAAGAGCTTGGATTTAAAAATAAAAAAGATATAGAACAATATGGTATTGATAAGTTTGTAGAGAAATGCAAAGAACGAGTATTGAAATATTCGCAGATACAAACAGAACAAAGTAAGCGCTTGGGTTACTTTATGGACTGGGAAAACTCATATTTCACAATGTCAGATGAAAACAATTATAAAATCTGGGAATTTCTCAAAGAGTGTGCAAATAGAAATTGGTTATACAAGGGACATGATGCTGTGGCTTGGTGTCCTCGGTGTGAAACAGCGATTTCCCAGCATGAAATGCTGACAGAAGACTACAAAACTATAACGCACGAATCAGTGTATTTAAAATTGCCAATAGTTGGTTCAGATGGAGAGTCACTTTTAATTTGGACCACTACACCGTGGACAATTCCAGCAAACATTGCCGTGGCTGTAAATACGGAACTGGAATATCAATGTATCAATGGTATGTGGGTAGCTAAGGACTGTGCACAGCGCCTGTTTGGTAAGGAGTATCGAGCGACAAAGACGCTCAAGGGTATTGATTTAGTAGGTTTAAAATATCTCGGACCATTTGATGACCTTCCTGCTGTACGGCAAGTGGCAAATAATCCATTATTTCATTCAGTTGTGGCCACTGATCCGCTCATAATGCCTATATCGGCTTCAGAAGGTACAGGTCTTGTCCACACTGCGGTTTCAGCCGGGGAAGAAGATTTTAAGTTAGGAAAAAAATTAAATTTACCACTGATCCCCGTTATTGCTGACAATGCCGACTATTTATCTGAATTTGGCGAATTAACGGGAAAAAATGCGAAAAAGCACCCAGAAATTATTATTGATTTCCTAAAGCAATCAGATTGGATTTTTAAAACAGAACAGTTCACTCATAGATATCCTGCCTGTTGGCGCTGTAAGACAGAGTTGGTCTGGAAAATTGCAGACGAGTGGTATATTGCGATGGACAAAGAAGATCCAACCCACCCAGACAAAAAAACGTTTAGACAACAAATGGTTGATACAGCAAAAAGCATTCATTGGCTACCCGAATTTGGACTAGATAGAGAATTAGATTGGCTAAAAAATATGCACGATTGGTTAGTGTCGAAAAAAAATCGCTACTGGGGTCTCGCATTGCCAATTTATGAAAATGAATCAAAAACGTATTTCGAAGTCATTGGCAGCAAAGAGGAACTAAAACAAAACAGTATGACCGGTTGGGACGAGTTTGAGGGTCATAGTCCTCATAGACCCTTCATTGATAAGGTAACAATTAAGGGTAAAAATGGAGAAACACTTTCTCGAATAACAGATGTAGGTAACCCCTGGCTAGATGCTGGCATCGTACCATTTTCAACATTACCTGCAGATTGGTTTCCTGCAGACTTTATTACAGAATCCTTTCCTGGTCAGTTTAAAAACTGGTTTTACGCCATGATTGCCATGAGTACTGTATTAAAAAAGACTAATCCTTTTAAGACAGTATTAGGATACGGTTCTTTGTTGGCTGAAGATGGTCGACCAATGCATAAATCATGGGGAAACTCGATTGAATTCAATGAAGGCGCGGACAAAATAGGGGTTGATGTGATGCGTTGGATGTATGTTACACACAATCCTGCTGATAATTTACTCTTCGGTTACAAAAAAGCTGATGAAACCCGTCGTAGATTCCACTTAATAATTTGGAATATTTATAATTTTTTCACCACATACGCAAATTTAGATAACTATGATCCTAAATATCCAGCACGCGAACACAAAAAACTAGATAAATGGATACTTGAACGGCTCAATCAAACAATTTCTCAAGTTACTTCGTCTTTAGAAAAATTTGACCCCCAATCAGCCAGTATCAATATAGAGAGTTTTGTTTCAGACGTGTCTCTTTGGTATGTACGTAGATCCAGAGATAGGGTTGGACCTTCAGCCATTGACGAACAAGACAAACAATCGACTCATGCAACACTTTATAAAATATTAGTAAATTTATCTCAGATCCTAGCTCCATTTATGCCATTTATGCCTGAGGAGATATATAAAAATCTCACAAAAGATGAATCGGTACATCTATCATCCTGGCCTGAATATTCTGAGATGTCAAAGGAAGGTGTTCAACTAATTGAAGATATGAAACAAGTAAGAAAGATAGTCGAGTTGGGTCTAGCGCAAAGAAAATTACTAAACATAAAAGTTCGACAGCCATTAAGTTATATGTCTATTAAAAGTTCAAAAAAAATAGATTCAGAGTTAGAAGAATTAATAAAAGAGGAATTAAACATTAAAATGATTGAGTGGGAAATTCAAGAGAAAAAAGAAATTGAAATAACACTCGACGCAAATTTAAATGAGGCTTTAATAGCTGAAGGTAACGCCCGAGAGATAGTTCGAGATGTTCAGCAACTTCGAAAAGTCTCCGCGACACGTCTTGACCAAAAAATTGTTTTATATATGCCAAATGAATTCGATGAAGAATTGAAACAATTTATCATGAGACAAACGCTAGCAGTTGAAATAAAAACCTCACCTGAGTTAAAAATTGAGGTATGTTAAAACTTCATTTTGACTGGTGGATAATCATTTCGAGTGTAGTTCTAGCGAGTATGAGTCTGGCTACTCTTCGTGGAATTGCGCCTGATCAGGTGAGTTCACAAATAATATTTTTTTCAGTATCAGGAATCTTATTAATATTATTTAGCCAAATAAAATTTGACACATTGCGAGTCTTTCATATCTGGTTATATAGCATTTCTATAGTTTTATTGAGTTTGCCACTAATCTTCGGTGCTATAAATCGTGGAGCAACAAGATGGATTCAGATTGGACAATTTTCTCTTCAGCCTTCTGAGATCGTAAAACCTTTTTTATTATTAACATTTGTGACTCTTGCATTTTCAAAACAAAAATTCTCAAAGTTGTATCTTTTTCTTTCTGTCGTGCTCCCAACAATTTTAGTATTTTTACAACCTGACTTGGGCACTGTGTTGGTTATAGCTGTCGGGTGGTTGACCGTCGTAGTTTCAAAAACAAATATGAAAACATTAGGCCTATCCTTATTAATAGCTATTCTAAGCGCAATACCTATTTATAAATTTGTCTTGCATGAATATCAACGAGAAAGAGTTTATACATTTATTGATCCGTATGCCGATCCCTTAGGAAAAGGATATCACGTTATTCAGTCTATGATATCTGTTGGTTCTGGAAAAATGACTGGTAAGGGATTGGGTCATGGTTCTCAGTCATTGTTACAATTTTTACCTGAACATACGACGGATTTTATTTTTGCAGCACTGGGAGAGTCTTTTGGGTTTATTGGAACAAGCCTTGTTTTGCTAGTTTACCTCATCTTACTAAGAAGAATATATGATATATCACGAGCTACAACGAATCCTTCAGCAGCAATGTTTTGTATTGGAACAGCAGCAATGGTCGGTTTCCAAATTTGGGTCAATGTTGGCATGAATATTGGCATTGCTCCGGTTACTGGTATTACATTGCCGTTACTGTCGCGAGGTGGTTCGTCGCTCATTTCCACGGCTATTTTATTAGGAATAGTCTCCAGTGTCAGTTATAGTGGTAAAAACCGATTTTACTCGGTATAATGGGTCGGTATGCAAGCAGTAATTAAAGTCGGTGGATCTCAATTTTTGGTCTCAGAAGGCCAAGAATTCCTTGTAGATAGACAAGACACGCAGGAAAAGTCTTTAACAATTAGTCAAGTGTTGTTAGTGGCTGATGGCGACAAGATCCATGTGGGTAAGCCAGTTCTGACAGAATTCCAAGTAGTCTGTGAGGTTTTAGGTGAAGTAAAAGGTGACAAGGTGAAGGTGTCCAAATACAAGGCAAAAAGTCGTTATAGAAAGTCCATCGGCTTTCGGTCAAAACACACAAGGCTGAAAGTCAGCTCAATAGTTTCTAGTCAAAAATCCCGTGAAACAAAAGCTTGACACTCGTGAAAATTTACCGTATTATTTAAAAAATTAATAAAAAAATATGGCCCATACAAAAGCAGGAGGTTCAACAAGACAAAAAGGAAATCGTACAGGTAAGCGTTTAGGCGTAAAAATTTTTGGTGGCGAAAAAATTAAAAACGGTAATATCATAGTGCGCCAACGTGGTAGCTCCTTTAGAGCAGGTAACGGAGTAAGTGTAGGCAAAGATTTTACCTTATACGCAACCAAAGATGGCGAAGTTAAATTTTACCGCCGTCTAGGCCGAAAGTTCATAGCAGTGATCTAACATGACCCAACAAATTGTTGACTTAGAAATAGATTCACTTCAACCCAACCCTCTTCAACCACGTGGCATCATTACCCCCGAATCTTTAGTAGACTTAGTAGATTCTATACGCGAGCATGGAATTCTCGAACCGCTTGTAGTTGCTAAAACTCCAGCTGGATACCAAATTATCGCAGGAGAACGACGCTGGCGTGCTTCAAAACTGGCAGGGCTTAAAAGTGTTCCTGTCATGATCAAAGAGACTACTCCTCAGGGAATGCTTGAAATGGCAATCGTAGAAAACGTGCAACGTTCTGATCTGAACGCAGTAGATAGAGCCAAAGCTTTTGAGCGTTTAATTACTGAATTTGGACTAGGAAATAGTGAAATTGCGCAAAGAATAAGTAAAAGTCCAGCATATATTAGTAATTCACTACGGTTGTTGTCGCTTCCTGATGCATTAAAAGATGGTTTGCTAACTGGTTTAATTACTGAAGGTCATGCTCGTGCTTTAGCAGCTATCGAAGACCCTAAGCTTATTGTAGAAGCATACAAGATCATTCTACGAGAGTCTGGATCAGTACGCCGAGCAGAAGAATTAGCAAGAAAAATGCGTGCTCAAATAGGTCGACCTCGACAAGGTAGCGTGGTTCATCCTGCACATGTTGTGTCTGAAGAAATCGAAGAATTGCGCAAAAAAATGGAAATGGCTCTAGGTGGAAAAGAAACGGGATCTCAAGCAAAACTTTCTAGATCACGAGCTGAAACACGCATTACATTAGTATTGAAAGGCAATTTAGAAGAAACAGAAGACCGATTGCAAAAAATAGTTGCTGGTATTACAAACTTGTAGTCGAAAAAGTATAGCGTTCATGTTGGATAGTGCCCAATCTGCTTATTGGCCAATATCGCACCCAAGCTTTTCCAACAATAGACTTTTCTGAAACCGGTCCCCATTCACGAGAATCAGAGCTAAAATCTCGATTGTCGCCGAAAACTATATAATAACCGTCTGGAATTTTATATGGTACGCCATCACGCAAAAAGGATTTTTCAGTCGTAATATAGTTTGATGGCAGGTACATCTCACTCAAACGTGCACCATTAATAAAAACATACCCACCCTGAACCATTACCGTCTCTCCTGGTAAACCAATAATTCGTTTAATAAAATCAGTAGTGAAAGGTGGTGGTGCATGAAAAACTATGACGTCACCTCGTTCGGGAGAGTGGCGTTTGTATGAAATTTTATCCGTCAATATATATTCTTGGTCATGAAATGTGGGATACATAGATCTGCCATCGACTTTATGAGGCTGAAACAAAAACAAATACACCATCATAAAAATAGCAAATGCCAAAACGACCGGTTCTAATGCTTCTAGTATGACTACAGCTCCGCGACGCATGGGTTCATTATACGCACTCCATGGTAAAATTTGAATAGAAAATGGATCTGTAGCTCAGTTGGTTAGAGCGTTCGGTTCACATCCGAAAGGTCAGAGGTTCGAGTCCTCTCAGGTCCACTAATCAAACGAAACCGTCGCATTTTCTCCAGAATATTCTATTTTTACATTTGTATTTTTCTTGTTGGGTATCGAATAGTCTTTCCAGACTGTTTTTTGATTTGGTAATACTTGTAAAACAGAAAATGTTGAATGAGGACCTTTGGATTTAATCTTAACTGTATAAATACCTTTTTTTGGATCAAGAAATGCCATGATTCCGCTCGAATCATTAATATCAATATCTTTACCTAAAAATACTAGCGCTGAAGTAGGTGTTTGGAATTCGTTTTCATTGCTCGTAAATTGTCGAGCAAACGCAGGAATACTAACAAAATAATTTGCAATGGTTCTTGCCCCTTCAGTTGACATAACTAGCCCTAAATGTTGTTGTTGAATTGTTATATTGTTCGCACCGGGCAATTGACCACTAAAAACCAATACTGTCTGATCACCCTCAGAAGATGTTTTCTTTTCTGTTACTTTTCCATCCACCCAATCACCATTTGTAAAATCTTTCTTGTTTTGTTCTTTAACCACTAATCGATCTATAGTTTTAATTCCTGTACCAGTCAGTGTACCTATTTGAGATATATGGCCAGAGGGTAGATATTGTGGTAACCAATTATTTTGTGTAATCAAAGAATTGGTCGGAATAAAAGTTTTTGATTTATCTGTAAGTAAATAATTAAAGGTAGGGAGTAAGGTTTGAATAACTGGGAACTGTTGTTGAATACCAATTCTGGAATTTTCTTTTATTCCACAGTATCTTAAAGCAATTTCAGATCCAAGCTTGTAGAGAATATTTGAATTCCATAGTTCACCTCCTGCCCAAGCCCCATATGCCCATGGCGTTCCTTGAAACGGAGCTCCTACTGCCAGATATTTTTCTACCTTCCCCCAATTGTTTTCTGATAATAGATATGCCTGAGTTACGAGTCCGCCTAAACTATGTCCTACAAGATAAATCTTTTCATTGGGTTGAGTAATTGCAGATATGAAATCTACTAGTCCAGTAGCGGAATCTGACACCGGTTTTCGCCAGTCATATGCATAATAATATGGCGTGATACCTTTAGATTGAAGTTCTAAATCGGTCGATAAGTAAACAGGTACAGCATATGGAGCTAGTGACCATTCGCCAGAATAGTTTTCAATTTTACAATTCAAAAGTGCATCCGCATTCCAAGAACCTCCAAATCCTGGTACGATAACCGCCTTAGTCGTCGGTATCGGTGTGGGTGTTGGGGTGGGAGTTACATTGACATCAATACTTGCAGTATAGACATCTGAAAAATAACTCACTCCATCGTGTCCTCCCGATAAATACAACAAATTTTGCCAACGAGCCAATGAAAAACAACACAAACCTCGCGGCAAACGTGAAGCACTCGTGGACCATGGATCCAAGTTGCCTTGGCTGTTAATGGTTGTAGTAAACGTGGTATCTAAAGCCTGTGAACCATCCAGTCCTCCAACAATGAAAACCCGATTGTCTAGCAAAACTCCTCCACCCCTTTTAAGACCTCGGGGCACACTAGCTAATGGAGTCCAGATGTCAATTGCCCCATCACCTTGAATGTTAGTTCTATAAACAGCGCTCGAAGATCCTGATCCATTACCGCCGCCAAAAATATACAGACGATTGGAGTAATACAACATGGTAAACCCTGACAATTGGGTTGGTAATTGACCAGCAGTGCTCCATGCACCGAGCGATCCATCTGCTTGGATGGTACTCTTGTAAATAGTCTGTCTATCTATCCCACCTGCATAATAAATGACACCATTAACGACTACCGCCGCTCCTTGAGCTGAAGTCTCGGGAAGAGGAGTAGTATCAATCCAAGCCCCAAGACTACCATCAGGGTTTAATTTAGAAAAATAAACGTTGTTTACAAATTGAATCTGGTCGAGATACCCTCCGAGAGTATATACATAGTCATTATATTGAACTACTGTCTGCCAGATTCTTCTTTCAGGAAGAGGTGAATCGTTGATCCAATTAGAAATAGTCCCAAGTGGGCTAATAATTGCAGCTTTATAAACTTGATCGCCAAATTGACCAGTCAACGCTGAGCCTCCAACAGTATAGATTTTATCGTTGAAAACAAAAGAGCTATGACTGGCTAAATTCATGGGCAAGTTTTGTACAGAATTCCAATTACCTAATACATCAGATGCGTTTACTGGTAATGCGTGTTGAAGTAAAATTAAAGAAAAGAGAGTAAGAGATGTAAAAACCAATAAAGTTTTCACTATAATTAATTTATTGTTCTAAATAAATAAAATGTCAAGTACAAAAATAAAATCATTTTATGAAGGATTCCACAAAACAAGTACACAACAAAATAAAATACCAAATTTAAGTAGTTTTACTTATCGAATAATAATTCCAGTAATAGATAAATATGTCACAAAAACAAATATAAAAATATTAGATTATGGATGTGGAGTTGGATCAACAGCAATCTATCTCGCTAATAAAAAAAATTTTGTAATCGGATATGATATATCTGAAATTGCAATAAAAGCAGCTATTCAATTTAGTAAAAACACAAACTTACAAAGCAATACAAAATTTACCTCAAAAATTAAAGAAGTGAATAAAATTAAAAATTCATCACTAGATTTAATTCTTTGTTTAGAGGTAATCGAACATGTTAAAGAAGAAGATGAGTTAATTAAATTATTCTATTCAAAACTTAAAAAAGGAGGAAGGGTAATACTTTCTACCCCAAGTAATAATGCACCACTTTACAAACTAGGCTTATTAAAAAAATTTGATAATCGTGTAGGACATTTAAGAAGGTATGACAAAAATCGATTGAAAAAAATATTCAATGAAAATAAACTAACTATAGAAGATATAATTGAAAACGAAGGCATAGTAAGAAATTTACTTTTTACAATTGAACCATTTGGAAAAATATTAAAACTAATTAAATGGAAATTAGTTGACTGGGTGACAATTATCGATAATTTAACTGTAAAAATATTTTCTGGATCGGATTTTATAGTAATCGCTCAAAAATGAAAACTACATTTTTTGTTCGATTATTTTATCCCCATATTGGTGGAGTAGAAAAACATGTACTAAAAATATCTGAGCATTTTGTTTCTCAGGGACACGAAATAACAATTATTACAGAACAATACGCTGCAGATCAAAAACTATATGAGGAATATAAAAAAATAAAAATTTATCGAATTCCAATAATTAATTCATCAGAAAAAGATAAAAAATGGCTAATTTGGAAATGGGTACAAAAAAATCAAAATATTTTTTCTGACTCAGATATTCTTCATGTTCATGATGTAATGTATTGGCTCTATTTCTGGAAACTTATGCATCCATTAAAAAAAATATATGCAACGTTTCATGGATGGGAAGGTGTATATCCAATTCCAAAAAAAAATATCTGGCAAAAAAGATTTGATGCCTTCTTGGCCAAAAGAAATATTTGTATTGGGGACTTCATTCCAAAATGGTACAAAATTTCAACAAACGAAATTTCTTATGGTGCAGTAGAAGAATTATCTATATCAAAATCTAAAAATATTTACGATCTTTTATTTTTAGGACGGTTGGATAAAGACACAGGCCTAGAAGAGTGTATAGACTTGTGGAAAAAAATGTCCAAAGCTAAAAAAATAAAATTTGCTGTTTTGGGGGATGGAGTAAAAAAAACTGCTCTACCAAAAGAGGTTATTTATTTAGGCATAGTAAACAATCCTCAAGAGATAATTGCAAAATCAAAAGTCGTCTTTTGCACTGGTTACTTAGGAATCCTCGACGCCTTTATTCAAAAGAAACCAATTATCTGGTCATATAACAATCCTGTCAAAAAAGATTATTTAAATATGCATCCAATGGCCAAACATACACGAGACCCTAAAACCACGTATAATTGGGCTAAGCAACAAACTTGGCTTAATCTGGGTCAACTATACGAAAAAATATGGAAAAAATCTCAGTAATTGTTACTGTAAAAAATGAAGAGAGAACCATTGATAAACTGCTTGCTTCTTTAAGCCAACAAACGATTATTCCAAAGGAAATAATTGTTATAGATGCCTATTCTACAGACGCGACGTGGGAAATATTAAAAAAAGCTGCTAAAAGTCAAAAAAATTTAAAGATTTATCAACAAGCTGGTAATAGATCTATGGGTAGAAATTTTGGTGTAGAAAAAAGTACGACAAATATTATAGCTATTACTGATGCTGGATGTATTCCTGAAAAAAATTGGCTATTTGAAATCACAAAGCCATTCTCTAATCCAAAAGTGTCAGTAATAAGTGGGTATTATAAAGGAATTGCGAATTCAATTTTTGAAAAATGTTTGATTCCCTATACATTAGTAATGCCAGACAAAATTCCTTCAGTCTTCTTTCCATCTGCAAGGTCTATGTCAATACGAAAGTCCATTTTTAATTTTGTTGGTGGTTTTGATCCAAAAATTGATCCTGGAGAAGATTATGATTTAGCTAATCGTTTAATAAAAAAGAATATTGACTTTTATTTCAATAAAAATGCAATTGTAGAATGGTATCCAAGAAAAAATATTTATGAATCAATCAGCATGTTTTTTCGATTTGCCTGTGCAGATATTGTTGCTGGCAATATCCGTACAAAAGTTAAATATTTAGCAATAAGATATATAGGATTGATATACTTACTATTTTTATCTAAAGATGTGCCCCAAATTTTGCCATTTATAATTCTTGCATTGTGTTGTTATTTAGTTTGGTCAATCTTTAAAAATTATAAATACGTTAAAAATTTAAAAGCATTTTTTTGGCTGCCAGTACTTCAAATAACCTCTGATATAAGTATTTTGTTTGGTAGTGCAGTAGGGTTATTCTATAGAGCGGCTATATGAAATATTTAAAAAAAACAATTCATGGGTTGGCTTGGACAACAGTATTAAGAACAGCAGTAAGAGGTATTACGTTTTTGCGTATCGCCGTATTAGCAAAAATAATTGGCTTATCGATAGAACAATTTGGCACATTCGGAGTCGTCACAATAATGCTCGGAATGCTTGAAATTTTTACTGAGACTGGAATCAATGTGTTCCTACTACAAGAAAAAGAAAATTGGGAAAAACTTATTAACACTGCTTGGATAATTTCTATAGTTCGTGGATTAGGTATTGGTATAGTAATGCTAAGTCTTGCTAATTTTGCTGCGAATTACTTTTCTACACCTCAAGCATTTACATTAATTATTTTGGCAAGTTTAATTCCAATCATACGTGGTTTTATTAATCCTGCATGTATTCGTTTACTCAAAGAATTAGAATTTACAAAAGAATTTATTTATAGGTTTAGTATTATCTTGATTGAATTTGTTGTTACGGTGGTTGCGACGATAATTACTAAGTCTGCAACGGGGTTAGTGCTTGGATTGATAATCTCAGCGATATTTGAAGTGATTATTTCTTTTATTTTTATTCAACCATGGCCAAAGTTCATTTTTGATAAACACCTAGCCAAAGAAATTCTGCTAAGAGGAAAATGGATAACAAGTTTTGGATTTTTTGAATATATTCTGACTACAATAGATAATATTGTCGTTGGACGTTTATTAGGTCCAGCCTCTTTGGGAATTTATCAAAATGCATATAAAATTTCGACTGTTCCTTTGACAGAAATAAACGATATTGTTTATAAAACCTCATTCCCGATTTTTGTACACATGGGTGATCAAAGTGTATACAAACGCCGTCTTGCTGCATTAAAAACCGCAATTACAACAATTGTATCAATGATACCAATATCCTTTTTGATTTTTATTTTTGCCAAACCAATCGTAAATATCTTGTTAGGATCGGCTTGGGAATCAGCAATTCCAGTCGTAAAAGCTTTAGCGTTCTTGGGTGTCATTCGTGGAGTGTCATCAAGTTTTAATTCTCTGTTTATGGCAGAAAAACAACAAAAGTCAGTAACAATACTCACAGCCACTCAGGCAGTTGCGATTAGTTTGTTTATTGTGCCATGTATACAAAGGTGGGGAATAATCGGAGCAGCATATGCTGCCGTATTTGCCGCATTGTGTTCTTTACCAATATCCATAATTTACATCGTAAAATTAATGCGCAAAACAACTCAATGATCAGTGCAATAATTTTGGCAAAAAATGAAGAAAAAAATATTGGTCAGTGTATTGACTCTGTGGGTTTTTGCGATGAGATACTAGTGATAGATGATTATTCAACCGACAACACAGAAAAAAGCGCAAAAAAACATGGAGCCAAAGTTCTAAAACATAAGTTAGATCAAGACTTCGCATCTCAAAGAAACTGGGGAATTATTCAAGCAACAAATGAATGGATATTATTTATAGATGCTGATGAAAAAATTTCTTCATCTGGAGCAAAAGAAATTTTAAATACTATATCTAGCACTAAAACAAAAGTTGGGTTTTACCTACCTAGATATGATGTAATGTGGAACAAAACACTTAAGTATGGAGATATATACAATACAAAACTTCTTCGATTGGCAAAAAAAAATTGTGGAAACTGGGAGGGATGTGTACATGAGCAATGGAAAATTTTTGGTGAAGTAGGGGATTTAAAAAACCATATTATTCATGCTCCCCACCAAACTTTAACTGAATTTTTGGAGCATCTCAACTCCTATTCAACGATAAAATCTCAATACTTCATCAATTCAAATCGTAAAATATCTTTAGCACACATATGGTTTTCTCCCATATGGAAGTTTGTTAAAAACTATTTACTCCGTTTAGGTTTTTTAGATGGTACCGCTGGTTTTATTCATGCTCTACTGATGTCCTTTTATGTCTTTCAAGTTGCCAGTAAAACATACTTAGCAAAAAAAAATTAACATGGTATTACAAATTATTACTTTTATTTTTCTCTTAGCTTTTGTTTTAGGTAATATAACAAAAGTACCAATTCCAACTACAAATCATTTTATTAGCTTTTTAGATGTCGCTGTACTAATTATTTATATATTTCGTTTCTTAACCTCCTGGTTTGAAATCCATACAAATTTAAAAAATTATAGTTCAATAGCAAAAAGTCTAGCTGTATTTATTTGTCTGGCGTTACTTTCATTAATAGTATCAGGCAGAGAGTTTGGCGCATCAGCGCTAGCAACAGGAAGTCTTTATATATGCAGACTAATTTTATATTCAGGTTTGATATTTATACTACCTAAAAAAATCTCTTACTTTTGGATAGGTTTATCAGTCGCAATTATTGGGATGTTGCAGTATCTATTTATTCCAGATATGCGATTTATGACCGCACAAAACTGGGATCCTCATTATTTTCGATTAGTTGGTTCTTTTCTAGATCCCGGATTCACTGGACTGCTCATAGTATTTTGGCTGGGGTGGTTAATAACATTTCCCGGTAAAAATCAAAAGTTTTGGCTCATTTTTGGATATATATGTCTAGCACTGACGTATTCACGCAGCAGCTATTTAGCCTACCTAGTCCTCATGGGTATTATTACTGTAAAAAAACAATCCCCCATATTGTTCATCAAGGTAATTATCATCGGAGTTATTACCATTTTAATCTTGCCTCATCCTGGCGGAGAAGGTGTAAGGCTTGAACGTACCAGTACTATTCAGGCAAGAATTATCAACTGGCAAAACACCTTGACGATTTCTTCTAAAAATCCCTGGATTGGTGTGGGATTTAATGTTTATCGTTATGCTCAATATAAATACCAATTACTCCCCGAGGAAGAGTGGCAAAAAAATCATGCAGGGGCAGGGGCTGACTCTTCGCTCTTATTCATTCTTGCTACAACAGGCATGGCCGGGTTTTGCGCATATGTCTGGTATATAAAAAACCTTTTGAGAGTATCTAATTTATATGTCTTTCTTATTCCAACGATTATTCATGCCACTTTTTTAAATTCTTTACTTTATCCAGCTGTTTTATGTAGCCTAGCGATAATAACCATAAGACTTATGGAGCATAAATAGCTTTTATTTCTTTTCGAGTTATGTTGCCGACTGGATTAGTGGCCACAATAACAATAGTGTTTTCACCTTCATTTAGTAATACTTGAGTCGAAAAATTTCCTTGAGACGTAAGTATTAAAAACCGATCATTCACCATTAATTTATTACCTGTATCTGTCATACCTTTCACTTCAAATGATGAATTTACTCCATGAACTATTTGACCATCAGTTGGCTGATAAATCTCAAGTTTGGGTAGAGAAGTACTATACTGTATCGACGCCATGGGTGATTGAAGACTTTTGTTCCCTGATGGATCAACAGCTACAGCAATAAATTGGTTTTGACCGTCAACAAGTGCAACATTTTCTAATGAAAACTCACCTTGATCATTTGCAATCTGATTTCCAATGACTGTAGAATTTCTGCTGACATATACAGTCGCACCTACTTCAGCACGGCCTCGTAATATTAATGTTGCGCTATTGGTTGCTGAATACGGTACAAATAATTGAGGCGGAGCGGGAGGAATATTATCCTTGGATAAATCAGATCCTGAATCACCACCAAACAAGCTAGTTACCCCGGTAAGTAGAGGAATGCCTACAAAAATCAATGTCCCAACAATAACAATACTCAAAAAAACAAACAAAAGTGATCTGCGGAAACTACGTTGTTCTTCAACCTTTTGCAATCGTGATCGGTAAGGGTTATAAGCCATATCTGATAAAATTATAGCGCATTGGCAATTTCGCCTCTTTAGCTCAACGGCAGAGCAGTGGTATCGTAAACCACGGATGTCAGTTCAATTCTGACAAGAGGCTCACAAAAGTGTTAAAGTACGGCCATGGAATCGTGCACGATATTTATATTTGGTATTACCGGAAATCTTGCCCAGATTAAAATTATTCCTTCTCTATATGATTTATTTGAAAAACAAATCATTTCGGAAAACACATCAATAGTAGGTGTTGGTCGTAAAGAAATATCTGAAACTGAGTTTAAAAACTATATCGTAGAGGTTTTGCAACAAGAAAATCGTCACCACATTCATAGGATCGATGAAGAGGTTTTAAAAAAAATGCAAAAATCACTCACATACATAAGTGGTGAGTTTACGGACAAACAAACATATCAAAAAATGCTGGATTTTCTTTCCGATAAACAAGTTTCAAATAGAATATTTTATCTAGCCACGTACCCAGATCTGTATGAGCAAATCTTTACTTTATTAAAACAATCGAATCTTACCAATATTAATGATGGGTGGTTGCGTTTGATCATTGAAAAGCCAATAGGTACAGATTTGGTCTCAGCAAAAAAACTAAATGCGCTATTGGCACAATACTTCCAAGACTCTCAAGTATATAGACTCGACCATTATTTAGGAAAAGAAACTTTGCAAAATATTCTTACATTTCGATTTGGAAATGGATTGTTTGAACCGTTAATGAACCGCGACCATGTCGACAATATTCAAATCACAGCAGCTGAAGATTTTGGTATAGGCCGCAGAGGGGGTTATTACGATACTGTTGGAGCTTTAAAAGATGTGGGACAAAACCATTTACTACAGATGCTGACAGCTGTAACCATGGACGCCCCGACTGAGTTCTCTAATGAAGCCGTAACTCGTGAACGCATCAGAATCTTAGAACGATTAAAGCCTGACCCTAAAAATATCATTTTCGGTCAATATGCAGGTTACCAAAATGAAGCAAATGTTTTACCTTCTTCGACGACGGATACATTTTTTGCTTTAAAAACTGAGATAGAAAATGATCGGTTTGCCAAAGTGCCTATTTATCTTCGAGCCGGAAAAAAGCTTGCTGAGACAGTCACAGAAATTGCTATTGTCTTTAAAGTGCCAATTAATCGTTTATTTAAACATGTGAACAAGGGTGAGGACCCAAATGTACTTATTTTCCGAATCCAACCAAACGAAGGTATTGTATTGCGCGTACTCGCCAAAAATCCCGGACACCACCTAGAGTTAAAAGATACGTATATGCAATTTTGTTACAAAGATCTGTCTAACCAGCTCCCAGATGCTTATGAAAGATTACTGGCTGATGCCATTGCTGGCGACCAAACTTTTTTTAATGATCCTCCTGAAGTTGAATATCAGTGGAAATTTACAGATCCGCTCTCGGCTGCTCGAAAATTGCCTAAACTATACGAACCAGGGACTTGGGGTCCAACCAATAGTTTTCCTTGGCTCACTCCTTCGCCGTTGTTTTGTCGATTCTGACATTGTGCTTGCCAAACTTTTCTCTCAACGCTGAAACCATTTTATTTCTATACCCCTCGGGACTATTTGGATCTATCTGAGCTGATTGTTGTCGCACAACCACTGCAGCCTCAATGGTTGGAATAGTAATTTTTGCTTCTTTTGCAGTCTTTACTGTCCATTCGCCTTCGCCTAGCATTCCCACCGTACTAGAAATATCATTCAAATCTTCATCCTCTCGTAGTGCTTCTGCTGCCCAGCCAACCAATCGTGACTGAATCACTGAGCCGTTGTTATACATCTCAAATACTCTGGTCATATCAAAATCCATATCGCTATATTTCAGTACTGCAGCACCATCCGCTATTGCCTGCATCATGCCGTATTCAATTCCGTTGTGTACCATTTTGGCAAAATGTCCGGATCCAGGCTTACCTAAATGCGCCCAACTTTTATTAAGTGATGCTGCATCAAGTAGCGGGGTTAAGGGAGTAATATGTTCAGCTTGTCCGCCAACCAATAGGCATGCACCATTTCTCGCCCCATCAGGCCCACCTGATACTCCTACGTCTACAAAACCAACTCCTTTGTTTTGACATTGAGCAAAGTGCCTAACAGAATCTGGAAAATATGCATTGCCGCCATCAATAATGGTATCTCCGGCAGAAAGAGACGTTAACAATTCATTGAGTATTTCATCAGTTACTTGCCCCGCAGGTAGCATTACCCAAATAATTCGTGGCACAGTTAAGTGTCCAACCAATTCCGAAATACTTGCAGCACCAATCGCTCCAGCAGCTGCTACTTCGCCCACAGGCTCAGGCGATCTATTCCATGCCACTACTTCTATTTTTTGTTCTAGTAGTCGCAAGACCATATTTTTGCCCATTTTCCCAAGCCCTATATAACCAATTTTCATATGGCTATCATACACCCTCTTTCGCTTTGAGCGGGATAGGGGAATCGAACCCCCATCTACTGCTTGGGAAGCAGTTATACTACCACTGTACTAATCCCGCACGGTTCCAATTCTACCGCTTCTACCGCAAAACTAAAGCCTTGGCGCTGGACAGGTAATTTTAAACACATTCCCAGCATGAATCATGCTAGGTCGAACCAAATGATTCTCCTTTGCCAAGCTTACCCATGATTCACCTCTGCTGCACTGAGCCACAGCAATTTTCCACAAACTATCGCCTTTTTGGACCGTATATTCTTTCGTATCTCCAGAAATCGCCGTTTGTTGACCATCTGCTTTTGTCACGTTCAGTTGTTCTACTTTTGGTAGTTGTAGCACGGTACCAGCAATAAGTTTGGATGGGTTATTTCCTAAAAGTTGTTTATTAGCTTCATAGATTTTTGTCCATGAATATCCAGAACCATATTCTTTTTCAGCAATTTTCCACAAACTATCTCCAGTTGTAACTTTATACTCAGTTCCATCTGTTGCCAATTGAGACAAGGTGGCTCCTAGATCGGGTTCGTTACCGACAATTTTTAGTTCGCCAGGAGTAATAACAGTAGATGGTTTTGGCGTAATAGCCGTCATTGCTGATGCTGTTGCTGGTTGATCAGTCGAAGTACTCATAGTTTGAGCCTCTTCTACACCATAGGTACCCTTATTGTTCAATGATTTGAAGTAGTTAATTAGCAATAATCCTGTAAAAACCATAACCGCTACTCCGAGGCCAAAACCAATATTATTCTCGTTAAGTTTAATTTGTTTTAAAAAATCTTTCATATCAGCCTCACAAATGCTTTGTGGGCAGACAAAGATATTCGTAAGCTGAATGTTAATAGGAATCGTGGCTAAATGCAAGTAGTATTTCCGGTTTACACCATGACACGCATCTGCGATAATGCGAGTGTCTCTCAGTTTTTGTCTGAGGGATCGTAGCTCAGTTGGTTAGAGCGCGGCCCTGTCAAGGCCGAGGTCGCGGGTTCGAGCCCCGTCGGTCCCGCAAATAGCAAATATTGACCTAATAGCATAAGATATTGTTAGTATGCATGGTCACATTCGACTTTCAGCCATAATCATCAAAGCCAGTCAAGTGCTTTTAATGCATAAAAATAACGATGGAAAAGAGTATTGGATTTTTCCAGGTACCCAGGTAAAAGCTGATTCGCCTTCAAAAAAAACTCTAATAGATGAAATTGATCGACTAATAGGGCTAAAAATATCCACTATCCTAGAAGAAAAAGAGTTTTTTGACCAATCGGAAAACATCTTGCACTATTACATAGTTTGCGAGATTGAAGAGGGGCAGTTAAATGCAATCGAAGAAGTTCGTTGGTTTAATTTTACTGATGCTCTGGCCTTGCCAAAGCTTTATCCTATAGCACCAAAAGATCACCTCAAATTCATACATGAAAAAGAGCATGAAAATAAAAAAAAGCTTTACTAACGGTGAGATATCGAAAATACTTCACTCTGTCTCCGCAGCATTAACACTTTCTCCGGGCGATAACCGTTTTCGAGTTATGGCATATGATCGAGCAGCAGATGCGATCGAACATGCCAGTTCAGAAGTTCAGGATTTGTGGACAGAGGGAAACTTGGGCTCACTAGCAGGCATCGGCACAAGTATTGCTGGTCATTTAGATGAATTGTTTAAAACAGGTCACGTCAAACACTTCACCCAAGTACTCAAACCGTTTCCTGAAGCTGTTTTTGATCTGATGGACATTCCTGGAATTGGACCCAAGAACGCCTATAAGTTATGCAAACAGCTAGGAATTAGCAAATCTCACACCGCAGTTTCAAAGTTAGAAAAGGCTGCTAAATCTGGCTTGATTGCTGAGATTGAGGGATTTGGTCCGGATTCTCAGGCCAAAATTCTCAAGGGAATCGACCAATATCGCAACCAGTCTCATCGTCTTTTAATACATATCGCTGACACCTTGGTATCTGGAGTTATTGACTGGATGCAACAATCACAATATGTCGATCAAATCAATTATCTCGGGAGCTTGCGCCGTCAAGCCGCCACAATAGGGGATATCGATATCGCAGTTGCGACTACACATGCCAAAGAAGTGATAGATCGATTCACTAAATATCCTAAGGCTAAACGGATCATTGAAGCTGGGGAACACAGTTCTTCAATTTTGCTACCTGGCGAAGTGCAAGTAGATCTTATGGTTCAGCCTCCAGCTCAATATGGCAGTTTATTGCAACACTTTACAGGATCAAAACATCACAATATCGCTCTCCGTGAATTAGCTTTAAAACAAAATCTATCTTTGTCTGAATACGGAATTCGACCTACAGGAAATGATACTCAAAAGCCTCACGAAGACAAAAAACTGGTTCAGTTTGCTACCGAAAAACAATTTTACAACTATTTAGGTCTGGATTGGATCCCGCCCGAACTTCGTGAAGGTCGAGGGGAAATTGAAGCTGCCAAAAACCATATTCTACCTGCTCTGATACAGGTTGGTGATCTTAAGGGAGACTTACATATGCATAGTGATTTCGATGTCGAACCTAGTCATGATCTAGGAAAAGACTCCGTGGAAATTATGGTGAAAAAAGCAGTTAGCCTCAAATATGAATACATTGGTCTATCTGAACATAACCCTTCACTGTCGACTCATACCAACGACCAAATAGTAGATATCATCAAACGAAAAATTGAAGCGGTCAATACAAGGTCGTGGCCAATACATGTGTTTAACGGCTTGGAAATAGATATTCAACCAAATGGCAAACGCGCCCTACCAGATAGTGCTTTAGATTTGTTGGATTACGCCGCGGTAAGTATTCATGGCAGCTTTGCTCAAACAAAAGAGACGATGACCAAGCGTATCCTAACAGCTTTAGATCATCCAAAGGTGAAATTTTTAGCCCATCCTACAGGCAGACTGCTCAACCAGCGCGATGGCATCGACGCAGATTGGGATGCTATTTTTGACTTTTGTCTAAAAAATAATAAGTGGTTAGAAATAGATGGTTGGCCAAACCGATTAGATTTGCCAGATGTTTTAGTTCATGAGGCTATGAAAAAAGGCGTGAAATTTATTATTGATAGTGATAGTCACACAGCAAGTGATTTTGAATTAATCAAATATGGAGTTTCCGTAGCTCGGCGCGGGTGGTTGACCAAATCGTCAGTCGTTAACACTTCATCAGTTAAACAAATGATTGCATTAATGTTGTAAAATAAATATCTAAAATATTATGTCGCCAATCATATTAGTTCTAATCATCGGAGTAGCCATCTTCTATGGAATAGGTTTATATAACAACTTCATTTCTCTGGCTGCCAGAATCAAAGCAGCAATTCAGGAGATTGGAAATCAGTTAAAGCGCCAAGCTGAACTAATCCCAAATCTTGAAGAATCTGCCAAAGGTTATCTAAAACACGAAAAAGACATATATAAAATGTTGACCGATGTGCGTAAATCTATAGATGACGCCATCATGTCTGGAGACGTACAGAATATGTCCGATGCTGGAGATAAGTTGGCAAAAGTCCTGCCTAAAATTCAAGTAGCAGTTGAAAGCAATCCTGAAATAAAAGGCGTTGAGGTGGTCAGTCGACTGATGGATGAACTTCGTGACACGTCAGATAAGGTTATGTATGCCCGTCGAACACTAGTAGACCTAACAGCTGATTACAATATAAAGATGGCCACATTTCCGAGCAATATCGTAGCCAAAATATTCGGTTTCCAACCAGAGCCTGGATTAAAGATAATAGATGCCGATTCCAGTCTTGAAGTCTCAAAACAAGACACCCAAACCCCCAAAATCTCAATATAAAATGGTAAATGTTTTTGCAGCTGTAGAATCAAATAAACGTAAGAGTGCCGTGGTAGTAATGGGCTTCATTGTATTTGTTGTAGCCGCGTCATATTTTATTACCAAGGCCTTAGCAGGCTATTATGGCTACCAAAGTTCTGGCTTTGAACTCACCGGCTTCGCCTTAATCTTTTCTGGTGTAATGAGTTTGGTGTCATATTATGCTAGTGACAAAATAGTTTTAGCCATGTCGGGAGCTAGACCTGCAGACCCACGATCAGATAGATTATTTTATACTGTCACAGAAAATCTGAGTCTCGCGGCAGGCATACCCATGCCGAAGTTGTATATTATCAACGATACGGCTTTGAACGCCTTTGCTACGGGCCGTGATCCTAAACATGCCGCAGTGTGTGCTACTTCTGGATTATTGGCTCAGTTGAACCGTACAGAGCTAGAAGGGGTTGTGGGACATGAATTGTCTCACGTAATCAATTATGACACTCGTCTAATGTCTATTGTCTCAATTTTGGTCGGTTCTTTGACCTTATTAGGCGATTGGTTTTTTAGATCTATGTGGTTTGGTGGAGGTCGAAGCCGAGATGACGATAGGCGAGAAAGTGGGCAGATTTTTATTGTGGTTGGGCTTATTTTTGCAATTATTTCCCCAATTATTGCCCAACTCATACAATTAGCCATTTCTCGACGCCGAGAATTCCTGGCAGATGCTTCTTCTGTTAAACTCACACGTCAACCCAGTGGTCTAATTTCAGCTCTTCGCAAATTAAATCAAGACAGGGAACCTCTCGAAGTAGCCAATAAAGCCACAGCCCATTTATATATTGTAAATCCGTTCAAAGGTATTCATGGACAACTTGACCAGTTCGCAAAATTGTTTAATACCCATCCTCCAATATCAGATAGAATAGCAGCATTGGAAAGTATGAGTTAGTGAGAAAACAATTGTGAAAAATATTTTCACGATTAATCACACGCACTCTATTGACATGACTGCTAAAAATATGCTAAAACTTGGAAATATATGGATCTAAATCGTTTAACTCAACGTTCTCAAGAAGCCTTGTTAGCTGCCATTTCTCTGGCTACAGAGCAAAAAAACCCAGAAGCCACTTCCTCACATTTGTTACATGTCTTATTAGAAGATAAAGATGGAATTGTTGTTCAAATTTTAAAGAATTTATCGATAAATACTGAAGAAATGAACACAAAAAATATAAATGAACTAAAAAAATACCCAAAATCCTCAAACGAACATCAAGCTATTGTCAGTACAGATCTTCAAAACGTAGTCCGTTCCGCAGTCAACAACGCCCAACAGCTTGGGGATCAATATATTAGCCGTGAACATCTCTTTTTAGCACTCTTTCACAAAGATTGCCAGGTTTTTGGTATATTAAATTTATACCCAATAAATAGCCAAAATATAATAGATCAGATAAAAACCATTCGCAAAAATCAAATCTCGAACTTTCCAGTAGATTCTGAGAGCAAATATGCCATTTTAGACAAATATACGACCAATATTATGGTAGCTGCACGAGCTGGAAAGCTAGATCCGGTAATTGGCCGAGACGAACAAATAAGACGAGTAATGCAAATACTTAGTCGTCGTACTAAAAATAACCCAGTATTGATAGGTGAGCCAGGGGTAGGTAAAACAGCTATTGTAGAGGGTCTAGCTCAGCGTATTGTTGCAGGTGATGTGCCAGAGACGCTGAGGGGAAAAGAGGTTTTATCACTCGATATGGCTACATTGCTAGCTGGAGCAAAATTTAGGGGAGAATTTGAAGAACGCCTAAAAGCCATATTGAAGGAATTGGAGAAGGCAAACGGGAAATATTTGCTTTTCATGGATGAACTTCACACGTTAGTAGGTGCAGGAAATGCCGAAGGTGCGGTTGATGCCGCCAATATTTTAAAACCCGCACTTGCTCGTGGACTACTTCATGCGATAGGTGCAACTACGCTGCGTGAATATCGACAGTATATTGAAAAAGACGCTGCCCTCGAACGACGTTTTCAACCAGTATATGTCGACCCACCCTCTGTTGAAGACGCTATCGCAATCTTACGTGGCTTAAAAGAACGATATGAACTACACCATGGCGTCAGAATCACCGATGACGCTGTGGTCGCCGCGGTAAACTTGTCTGTAAGATACATTCCCGATCGCTTTCTGCCAGACAAAGCAATTGATCTGATCGATGAAGCTACTAGTAGCCTGCGTATGGACATCGACTCACTTCCAGTAGAACTAGATTTGCTCAAGCGTCGAAGTACCCAAATAGAAATTGAATTAGCAGCCTTAAAACGCGAATCTATCGATTCTGTAAAAGATCGCCGAAATACTCTTGAAAAAGAACTCGCTGACTTAAAAGAAAATATTCTGCACCAACAAAGTACTTGGCAAGCCCAAAAAGACATTATTAAAAAAATTCAATCTCTTAAGGAAACTCAGGATAAACTACGTCTAGATCTAGAAAAAGCCGAGCGTTTAATAGAGCTGGAAAAAGCCGCCGAGATAAAATACGGCAAACTTCCAGAAATAGACAAACAACGGCAGGTTGCAGAGGCCGAGTGGGCCAAAATTCCAGCAAATACGCGTATGGTTCGTGAAGAAGTGACAGAGGATGATATTGCCAAGGTAGTTTCGCGCTGGACAGGTATTCCTGTCACTCGTATCATTTCTACTGAAAAACATAAACTCGTAAATTTGGAAAAGGAACTATCTGAACGTGTCGTGGGGCAAAAAGAAGCTATAGTGCAAGTCGCCTCTGCGATCAGACGTTCTCGAGCCGGCATATCTGAAGAGAACCGTCCAGTTGCCTCATTTATGTTTTTAGGTCCGACGGGTGTAGGAAAAACTGAACTAGCAAAGTCGTTAGCACAAACACTGTTCAATGATGAAAATGCCTTGATCCGCATAGATTTATCAGAATATCAAGAAGCGCATTCTGTGGCTAAATTAATTGGTTCACCACCTGGCTATGTCGGATATGAGGAGGGTGGCCAGTTGACTGAAGCCGCTCGGCGTAAACCATACTCAATCATTTTGTTTGACGAAGTAGAAAAAGCACACAAGGATGTTTTTAATCTATTTTTACAACTGCTAGACGATGGCCGTCTAACCGATGGAAAAGGCAAGCTCGTCAGCTTTAAAAATACAGTAATCATAATGACCAGCAATCTGGGTAGTGATTTGATACTTCAAAATGCAAATGACACGTCAAAAACAAAAAACCAACTATGGGAATTGTTGCGAAAAACATTTCGTCCCGAATTTCTCAATCGCATAGATCAAATAATTGTTTTTGACCCACTCACACCTACAGAAATCGAATCAATTGTCGATATCCAACTGAAAAAGGTGGCTGACAGGTTAAAAAAACAAAACATTTCATTAAAAATTGATACAAAAGCCAAGCAGAAACTAGCAGCACTCGGTTATGACTCAAACTTTGGCGCTCGACCAGTAAAAAGAGCGATCCAAGACCATGTTCTAGATGATTTATCTTTGCAAATCATAGAAGGAAAAATTAAAGCTGGAGACGAAGTGATAATTACAGTAGAAAAAGACAAATTTCTCATCAGGTAATTTGTGTTAAACTCGTGGCTATGGATGTCTCACATATTGCAAAGTTAGCCAATCTCCGTCTATCTGTCGAACAAGAAAAGTCATTTACATCTGAATTTGAACATACATTGCAAGTTGTAGAACAGATGAACGAACTTGATACGACCGATGTTGAACCAACAGCTCAAGTGACAGGCTTAATTACAGTTTTGCGTCCAGATAAGATTGATCGATCGCGGATATTGTCAGTTGAAATGGCATTGTCTCAAGCTAAAAACCGTCAAGGAGATTATTTTGTTGTACCGGCTGTGCTTGATCAATCATGAGCAGTGATTTACACAAACTGACTGTACACAGCGCAATAGAGGGTATAAGGCAAAAAAAATTTTCGGCAGCAGAAATCACCCAAAGTTGTCTGGATCAGATCAATAAGCACGATAATAAAATCCATAGTTTTATCCACATAAATGAATCTGTGATAAAAGAAGCCAAGTCTTCTAACCCCGACTCGCCCTTAGCTGGTATACCACTTGCCATAAAAGACAATTTTTTGACCATTGGTATGCCTACAACAGCCTCAGCAAAAGTTCTTCAAGGTTATATGCCTCAATATGAATCCACAGTCACCAATCGACTTCGGGCTGCTGGGGCAGTCTTTTTAGGAAAAACCAATATGGATGCCTGGGCTCATGGATCTTCTACCGAAACATCTGATTTTGGTCCAACAAACAACCCTTGGAATCTAAATCATTTACCCGGTGGCTCATCTGGAGGTTCTGCGGCCGCTGTTGCAGCAGATATGTGTATAGCTGCTATTGGTTCAGAAACAGCAGGTAGTATTAGACAACCGGCCGCTTGGTGCGGCATTACCGGTTTAAAGCCGACATATGGTCGAGTAAGTCGTTATGGTGTAATTGCTATGGCCAGCTCTACAGATTCTCCGGGGCCTATGACCAAAACAGTTACAGATGCTCAAACACTTTTGGATATTATTACTGGCCAAGATCCTTACGATGCCACAACATCAGCCAATAAGCCGGTATTACAAAAAGAAAAAAAATTGCGGCTAGGTTTACCAAAAGAGTATTTGCTAAGCAATATGCGTTCGGAAGTGAAAACATGTATATTATCCGCTGCCAAGCAGTTCGAAAGTCTTGGCGCATCAGTCGAAGAAATATCTCTTCTAGATCCGAAATATTCGATAGGTGTGTATACAATTATCCAGCGCAGTGAAGTTAGTTCAAATCTGGGTCGATATGATGGTATTCGCTATGGGGGCACGCGAGATGAATTTGGAACTGAAGCTAAGCGTCGAATTATGCTGGGAACTTACGCATTATCTTCAGGTTATTATGATCAGTATTACAAAAAAGCCCAAAAAGTGAGAACATTAATTATGAGAGATTTTGCAAAGGCGTTCGAATCTGTAGACCTGATTATTGGCCCCACATCCCCAGGTCCCGCTTTGGCCAAGGGTGCCAGTAAAGACAATCCTATGTTTGGGGAAATGGAAGATATGCTTGTAGAAGCGAGTAGTATTGCTGGATTACCAGGCATTAATATTCCAGCAGGTTTTGTAGATGGACTACCAATTGGCTTACAAATTATGGGCCCTCAGTGGAGTGAATCTTTGATTGTTCAAACTGCAAACCTCTACCAACAATCGACTGCCTGGCACCATGAAAGACCAACACTTTAAACAAGTATTCAAAAACAAAAACTTCCTCAAGCTCTGGGCGACGCAAATGTTGTCCCAATTTACGATTCAAATTATGAATTTTTATATTTTGACTCGGATTTATGCAATTACCCATTCCACCATTGCTGTTTCCCTTATGTGGGTAGCAGGATCGTTACCTGCGCTTATGTTTGGACCGTTTTCTGGGGCAATTGTAGATAGTTTCAGTCGCCGAAAAATTATGATTATTACCAATATCCTTCAAGCAATCGTAGTCGCATTGTTGCTGATAAACAATCATCGTATTTTTTATCTATACACCATCGTATTTTTATATTGGCTATTAGACCAGTTCTATTTTCCTAGCCAACAAGCCAGTGCTCCAGCGCTTATCGCTAAAGAAAGTTTACCAGCTGCCAATGGTCTATTTCTCTTGACCCAACAAGCATCTGTTCTCATAGGATTCGGCCTGGGGGGGATAATGTTGACCTTTTTAGGACCAAAAATCACAATACTTATTGCCGTCGTTAATTTAGTTCTAGCAACATTTGCAGTTTACTATCTACCTAAAGATAAACCCCATACGAACTTGATGGAAAAAGATTTTAGCCAGTTTTGGAAAGATTTTGTCGACGGTTATCATTTTATTCGCTCACAAAAAAATATTTTAGCCCCACTAATCGTCTTGATTATTGTTCAAGTATATATCTCAGTAATCTCTACTTTATTGCCTTCGTATACCTCAGAAGTCTTACATTTAAATCTAAATCAATCCAGTAGTCATCTGATAGTCCCTGGAGCCGTAGGTGCAGTTATTACTACCTATTTACTCCCAAATATTCTCAAACGTGTTCGTAAAAATCGTCTCGTTCTTTCTGGATTAAGTCTTGCCGGATTATGTCTGTTTGGTATGTCTGCCATCGATCTTATCCCTTGGGCCAAATCTTTGGCGGCAATCACTTGTGCAATTGGTCTAGGAGTAGCTATTGCTATGATACTGGTGCCTACGCAATCTGTAGTTCAGGAAAAGACTCCAGCTTCGCTTCAAGGTCGAGTATATGGCCATTTAGGATTTTTATTAATTTTAGCCACGACTGTGCCACTTATTCTTTCTGCTACTATCGCTGATTTGCTAGGAGTTGGTGTATTGATGGGAATTTTGGGTCTGCTATTATTAGCCGGCGTTACTGTTATTTATGTCAAAAAACTCCATGTCATGGCAAACGGTGCTCGGGTTTGAAGTCCACGTCGAATTAGCTACCGAGTCAAAAATGTTTTGCGGCTGTCCAGCCGATCATTTTTCTGCCCCGCCAAATTCTCAAACTTGCCCTGTTTGTCTCGGTCTACCCGGCGCCTTGCCTGTTCCAAATGCCAAGGCTATTCAGTGGTGTATTCAGCTAGGATTAGCTTTGGATTGCAAGATAAATTTAACCTCAAAGTTCGATCGGAAAAATTATTTTTATCCAGATCTGCCCAAGGCCTATCAAATTAGTCAATACGACCAACCGTTTTGTTTTGGTGGTTATTTAGATCTGCCTAGTTCAGGTAAGCGTATTCGTATTACTCGAGTTCATATGGAAGAAGATACCGGTAAACTGCAGCACTCAGGCGATAAAACTCTTATAGATTTCAATCGCTCCAGTGTACCCTTGGTCGAAATTGTAACCGAACCAGACTTTAACAATCCTGAAGATGGTATAGAGTTTCTGAAAGAAGTCCAACAAATTATCCGTAGTCTAAAAATCTCTACTGCAGACATGGAAAAAGGATCTATGCGTCTAGAAGCCAATATTTCCGTTCGCCCCTCAGGTCAAATCGAACTACCAAATTACAAAGTCGAAGTAAAAAATGTCAATTCATTTCGTTTTATCAAAAAAGCCATTGAATACGAAGTAGATCGCCAGACAAAACTTTTAGAAGCAGGCGAAACACCAGATCAAGAAACCCGTGGTTTCAATGAATCAAAAGGTGAGACGGTCAGCCAACGCCGCAAAGAAAACGCCCATGACTACCGCTATTTCCCTGAGCCCGACATCCCGCCAATTGTATTTAATAAAGAACAGATTGAGACTTGGAAGTCTGAACTCCCCGAACTCCCCGCCACGATTCGTCAAAAGCTTGTTTCGTTAGGAGTATCAGTCAATGTTGCAACGACATTAGTATCCTTACCTATGAGATTGGCTAAATTTTATGAACTCACTCAATTATCAAAAGAATATAAAGCAATCGCGGATCTTGTTGCTAACGCTCCCGAAGATAAAGTTGAATCAATTCAATACACCAAAAAAACTTTCATTACCGATGAGTCGATTATTCGTCCACTTGTAGACCAAATAATCAGTGCCAATCCCAAGGCTGTGGCAGATATTAAATCAGGCAAAACCCAAGTGATGTTTTTTTTAATTGGTCAAATCAAGAAACAACAGCCAGATATCGACATCGAAATAACTCAAAAAATTATTCAAGAATTAATTGACTAATTCATGCCGAAATTTCACTTCAATAAATTAGTTCGCGACAAAATTCCTGAACAAATGGTGGCTGCAGGGGATACGCCTCACGGAAAAACACTTGATCCAGAACAAACAATTACCGAACTAGTCAGAAAATTGGCCGAAGAAACCTCTGAACTCCAAACTGCCTCCTCCCAAGAAGTCACAAATGAACTGGCAGATATCCAAGAAATTGTCGATGCTATTCGGGATAATCTGGGTATTACCCCGGATCAGCTCAAAGATGCCCAAGACCATAAAAGACAACTAAGAGGAGGCTATCAATTACGTAAATATATCAGTTGGGTTCAGGTCAACAAGGATTCTGTGTGGCTAAAATACCTTCGGCAATCGCCCAAAAAATACCCCGAAGAATAACCGAAATATAAGTCTTGACGAAATCCTATTCTGCTGTCAACATGGACATATGACTAGCCACACAATTCTTGAAGAGACCATCACAAAATCACTCAAACCGATGATGAAAAAAATAAATACACTAAATAAAAAACTCGACATTATCATCGACCACTTCGACCGAAGAGTAATTGATGTTGACAAACGACTGATAAAAGTAAAAAAACAAGTAGGGTTAGATACAAACCCATATATTTAATTTTAGAAACAGCCGTTAATCGACTGAAAACAACTATGGCCAGCAATTTTATTCATCTTCATTGTCATACCGAATATTCGCTTCTTGACGGGCTTTCTAAGGTCAAAAAATTGGTCAAACGTGTTAAAGAACTGGAAATGCCAGCTCTGGCCATGACTGATCACGGGGTTATGTATGGAGCCATTGAGTTTTATAAAGAATGTCAAAAAGAAGGCGTCAAGCCATTGATCGGTTGTGAAATATATACGGTTAATTTCGACCACACGAAACGTGAAGGAAAAGGAGAAAACAACCATTTAATCCTCATTGCTAAAGATCATGAAGGCTATAAAAATTTAATGAAAATTTCCTCAATCGCTCATACAGAAGGCTTTTATTACAAACCCCGAATTAGCAAAGATATCTTACGCCAATATGCCAAAGGGCTATTGTGTACCTCTGCTTGTCCCAAGGGCGAAATTGCCGAATTAATCGAAGCCGGCAATATAGACGAAACTAAAAAAGCAATCTCTTGGTATCAGGATACATTCGGAGCCGAAAATTATTATTTAGAAATTCAACGCCATCAATATAAAAATCATTTTGAAGCCGTCAAATCTAATCCAAAAATTCTGGACCGTCTGCAAAAGCTCCAATCTGGTGAAGATGTCTGGGTCAAGACTCTTATTAATCTTAGTCGCGAGTTAGGTGTTCCTCTCGTAGCCACCAATGACGCGCACTATATCAAACAATCTGACGCCAAAGCCCAAGATGCCTTAGTCTGTATCTCTACTGGAAAAAATGTGTCGGATCTTGAACGTATACGCTATATCGACGCCCCTGCATTTTTCGTGACCTCAGAACAAGAAATGCAGTCCCTCTTTCCAGATGTACCAGATGCCCTGACTAACACACTTAAAGCTGCCGATTCTATTGATTTGCAAATAGAGCTTGGTAAGTGGTATTTCCCCCAAATCGAACTTCCTGAGGGTAAAGATGCTGGTACTCAGCTTAGATATCTCTGTGACCAGCGTTTGCCAGAACGCTATACAAATATCACTCCTGAACTCGAGCAACGTATGGAATTTGAATTGGAGGTTATTTGTACAAAAGGCTATGCCTCATACTTTTTGATGCTTTCAGACTTGGTGAACTGGTGTACTGATAACGGAATAATCACCAATACCCGAGGTTCAGCTGCCGGCTCAATGGTCTCATTTGTTATGGGTATTACCACCGTCGATCCGATCAAATACCAATTACCTTTTGAACGTTTTCTCAATCCTTTCCGACCTTCGCCGCCTGACATAGATCTTGATATTGCTGATGACCGGCGTGAAGAGCTCATTGCCTATGTGACTCAAAAATTTGGCAAAGACAAAGTGGCTCAAATTTGTACCTTTGGTCGAATGTTGGCCAGAGCTGCTGTTCGTGATGTGGCGCGAGTACTCGGACACCCGTATGCTGTTGGCGATAGAATCGCCAAGGTCATCCCTCAAGGTGCTCAGGGTTTTCCCATGACATTTGAACGAGCGCTCAACGAAGCTCCAGAATTTCGCACCATGTATGACACAGACCCAGTAGTAAAAGAGATTATTGATTTAGCTCGCGATATTGAAGGTAATGCTCGTCATTCATCTGTTCATGCAGCTGGTACCGTGGTTTCGCCCAGTGATATGCGCGATTTTACCCCTCTTCAGCTCGAACCTAGTGGTGAAAAAATTATCACCCAATACGAAATGCATGCCTGCGAAGACGTGGGGTTGGTGAAATTCGATATTCTTGGTATCCGCAATTTATCTATTCTAGGGGCTGCTCGGGATATCGTTCAAAAATCCCGCGATATCAAAATCGATCTCCGTCAAATCCCAGTAGACGACAAAAAAACCTTTACCATGCTGGCGCGAGGCGATACTATGGGAACATTTCAGCTGGGTGGCTCCGGTATGACCAAGTGGCTCAAAGAGCTCAAGCCTAACCGGGTCGAAGATATCATGGTCATGATCGCTCTATTTCGTCCAGGTCCTATGGACAATATTTCAGAATTTATTTCGCGCAAACAAGGCAAAAAGGAAGTCGTCTACATGCACCCCAAAATGCAAAAGTTTTTGGACAAGTCCTACGGCGTGTTGGTATATCAGGACGATCTGCTCTATACCGCATTGGAGTTGGCAGGCTATGACTGGGGAGAAGTAGATAAGTTTCGCAAAGCAGTGGGCAAAAAAATCCCTGAAGAAATGGCCAAACAACATGTCAAATTCGTTGAAGGTTGTATAAAAAACTCTGGTCTTACAAATGAAGAAGCCGAAAAAATTTGGGATCTGTTCGTACCGTTCCAGGGATATGGCTTCAACAAAGCGCATGCTGCGAGTTACGGAATTATCTCTTACCGTACTGCGTACATGAAAGCCAATTACCCAGTCGAATACATGACAGCACTTCTTACTGCCGAAGCCGGCAATACAGATACAATTGTCGAAGCTATTGAGGAATGCCGTCGTCTAGGTATCACAGTCCTTGCCCCGGATATCAATGCTTCTGAGACTGGTTTTACTATTGAACCAGACGAAAAGTCTCTAGATGGACGCGCAATACGTTTTGGCTTATCAGCTATCAAAAATGTTGGTTCTGTTGCGATCGATCTTATTTTACGCGCCCGCCAAGACAAACGATTTGCCACTCTGACAGATTTTATCTTGCGAGTAGACAGTCAAAAAGTAAATCGTAAAGTCTTAGAAAGTCTGACTAAGGCCGGCGCCTTAGACGAATTTGGCAATCGAGCAGCTATTTTGGCAGGGCTAGATAAAATTCGCGAAAAAGGCATCTCAATATCCAAGGCCAAAGAGTCTGGTCAGTTTAGTTTGTTTGGTGACGAAGATACTCAGCATGACACAGTCGACGCCTTACCAAATGTCCCTGAATTTGAAAAAGAACAACGCTTGAATTTAGAAAAAGAGTTATTAGGGTTTTATCTGACCGAACATCCTCATGCTGAGAAACTAAATCAGATGCAAGATGTCACCTCCCACAAAATTACCGAGCTGTACGACGAAAGTTTCATGCGTCAGTATGTTACCGTTGGTGGTATTGTTGAACAGGTCCGTCAAGTTGTTACCAAGGCGAGTAACTTGCCTATGTGTTTCGCCAAATTGACAGATCTCAATCGTACAGTCGAGGTGGTCGTTTTCCCCAAAGTCTACGCCGTTACCTCTGCAGTTTGGAAACAAGATAATGTTGTAGTGGTCGCAGGCAAAATTGAGGTTCGTCAGGCTGCAGCTACCGATGATGACCAAGTCCAAGCCGAGCAAGAAGCCACTATTATTGCCGATACTGCTGCTATGTTTATAGGACCTGAGACTGAATTGCCCAAAATACCCACCAATCGAAGATCTGGCTTTGTTTCTACTCCTGCGCCAGTAGTCGAGCGAGTGGTAATTGAAAGACCAATCGTCATAGAAATCCCCAAGGGTACGCCACAAAACACACTAGTCGAGCTCAACACGCTGTTGCAAAATTCCAAAGGCAACCGTAAAGCCTCTTTATCATTTATCAATGGTGCCAATACTCGCAATATAGATCTCCCATACCCTCTCGCTTGGGACGAAAGTTTGGCCCAAAAAATTAAGACATTGCTAGGCATGTAGTTCTATAGTAAAATACTCCCTATTATGGCTATTTCTCTATCCATCAAAGATACTCCAGTTCATATTGGCGATCTTGTTCGTGTACACCAACGTATTCTCGAGGCTGAAAATAAAGAACGTATTCAAATTTTTGAAGGCTTGGTAATCAAGATTCGTGGTCGTGGAGATAGTAAAACCTTCACCGTCAGAAAAACCGGCGCCAACAATATCGGAGTAGAAAAAATCTTCCCCGTAAATTCTCCTTGGATTGCCAAAATGGAAGTTAAAAAAACTGGTCACGTCCGCCGAGCCAAGTTGTACTATATTCGCGAAAAATCAGCCCGCCAAATCGCCACGATTACCCAACAGGCATGAAATCGCGTCTGCTTGTCTTAAGCAGCATTCTTCTTCTCGCTATCTTCCTTCGTTTTTTCTCTCTTTCGCATACGCCAAATGGGTTTTATTGGGATGAAATAGATGTCGGCTTCCAAGCCAGATCTTTACTAGAGACTGGCAGAGACTATTTTGGAAATCCCTTGCCCCTCTTTTTACACTCAATGGCCGATTACCGTGCCCCGGTTTTGCTATATAGTGCAGTCCTCCCCAGTAAACTTTTTGGTTTTACGGTATTTAGTACTCGTCTTGTGCCCGTTATTTGGGGAATATTGGGTATCGCAGCTGCTTATGTATTGGGACAGAGCTTTCGTAAATCAGGTCTTATTTTTTCTTTCGTCATGGCAGTTAGTGTTTGGCATCTTCAGTATTCTCGTGTCGCCCAAGAACCTGTTGCCATGATTACTTGTCTCCTCATAGCAGCAGCAGCTTGGCAAAAAAGCCGTCAAAAGCCCATTTGGTTTACTATTTCACTAGTATTTTTTGGCCTTAGCTTGTTGGCATATAGCACCGCCAAACTTTTTGTTCCTCTCTGGCTAGTAGTATTGGCTATCTGGTGCCGGCCAAAAAAAATAAGCCGGTTAGGTATTTTTGCATTCTTTTTAATTGCCATCCCGGTAGGGCTAGATTCGCTATTTGGTCACAGCGGCATGCGCTTTCACGACTTGGCCGTCTATACCAACCCAGTAGTGCCAACAGAAATCGATCAAAAACGTCTAGAAACTCAGATAGGACTAAAAAATCAGCGTACAGTCGGTATATCGCCGAGTTTGGCAGATAAATTTGCTTACAACAAGCCGGAAGAATGGGTGAGTACAATTTCCAAAAATTATCTTAGTGCTTTTTCGTCTGACTTTTTGTTTATTAAAGGAGACGTTCAACTTCGTCATTCACCGTCCAGTAACTCTATTGGCATGCTATTTGCCATAGAATCAATTGCATTAATTATTGGTCTATTTGCCACACGCCAGCTTTCAAAGCCTCAAAAGATTTTTTTGCTTTCTTGGATCCTTCTTGCTCCATTACCCGCTAGTCTCACGCGAGACGGTTTTGCTCATGCTGGACGTCTAATGATACTCATGCCAGCACTTCTGCTTTTAGTCGGACTGGGGCTAAAATCTCTTGCCAATTATAAATTCTTCCGTACTGTCTTTTGGCTTATTTATATAGCGACAATTGCCAATACGTATTATTTTTATTTTTCCAGATATCGATTGGAATCTGCTATTCCATTCCAATATGCCCACATTCAAGCGGCCAACGCTGCTATAGCCAAAACAGTGGAATCTGATCAGGTTATTCTAGATATGGCCGACGATTCTGGCCTGATGGCCTACATCTTTGCCAGTCATGTGACACCAGCTCAGTTTCAAGCGAACCTGCCTTTAAAATATGTCGAAATAACCCCTGATATTCGTGGCTACGCATTTGGAAAACTTGTAGTGTTAGAACCAGGCAAACGCAATTGGACCGATCAAAAATTCAAAACCAAAACCTATATCGTCGCTTCCGCCAAAGAGCCGCTTCTGGACACATATCAACCCAAGCCAGACCAAATCAATTATCCCGACGGTACGCCTGCGTTCTATCTCTTTTCTTCTAAGTAGTCACCTCATGCAGCAAGCCATTATTTAATCGCATTTGCCTCTGTACGCACGCTCGGACTAAATGCTGGTCGTGTGAGACCAAAAGCAGAGTTCCTTCATATGTTTGTAAAAATCTTTCCAATGCCAAAACCGTTCGTAGATCTAGATGATTGGTTGGTTCATCTAAGACCAAAATATCTGGATTGGTGGCCAAAAACTTTGCCAACTGCAAACGCGACTTTTGTCCGCCACTGAGCAATTTAATTGGTTGGCCAATTTGTGCCGCAGAAAACAAAAATTTTTTCAAATACGCAATTCCGTCATAATGATATATTCCCTTACTTTTTTGTAATTCCTCCAGAGGTGATAATTGTTCATCTAATGCTGCCAAATGATCTTGGGCATAATACCCGATTCGTAGTCCTGAACCAATCTGCACAGTTCCAGAATCAGCCGATGTTTTGCCCACAATAATATTAAGCAGAGTAGATTTCCCCGAACCGTTTGGAGCCGATATTGCTATCTTTTCACCACAAAACGCATGTAAATGCGTTCCATGTAACACATGATTTTTGCTGTAAGACTTTTCCAATTTATCTATATACACCGCTGTTTTTTTGGCATGTTGATCTTGTATCTGAGTCTGCATGTGCACAGTCTTTTGCTCAGGTGGCTTTTCTACCATATCTCGTACCCAGCGGTCATACCGCTTTTCCGCACTGTGATATCGCCCGACAAATGCATCATTTGCTGCGGCCTGAACACGCAATCGTTTGACCAGATCCAAAAGTCGCAATCGTTCTTTTTCTTGCACTTCCCACAAATGTTGCCGGCTGGCCATGGTATCTTCATAAATATCGCGAAATCTTTTATAGCCAAATGAATACGCCGTGACGATTGCTTCCTCCAAATGCCAAATATTATCCACTGCCTCCTCCAAAAAGGTTCTATCATGGGAAATCACTATCACAATGCCCGAAAATTCTTTCACTAATTCCATAAACCACTGTTTGTGATCCAGATCTAGATGATTGTCCGGCTCATCCAAGAGTAAGACGTTTAAATCCGAATAAAACAGTTCAGTAATCTTCAAAATTTTTTTCTCTCCACCTGATACATCAAAGCTATCTGACACAATTTCTTGCTCCAAATAGCCGATTTTGGTATCCTGGCTCCACAAAATTTCACCGCTATCAGCAGTTTCTCCTCCTGACAAAATTTTCAAAAGAGTCGATTTTCCAGATCCGTTGTCGCCAATCAATCCAATTTTCATCGTCCCCCGTGCCTGCAAATTCACCCCAGTAAACAGAGGTTGTACAAAACCTTTTGAAATAGTTTTTACCTGTAATTGAGCCATAAAAATAAAAAAAATGCTGTGGGACAGAAATATCTATCCCACAGCTAGTCACACTAATGATTTCCTGGCAACGCTGCCCAGGTATCGTCCAAGATCTTTCTTACACCAGCCGGAATCCAGTATTCCCATGACGGACTTTTTGTCCGCAGAAAATACCCTTGTTCTGACTGAGTTCCGATCTCGAGCTGATCTACTTGGTATCGATTTTTTACCGACTTGGCCGGATCTCGCGCCTCAAACACATGAAACCAAGAAAAGTGAGCTGGTGGTTTCCCTAAATAATCACCAGATTGCTTGATCACATGATCAATAAAATTTGATCCTGGCTCAAATGCGATACGTCGACTGCAATCAAACAGATGCACCCCGCTATACACAATGCCTTTGGATACGATCACCAACAGGCGATTTTGCGGATTGTTCGGCGAACCCAAGAAAAAATATTGAATCTTCACGCATTCCTCCAAAAAGAAAAATGCGCCTGAAGCTTTGCAAAAAGCCCCAGGCGCAACGTATCTTTAGACATTGTGCCGATTGGCGCTGACAATAGTCGAAGCTGCCAAAGCTGTGATCGCGAGCACAATTGCCCCTATTCCACAAAACAGCGCCAAAAACAGACGCTCTACGATTGGCACATAACCGGCTTGTCTACATATATCGACAAACAAACTACTTGGCACGCACTGTGCCAATTGATGTTGTCGGTATGCTTCCAGGCCAATCATGGCCAAAAATGCTCCTAGGAAAAAGACAAAACAAAATGCCCCCAGTGCTTGCCTTGTACCTTTGTCCATAAAGCTACCCTCCTTAACGAGGAATTCTCTTTTGCTTGGGTCGGTGCCAACTCATGAGTTGGTCAAAATGCCACAAGATTTCCTCGACCACTTTGGCATCACTGACCAATGCCTCAATCCACATTCGCCGAGTTCGATACAACATCAGCCGAAAACATAGATACCGTCTTGTCGCCGCCTCATGAATCGCGTCTCGCAACGCAATCGCGATTTGATCCGATGACATAGACTTTCCTTGATGCTTCGACAGTGTCCGGCAAATTTGCATCCGGACTGGCTTTGGTAGCCAACGTGTCTTCAAACATTTCATGCAAGCTTCCACATCTTTGGGTATCACGTATCTTGAAGGTCGATTTTCACTGTTCACGAAAACTTCTCCTTTTTCAGATTTTGTAACATCTGATTCATGAAAGTTGCTTGTGGATCACTACTGGGGGTAGTGTCCTCAAACATCGGTAAGGACTTCGTGGTCTCCCATAAACTGCCCATCACACGCACTCGAAAAGCCTCTTGGCCTTCAGACTCAGAATACTCAGGCAGTCCTAGGTCTTGGGCTATTTCTATCAACCGCTCCAAACAAACATCTGGCATTACGCCTCCAGAAAGTTAAGGTGCTCCGTAAAAAACGGATGAGTAATTATAGCGTAAATCCAGTTTGTATTATCAGTTCTGTCGCATGTCTGCAGCTGGAAAACGTAACACACCAGTGTACCAGAGCAGGCTGTTCGCAATATTTGTCTCTTTGTCGCGAAACATTCTCTGGATTTCAGCCACTGATTCGCATACGTACAAATATTCCCGACTATCATCCATTTGACCACAAATCAAATTGCGCAGCGGATCATCTATTTCTGGCATCTCACTCGGCAATTCGTTCAAGGCAAATGGCTTCAGATCGCGCACCAATGTCCCTTCAGAATTTCGTCTTAGTCCCAAATTAACCATAGAGTATCGCTCCTTTGTAAAACTGCAAGTTCCGAAGAAAGTTTTCGGTAGCAAATTATACCGCACTACAGGCCAAATTAGTGAGGCGACTGGGACTCGAACCCAGAACCCACAGCTTAAAAGGCTGGTGCTCTACCATTGAGCTATCGCCCCAGAAGGGGTAATCTGGTCAATTATAGCCTCTCTTTCGCTTTCCTGCACCTGAGTTGGCATATAAAATAGGGAGTATGGTTTGGCTAGAAGCATTCTTTTTGTTCATTTGGCTGAAGTGTATTTGGGTAGGCGTGCACAGTAAACAGATGTTCAAACCTACTCCAGCCTTGTTTCCATTAGGCATATACGTATATGGAGACGGAATAATAGTTGGTGCATGGTGGAGTTTGTTGACACTTCTCACATTGGCTATTGGTAGTTGGGACTGGTGGGCGCTGGGAGCGTGTTGTTTTTGGTTAATTAGAGCTGGTGGGGAAGTGATCTATTGGCTTATCGAGCAGTTTGCCGCTACACACCGAAATAATCCTAGAGACCTGTGGGGTTATCGTTGGGTAAAAGATGAATCTATTTGGTTTATATATCAATTAATAAACCAATGTTTTATGATTTTTGCATTGCTGGGTATTTTTTATTTTGTAAAACGTATCTACTTCGGTGACTGATATCCAGTCTTTCAGGTATAATATATCTGTTATTTGGCCTTATCGTCTTAGTCCCGCAAGGCGGGACGGTAAAGTGAGTGCCAAGCACGAACGTCTCGGCTAGGACACATTTAAAATTTATTGGCCTCATCGTCTAGCGGCTAGGACACCGGGCTTTCATCCCGGTAACCGGGGTTCGATTCCCCGTGAGGTCACAAATTATATCCTATAATATTTACTTCTTGGGCAATTTTTGCTATACTTCAGCCTCACTCTCGCGCATTGAAAAATTGTGAACTGAAACTTTTGTAGGAGGCTGTATGGGAAAAAGAGCAGTAAGAAATGATAGTTTTCTCTATCGATATTGGATCTGGGATTTTCCAGAAATTAAGGCTGAAATCGAATCACTATTCGCCGAAGCGGGCACTGTCAAAATCTTGGATGACGACGAAAATTCGTTGAAAATCGAGTTGGAATTGCATAAACCACTAGCGATAGTTCGAACTAGTGGTGCAGATGGAATTATGGTAAACACCTCCACATATACATGTGTGGGGACTAAGCCGTCGGTACATCTGTACCAGATTCCAAAAAAAGGTGATAAAACAATCATTTTTTTCATAGATCTGGAACTAGAAACGTCGATTGAATATAAAACGCTAACACCAGACGACTTGCGCCAGGCTATCAGAAGTGTCGCGAAAGCGATGACCGAAACCTGGCACATCATCTAAAAGACAAAAATTCGAAGTTGAATAAAAAGAGAGGTATGTATGGACGAAAAATCTTGGCAAGGAATTGCTATAACCGGACGTTGGGTCTTGGGAACAATTGCACTATCTGTATTTGCAATCATGATACTTGTCATGATCTTTACGTATCCCTTTGTCACTCTGTTGCAGGGATATGGGATTGAAGATGTAAACAATCCAAAGATAGTCGTCATTGCATTGATCATGGTGGTCGCCTTTGTCTGCACGCTTATTTTCAATGGCAACATGATCTTTGGAAATCCTGCTCGAGATGCCGCAATATTCTTTCTCATTTCGACAGGAATCGTCTGGATATCTTTTGCTGCGAGTGGGATAAGTATGCGTCCAGAAATCGCAGATGCGGCTTGGGATGCAATGCTGTGGTACTTTGGAATTTCGGTGTTTAACTTTCTGTTTGAGATCGTTTATTCGATCTTTATGCCCGAAAGTATTGTTGCACCTGAAACCAGTGAGCAAGTAGAAAGTGAAGGAGCGTAAAAATGAAAAATACAGTAACCGCCGAAGAGATTCTTGCAAGTTTGGCACTAGACGCAGAATGGATGAAAACCCCAAGTGATATCCAAAAAGTGTTGCAACCATTCATCGGTCAATTGCCAAAACTACTGGCCGATTTGCTGCCAAAAACCGTAAATCTCAAACAGGTTTTGGATGCAAAAATCATTTTCATCCGCTACTGTCTGGAAAATGGTTTGATTGCGGCCCTAGCGCCTAATGTCAGAAAAAATCTCAAACTTACAGTAACTCTAGATGGCGAAACATCGGCCAATCTTACTGATATTATGGGTGACATATTTGACATGTCAGACATGATCTTAGATGCGTTGACTACTGCTTTGGAACAAGTGACCGAGCTGAGTGCAAATCTAGATTCAACACTCAAAGACTATGGTTTGACCGAACGTGAGGTATTGGTCAAGATGGGACTTAGTGGCACGACTTTAGAAAAGTATGACCGAGAGTCACTGACATTTGCCGATCTGCTGCGCACGCAGCCAATCGTGATTGTCAAAGAAAACTAAAGTATAAAGGAGAAACTTGGCTACGAAAACCTTTTTTCGAGTGTTGATTGCCGTAGTTGTTTTGCTGGTAGCTTGCAATTCCGAGCCCGCCAAAATAACTCTGGATGTGGGTGCTCAAATTCTTATTCCTGACGGGTATACGCTAATTGGCGTTTCTTCATGGGGTGAGTTTAGTGCACATGAAACCTTCTACTGCAAAAACAACAAAACCGGACGAGCGTATGTATGTAACGACAGAACGATTAGTACAGAAATAATTGTTCCCGATGGTTATACCTTGGTAGATGTTACAGGATGGGGGAGATTTAATTATCATCCTATCTACTACTGCCAAAAAAACGGTACAAACGCGATTGTAGTTTGTAATCCAAAATAAATCAAAGCACCGAATGGGTGAGGAAAAACAAATAAGTGACGTGACCAAAATGCTTGGCCTACATCACAAGTTTGTCTTTCCTCTAAAAAACCCATGAGGTGCTTTTTTCGTTTCTGGGGTATACTTTTCCCATGAATCCAATCTCTGTCCAAACTACCGTCAATGCACCTATCGAAAAAGTTTGGGAATTTTGGAATGGAGTAGAACATTTTGCTGGGTGGGCATTTGCCTCAGACGACTGGGCAGCTGAAGGAGTAGAAAATAATGTCACAGTCGGTGGCCAACTCAAAGTTCACAATTTTGCCAAAGATCAGAGTATGAGCTTTTATTTTCAGGGTACATATACAGTCGTGGAGCCACAAAAATTACTAGAGTTTGATCTCAGTGACACCCGTCATGTCCGAGTAGAATTTGTTCCCATAGAGGGTGGTGTCCAAGTGGTCGAGACATTTGATCCAGAAAATGAAAATTCAATAGATATGCAGCGCGCCGGCTGGCAAGCCTATCTAGACAACTTCAAAAAATACGTCGAATCGCACTAACTCGTTCGTGCTACCATAAATATATGGGTTGGGGCAAAGTAGGTAAAAGAATTTTGGTGCTATGTGTTTTTGTCGGCTTGGGGTTGGCATATGTGTTTGCCTCGGGTTGCAACAATGGCGATATGTTTGCTCCATTGTGTGGGTTAGGCCAACTCATGTTTTTGGCATTAGGTATTGGCCTGATCGTGGCATTTACCTTGGTCAGTCTGATCATTTTCCGCCCTTGGAAATCCTCGGTCTCCGTACTCCCAAACAAGAGTGAGATCTTCAAATTTGTTATCACGCTTTTGTTGGCGATTCCTGTCTGTGGACTTATTTTGGGTGGCATATTCTATGGCTATTTAGGAGTCACATTGTTGGCCGACAATCGCACCAAAACCCAAACCATAAACAATTACTCAGTCCAAAATTTCTCTGAATCCCCAGTAGTCAATCAGGTCACCAAAAAATATACCGCCATCACCGTCAAATTTACTCTGACTGCTGCCAAAGCTGGCAATTATAGTGGAGTGGTTCAGCTAGATGAGTATTTTGGCCATTATATGACTACTCGATTCGACGGAGTCTATCTGCCGGCCAACACACCTGTACCATTTATGTTCATTCTTGAACCACAACCTGAATTTTTTACCTCACAGGCTAATGGTCCATATTATCTCAATCTAGATATTTGGCCAGTAGATCCGGGCAGTGCGTTTCGCCATGTAAAAATTACTGGCGACAAAAATGGAACCAATACGTTAGGAGGTCCGACCAAATATATTCCTGGTCTACAAACTCGCAGCTATCTATTTACCGATTTTGCCAATTAAATTCCCAATCCCTGCCAAAAGTTTTTCAATGCTCCATACGCTGGCTTGTTATAAATACCCCAATAATCTTCATTTGCCTTCTGGTCAAAACAAGTCAAACAAACCCACGACTGACCTGCGTCAGGTGTGGCCTGATTGGGATCGCCGATTTTTGACCAATCATCGGTAAAAGCAAATAGAAATGCTCCAGCAAAAGTATTTGGTCGTAGCCTGCTCGCTTGTTCCACAATACTGGTCATCTGTATCAATCGATCTGCCTGAGTGGTCTGGTTTTCACTCATGGTTCGCACATCAAAGCTGTCTGAACCGTATTCATGTAACAATACTGAGATCCCAGGCCATTGAGTGGTGACACGATCAATTCGAGCCAGTAATCCTGCCAGGGTATCCCATTCATAATCATTTATCGTATACGTAGTCAGGTGTGGGGCACTAGTTTTGAGATAAGGGAGTGCTACCAAATTTGAGTTGTCAGCATAGAGCACTTGTTTACCTGGAGCAGTTTTAGCTGTCCAGTCGACCATAGAGCCTATCCAGCTGGCATATGCCTGTCTACTCTCCTGTGTCGGCAATTGTTCAAATACTTCGTTACCTATCAAATAGGCATATACATTTGTATTTGTCATCGTATCTTTGACTAAAGCTTGAAATTGGCTGGTTGCTCGCGAAATAGTTGCAGATTGTGTCCAATCTTGAGTAGAGTTAGAAAAATAGCCAATCAAAAGCTTCAAATTTCTTTGTTTTGCTACTGGATAGACGGTTTCGCAAAATGTCTTTCCAGAAGTAATATTCCAATTCGAATACCAATCAAATAGACCACAGTTATATAGTCCTACTGCCCTGGCTCCTGTATCAGCCAAAGCGTTCATTTGTGCCGAAATACTCGCAGTGTTTGTTTCCAAAGCAGTTTCGTTCATGGGGTTGTAGTTTATCCCGCGCAAAAAATCTGTTCGTGTAGGCACCATGGTCGGGGTTGGAATCAAAGTAGGGGTAGGGGAAGGTTTTTTGGACTTTGCTGACATGGCAAATGAAGGCGCAAATACGACTCCGATTCCTAGCGCTACGACGCTCAAAACAATAAAAAATAATTTTTGCTTTTGCATGAACAAGTACTATACCATACCCAGATTTGCTAATAGTCCTATAGTATTATATAATATAGAAGATATGGACAAAAAGTCAATATTTTCTCCTCGACAATGGCTAGTATTTTCTATTCTTGTTTGTGCCTGGTTGGCCTCTGTTTGGCTATTTTGGGGTTGGTGGTTGCGACCCGAGCATCGCGGCGACCCTCTTTTATTCTGGTTAGTTAGCTTCGCCTTCTTCTACGACGGGACTTTTTTGCCGACGATGTTTTTGTATTATCTTGGTCGAGCCAAAAAACCGGTGACCAAAAAAGTTACTGAAAAATTATCTACAGCCAAAGTCGCCATGATCTCGCTCACTGTGCCAGGGTCAGAAGCCTTGGAAATAGTCGAACGTCAGCTTGTGGCTATGAAGGCTGTAAAATTTCCCCATGACAGCTGGATACTAGTAGACAAAGTTCATTCTCCTGAAATAGCCAAATTGGCCAAAAAACACGGAGTAAAGTATTTCTGTCGTCATGATGCAGATGCTTGGGGAGCGGATAAAGTGGCCTATTGGAATCAATCGGTTCCTCCTTTCAAAGCTAAAACCAAAGCCGGAAATGTAAATGCCTGGATCGACGCCCACGGAGCCAAATATGACTATTTTACCCAGCTAGATATTGATCATTTGCCAATCCCTGAATATTTAGACAAAGTATTGGGCTATTTTGCCAAACCAACCATTGCTTGGGTGCAGGCACCAAGTGTGTATGGCAATTTGGAGTATTGGACTGCTAAAGGTGCCGCCGAACAAGAACTCGTCCTCCAAGGACCATTGCAAATGGGCTTTTATGGCAGTACCGATACTCCATTTATTATTGGTAGTCACAGTACCTATCGCATGTCCGCAGTCAAAGAAATTGGTGGATTTCAGCCTACTCGTGCCGAAGATCATTTAGACACACTTTATCTGGCCACCAAAGGATACACTGGAGTATTTTTGCCTGAAGTTATTGCTACCGGTGACGGGCCAGAAACGTTTGAAATTTATCTGTCCCAACAGTTCGCTTGGGCCTATTCGTTGGTTCAAGTACTAATGAGCCATGCACCAAAAGCTCTCTGGCGTCTAAAGCCATCTGTGGCATTACAAATGTTGTTTGCCGAGACTTGGTACCCACTGTGGACACTGGCCATGCTTACCTTGTTTATCTCTCCGTCTATTGCCCTGATCACAGGCCGACATATTTCAGTCGTCAATTTCTGGGACTTCACACTTCGAAGTGCCGGCATGGGGCTAGTTGGTTTTGCTGCCTGGCTGTGGAGCCGTCGCTGGCATCAGCCCAAAGGTTTGGGTCTATCATGGCGGGGGATTATGCTGCACAGTGCCCGTTGGGTGGTAGTATTTTCAGCTATTATCCAAGCAGTATTCCGAGTAAAAAAGCCGTACATGATTACCCAAAAAGGCGGCAACGAAGGCAAGACTGTGAGTATTGGTGCTCTGATGCCGTATATTATTCTATTGTACTCAGTTCTAGGTGTTTGTTTGTGGTATATCAGCCGAGTCGGTATTGGGCCTACCCAGGGGTATTTACTCTTTAGCCTAGAGGGTGCATTTTTTATGAGTATTGTCGCCATATTACCTGTAGTTTTATTAATTAAAGAACATGGTTGGATCTCTTTCAAAAACCATAAATTAGCCCTAAGTGTCATTGGTATTGCCTTTATCGTATTTATTGTCGATTCGCTCTTTGCTTATCCATTAGTCACCAAGGCCATCTGGAACGAATCAGAACAACCAATGCTTATGCCAGTAGCTAATACTATCATTACGCCAACAGTAACCCCTTCACCAACTCCAGTTCCATCTATCAGCACATCAAATATTCACATCGTTCAAAACGGTGAATCCCTCTGGTCTATCGCCCAAAAATATTATGGCGACGGGTCAAAGTGGCCCCACCTCTCTCGATCGTTTAACTCAACTACGATTCACCCCGGCGACCGAATCGAATATAATCTCCCTTAATCCGCAGTTCTCAATCGCTGAGAACAGTTGGATCATATTTGGGTTCTTTCAAAAATTGGAGGTTGTCATGCAGATGCAGCTTACTCCCGCTGATATCGATTCTTTGCATATTGGTCAAAAAGTAACGTACAAGACTGGAGGTGATCAAAACTGTGTTCATGCTATCGGTGTAGTCGCAGATAAGCCAAAAGGCACCGTAGTCAAAATTCGCTTGCAAAAAATCATCTTTCTCGGCAGGCTGGCTCGGGTTCGTAAAGGACAAAAAATTACCGCCTACCGCGATCAGTTGTTTACCTACCTCATTCCTGGCCTCGAAATTGTTACGCGTTTTGGTGTGACCAACGACGCATTCAATCCTAGTCTGCCATATCTATTAGAAGTCGAAACTGGCCCCGTTTCCCGTAGGCAGCTAGCTTTTCACTTTATGAACGAGTTAGAGACTGACCTTACTGTCGCCAGAGCCAATTCATTGACCGCGATCAACGAGTTTATCGCCCAAGAGGGGTTTCAGTCACATCCTGGTCTCATCAGCCTCACAATTACCGGCCCTAAAGGCAAAATAGTCAAAAAAACGAAATAAAACTAATGTCTTCTCCTGGCGCGGCGGCGGATCAGTCCACCCCGCGCCATTTTTTATATCAAATAACCTATAGTATTGATTTTTAGGCTCAAATCGTGTAAAATGCAACTATTAGAAAACGTTTGGCAACACGCCGGATAGACTTCTAAAAATCTCGTTCTTTGATATTTCTGCAAATAAAAGGAGTTTGTATGAATAGCATTGCCATATTAAAGGCTCGGGTTTCTGTGCTTACAGAACAAATAAAACCAGCAGTCCGCGATCACAGGTTCTATCTAATACTACTAGGCACATTCACCCTAGTTTTACTGATTCGACAGTTCACAAACAGTATCCCGTTTAGTATGTTCAACTTTTTTTTCATTCGCTGGGAATGGGGAGAGTTTCTAAATATTCCTTGGTTCCTACTTCTAGTAGGACCAATTCGAAACTTGATTGATTGCATTCGCACCAGAAACACCAAACGCGAAAATATGCTCATCTTATCGAATTTTGAAAGCAACATTGTAACGTCATTCTTGGCTGGAATTTTCGAAGAAATATCGTATCGTTGGCTCGGTTTTTACTTCGCGATCTCCACATTCTATCTGAGTGAACTATTTACTGGTACGCGATTGGGGATGTGGATTTATTCACATCTCGTGGTGTCAATTGGAATAACCCTTGTCTTACTAGGTATTGGGGCGGTATCTTACATAAACGGAATCGAATCTTTTCCAAGTATGGCCGTTGCTGCAGTATGTTTGGTTCTTTTTGTATTGTGCGCGATCATGGTCGGTCTCGCAGCTTCGAAACAACTCTATACTTCAATCATCATTCCTATCGTCGATTGGGTAACTCAATATAAGTTAAGCACTCAATTGCACGAATATGGTTGGATTGTGGGCGCAGCAGTTATTAGTGTAAATGGCAGATTTAGTAGTGGCCATGGATATCAAGGGTTTTTCGGCTTAGTCAACTCTTGGATCGGTGGAATTCTGTTGTTTTGGTTTATGTTCAATTTTGGCTTACCTGTCGCGATTGGTATACACGTGCTATATGACGTGGTTATCAATTCTATTGTTGGAGCAGACTCTTTTATTGAAATGAGCACAGCTACATATAAACGTAGCTAAGGTTGCAGAAATAGTCACCGCCCGCTTACCAAAGCGGGCTTTTTTTATCCCTGTTGCGAAAGAAATGAATTCAATTCCGACAAAATATTTTGTGGCTTTACCTGGGCTTTTATCAAATACCCTTGAGCACCTAGATCAAATGTCTGGCCAATAATATCTTCTTGGCCCAGATTAGTTAGCATAAACACTGGGGTAGCTTTAGAAGGGGAGCCGTCTTTACGAATATCTTTCAAAATAGAAATCCCGTCTTTTCCTGGCAACATGATATCCAGTAGTACTAGGTCATATGCTTTAGCATTCACTTTTTCCAATCCATCATTTCCGTTCAAAGCAATATCCACTTCATATCCACCATCCGTCAATATTTTTTTATAAATATCAACGATATAGGCATCATCTTCAATCAGTAAAATCTTTTTCATACAGAATAGATATTAGGATTCAATATAACGCCATGCGGCTTTGATTGCAAATGGCTCCTATCTGCCACTTTTGCCTTTTCTAGCTCCATTGCACTTGGCATGGGTAGGTCAAAGAAAAAAGTCGACCCTTGACCAACAATACTTTTTACCCCTATTTTTCCCTTGTGCATATCAATTATGGATTTAGAAATAAATAGACCTAGTCCCGTACCCTTGGATCCCATTTCCAGCGTCCCATGTACTCGATAAAACTTGGTAAACAAGTGAGAAATAGCCTCTTGAGGTATGCCGTGTCCCGTATCACTAATTTCTACTCGTAAATATGGCAATTCCTCAAAAATTTGCGTACCCAATTTTATAGTGACCGTGCCTTCAGGTGATGTATAGCGAATCGCATTGGTTAACAAATTGGTTACCACTTCCCGAATTCGCATAGGGTCCACAATCAGTTCAGAATGCGCCATATCAAACCCTTCTGTCTGGACATGCAAATGTTTCATTTCAAACTGGTCTGCTAGCATTTCTAAGACGTCTCGCAAAATTTGCTTCATATCCACAACTGTGGTTTCCATAGACATTTTGCCATTTTCGATTCGTGATGTATTCAATAAATTGTCAATCAGCCCAGACAAATTTTCTGCACTCGATCCTAGCCGTTTTATTATTTCGGAATCCTCACTACTCCATTGTTTTTGTTTCAATATTTCTGTATACCCACGAATAGCCGTCAACGGAGTACGCAGCTCATGAGCTGCCATAGATACAAAGTCTAGTTTCATTTCTTCGAGTTGGCGTTCTTTGGAGACATCATGAATTGTCAAAATACAGCCAATCCCGACGCTTCGTCCCTCACGAATTTGTCCGGATACTACATTTACAAATTTTTCTCCAGTCAACCGAGCAGTTTTAAGTAAGAGGTTTTTTTGACTCCACAATATGCCCGTTGCCTCCTCCAGATCTACTGGGCTATAAATCGCCGTTGGCACCTCAATATCCTGGTTAAATAGCTGCATTACACCATCAATAGGCTTGCCCAATACTTCAGCTTGGCTAAATCCTGTAATATCGCTAGCAATAGCATTAAACAGCACGATATTTCGTTTGATATCGATCGCAATCACTGCATCCGAAATACCTGAAATCACAGTAGCCAATTTATTTCGTTCAGCTGAAATAATTTCTCGATCGTTTTTTATGCGCGACGCCATAGTATTAAAAGAGTGAGCTAGAGTTTCTAGTTCGTCACGAGAGTTTATATTTACTCGGTAGTCAAAATTGCCCATACCCAGTGCATTGGCTGCATTTACCAATAAGGCGATTGGATCAGTAAATTTTCGAGTAATAAAGTAGCTCAGCGGTCCACCGAGACATACTCCACCAATCAGTAGCAATACAGCAAAGGTGGATATACGTACCACATCTGCCATAGCCACATCGTATGGCTGTTGAATAATAATTGCCCAGAGCGTTTTTGGAATACTGACGAATGTTCCATATACATCTTGCTTGTCTTCATTGATATATCGAACAATATTTGCGGTTTCGTGAGTCGAATCCTCTTTTTGCACTGAATTTATATACTGCTGGACAGGTAAAAAGTGACTAAAGTCAGCCCCATTTACCAGAAAATCTTTATTGCGATGTGCCACCACTTGACCATTACGATCTACGATATATACAAACCCAGATTGATCCGATCCTAGTGTAGTTAGTTCGCCAAACAAGTTGCTCAGATTTACGGTTACTTCTAAAACACCCAAAATATCTCCCGGACTGCGAATCACTCCTACACCTGCGGTTGTTAAATCTGTCAGTCGCTGTCGGTATTCTGGAATAGTGATTGGAATAGCAATAACCACTGTCGGTTTGTCATCTACAAACGACACATCGGAAATAGACTCCTTGCCATAGCGAAATGTCGTCGTCAAAAAAGACTGGCTTTTACTTTTATCTTGTAGCAGCTGGGTGGGTATTTCACCTTGTTGAGTAATCGCCAGTTCCTCATGACCTGTCATATCTATCACTGAAATTTTTTCTATATCCTGATCTTGAGCCAAGAGTGTAAATAGTTCAGTTCGTTGAAGTGGCTTATTTTGGGACAAAAAAGCGGCTGATTGCGAATGGATAATCAGTGCTTGAATCTTGGCAGTAATATAGTCTTCTACTTTTTCTGATGCTCGAAATCCGATCTGTTGTTGCGCGTCTTGAAGTCTGGAGTGGAGGATTGGCTCGACTGTTTTGATCCAAAGTATGTCGATCGCTAGCAAAATAAACCCCATCAGACTGGCTGTGGTTAAGAGTACTTTTGCTCGCAGGGACAGATGCATAGATTCCTAGTTGACGAACTGTTTAATAAATGGTTACCATTAAGTATAGAGACTGTCTCGTATGCCAAGCAATAACGGAAATAACGAAACAATTCCCCAAGCCCCAAAAACTTCTCATGTTGCAGTATATATTCTGGTTTTCTTGTTAGTTTTCTTTGTCGGTGTATCAGGATATCTGCTCTACAATACCTATACTTCACCCAAATCTGACACCAAGTCGATGACTAAGGCAGCCAGTACCCCTCAATTGTCTATACCCAAAGATGCAGTAAAAATTTCCGGCTGTATTTCCCATGAGGGTGAGCATTGGGTTCAACCCCAAAATCTTCCCAATGGACCATTTTACGTTGCCTACAACAACAAAGTATTGGCTTTTGAGTACATGCTTTCAGCAGACCAAATTCCAGGCAACGACATTGCCCACATGACTCCAGAGCAGTCGATGAAATACCTCCAAGACAACAAAATGTCTCTCTCAGATTTTGTCCACCAACTAGACAAGACCTATGAATTACCCGCTAGCAGTCTCAAAGACTTTAGTATCCACTGGACACCTCCCCATGCCGGCTTTGTCGTTCCACATTACGATATCCATTTTTACTTGGTGGACAAGTCAGAACGTGACCAAGTCTGTCCAGCAGCCACCTTTGACCAAATTCTCCCAGCCGACATGGTCCAAGATCTGAAGCAACGTGGTATCGCTGTCCCGCAATAACCTTCTGTATCCTATAGTATTGACTTTTTAGCTTCAAAATGGTATTATAAAGGCTATATAAGCCTATCAAACAGCCTCAATCTCGTGGCTACTTTGGAGGATTATTTATCTAGTTTAGTACCTTAAAATTGCGGATTTAGGAGAAAAAGTATGTTATCCATACTAGTGACGTTTGTTGTAGGTCTTGCGTTAGCTTGGTTTGGTGAAGGTCGAATCATCGACATTCGTACAAATGAAGCCTACGCCGAAATATCTGATCAACCTCACAGCGATTTCCAAAAAAACGAATCAGAACGTTTTGTTACAGTTTTTGCCCTAATTATGGGGCTGGGAATCATTCTGATTGTCATAAGTATTGTTGGCCTTGTTCTGTTTCTTTTCGCCCAAACTTGGGTGATAGATATAAACATTCATTTTCGATAAATAAGGAGAAAAACAGATATGCAACCTATCCAAAGTTTTATGCCACTCGTAGGTGTCGTTCTTCTGGTCATTGGCTTTTTTGTTTTTGGTGCGTGCCGTATGTATATACGGGTCGCAAGCCGGTCAATCGTCCAGTTCGCCGAAAGTCAGGAGGGCACAAAGCCCGGGGCTATGGGACGAGCACTCACCGCGCTACTCCAAGGCGTAAGTATTGCGGCAATCGGTGCCGGAATCATCGCGTTGGGTCTCGCAGCGATTCAATAACTCAATCATTTTTTCAAATTCATAAGGACAAATGAATGATAAACCAAACAATTAGTTTTGTGCTGCACTATCCCTTTCATCTCATTGTTGGTGGAGTGATTGCAGCCGTAGTCTTCGGTGTCATTTCTCTGGTCGTTGCAGCTATCGGCAAAGAAAAGTCTAGTTTCACTGTCGGTGGCGCATATGTGTTCTATGGCTTGATGTATTTGAGTGGAGGAGTGGTGGCAATCACTATCTTCATAAACATATCGTTTGCAGTCATCGTATTTCTATCGAGCGTCATTTACGCATTGCAAACATAACAATCCCGTTTTTAATCCGCAGTTTTCGCTTTGGCGCTTGGGGTTTTACCCTAGGCGCCATTTTTTTGCTATATAACCTATAGTTTTGATTTTTTAGCCTCAATAGCGTATAATTGAATCCATATAAACCTATCAAACAGCCTCAAACACTGAAGCTAGGCGATAGAGTTTAGAACCTTAAAAATTTGCGGATTTTTAAATTCAAATAGGAGAAATGTATATGATACTCGCAAGTCTTTTGTTCCTTATTTTAGCCACGTTGAATATAGCGATCTATCGACAGTACAAAAATGTATTGCCCCAAGCCAGCAAGATTGGACTACTGATCTTGTCGGTAATGTACGCCATCCTTTCTGGTGCTTACATTTTTACGATCTTTGACACAAATTTTTCAGTCAGCGTTCTAAAACTGTATGGCGTGATACTTATGTCTGTATCCTACATGGAAATAGTTGTTATAAAAGGACTGGAGTCAGACTTCCCAGAGAGTAATCCCAAGATTGGTCAAATACCAATTCTTTATCTCTGTTTAGTCTTGCTTGCAGCAGGTTTTGGGTTGTTTGTTATTGGAAGTTTTGAAACAGAGGACTCTGCCTTTCAAGTAAATATCCTCATGTCGACGCATGTGTTGGCCTTTCTTATCTTATCTAGTTTTTGTCTTTATATCGAAAGAAAATATCGACATCTAGTTCACGATAGAGTGGACTGGAGTCTCGTCTCACTGGCCATTTTGTGCAGTCTACTTTCAAGCATATCTTTATGTACAATGTCTCTGTCAGTGGTTGATATTCTTTGGATTCATATTGGTGGATATTTGATTGCCTTGTTTGCCGCAATTGTGGCAATCATGCAGTTTGTTCTCCTCCAGGTCGAATATCCTTCAATCAAATCAGTTGCACAATATATGGTCTTAGGGTGTTCAATCTCTCTTATCATTCTCGGCGCGATTCTCACGAGGGTTGTAATGCCTCAGGGGTAAGAAATGATGCTATCGCACGGGTTTGTAATAACAATCTGGAGTTTGGTTTTTATGAATGGAGCCATAAGTCTGGTTAGGCAAAATACAAATAAAGTCCTACCGTGGGTCTTTTTGGTAGTGACGTTAGTATTGTTATTCTTAGGCACGGCGATTATTGGTGGAAGAATCTTGCCAAACCCGCTCAGGTCTGGGACCGAATTAGGATTGGTCAGCGAAGCGTTGTGCGTAATTCTTTGGATAGGTTTGGTGATTTACAAAATCACCAAAAGCCAAAATCTTTTCCTCCGATATATTTGGCTTGGCATGTTCAGCACCACTTACGTATCTCTAGGGATTGGCGCTTGGCTAATCATGGCTGGTCTAAGTAGTTACTATAAATAGAAAAATCCGCAATTTCTTTTCCCGGCGTCTGACAGACAAAATCTGTTAGGCGCCTTTTTTTATTTTCGCTTGGAAAAATGGTAAAATCTAGCCTCAAACAACCATATACTACAGCTGTGTATGACTTGTTCTAGTAGTACATTCAAATTGCAGATAAAAATTCGAACAAAAAAAGGAGAATCTGTATGATTCAAGTAATTGAACCAACTCAGGAAATACTGAGTAAGTTTATCGGTGGTCAACATGAAGTCCATGACAAAAGAAATACATATGTATACCGTGGTGAAACACAAAACATCACATTGAATGAAGGTACGATAAGCATTACTTATGTCTGGCAGGCAAAGCTTGTTGATGGAATCTGGTATGAAGTTAAGCCAGAAACGTATGCAACTGATATCACCATTAGCCTTTTTGCTGCGCGTCGAGATGGAGTTTTATGTTATCAAACCACTATTATCGGTGAAATCGGCACACTTTTCCCACAAAGTTGGCACGAACCATTGCGCCGGCCAGTCGTGAGTTTAAAGGAGGAAACATAAATGAGTTCAGTTCTCAACGAACTTCAGCCCTATATCGGTAAAGTCTTGGAAATTGAAGATAATCGTAAGTTGTATTTAGGCCAAATCCAACAAATCGAAATCATTGCCCACGGTTTCCTCAAAATCACTTTCTCACAACTTATCACTAAAGAAGGCGCTTTTGGTTGGATTGGGACTACGGCAAATGCGTATGCCATTTTTGTTGACCGCATCAAGTGGTTTAGAAATGCTGACAAAAAAATTACCGGTTTCCAGTATGACCAACAAACCTGTAGGTTCCTAGAACCATCTGCAATGCAAATTGTTTAGTTTTCATAGCGCCCTTTAATCGGGGCGCTTTTTTTATAAAACTGCTAAGATAAATATATGGCAGTCGTTACGCCAGTCAAAAATACTTCTAGTGTCTTCGTCCGAGTCATTATTTTTATACTCATATTGGCCGTTATTATTGGCCTAGGTGTCTATCTGTTTCGTTTATTACGACCTAACAAATCAAACTTCAGCTTCCCCCAAAATACATTTTCTTCCCGAGTCGAGCCTCGCACATATATCGACAAAGATGGTAAAAAAATCACCTACTATGTCCTCAACACTCAAAACCAGACCCGTGAAGATTATTATAGTTGTAAATTTGTAGTTGTAGCCAAGGGAACCCTGACTCAATACCAGGGATTTTTATCAGACTATCAACTCAAAAATTGTAATGCTGCAGGTCGAGAAGTTCGACCCAATTATGAATGTCGCCTAGATAATGGCATTAAAAAATATTTCAAATACGAACCTGCTATCACTCTGCGAAAATTTCCTGCCAATTCTAGCCATGAAATCGCCGTGAGTCGATTTTATATTTCCCAGACACTTCTATCCGAAAGCTTTCTGACTCAAAACCAATTATCCGATATTTTCGAGTATCAAATTTCCTGTAACACGGAGGCTGGCAAAACTGGACTTCACATTCAGACACTGTAAAAAAGTCCCCCAATACAGTACAATATCCTCTGTGCAAAACAAAAAAACCAAAATCGTCACTACAATTGGTCCATCTTCAGATTCAGCTGAAAAAATGGAAGAACTCATGCGCGCTGGCGCCAATGTCTTCCGATTCAACATGAAACATGCCACGGTCGAATGGCATGAAGAGCGAATTAAGCTAGCTGACAGCATCGCCAAAAAAATTGGTCACACACTAGGAATTTTGATTGATCTTCAAGGTCCGGAAATTCGTCTGGAAACAAAAGACAAAGCTGAAATCAGTGTAGCCAAAGACGAAGTAGTCGAATTTCATTCCACTTTCAAAGATGACTCAGTCGTGTTTTGCCTCCCGCATGCTTCAATCTTTGATATTCTCAATGCCGGAGATGAATTGCTCATCGATGACGGATTCATGGAATTTGATATCCAAAAAGTGACACCAGATCTGATCGTTGCTAAATCTCGAGATGATTATCGCGTCAAAAATCGTAAAGGTGTAAATTTCCCAGGTAAAGACATAGATTTGCCCTCCCTTATTGATCCAGATCTAAAAAAGTTAGATATGGCTACCAAAAATAAAGTCGACTTTGTGGCTCTTTCCTTTGCTCGTCGAAAAAAAGATATCGATATTCTTCGTGCTGAAATGGACAAACGTGGCGTGACCGCAGCTGTGATTGCCAAAATTGAGAGTCAGCAATCTATTGATAATTTTGACGAAGTTCTCACCGCCTCAGACGGTATCATGATTGGTCGGGGAGATTTGGGCGTCGAAATACCCATTGAACAATTGGCCTACTGGCAAAAACAAATCGTTCACAAATGTCGTCTAGCTGGTAAACCGGTCATTGTTGCCACCCAAATGCTCCAAAGTATGACTGAAAATCCTCGTCCGACTCGTGCCGAAGCCACTGACGTAGCCAATGCCGTCTGGGATGGTACAGATGCCGTCATGCTCTCTGGAGAAACCGCCTTTGGTAAATATCCCATTAAATCCGTTGAAGCCATGGCCAAAATTGCCGAGTACAACGAAACCAAAGCAGTCATACCTCAACTAGATTTTTCTTCAGACACTTCTACAAAAGCCGTAGTCTCTGCTGCTGCTATGTTTAAGCCTAGTGTGTATCTTATCTTTACAGAATCTGGCTACACTGCACGTTTATTATCTAGTTATCGGCCAGATGCCAGAATCATTGCAGTCACTAAAAATCACAAAGTCGTCGAAGAGTTGAGTTTGTCATATGGTGTTCAGGGAGTAGTAGATAGCCAGCCAAATACTGATTTTCACCTAGACAAACAATTGCTAGCACATCTCAAGGCACAAAAACTGATCAACTCCGGCGAACAAATGTTGGTCATCCATGGTCAACATGGTCAAATCGCGGGAAGCACCAACAGTCTACTACTGACAGTAGTAGAATAAATCTACAATGCACATCTCTATACGGCCCGAGACCTTATTCCATATTGGCAATATTGGTATAACAAATTCACTTCTGACATCCTGGATTACGGTACTAATCCTAATTATCGTTGGTATAGCTGTAGGAATGTCATTCAAACGATTGCCGTCAAAACTTCAGCAAATCTTCGAGTTAGCATATGAAACCTTTGACACGATGGCAGTAAATATTATTGGCGAACAGGGCCGTAAATATGTCCCGTTTGTCGTCACATTTTTTCTTCTTATCGTCGTGTCGAACTGGTTAGGAGTTCTTCCTGGAGTTGGCTCATTGGGATTTTGGCATACCGTACACAATGAAACTGAATTTACTCCACTATTTCGAGGTGCAAATGCAGATTTAAATACTACACTTGCCCTTGCCCTCGTCAGTGTCGTAGCAACACAAGCAATCAGTATTAAAGCCAATGGCCTACGGGCTCATATATTACACTTTAAAAACCCACTCGAAATCGTAACCGAATTTTCTAAAATTCTGTCTTTTGCTTTCCGTTTATTTGGCAATGTTTTTGCTGGTGAAGTCTTGCTGGTTGCAGCTGCGTCTATGATCACCTTAGCTATTGGAAAACCTGCTCTGTGGCATGCATTCCCAGGAGGCCTAATTCAGGCTCCGTTTTTATTACTCGAAGTTTTTGTCGGCTTTATTCAAGGCTTTATTTTCTCAGTATTAACCCTCAGTTTTATTGGATTATTCGTCTCCCATACCCCCTCTTCCAAACACGCCTAGTCTCTATACAAATTCAGCGAAATTCGTTAGAATAAGAGTGTTATATGGATCTCACACTGCTTGCAAAAGCATTAGCAATCGGTCTAGGTGCCATCGGTCCGGGAATTGGAATCGGAATCATCGGCGGAAAAGCAGTCGAAGCTATCGGTAGAAACCCAGAAGCTGCCAGCCAAATTCGCACGATCATGATTCTCGCTTTGGGATTTGCAGAAGCCGTAGCGATTTACGCTCTGGTTATCTCGCTAATCATCCAGTAAACCATGGAAACCTTAGGGGTAGACCCAGCGCTGGTTATCGCGCAAATCATTAGCTTCATTATCCTCTTCGTCGTGTTGAGAAAATTTTTATACCCTCAAATTGAATCAGCACTCAAGTCTCGCCGTCAAGCTATCAAAGACGCTTATCAGGGCAAAGAAGAAATCGAAGCTCGTCTCAAACAATTTGAAGCTGAAAAAGCTACTGAACACGAAAAATTAAAAAACGATATCCAAAAATTACTTTCCGAAGCCAAGTCAGAAGCCAGTCAGCTAAAACAAGCAGGCAAAGAAGCCGCCAAGGTCCAAGCATCAAATGAAATTTCATTGGCCAAAAAACAGATCGACCAGCAAAAAGAATTGGCCAAAAAAGAAATAGAAAAACATGGAACAGATATCGCCAAATCCATTGTCGATGAAATCTTGTCGCAAAAAAAAGCTGATATCAAATGGCAAAAATCCCAAATCCAGTCCGCTTTAGAATCTTTGAAATAATCATGACCAGCCACACTCCTTCTACAGACCAAATTGTCTCGGGGATCATTAAATATTTATCTGATATAGATCAGATCGCTCGCTTACCTGAAATTATTTCCGCCCTCCAAAAACACATTCCGACCATAACGAAAGTTCGCGTAGAGTCAGCAATTGCTCTTTCAGAAGATGAAAAAGAAACGCTTATGGCATGGATAAAAACACATCTTGAGCAATCGCATGCCGATTTTATGGTCAATCCAGATTTGGTCGGTGGTCTAAAGATCTGGCTGGGTGACCAAGTATTAGATTTATCTGTTCAAGCCAAGTTGGGAGGATTGTATGTTTGATGCCGCAGATATTGCTGCTTCAATCAAAAAAGAAATTGCTCACACTCCGAACATTGCTCTAAGTAGTGTTGGTCATGTTCTAACAGTTGGTGATGGAGTGGTTGCGGTTTCAGGTCTGTCTCAAGCTATGGTAGGAGAGCGCGTAAATTTTGCCAATGGGCTTGATGGAGTAGTATTCAATCTCAAGCCAGACCATGTCGATATTATTTCGCTTGGCAATTCAGATCATCTACGGCCAGGGGACGAAGTCAAAACTACTGGTGAAATTTTGTCTGTCTCAGCTTCAGATGAACTACTAGGACGAACTGTGGATGGACTACTTGTACCTATCGATGGGCTCGTTACTAAAATAAAAAAAGTTCACAAAGTTCCTGTAGAAAAAATTGCACCTGGAGTAATCCGGCGTCAGGATGTGCGCACGCCATTGCAGACTGGGGTAAAAGTCATCGATGCCTTGGTGCCTATTGGTCGTGGACAACGTGAATTAATTATTGGTGATCGCGGAACAGGCAAAACCGCCTTAGCACTGGATGCCATCATCAACCAATCTCGATTAAACAAAAATTTAGGCCCCGACCAAAAGCGAGTCATCTCTATTTATGTAGCTATCGGTCAAAAACAAGCCAAAATTGCTCAAGTCGTAGGCGAGCTCCAACAAGCCAATGCACTCACAGAAACAGTCATCGTTGCTGCAAGTGCATCAGATAGTGCGAGTATGCAATACTTGGCACCGTTTGCCGCGACTTCCTTGGCCGAATATTTTATGGATCAGGGTGAAGACGTACTTATTGTGTACGACGATCTGACCAAACATGCTTGGGCGTATCGCCAGTTATCCTTATTGCTACGCCGTCCTTCGGGTCGCGAAGCATACCCAGGGGATATTTTCTATGTTCATAGTCGATTACTAGAACGAGCTGCTCGAATGCATGATGACTTAGGTGGTGGCTCAATTACTGCCCTACCTGTCATCGAAACCCAAGCCGCTGATATTTCTGCTTATATTCCTACCAATGTTATCTCCATTACGGATGGTCAAATATTTTTAGACCCAGATGTGTTCAATGCGGGTATTAGACCGGCAATTTCAGTCGGACTCTCAGTCTCACGTGTGGGTGGGGATGCGCAGATCAAAGCCATGAAACAAGTGGCTGGAAAAATGAAGCTCGACTTGGCTCAATATCGCGAATTGGCTGCATTTGCCCAATTTGGCTCAGATGTCGATGATGATACAAAAAAACGTTTAGATCGAGGTAGAGCGCTTACACAATTACTCACACAGCCACAGTTCCAGCCACTAGCGGTTGAGCACCAAGTTGCTCAAATCTGGTTAGGTATGAAAGGCTATCTCGACGACATACATATCGACCAAATTTCTACTGCTGTCGAAAGCTTTGTCACTCTTTTATCTGAACATGATGCCAAAGTTCTAGAGCAAATCAAAGTAGAAAAAGTTGTGTCGCCTGAATCAGAAAAACTATTAGAAACAGTTGCTCAAAAATTATTAACTCGATTTACCTAACATGGCATCCTTGCGAGATATTAAAAAAAAGATCAAATCAGCCAAAAATATCGGTCAGGTGACAAAGGCTCTTGAAATGGTTTCAGCCGTAAAAATGCGCCGAGCTCAACTAGAATCCAATCTTAGCCGACCGTATGCCCTTGAAATCGCCTCAGCCCTTGCCCAGCTCCAGTCCTACAATATCGATAGTGCCCATCCATTACTAAATCCACCCAAAAACCCTCAAGCTCCAACGCTGGTTGTTCTTGTTGCTCCAGACAAAGGTCTAGCAGGTCCATTGATCACAAATTTGCTCAAACAAATACTCCTGTTCAAGCAACAAACCACGGGTCCTATCCAAGTAATTGTTTGGGGCAAAAAAGCTGCCTCTATGAGCCTGAAATTAGGTTTAAATATTATCGCCGATGTTACTCCCGAAAAATCATCTCTCCCTTCAGTCCAAATTGCATTATTGTCTCGACTAATTACAGATGCATATATATCTGGTTCCACCAAAGGTGTCTATATAATCTATACCGAATTTATTTCAACACTTGTTCAGCAAGCCAAAAGTTTACAATTTTTACCTCTTGCCCCTACAATCTCCTCCAAGACGCCCAGCGCACAACAAATACAATTTGAACCAGACCCGGTTACCGTCCAAACCTATCTAGTTCGTCACTATCTAGAAATTCAACTGGCGCAAATACTTAAAGACAGTATCGCAGCCGAACACAGCGCACGCATGGTAGCAATGAAAAAAGCTCGTGATAATGCTGCCGATATCGTGTCCGACTATCAGCTCCTGTACAATAAAACACGACAGGAAAAGATAACGAGCGAAATAGCCGATTTAACCGCCAATATTATTAGTCTATGAAAAAAAATTTCAATCCTGGAAAAATCATCCAAATAACAGGGCCTGTTGTAGATGTTCAATTTGCACCAGATCAGACACCTCAAGTATTTTCTGCTTTAAAAATAAACGATCTGACCTTAGAAGTTCAGACGATTCTTGAGCCAGGACTTGTTCGGTCGATAGCCATGGGTCCGACTGAAGGATTGATTCGGCAGATGGAAGTCATAGATACAGGTGCTCCAATCCAGGTTCCGGTCGGTGAGCAAACACTTGGTCGAATTTTTAACGTCCTCGGTGAGCCAATTGATAACGGTAAGTCGCTACCAAAAAATCAGTCAACTGTCAGCATTCATCGTCCCGCTCCTAAATTCGCCGAAGTGAATACAAAATTGGAAATTTTAGAAACGGGTATAAAAGTTATTGATCTAATTGCACCATTTGTACGCGGTGGAAAAACAGCAGTTTTTGGCGGAGCCGGTACTGGAAAAACTGTCATTATCATGGAGCTGATTCGAAATATTGGCGTCGTTCACAAAGGTCATTCTGTCTTTGCTGGTGTTGGTGAGCGAACTCGCGAGGGGACACAGTTGTATCGAGAATTGGGTGAGGGAGGGGTGCTAGATCGCACTGTCATGGTCTTTGGTCAAATGAACGAACCACCTGGTGCTCGTCTACGCACGCCACTTACAGCACTTACCATGGCTGAGTATTTCCGTGATGAAAAAGGCGAAGATGTGTTACTGTTCATCGATAACATGTTTCGTTTTGCCCAAGCTGGGTCTGAAGTGTCTGCATTGCTCGGCCGGATCCCATCCGCTGTTGGTTATCAGCCGACCCTAGCTACTGAAATGGGTGCCTTACAAGAGCGCATTGCTTCTACGAACAAAGGCTCAATTACTTCTATTCAGGCAGTCTTTGTACCAGCCGACGATTATACTGATCCTGCCCCAGTTGCCACCTTCTCTCATTTAGATAGCACCTTATCTCTCGAGCGTAGTCTAGCTGAACAAGCTCTATTTCCTGCTATCGACCCACTCGCATCATCCTCCCGTGTCTTAGATCCAAATGTCGTTGGTCTAGAGCATTACCGAGTTGCTCGTGGGGTCCAAAAAGTCCTCCAACGTTACAAAGAGCTCCAAGATATTATTGCCATTTTGGGAGTAGATGAGTTGTCAGATGAAGATAAACAAACAGTAGCCCGTGCCCGAAAAATTCAACGCTTCTTTACCCAACCTATGTTTGTCGCCGAAGCCTTTACAGGTCGCCCAGGAGTATATGTTTCCAAAGACGACACAGTAGCCGGGTTTGCCAAAATTATTGATGGCGATGTAGACGATGTTTCTGAAGACAAATTTTACATGAAGGGTAATATTGATAGTGTAAAAACATCATGATCAAATTTTCTCTCATTTCTCCCTCAGGCGTTATTGCCAAGTCAGACTGCTATGCCGTCACCTTACCGAGTGCTTCTGGTCAAATTACTATTTTGCCTCACCATGCGCCAATCTATACGTTGGTCGAACATGGTGAAGTAGTGGTCAAGACTGGTAGTCGAGAGGAATCCTTTGCTGTGGGCACCGGTTTTGCCAAAATTACTGGCTCAGATGTTTCAGTCATGGTCGATTTTGGTATCAACGCCGACGATATCCAAGAAGAACAAGTCAAAGCCGCTCAAGAACGAGCCGCACAGTTATTACAACAACAAACTGACAAAACAGATCTAGTCAAAGCCCAAGCAGAACTACTTAAGGCTACTCTGCAATTAAAACTGACTGCTAAAAAGCGCAAAACTCGTTCATGAACCAAGAATGTCTGAAAACATATTTAGAAGCCAATCCGCAGTTGACTCAAAATTTGAGTTGGAAAACTGATATGAAAATTATGTATAGCTGGTGGTCAGCAGTGTGCGGCCAATGTCACTCAGCAATTGCCTTGGAAAAGTCCCGTGATCCCAAACAGCCAGAAATCAAAATCTCGCCATTAAACAATTTTTGCCCCAAAAAATAGCCTATTTCACACACCACAAGCTGCCGATAGGTTGCCACTCTGATAATTGTATTTCTTCAGAAAAAAATGTTGATGCCGACCCACCATCTAGATTTACCGCCGCTACGATGTCAAATTTATGTGTTTGCTCAAACTCTGTAATCAAGCCAGGTAGCTCTGCCAAAAGCGGACCATCTAAAGAAGATGCATCAGTATAAAAACTTAAAAACAACAAATCTCCACTAGAAGTAGCGGCAGCCACCATTCGTCGAGCTTGTTTGTCTCGAACCAGCTGCAACTCGACCGGTTCGCCCTTATAAAACAGTATCGGTCCAGTTTGTACACCAGACCAAACTTCTGTTTTAGGCAATATATTATCAATCTCTGCCCGTCCTTGTAGATCTCGAGATAAAAACCCATTAAATAAACTATTTTTTTGAGATGTGTTTATTTGTTTTCCATCTTCGACAAACCACCCAATTGGCGTGTGTGATTCGGAATAAAACCCACCATTTATTCCGGCGATGCAGCCATGAGTCTGCTGCAGTGTACTAGAGTCAGCTTTTTGGGAAAAATTGGCGATCAGAGACAAGGATTGATCTGGATATACATGAAAAAAGCTGGTCTGATATTTTGACGCAGTTTGAGCCAATACTGCTGGCGTTGGTGTGGGAACTACTACGGCCTGCGGTAGTAATATTCCTCCCAACCAGCCAATAATCATTGTCATAAGTCGCATATAAATGCTATTGTACCGTAGTGAGAATACTCGGTATCGATCCAGGCACTGCCACTACTGGCTTTGGCGTACTCGACGCAGATTCGACAGATGCCTTTACATTAATCGACTATGGACTAGTCGAAACCCCCAAGACCTGGGAGCATGGCAAACGGCTGGAATTTATTTACGACAACATCACAGACATCCTTACCAAACACAAGCCTGAAATCGTTTCTATTGAACGATTATTCTTTGCCACCAATGCCCTTACTGCTATTGCAGTTGGTCAAGCAATTGGAGTTATAAAGCTAGCTATTCATCACCATGGCGTACCTGTATTTGATTACACTCCGATGCAGGTCAAGCTCTATGTTGGAGGAGATGGTCGTGCTGATAAAAAAGTGATGAAAGCTGCAGTCAAAACCATGTTTAATATCGAAGAAAAAAAAGGTGAAAAAACTCATTTTGATAACACAGCAGACGCGATTGCGATTGCTGTTTGCCATGTTCGTAAGTTAGCCAAAGACGCGAAAAAAGTATAATAAATCAGTGAAAAAAATTTTGCTTGGTTTTATCGGCCTAGTTGTGTGCTCCCTTTTAAGTGGTGGCAATAGTGTGCATGCAATTTATCCGCCATTATCTGTTCCAAATAATCGGGTTGGTGTACACATATTAGATCCGAATGAAATTTTTTCCGCTGCCAAACTCGTCAATAGTAGCGGCGGAGATTGGGGATATGTCACATTACCCATTCGCAGTGACGATCGAGATATTGCCAAATGGACTGAATTTTTTCAAAACTGCCGTAAATTACATATCATCCCAATTATTCGGCTCACCACCTATGTCGATCGCACAAATTGGGAATCTCCGACAGTCTACGACCTGGTAGATTTCGCAAATTTTTTGGATCAAATGCCTTGGCCCACAAACAATCGTTATATCATCGTTTTTAATGAGCCAAATCATGCCAATGAATGGGGTGGCCAGATTAACCCCGCTGAATACGCCAAACTATTAGTAAACGCTAAAAGCATTTTTTCGGCCCGTTCACCCGATTTTTTCATTCTCAGTGCTGGACTGGATATGTCCGTTCCGACTAGCAAGACGTCATTAGAAGCATTTCAATTTTATCGGCGTATGACCCAAGCTGTGCCAAGATGGATTGATTCAGTGGATGGCTTATCTGTGCATTCGTATCCCAATCCTGGATTTTCTGCTCCAGTCAATTCTCGCTCGCGATTTGGACTAAAAAGTTATGACTACGAACGGACGTATTTACTATCATTAAACTTAACTCGGGTTCAGTCGTTACCATTTTTCGTCACCGAAACAGGTCGGAAAAACCAATATCCGTTTTACACTCCGGCATTTACTTCAGTCTGGACTGAGCCAAATATTGTTGCTATCACGCCATTTTTACTCTTTGCTGCTTCGCCAGATTTTGCATCATTTTCCTTGCTGGATCAAAATCATCAGCCCAAAGATGTCTACAAAGAAATAGAATCTTTACCTAAGATAGTCGGCAGTCCATTACTGAACCCAAATCAGTCCGTCCTTAGTCCCCGGCAAAATACCACGGCTTCAGTCCAGGTGGATCCCCAAAAAACCCCATTGATCAATAAAGTGATCAATTTATTTAAAAGAACATTTGCTAAAGAACACTTAGCCACGTTAAAAGTACGCGATGTTCAAATTACGATTGAAATCGCAGATACTGAATCCGCCCTGGCTCATGGTCTTTCAGACCGGCCAAGTCTACCAAGTGATCGTGGTATGTTATTTATTTTTCCAACGGTAGAACCACATAGTTTTTGGATGAAAGATATGCATTTTCCTTTGGATATGATCTGGATCAATAACAACCAAATCGTCGCAATTACCGATCGTATCCCACCTCCTGCCGAAACTGGTGGGGTTCCACAGATTGTCTCGCCTGGTGTCCCCACAGACAAAGTCTTGGAGGTAAATGCTGGGTTTGCAAAACAGCACAATATCCAAATCGGTGATACCATCGTGCTGCAACAATAAATATGCTCATAATCCACGGTGATAACCAAGTCCAATCTCGCCAATTTTTTCTGGCTCAAAAACAATCCGCAAAAGCCAAAGGTATAGAACTGGTCGAACGAAATGGTGACCAAATATCTGTGAGTGAAATGGGACAAATATTGGGTACCATGACTCTTCTCGGTCAGACTCCGATGCTCGTGCTAGAAAATGTATACAGTCGCCGCCAAAGCGCCGAAAAAAAACAACTTTTAGAGTATGTAGTCGATCGCCAAACGGAACAAATACTCATTTGGGAAAACAAAGAGCTCACCGTATCGCAACTAAAAGGCATTCAAGCCAGCAATATAAAAGTTTTTCCTTTGCCCAAATATTTATTTGATTTTTTAGACACACTCACTATTGAATCGTTTCACAAATCTATAGAAACTATGCCAGTCGAACAGGTATTTGCCAGTTTAGTCACTCGTCTTCACAAGGTCATCACTGGCGAAGGTCGAATCAAAAAGACTTTTTCTGAGAATGATTTATTGAGTAAATATGAACAACTTTTGTATATCGATTATGCTCAAAAAACCTCTTCCAGTCCGTTTGATCTCACTTCTGCGCTTGAACTGTGGCTTGTAAAACGGTAATCTAAATTCGTGTCAACTGATTCACTCAATGTTTTGTCTTCCGTAAATGCCTTTCCGCAGCAATGCAGTCAAGTATTGACAGATCTAGCGGAATTTTCCGTCCCCTCAGAGTATTTGCATCTTCAAAACATTGTTATTTCAGGTATGGGTGGCTCTGCCTTGGGTGGTCGAATTTTAGCCAGTTTGGAACGTCAGGTTCTAAAAGTTCCACTGTTTATTTCTACCCAATATCATCTGCCAAATTTCGTTGACCAAAATACATTAGTCATCGCATCGTCTTACTCAGGCAACACCGAAGAAACGCTTTCCTCATTAGACGAAGCATTTGCCAGAAATGCCAAAGTAATTATTCTAGCCTCTGGTGGCAAACTCGCTGAAATAGCCGAACAAAAGCGTGTTCCAAAATATATATTTACACCCAGTCACAATCCAAGTGGCCAACCACGCATGGCACTTGGCTACAATATTATTGGCCTGCTACGAATTTTGTCTGTCTGTGATTTGATGCATGACCAGGGGAGTCTTGCAGATTTAGCTAGTTTTTTGACTTCAAAACAAAAAGATCCCCAAATCGAATCACTTGCAACCACCTTGTTAAACAAAATACCAGTCTTAGTCAGCAGCGAACATCTCCAGGGTGCAGCCATTGCGTTTCGTAATCAAATAAATGAAAACGCCAAATGTTTTGCCACATATTTCGATCTTCCAGAACTGAACCATCATCTCATGGAAGGTCTGACGCACCCAACCTCCAATTCACAAAATTTATGCTTTGTTTTGGTTGAATCTGACAAATATCATCCTCGTATCAAAAAACGTTACCAATTAACCAAACAATTACTAGCCAAACAAAATATTCCTACTGTCTCGTTCTCAGTTTCAGCTATCTCGACACTATATGAAACCCTCCAGCTCGTCCAAGCTGGTGCTGCAGTCGCATACGCACTGTCTCAAAAAGAACAAACAGATCCTGGCCCCATACCCTGGGTAGACTGGTTTAAAGACGAAATGGCCAAAAGTACAAATTAATATATGAAATACATTAAATGGTTTTCCGAACTTCATAAAAACGATGTAGATATCGCTGGCGGCAAAGGCGCCAATTTGGGCGAGCTAACATCTGCCAATATTCCGGTACCTCCAGGATTTGTCGTTCTATCTACTGCGTATTTCTATTTTCTCGACCACAACAATCTTCGGCCCAAAATCAAAGAAGTGCTCTCTGGCTGTGATGTAAACAATCCTGATCAGCTCAAAAAAGCTGCCGACAGTGTTCAAAAGCTATTAGCTTCTGGTGAAATGCCTAGTGATCTGTCTCAAGAAATTATCACCAGTTATCACGAACTGGCCAAACAGCATCGTGGACATATGGAAAATTTAGCTGTTGCGGTACGTTCTTCAGCCACAGCCGAAGATTTACCAGACGCTTCGTTCGCTGGCCAACAAGAATCATATTTAAATATTAGCGGCGACGCGAATGTGGTTCTCAAAATTCGTGAATGCTGGGAGTCATTATTTGGTCAGCGGAGTATTTTTTACCGAGTACAAAAAAACTACGACCATTTCAAAGTCGGTATCGCTGTACCCATCCAAGCTATGATCCAGTCCGAAGTTTCTGGAGTTATGTTCACAGTCGACCCGATTAGCAAAGACAAAGACAAATTAGTCATCGAAGCCGTCTGGGGATTGGGAGATTATATTGTCCAGGGTGTGGTTACCCCGGATCATTTTGAAATCTCCAAGTCTCAATCCAAAATTCTTGGCAAACAACTTAGTACTCAAGAGGTCAAAGAAATCCGCAATAGTCAGGGAGTAAAACAAGAAGCAGTGCCAAAAAACGAACAATCTATCCAAAAGATTTCCGATGCCCACGTTTTAGAATTAGCTGAACTCGGTAAAAAAATCCACCAGCATTATTTTTTCCCTCAGGATATCGAGTGGGCCTATGCCAATAACACCCTCTATATCACTCAAGCCCGACCCATCACCACCCTGGGCGACGAATCAGCTAAAGCCACTACCCCTAAAAACCCCACCATTTCCCTACAAAAACTGCTTACTGGTTCCCCAGCTTCCCCAGGGCTAATCTCAGGTCCTGTCCGACTTGTACCTGATATTAAGCAGCTGGATAAGGTGAAAAATGGGGATATTTTGGTGACTGAAATGACCACGCCAGACTTTGTTCCTGCTATGAAACGAGCTGCAGGCATTATTACCGATCGAGGAGGACTCACATCTCATGCTGCCATCGTCTCACGCGAGCTGGGTGTTCCGTGTATCGTAGGTACTACCACTGCGACCAAAGCACTCAAAGATGGCATGATTGTCACCCTCAATGGTTCTACAGGCGATGTATATGCCGGTACGTTGACCAAAACTCAAATGAGCGTGTTGGCTCCCAAAGCTGAGACAGAGTATGAAGATCATACTACCGCTACCAAATTATATGTAAATCTAGCCGAGCCCGATCTGGCTGAAAAAATCAGTCAAAAACATGTCGATGGTGTTGGATTATTGCGTGCCGAATTTATGATTGCTGGTATCGGGGTTCATCCAAAAAAAATGATAGCCGATGGTAAGTCGGATCAATATATCGACAAATTGGCCGAACAGCTTGGCCAGTTTTGTAAAGCCTTTTTCCCTCGACCTGTCATCTACCGAGCCACAGATTTCAAAACCAATGAGTACCGCAGTTTAAAAGGTGGAGAGTTATATGAACCTCAAGAATCAAATCCTATGTTAGGGTTTCGTGGAGCGTATCGGTATATTAAAACTCCAGAAGTCTTTGCTTTAGAGCTCGAAGCTATCAAAAAAGTTCGTAACAAGTTGGGTCTCACCAATCTCTGGCTAATGATCCCTTTTGTTTCTACTGTCAATGAAATGACAGAGGTCAAAAAATTAGTCGCTGGTGCCGGCTTGTATCGTTCCGCTACCTTCAAACTATTTATGATGGTCGAAATTCCTGCTAATGTCATATTGTTGGATCAATTTATCGACGTTGGTATTGATGGAGTGTCTATCGGTAGTAACGACCTAACCATGTTGACACTTGGTATCGACCGCGACAATTCTGAAGTAGCGCCAAATTTCGATGAACGTAACCCTGCTGTCATGTGGGCACTAGAAAAAACCGTCCGCACATGTGCTCAACGCGGCATTATGTGTGGAATTTGTGGCCAAGCTCCTTCAGAATACCCCGAACTTGTAGAAAAGCTGGTAGAGTGGGGAATCACCAGTATTTCTATCAATCCCGATGCCATTGCTCGAACCCGTGATACCATCTTTCATGCGGAACAAAAATTTATTTCCAAAAACAAAAAATGAAAATCTCTCAAGTATATGCCCGAGAAATTATTGACTCTCGTGCCAATCCTACAGTTGAAGCCGCAGTTTTTTTAGATAATGGTGAATATGGTGTTGCTTCGGCTCCTTCAGGTACATCTGGCAGCTATGAATCCGAAGAACTCCGTGATGGTGATCTTAATCGTTATTTAGGTATGGGTGTACTCAAGGCAGTTGGTCATGTAAATAACGAAATCAATCATGCCTTAGTAAATCAATCGTTCGACAGTCCGTTTCAATTAGATAACGCCTTGATCACTCTAGACGGCACACCAAACAAAACAAATCTGGGAGCCAATGCCATTTTAGCTGTTTCAATGGCTGCTACTAAAGCCATGGCTTCTGCTGCCAAGCTACCTTTGTATAAATATATTGCAACACTAGCTAGTAATACTTCACCACTGTTTATTCCTTCACCAGTTTTCAACATGATCAATGGCGGTCTGCACGGCGCTGGTAATTTGGATTTTCAAGAATTTTTACTCATTCCTCGTCGAGTGGACACTTTTGCCAATCAACTACAAACAGGAATTATCATTTATCAAACCATCAAAAAATTACTCGCTCGTCGCGGTGCTATTCATAGCGTGGGAGACGAAGGCGGATTTGCTCCAAATTTGTTCACAAATCTGGATGCTTTAGAAATCCTCAATGAAGCAATTGTTGAGACTCGCAAGCAACCTGTCACAGATGTAGAACTAGGTCTCGATGTAGCAGCAGACACATTTTATAAAGATGGTAGGTACACGATCAAAGACCGTTCCTCGCCTATGGAAACCGCCGAGTTTATCGAATATTTACGTGATTTAAACAACGAATATCATTTGCGACTTCTGGAAGACGCATTACACGAAGACGATTGGCGTGGTTGGACCAGTCTAACTGCCGAGCTGGGAAATCAGCTAACAGTCGTCGGTGATGACTTACTGGCTACAAACAAAGAGCGCGTCGCAAAAGCGATCAATGAAAAAGCCTGTTCAGCAGCGATTATCAAGCCAAATCAAATCGGAACCATTACAGAAACACTCGAAGTGGTCAAACAAGCCCGCAATGCCGGTTGGAAAATTGTCGTCTCTCATCGCTCAGGTGAAACGATGGATACTTTTATTGCCGATTTTGCCGTAGGTGTCAGTGCAGACTATGCCAAAATGGGCGCCCCAGCCCGAGGAGAACGTGTAGCCAAATACAATCGCTTCTTGAGTATCGAATCAGAGCTGATGCAAAATAAAAGCTAACACCCCAACCCCTCTTAATTTAAGAGGGGCAATATGAAAAAAGTATTTCATTTCAACAATAAAAATTTATTAGAGCGTAGACGACAATTAAGAAACAACCCATCTCCCCCTGAAATAATGCTTTGGGGGAAAATAAAAAATCGCCAACTTGGCTACAAATTTATCAGACAATACAGTGTCGACGGGTATGTGATAGACTTTTTCTGTCCTAAATTACATATAGCAATAGAAGTTGACGGAAAATATCACCAACTCGAGTCTCGAAAAAAGTATGATATATATAGAGACAAGTGGCTGCTTGCTTTCAATATAAAGACTATTCGCATACCTGCAGTTGAAATTATGAACAATGTTGAAAAAGTTATTACTAGTTTGATCCCCCTCTTGAATCAAGAGGGGGGTGGGGGGGTGTTATGACTCATCTAAAACCCGTAGTTCTGGCTATCTTAGACGGTTGGGGAATCGCCCCTTCGGGTGAGGGCAATGCTATTAGTCTGGCCAAGACGCCAAACATGTCCAAATTTTGGAGTGCATTTGTCCACACCCAACTTATCGCTCATGGGGAATCTGTCGGACTCCCTAAGCGCGAACCGGGTAACACAGAAACAGGTCACTTAAATATTGGCGCAGGCAGTATTATTTACCAGGATTTGCCTAGAATAAATATGTCTATTGCCGATGGCAGTTTCTTTCAAAACCAACAGCTCCAAGCTGCTGCCGCTCATGCCAAAAAATTTAATAGCGATGTACATTTGTTGGGTTTGGTTGGTGGTGGTGGAGTTCATTCAGATTTGTCACATTTTTATGCGTTAATTCGCTTTTTACATGAACAAAATATCAACAATGTCTATATTCATGTCTTCACAGATGGTCGAGATTCCCCACCCTCATCAGCAATCACCTATATCAACCAGCTCGAATCAGTTTTAAACCAGGAAAAAACTGGAAAAATTGCTTCTGTCATGGGCAGGTATTACGCTATGGATCGTGATTTTCGCTGGGATAGGACAGCCAAAGCCTACGAATGTCTGACGCATGGCACTGGCAAATCAGCCGAATCTGTCCAGCAAGCTGTCTCAAATGCTTACTCCCAAAATTTAACCGATGAATTTATAGAACCAACAATTATCACTAAAGAAAAAAACATCCCCTTGGCACTGATCAAATCGAACGATGTGGCAATATTTGTTAATTTTCGTATCGACCGTCCTCGTCAGCTCACAAAAGCCTTTGTTCTAGACGACTTTGAAAATACTGCCAACACCGTCGGTTGGGACCCTTTTGCCACCAAATACCAAAAAAAACATGTCGCTGAAAATGAATCATCAAGTCGCCCCAAGCCTTTTACCCGAGGTTCAAAAATAGACAATCTCTTTTTTATTACAATGACTGAATATGAAAAAAATCTACCAGTCCAAATTGCCTTTCCACCTCAAGCAGTAGACAACCCCGTCGCACGAGTAATATCCGAACATGGACTACGCCAAATACACATGTCGGAATCCGAAAAAGAACGTTTTGTTACCTATTACTTCAATGGTCTGCGTGACGCACCGTTTACAAGTGAAGAACATCTCATTGTCCCATCCCCAAAGGTACCTACATATGACAAAAAGCCAGAAATGTCTGCACGTGAACTCACGACTCAAGTAATAGACAAAATTACTTCCCAGGCGTACGACTTTATTGTGGTCAACTTTGCCAATCCGGATATGGTTGGCCACACAGGCAATATTCCAGCAGCAATTAAAGCTTGTGAAACAGTCGATGAGTGTATCGGTAAAATTGCAGATACTGTTTTAGCTATTGGTGGCGCTCTATTTGTCACGGCCGACCATGGCAATGTCGAAGAAATGATCAATCTGACAACAGGTCTGTCAGACACAGAGCACAATGCCAATCCAGTGCCAGCAATTATTGTTTCCAAAGAGACTCAGACCGCGTCACAAGTGCCTCAAGGTATTCTGGCCGATGTTGCCCCCACACTGCTTCATCTACTCCAGATTCCTATCCCCATCACTATGACTGGTCGCAATCTGCTTGGGAATATACACTAAAATTGTCACCTCGCCCTTCAGCTGTGCAATGTCACTCGGGTCATCGTTGTACAAAATAAATCGTTCGTGAAACTTCGTCAGCTCATTTGCAACGACAATGTCTGCATCAGGATATGTAGTACGCAGTGTTTCAAGAGTTTTCACCAATCGTACTGGAGATTCAAAAAAAATGTTCGTGGCTTCAGGTAGCAATGAATATTTTTTGTCCCAAAAACCCCAAAACAAAAATCTATTACTTGGTAATCCTGCCGCCGATAGAGCAGTGGTGACAGCAGACACCCCAGGAATAGGTACTACCTTCACCCCTAGCTCCAAAGCCCGTCTGACGATTTTAAACCCGGGATCTGATATGAGTGGTGTACCTGCATCGGAGACAAGTGCCACATCCTCTGCGATCAATACGGCCATAAGTTTGTCGACCTGATCTCTTTCATTCCAGTCTCGGATAGATAAATACTGTTTTGAGATCGGTGCATCTTTTGCTAAGAGTTTGAGTAGTTGTCCAGTCCGTCGCGTATCCTCGCAGGCAATCACGCGTGTAGCCAACAAAATGTCTCTGGCTCGCAAGGTAATATCTTGCAAGTTGCCGATAGGTGTTGCTACCACGTATAATGTCCCCATGAGCCAGATTATAGACCTAGTTCATCATCTTCTAAAACCGGAAAACTTTTTAGTCTCACTCGGTCCTTGGGCGGTCATTGCGGTCACAGCCATCGTATTTGCCGAATCTGGACTCTTTTTTGGCTTCTTCTTGCCTGGGGATAGTCTGTTATTCACTGCCGGACTTTTAGCATCTCAAGGCTATGTAAATATATTTTTACTATTAGTCTGTAGTTTTGCCGCTGCAGTCTTGGGCGACAATGTTGGCTATATGTTTGGCCACAAAGTCGGGCCCAGAATTTTTGCCCGCGAAGACTCAAAGTTATTCAAAAAACATCATTTAGAAGCCGCCAAAAAGTTTTATGAAAAACACGGCTCCAAAACTATAGTTTTAGCTAGATTTGTCCCATTTGTTCGCACATTTGCCCCAATCGTTGCTGGTGCTGCCCAAATGCCATACCGGACATTTATGACCTACAATCTATTAGGAGGACTGCTTTGGGCCGTTGGTCTTACCCTCATGGGGTATTTCTTGGGCAATATTCCCTTTATTCGTCAACACAATGAAACCATTATTATAATTATCATTTTAGTTTCCGTGGTTCCTGTAATCACCCACGCAATCCAAGCGAAACTCGATTCCAAAAAAACTCACTAGTTACTAGCACTAAATTTTCGTATCACTCCCACACATCGGCCCTGGATTTTTACTTTGGTCACAAAAATAGGGGACATCGTAGAATTTGCTGGTTCCAGTCTTACTCGTGTTGCTTCTTTGTAATAGCGTTTTAATGTGGCAAAACCATTGTCCAAAAGTGCTACGACTACATCACCATTTTTAGCATCTTCCACTTGTTCTATTACTACATAATCTTTGTCATATATTCCTGCTTCAATCATTGATTCTCCTTTTACTTGCAAGACAAAACAACGTTTTTTGCTATTGATCATACTAGGTGGTACAGCAAAAGTAGCACTTGGATCAGTAAATGGTTCTATTGGTTGTCCAGCAGCAATAAAACCCATAACAGGCAGGTCAATTGCTGCTACTGATTGCGTCCGATCAGCAGCTTGTTTGTCTAATATTTCTATACCTCGTACCGAGCCGTCAAATCGTTTGATTACCCCTTTACGTTCCATGGCTTCCAAATGTTCGTGAACTGTTGCCAGTGAAGACACTCCCAATGCTTTAGCAATTTCTTGTAGAGTTGGGGAGTAACCATTGGTTTGGATATATTGAGCTACAAAATCCAAAATCTGTCTTTGGCGATTATAGAGTGTGACTGGCATACCCTTAATCTACCCGAAGAAAAACCAAATGTCAACTACCCAGATGCTCAAATTCTCGTTTAGTTACATAACTAGTATCCAACACTTCTACTACTCGATCAATAATTGACTCGGACATATCTTTTAAATCTTCTTTTGTAGCAAATTGCTCTAGATCTTTTTTAGTGGCAAACCGTTCCAAGTCCTCCTTTGTAGCAAAAGTGTCAAATCGTTTTTCTAGACTCAGTCGAAAATCTGCCAATGCTTCTAGTAATTGTTCTTGAGTCAACGGAGCCTGTGGAACCATAAAACTATATTACCAGATCTGTATAATGAAGTCGTGTTTAAGCTTCATAGTAATTACAAACCCACAGGAGATCAGCCTACAGCTATAAAACAGCTTTCTGCTGGCTTAGACAAAGGTCTCGATCATCAAGTACTTTTGGGTGTTACTGGTTCAGGTAAGACCTTCACTATGGCCAATGTAATTCAGCATTATCAGATGCCTACGTTGGTCATATCTCACAACAAGACTTTGGCTGCCCAGCTGTATCAAGAATTCAAGGAATTTTTCCCAGAAAATGCCGTGTCCTATTTTGTCTCTTATTATGATTATTATCAGCCAGAAGCGTATATTCCCCAAAGTGATACCTATATCGAGAAAGAAACTGATATCAACGATGAGATCGACAAGCTGCGATTAGCCGCCACAACAAATCTTCTTACCCGCAAAGACACTATTGTCGTCGCTTCTGTTTCCTGTATTTACAATCTTGGTTCACCAGTCGAGTATGGCAAATCTATTTTAGATTTAGTCGAAGGTCTCCAAGTGACACGGGATCAAATTTTCATGCGTTTAAATGATATTCAATATGTTCGTTCAGATTACGATTTTCATCGTGGAACCTATCGTATTCGCGGCGATGTGGTGGATATTTATCCAGCATACGAAGATGTATGTATTCGTGTACACCACAATCTGGGCAAAATCATGCGAATCGAAAAACTAAATCCTTTGACTGGTGACCAGATTCCTTGGCCACCAGAACAAATGTCGCACCGAGTGACTATTTATCCAGCCAAACATTATATTGCTGGCAAAGACAACCAGGCCGAAAAATTGACCGAAATCATGGCCGACATGGAAGCACAAGTCAAACATTTTGAAAGTATTGGCAAGCCACTCGAAGCCCACCGAATCAAACAACGAGTCACCTATGATATCGAAATGTTACGCGAACTCGGGTATGTCAACGGTATAGAAAATTATTCTCGCTACTTTGATGGCCGTAATCCCGGTGATCCTCCGTATGCACTGCTTGAATACTTCCCTAAAGATTATTTGCTAATCATCGACGAATCACACATGAGTCTGCCGCAAATTCGTGGCATGTACAATGGCGATCGAGCCAGAAAATCCGTGCTTATTGATTATGGTTTCCGCCTCCCAGCAGCGCTCGACAATCGGCCATTACGTTTCGACGAATTCCAACGCCGCCAAGGCAAAACCGTCTATGTCTCAGCTACTCCAGACGAGTATGAAGTCTCGCTCGCCGAAGGCAATATTGCCGAACAATTAATTCGTCCTACTGGTCTAGTTGATCCGAAAATTGAAATTCGCCCCACTGATGGCCAAATTGCCGATTTAGTCAAAGAAATAAAACTCCGCACCGCCAAAAAACAACGCGTGCTAGTCACTACGTTGACAAAACGCATGGCCGAAGATCTGACCAGCTATCTACTCGAGCAAGATATTAAGGTTCAATATTTACATGCCGACGTAGAGACGCTAGAGCGTCTAGATATCTTGGCCGATTTGCGCACTGGGTCGTACGATGTGGTCGTCGGTATCAATTTGTTGCGCGAAGGCTTAGATCTGCCAGAGGTTTCTCTGGTGGCTATTTTAGATGCCGACAAAGAAGGTTTCTTGCGTTCTCGTACTTCACTTATTCAGACCATGGGTCGGGCTGCTCGTCACGTAGAAGGTGTCGTGATTATGTACGCCGACAAAACCACAGATTCTATGAAAGCGGCCATTGGCGAAGTCGAACGTCGCCGAGAAATTCAAATCAAATACAACACCGATCACAATATTACACCTCAATCGATTATGAAAGCTGTTCGTGAACGTATTGTGGAAAAGACTTCGGACGAACCCATCAAGCTCGACCCCAAACAAATCCTCAAATCCAAACGCCTTATTGATGCCGCCGATGTAGACATGTCCAAGGTCAACCAACTCGCGCCTTCTGATATGACCAAACTGCTCAAAATGATGTCTCGTCAAATGCATGAAGCCGCCAAACAGTTAGATTTTGAAACCGCCGCCAAAATCCGCGACCGAATTCAAGAGATAGAAAAAATTGCTCAATAATTTGTTAGACTAGATACATGCCTGAGTCAACTACGGGTTTAGATTATTTGACGAAAGAAAAACGTCGCAAATTTCCACTTCGAAAAGATCATGTAGATAAAAAACGCTCAGGCGAAAATAAAAAACATTTTTTGAAACGTGAAGAAAAAGCTGAAACAGCATATCAGCGTCATAAATTACCCCGTTTCGATGAAGAAATAGGTGAACCAGAATTAATCGAATCCCCATCACCTTTCCCTTCAGCTGAAACAGAGCCTGAAATGCTCAAAGCAGAGCTAATGTACGAATTAAGTAATGAAGTCTGGAATTTAGTAAATGAAACTGATAAATCCGAAGAGAACAAGTCTCGTTACACAATAGAACAAATATTTTCGACTGCCGAGGTAATAGCTGTGTACGCAAAAAAGTATCCTGACCTAGACCTATCTCGTCCAATGCGACGGTTAATGGAAAATACGCAAGTGATGTTTAGTGAGTCTTTTAGTCCGATTGTTGAAGATGAGGATGTGATGCAATAAGCAGATTGGAGTCATGCTAATGGCGTACGAATAATGTATCAGATTTGTAAAACAGCCAACGTCTTTCCTACTCGATTAGTCGACCGTTCGCCAACGCTTGGAATTCCAGAGAGTGACCTACTCAATAGTCGAGACGCGCTGCTAAATTTAGTAGCAGAAGCGGGTAAGTTTAGTAACGAAAAACAAGCAGACGATTGGATAGAATCTACAGCTTCGCGTATTTCTGAATTCACCATGAGTCGTGCTCAGATCCAAGCAGAGGCTATTAAATCCAGCCTGAGTCCAGTAGTTATTAAAGATACAGTCCGTAGCATGCTTACTTCAGAACATAATGTGGATTTCGATCAGTATTCATTGCAAACAATCGCTGCATTAGCCGAAGCTACAAATATGCCTGGTCCTTTTATGGAAAATGACCAAATTCGTGAACATGTTATAAAACAAATTAGCTATACATATACACGCGTAGACGATGGTGTCTATTGGCAGGCCAGACGAAGTGAATGGATTAGTGCATACAAAAAATTATTTGGCGAAGATCTCGAAGCTGCTGTCAGTACAGAAGATTTGGCAAGAGTCGCAAGTCAATATTTCGATTGGTTGCGTGACGGCAATCAACTAACAAAAGATCAGATTCATATCTTAACTCGCGATAAAGACAAATTTTACCCCGGAGGTGATGTAATGAATCGTTTTATTACTCAAGAAGTATATAAATATTTAAATCAGGTAGACAAAGACACGCAAAACTTTGGCAGAATTGAACTATCATATAGAAATTTTATAAACCATCTTCGAACATTTTCCCAAGACTATTTAGACAATGACCCGATATTGGCGAGTCCTGAGAATCCACAACTACTTGGAAATATAGAATATTTTTTATCCAGCAAAGATTTTTTACACCAACAAGATAGATTGGTTGATTTCTTACATGCTGTTGATGAGTCACTGGGCTGTCCCGTCTCACAAGAAATAAATTTAGGAATAGCATTTTTACACAGCAATATTGAATCTTTAGTAGACAATATGCCGGAAAGTTATAAATCATACAAATCCTTAGCTGAAAAAATATCCTGCAATTTTTCATTTACACCCGAGCAAGCCAGTCAGCTAATAGCCAAATTGATCAATAAATACCAATTTTCCAACTACACCACTCCGAGAGCCCTCTCTGAAGATATAAAAAAAATGTATCAGTTGTTGGGTCAGGCGCCAGATCGAGAACGGGATGTCATGCTTCTGACAAGAAAAGCCTACGATTCTGCCTGGGGTTCAGAAACCAAACTTGAAGAAATGCGCGATGAGTTTAGCCTGAATTATGATCCAGATAGGCTGCAAGCAATTCAAAAAAACTGGACCAACAGATTTTTAGAGCGACCAACAGACAATGGTATGTCATTGATTGCAGCTGCAAAATATGCCGCGTTTCGACCGACAGGTGAACAAGGTGTAAGTCAAAAAGCGGTCGAATCTAGATGCTGGAGTCTACTTCGATCCAAAAACGGTATCCACCAAATTGAACTACTTCGTGAAGCAACAGGTATAACTCCCACATTCGATGATCAAAATCGTCTCAATCAAGCATATGCTGGCGCGCTTTTTGATAAAGATTTTAGTTTGTACAAATCAATTCAATCGCTGACCGGCATTCAGCCAGATTTTTCCGACCGGCAAGTAAACTCTGCTGTAAAAGGCTATATCAAATATTGCATATCAAGTAGAGGACATGGTTTTAAGGAAACAGTTACTGAACTTAGTGAACAACTTGGAGTACCCCTAAATTATAACGAAGACGAACTTAAAGAAATTTTACGTTCGTCTTTAGGTGTGCCTCAAGAATCCAGTCCAGTCGTGAAAGAATTCTTGACTCGAATAACTGGCAAAACTGAACTGCCATTTGAAATGGTAAATGGGTCAGTTCAGTCCCTATACCACAGGATTATTAATCGTGCTGGAAATATGGATATCATGGTTTCAAACCTACAAGAATTTACCGGTATCAAACCAGAATGGAATCAAAAAGAAGTTTTAGATTCAATGGCAGCGTTTATAAGCACTCCTTTCGTTTGCGTCAAAATAGCCGAGACAACCGGCATTAAACTTTCCATGGCTGATGAAAGTTTTATTCATCATGTCAAAGATCAGTATATAAAATTTTTAATCCGCAAAAATACTTCTGCTGCCGAAGCATTGATTGTGGCTTTTGGTAAAGAAATAACAGTTTCTCCAGCTGATGCTGTTCAAATATTAAAAGATAATTATATATCTGCAAAAACAGATCTGACAGGCATGCTGGATCTGGTCGAACAAGCCAAAGAGGGTGGGGTATTTTCCCTAGATGCTCAAAGGATTGACCAACTGGTTCAAGAGTGGGCCAATGTCGTATCTACGTCAGACACCACTAGTCGAGTAGGAGAACTACGTCTGGCCTGTGAAAAATTTGGCTTCTCTTATTCAAAATTATCCTCTCCAGCGCAACAAAAATTTGCCGCGTGGTTTTTGGATCCTCAGGTGGCCAACGAAGCTAGATATTTTGCCACATCGCCAAAAACAGAAATTCAAGAGCCATTTAAACGTGAATTGGAACAAGTTCTAAAAAAGACCCTTATATCAAATTCACCAGAGCATATGTGCACACTGCTCGATAACGTCAAAGACAACTATCCGTCTTTGGCTGAACAAGTTCGTTCGCGAATATATATCCAATGTAGAGACAATTTGAGCCGTATTATCGTTTTATCTGGTTTAGATGATTGGGTTCCTTTGTTGGAGACAATGGCCCCATCACCTCAAGAACGACAAAGTTTTTACGCCCAAATCATGGAAAATCGTGTACCTAATCCAAATGAAATGGAACAATTTATTAAATATTCGTTACTCGCTGGCAAGCAAGTAGATTTAGAACAATACACCACACCATTAATCAATAGTTTTATGTTAAACCCTCTCTCTGCTACCAGCTTCTTTTCGGTACTCGACGGTTTGTCTGAAAAAAACCCAGCCATAAAATTTTCATATTCCCAATTAAAAAAACATCCCTGGATCGACTCCTTTAACAAGCTTGTCCTACTCCAACGTCGTACTACTAACACAGAGCATGATCCCTGGGTGAAAGAGCTTCCTGGTTTGCTAAGCACCATCAAGTCAAATCATCAATTAGATTTTGATAGTTCAGCACAGGCTCGAGCCTTCAATCGATATTTTGAAAATTTTGGCATGTTAAACTTACCCACTATTTTTGGCATGTATTTCGAATTAGGGACGACAGATATCAAAAACATAGATCCAAATATGCAAAAAACTCTAGCGGAAATTGGCATTGCCACTACATTTTCAGGTGGAAAACCACGCGAAATGCAAGATATATTTGTAGATTTTGAAGCCTTTTGTCACCAGTTTCGCATTTCGCTCACCCACGATAGGCTGCCTCCTGGCATCCAGACAGCGGTAGGTCGTGAATATTACGAATATTTACGTGGCGCCTCTAGCCATTCAAGCAGTACTTATTCTACCGAACAGGTCTTGCGCCAAGTAGAAAATATGTACACCAGCCAACCAGAAAAGTACAAAGTCCCCGAATATTTACAACCTGCCACATTCACCGTCGAGTCAAAAAAAAGAAACAATTCTTCAGCCATAACCAAAGAAAAAGCCGTCGCCACCAAAAAAATTCTTGAAAGCAGTCAGTCGACCGAAGTGTTTAGAGCTCCCTATGCGGCCATGTCAGAAGCGTTTTCTACTCCTCGTACATTGTCAGAAATGCGTGATCAAGTCGTAAACACCCTTGAAGCAAAACAAACAAAAATGCTCCAAACACTAGGCTGGTCTGTAGAAAATCTAGATGTTTTATTGGCCAATTCCGAATCATCAGATAGAAAAACAGCCGGTCTAGTCGAAAATCTCAAAGGCGTCAGAACTGCTATGACAGATATTAGACAGACCGCCAACATAGCTGTTGAACCGGGTACAGAAGCTGAAACCGGATATGTGGAACAGGTCGCTTTTTTGACAGCGTTGGCAAAAAATATTTCTCAAGTCAAAATCGAATCACTGCGCACCGCCTCTTTGCAATTTTTTGCCTCGTTGCAGTCTCCTGAGATGAAAACTCAAATGTTGGGTATTAAAAATTTGATCGATATAGCTGATCCAACAGGTGCGTACTACTATGCAGATGCACTAAAAAACAACGTGTTAGAACATTTCTTATTTAACACTGGCACACCTGAAGAAATACGTGCCCATTCGGGCCACCAACCATTTGATCCTGAAACTCATCATGCTATTGCCAAAGCTTTAGGGGTAAATGTTATGCAACAAGACAAACGATCAACCATCCCTATCGACGCACTACTTGACCGGCTAAAGCAGTTAGATGAAGAAACCGAAGAAGCCAGTAAAATAAAAGAAAATATATCAATGATTCCTGTGGGGGGTATTGGCCTTGTTATGGCTCCGTATTCCGGTGATATGTGCGCTTCGAAACTTGATATGGATATTGCTCGAACAACTAAATACCCTGGGCTAAATGCATATATGTATGTCACAAATGAAGGCAAGTCAAATGAAAAAATTGTCGGTAGTATGTTTGTCATGTCCACGAAAAGTGAAGATGGAGCACCGACACTTTTATTCCGGGCAAATAATCCCCGCCAAAATTACATCAAAGATATGAATGCGGAGCAGTTTGTAAAAGCCTCCGTCGGCCATATTGTAGACGATGCTCGACGTCTCTGGGCCACTCAAGAGCCCAGAACAAAAGTCAGAGTTGTCACCCCAATTGATGGAGCTAGTCAAAGTGCCACAAATCGGCCAGATATTTTTGCCGCTACCTTGAGTCTGTTGGGTCAACCAAAACCCATTCCGCTCGAATATTCAGAGACGACATATTTTAACCAGTATGCAAGTTACGACTCCACCCTAACTCAGCCAGGTTATAATCGTGCCAGCCGACTAGTATTTGAAATAGACAACGATGGCACAGAAACCTGGCATGCCAAACAAGATTACATGGGCATAAATAAGCAATCCGAGCATTTTCCTGCCCCTGCCTTATCTATCAAACAATTGGATTCCAACTCTGGTCGAGAAATAGAAGGTATCGCTTCAGCGGAGCTCAACTTCCGCCGTTTGCGTAGTGATAGAGACTATTCAGTATTGTCTCAAAATTCTCGTATCACCGGTTCGGAAAATTTTTCAAAATATGTCTATTTCATTGATACGGTTGGAGAAGAAGATATCCAGACATTGCAAGTCGAAGCCCCACATTGGCGATCCGTCACCTCCAAAGAACCAGAAGTAAAATTTGAATACAACTTCACGACACCAGATGGAAATGTAATTAGCGAACCATATTTTGTAGCAAATACAAAAGGCTGTGGGTACACCAAACCCACTGCCAAAGGTCAAAATTTCGCCAACTATTCCAGTTGGACATTAGATCCAAAAAATTCCGAATCCAAAGTCTATGGATGTATTTCCGAATGGGAAGGGGAAGATACTAGTTTTTATGTCGAAAAATCAAACGAACTGACTGCAGCCGGCTTACGCTGTGAAATGAATTGGGCTACGACAAAAGTTGAAGCTTTGCCGTTTCGGGGTAAGATGCGTTCCGTAGCATGGTTAAAACAACATGGAGTATTGCCTAATGATCCAGATTATTTCCCAGTCATAAATGTCCGTCTTCTAAAAACTAATACCCGAATAGAAGAAGCTCTTGAGGCTTCTGGGCGTCGAAAAGAAATTTTTAACGAAGCGTTTGAAACCTTTAACAAAGAACAAGCCTACAAAGGCCAGTCAGTATTTCCAGTCGAATCGCAAATTACCAAAGATGCTTATTTTAAATTTTTCTTTGAATCGATGGCCAAAAATATGGCCGTCTTATTAAACGGGGATTATATCTATGCCGGAGATTCATCGTCACTTCACTCTTCAAATGTCAGCATGGCTGCTGAAGTAATGGATATCGATACGGTACACATAAATTCAGAAAACGCCCAAGACAATCCGGAACAATTAGTTCAAACGTTTGGCGTCGCATTGGGACATTTAAAAGATATGGGCAATGTTGCCACTGGATTACGTGATCTACTCAATGCTGCCGACGCAGCCAAGATCAAGTATCAAGGCGCCGAAGATTTGGTCGATATGTTTATGGCAAAGTTGGATCAAGAGTTGTCAGAAGAAAAACTTAACGTATTCGATCACAAAAAAGAGGACGTGACAAAATGGATGGAGTGGCTACTTAGAAAGGTCGTCATCAATGGTGATGGACTTCCGTCTCTAAAGCGGGTAGATATATCAGAGTGGGGCAGAACCCGATGATATAATCTCTCCCATGTCCAAAGAATGTCCAGTCATTTCCCAGCTGCGTGAATCATTAGAGATGGATTTGCAGGTTGCCATACCCCATGTTGTAAATACACGAGAGCCGTATGTGAGTATTACGCCTCTATTGCCACTAGAGTGCCAATCTTGCAGATTCAAAGCCACAGCTGAGACCCAATTTACTGTTGGACTTCGAGGTGGAGATATAGGTGGAGCATTCAGACAATCTGCTGGGCAATCCTGTGACCAAATCCAAAAAAATCCTGCTAACTCAAAAGATATAACTCCCACCTTGGCAAATATCGTCCGGACGATCATGACTTCGGCTAAATAATAAAAATTGCAAAAAAAAGGCCGGACAATGCTTTCGCACTCTCCGGCCACAGAACAATTAATTACACATTGTCGAATAAGCTACAGACCCAAAAGAGTCTTTCCACCTACGCTGACCCACTCGTTGCGCTGTTTGGCTACCTTTGCCTCAAATGCCGAAGGGGCACCTGACTGCAACAAGCGTGATTGTTTGGGAGGAGGAGTTCGGAGCAATTCCAGTCGGCGCATTTCAGCGATTTGCGCCTCGGTGTGCTCCATTGAGCCAAACAAGCGGCTCATCTTTTTGGAGTAAACCACTAGTTTTCGATTCCGACCTTTCAGAGCGCGACGTGCACGCTTCCGATCGACTACTTCTGCGAGTCGAGCCAAAATCTGCTCATCCGTCATCCGGCTGATCACCTTTGGCTGCGGGAGAACAACTGGCGTGATTCTGACCGGCATGTATGCCGGGTTCACGTTCAACTGTTTTGCCTCTTTCTCGATCTTTTTGTCGATCTTTGGCGGCTGATTAAAAAATCTTGCCCTCAGCACAATGCCGTGGTGGTCGTCAGGACATTCTCCGGCAAATACAAACTTATCGATTTTGCCGGGCTTGGCACTTGAGGGTACATAGACCCTCCGTCCATCCACCTCTACAAAACGTAGATCGCCATCAGCACAAACCAGCCACATGTAGGTCTGTCCCACAACCAAGCTTGAGACTTTTGTATCATCAAGTCTTGCAACGAGACAATTTTTCCCCACATGAACGATTTTGACCTTGTGGGTACCAAGAGGTACCCCATGACCAAAAACTATCACTTTTCCGAGCCTGCCAACGGGATCAACTCCTCGCTGATTTGGCTCAAACGTAATCGTGTGCACATCTCCGACCTTTGTTGGAGGGTTTTGGAGTTGTGCACGTGGGGTCTGCTGAACATTTTGAGAGTTGAAATTTGAACGAGTTGCAACTGGCATAACTAACGTAGTCATATTTACCTTCCATTTGTTCAACCTAATTTCTGCCGATATCCATAGTCGCAACTATGTCATCTCAGTCACAGAATCCCCATTCGGTCAGGTGGGAACCAAAAAAGCCCAAAATTTAGGCACTTTTGCTTCCCACCTGGAATATGTAATTATTGTCTGTTAAAGAGCTAAATATAGCCTCAAATTAGCCATGTTTCGCATTGAATCTAGGCCAACAGATCTATATCCTATAGTATAGCACATTTTTGCCTGCTTGGCAACTTGTCAGCCTGGGTGTATATATAGGACAAATGGTAGAGTGCCCTGTGGCCAAATACCTGAAACCAGACATGAAATACGCTCTAGAGATAGGCGTAGGGACAGCCTACCAAACCGGCCGAAACGTCCACTATACTTCCGATCCCATTCGTACTGAATGCACAGCCTGTCCTTTCTCAGATACTGTAGTGATCTCTGTAGAATGTACTACTGGTGTAGAAATCGCTGCCTCAGTCAGATCCGAAAAATCAACTGATATTTGTGAAACAGGTAACCAAGCACTGGGTATGGTAATCCAAAAATTTATTCACGATGAATTTGTAGCTCCACAAAACGCTCATAACAACTAAATTCCACAAAAAAAGCGCCTGTGGATCTTTAGGATCCGCAAGCGCAAACGAAACTATTGAAAAGCCTTGTGCTGTACAAAGCCTTCACCAGGATGCCAGCCAGCTGTCAAACAGCTTTGAAAGGCATGCACCCTTTTTTCAAAATTAGGGATAGAAGGGAATTGTAGGCAGTCAGGATGAAAGACAACCTGATCTGCTGCGGGTAAAATAGCTACTACTTGAGGGTCTGCATGTTCATCGCGAAAAAAGTTTTCATGCACCCAAAAACCCTTGACCCAAAAGTACCAAATATTACCTACTCGAATAGCGGAACCTTCCTCGGGTAAAACAGTTGCAAAACGCATAGTCATCCTCCTTAACCTTGAAATGTATCAAAAATTGGCACACTGTGTTTAATGTCCAATAATTCTTTAGGCCTGAATTTAGCAACTATCGCACGAAGTCGAGTTGACATAATTTCCACAAAAACAGGGATATTGTTTGTCATCCACAGTAAGTTCACCGTCTGTGTAAACAAATATGTTCCATACCCCTTACCACGAAACTCAGGCTTAATATAAATTGCCGAAATTGAAGTGAGTGGCAACTCTGACACCAAGGTTTGCTCAACCTTTCCTAGTAAGCACACGCCAATCAACACATTATCTAGATATAGACCAGTACCTGAATCAAGACTTTGAATCAAAATATCCTGACTAAATAGCAGTCTTTTCACATGACTATCGGGGAGTTTTGCAATCCACATCAAGAGTTGTTCTTTAGATACTGGATACACGATATATGTGCTCATATCCATCCTCCTTATCTTGTCTAAAAATCATTCAACAAATCGAAATTGATTGATGCTGGCTCAACGTGAACCAGATCGGTTGTAAAGAGAGCCAGAATTCTGGAAAGACTGCGAGAACCAGCGGTCACATGAATAGGCGTCAATTTCATAGAATCACAAATCTCTAGTGTCAGTTGTAATAAAAATGTTCCATAGCCTTTGCCACGAAATTCTGGAATTACATAGATTGCCGAAATACGGGGTATTTCGCGTGCAATAATTGCCGTCACGCCTACGAGTCGATCATCTACATATAACCCCGTTGCGCCATCCATAATGCCCAATGTTTCAGGGGAAAATAGTTTCAGTGTCAAAGGTGTGCGACGCAGACCCTTTACCCAGCCGTGAAATTCCGAAGTGCTCAAATAGGTTACTCGAGCAGACATAAAGCCTCCTAAATCCAAATTTGAAAGGTACTCTCGCACAATTAGCCTCATGCAAGAGCCCATAGTATACTCTCTTCTAATCCAAAACTCTACTCTTCATCTGGGTCAAAACTCCGAATCGTAGTCTCAAAAGGACTTTCTTGAGCCATATTGGCATTATCTTTACTCAAAAGCATTTTTACCCTTTGGCCAAAATCTTCAAATTTTGCTTTTATCTGATTTGTTTTTTCACTCACAGCTTTCTTTCCAAAAAATAAAGCCAGCTTAGGTATAGCTTCCCAGCGATTTACCACCATAGTTTTTTCGACCACCTGATCTCTAAAAGGAACAGTCATATGAAATGGTAAGACTTTCCACCCAGGCATTTTTTCCACAGTATCAACCAAATCTTTGGTAATAAACAAACTTACTGGAATAGGCGAGTCAACCAATTCTTTCATGAGTCGATATCCTCCTCTGAGAGTTTTTGGGGCAAAGTGGGTCGGGACAAATACGCCATCCACCGAACTGCCTAGTAAATATCCATCCTTATCTGCTCCGTATGCCAATGATTCATTATAATTTCCGTGATTAAAAAAATGATTCTCAAAACTGTTTTGATTCAACGGCTCTCGGCCTCTTCGTTCAATCGCCGCTGCATAGTATTCATAAATCTCTTCCATTAATAAATATTGTTCACGATTTGTTAGACCATGTAAAAGTTCTGTTGTCGTAGTCAAACGATTTTTACTCAATTGCTTTTCTGCTGCCAGATCATGTTCTGAAAAACTATTACCTTCAGCCATACTTTTTAAGTATAGCAAAGCACAAAAAAAGCGCCGGGGTCACCGGCGCTAAAAGATAAATCAATTTAGTCAAAAACATTTCGCATTGAAATTATTTCAACTAAATAGATCATTGCCCAAACAATGGGCGGACATACTGGACAAAAATCCACCCCGACAGATACGCAATGCTCACGATTGCTTGAAAAATCGTCAACAGTTTTAGCCACATTGGTGGCACGACATTATCTGTCAACATTTTTTCCGCATACTCCAGATACCACAACAGATTGGCGACATGTGTCGAAGCAAATATTGCCACATACACTTTCAGCCAGACCGGAGCAGGGACAAAAACAATCACCCCAGCGCGAATAATCGCTGAAGCCAGAGACTTAAACAGATGCCCCACCTCTTTTGGACCACCTGTAGCGATAATCTTGCCCTTGTAGCCATGTTTGGCTACCCAGTCTTCAAAATATCGTCCCTTGTGACCAATTTGTTCAGCCAAATACACGGCCTGATTCAAAATCACCAAAACAGCCAATACCAGTAACATATCCATGCCTCCTAAATAGAAGATCTAATATCGTACGACTCGTCGCCGCAAACCTGGCCGTACCGGCGAGATTAGTGTATCAGTCAACATCGGATCTATCTCCACCTGCTTCACCTCAAAACCTTCCAAGGTGACTGTGGCATGTACAGTGTACGCAGATCGATTAAGATTTGAATATCCTGTGACATGATAGGTGGTTTGACTTGGCGAAAGTTTTCGCAAGAACAAAATATATTCTGGTATACCATGACCCAAATCAATCATTTTTTGAATCACAGCTCGCATTGAATGAGAAATTTTCATACCGTCTCCCGTAAAAAATCCTGGATATCTGGCCAATGATGTGGCGGCTCATCACCAACCACACCTAGCTGCTTCAACTCATCTGCCACATCGCTCATTGTGCCGTCTGCGTGATTCACGGCATTGTGCCGACAATATCGCCATAGGGCAACAGCACGCGAATCAGTGGGTGGAATTTCGCCATTGCGAATTTGATTTAACACCGCCTGATCCACATCCGACCATCCAGCGTAATCCAACGCAATCCAATCTCTATCGTGTCTTCGTATCTCATATTCCCTCCATTCGAATGAAAACATCACGAGATTCAGCAAGTACGGAATTGAACCGTCAGTATCTAACACTAGATACCTGCCACCAGGCCAGCTGCACAAACAACATACGTCTACGTATTATTTATCTGCAACTTATCGATTGATACTCTCAGATCACATTTGCACGCTTCCTTCTGAAATTTTTTCAGCTAGTACGCTATGAATGTGTTCTTCAGCGAGTATAAACCGCATCGTATTTTACTCTAGGACAAATAATACATATTCGATTAGGCGTTCACAGTCCAGATTCCAAATGCAAATGTTGCATTCGCAATCTGTTCGTCATTGTACTGTGCGGTGCCTTCCAATCTAGGAAGACCTCGGACAGACAAGACGATTATCGAGTCTCCGACCCGCAAAGACACTTTCGGTGCCCCAACGGTCGAAATCTCAATACTGTGTTTAGCTTGCAAAGCAGCCAAAGTATTTGCATGGCTTGCGTTACAACAGGAAACAGCAGTTTTACTCAATTGCCGCACCTCTTCGACCGAAAGTGGTCGCCGAGATATAGCCGCATTTAAGTCAAACATGCTATCACCAATCGCCAAACCGATATATGTTGTTCCAGACATCCGTCCCTCCTAACTAAAAAAAGATTGTAAACGTTCGAGTGAGGCCAAAATCCTCCCTCTCAAAATACCATATTTCACCAACTATTTCAATACTATAGGATAAAAATACAACCAAAAAAGCGCATGAAGCCGACTGCGATTTTATTCTCTCTTTTGGCCTGTCCTCCAAAAAAGTAAAATCACAGACAGCGTCATGCGCTCTTAAATAATTATCAATTTCAAAAAAAGTGGAGAGATGGGGCGTACCCATCTCTCCACAAACTAACAAAACAGATTTTTCATAGAAATTTCACGCAAAAAGTGAACTCTATAAAAAGTCTGTCATTTACGCATCGAGCATTCAAAAGCAGAATTTTGATTACTGGCGTTGTGATTTGCGTTGAGCCACCATTGGCTCAGACACCCACTCGACCCAAGCCTTGAGTAGACCTGAGCGTAATGCAGTCAACAAATCTAGACTACCACCGCCCACATATCCGACTGCTATCGAGCTTGAGTCAGGGTCGGCGCTACTCGGATTGTGGGAAACTGTATAGGTCGTCCCTTCAAAACCGAAGTAACGGGTTTGATCATCAAACTGGTAATTACGAGTTTGTGAAGCTATTGCACCCCACAACTCTCGAATTTCGGCTTGCTCTCGAGCGAATCGAGTGCGTATTTCTTCAAATCTAGACTGGTTCATTTCGACTCTTTGAGTCGGAATGAACCTGACCATACCAAAAGCAGGATACGCAAAGTCTCCATAAATGCCTTCGATCGTCGAAGAAGTAATCACATTTCCGCGCTCTCTAGTATGTAACGAGTCCTCCCGTTCTCGTCTATCTTGTTGTGCTTGTTCCAGAGATTTGGCGTCAAACCCATAACCTCCGATCTTTGTCACATCTTGTACGCGAACAAAGAATTGGGCATCTTTTAATGCCGATTCGGCGATTGACACAAGTTCGACTTGCATGACGAAGCCAATGACGGCTTCTGCCACATCTGCTGCCGACTTGGGGTCGGAAACAGACACCTGTGCAACACACTCATGGCTCTGCCATGACTGTGGGAAAAGTTTTTCCCGACTCAGGTAGAATTCACCTGAACTGTTGCCCTTTCGAATGATGAAATCTCCAAACGCGAACTCTTCCACCAGATACCCATCACGTTTGCGAATTTCTTCGCGACGTTGAACTGCATAATCATAAGAAAAGCTACTTTGTCGATCTTTGTTCACGGCATTGGCATCGTGATTGGGTACTGGCCCTTTCACGCTCCGCGCCATATCAATCATGTTCCAGTAGACGCCCAGCGCCTCTTGAAACGAAAGGTTGTCGAACAAATGAGTTGGTGAGTGAATATATGTCATTTCAATCCTCCTGTCAGAAAATGAAGAAAATGGAAAAGATTATTCATACGTACCGCTTACACCGTTGTATTTTTTGGTAAAAGGCGTCGACTGGAATTTTTGTTTTTCATAATTCCAGTATGTTCTGACCCAATTCTTACCCTCTCGGGCAAAATATTGTTGAGTGTCAAAAACTACGAGAGTCAGGTAATCATCTGTCTTCAAAGTTACATGAACACTATTTTTTTGTAATGGAACTACTTCTTCAAAGATAGCAACACCATCCACTTCTTTAGAGTTAATTTCATATTGAGACAGATCTTCGATAGGAGTCTCGACTATGATCCATTCGGGACTCTCGCTAACTGCAAGTTGAAAATCAGAGCTTGCCCGGGTTTGTATCGAATTCATATCTGCAAACCCTTTAGGGTAAAAACTGCGAGAATAGCGTGCATGCGGGAGTCGAATAGCAATCTTAAACATTTTTTTATACCTCTTTATTCCACATAAAGGTCGTATCTTGCCTTACAAAAATACTTCCTTGTTTTTTAACGTGCCTTCCGGAATCAAAAAACCCCGGAAAAGACAAAAAACTTCATGAGTTTTGCTCTTTCCGGGGTATTTCTACCAGGGAATTAATTGCTGATCCTGCATTAGACAAAGCGTTTTGGCTTAGCCGGACAGGCAAAAGGCAAAATTCAGTGTATCACTTGATACAACCTATAGTATATATCCTATAGTATTATTTGTCAAGTCCTCAGATGCCTATCTTGAACAAAACCCGAAACCGCCGTACAATACAATTCGGTTATGACAGACTTCATCAAAATTCGGGGTGCTCGCGAACACAATCTCAAAAACGTCGATGTGGATATCCCCAAAAATCAGCTAGTTGTTCTGACGGGGTTATCTGGCTCTGGCAAGTCTTCCATGGCCTTTGACACTATCTATGCCGAAGGTCAGCGCCGCTATGTGGAGTCTCTTTCCTCTTATGCTCGCCAGTTCTTGGGCGTCATGGACAAGCCAGATGTAGACCAGATCGAAGGCTTGTCTCCAGCTATTTCTATCGACCAAAAATCCACTTCTCACAATCCACGTTCCACAGTCGGTACCGTCACCGAAATTTACGACTACCTCCGTTTGTTATTTGCCCGCATTGGTCATCCCCATTGTCCTATCTGTGGCCGAGAAATCGCCAGACTCTCTGTCCAGCAAATAGTCGAGCAACTCACCGAAACCATGAAGCAAGATTTAAAAACCAACAAAATCGCCAAATATCTGATCATGTCACCAATTATTCGTGATCGAAAAGGGGAGTTTACCGATCTGTTTGCTCAAATGCGTCAAAAAGGCTATTCCCAGCTCCGAGTGGACGGCAAAATTATTGGCCTACATGAAGATATTTTGTTACTCAAAAACAATAAACACACCATAGATGTAGTCATCGACCGGCTAGTAGTAGACAAAAATGTCCTGACCACTGGTCTAAAAGATCTGACCTCACGTCTGTTTTCCTCTATCGAACAAGCCACGAAGTTGTCTGAAGGCTTATGTATCTTGGGCAAGATAAAAGACGCCACCTTCGACATGCCCGACAAACCCAAAGAGATTGAGGATCATCTCTTTTCTGAACGTTTTGCCTGTCCAGTAGACAACATCTCACTGCCAGAAATCGAGCCTCGCATGTTTTCTTTCAATTCTCCTCACGGCGCCTGTCCGACCTGTGCAGGCTTGGGTAATCAATTAAAAATTGACGAGTCCCTCATTCTCAATCCAAATCTGACTATTTCTGAAGGCGGTATTTTGCCGTATGCCAACACCTTTACTTACGATTCTTGGTTCGCCCAAAAAGTCCAGCAAGTCGTTCCCATAAAAACTCTCATCAAAGATCTGACTCCAAAACAAAAACAAACCTTGCTTCATGGCAATGAGGGGTTCGAAGGTATTATTCCAAATCTCGAACGCCGTCACAAAACTACCGAATCAGATTTCGTTCGCAACGAAATCGAAAAATATATGCGCAAAGAATTGTGTCCAGATTGTCGTGGTCGTCGCCTAAAGCCCGAAGCGCTCAATGTCACCATAAACAAAATGTCCATTATGGATGTTTGTATGCTTTCAATCGTCGATTCACTAGAAATCTTGTCGTCATTCACTACGACCAATGATCGGGAAAGTGCTATTTCCAAGCCTATTCTCAAAGAGATCAAAGAGCGCCTTGGCTTTTTAGTTTCCGTGGGTCTAGAGTATTTGACACTAGACCGTACTGCTACGACTCTTGCCGGAGGAGAAGCCCAGCGTATTCGTTTGGCCTCACAAATCGGCTCTGGCCTATCTGGAGTCTTATATGTATTAGACGAACCCTCTATCGGCTTACACCAAAGAGACAATCAACGCCTTATCGACACACTCAAACGTCTCCGAGATATTGGCAATTCCGTCATCGTTGTCGAACACGATGATGAAATGATGAAACAATCAAATTGGATTTTGGACTTTGGTCCTGGTGCTGGTGAGCACGGGGGTAAGGTCATAGCCGCCGGTACGCCACAAGAAATAATGGATAGCGACGCTTCTATTACTGGTCTATATTTGTCTGGCAAAAAAGTCATCACCGTCCGCCAGTCTCCTGCTATCAAGCCTCCTGCAGATCCAGCAGTTCTGAAAATTTCTGGTGTCACCGAACACAATCTCAAAAATGTCGAAGTGGAATTTCCCTTGGGAGAATTGATTTGTATTGCTGGCGTTTCAGGATCTGGCAAATCTACCTTGCTTATCGACGTGCTCTATCATGCACTCGCCAAACGTCTCAATCCTGAACACCGCGAAAATCCTGGTTCATTCAAATCTTTAGAAGTCCTACCCAAAAAATCCGAAGGCAAGCCAAAACCACTTCAGTTATCCTCGATTATTCAGCGGGTGATTATGGTGGATCAATCACCAATTGGTCGCACGCCTCGGTCAAACCCTGCCACCTACACTGGTGTGTTCACCCCTATTCGCGAAATTTTTGCCATGACTCCAGAAGCCAAAGTCCGCGGCTATCAGCCAGGCAGGTTTAGTTTCAACGTCAAAGGTGGTCGCTGTGAGGCTTGTCAGGGCGATGGTCAAATAAAAATCGAAATGCAGTTTTTGCCCGATGTCTATGTCAATTGTGAAGTCTGTGGCGGTACACGCTACAACTCAGAGACGTTAGAAGTACATTACAAAGGCAAAAATATTTCCGAAATCCTCAATATGACCGTTGAAGAAGGCTTGGTCTTTTTTGCGGCAGTTCCAGTCATTACCGAAAAGCTCCAGACTTTAAAAGAAGTCGGCTTAGAATATATTCGTCTAGGTCAATCTGCCCCCACACTTTCTGGTGGCGAAGCCCAGCGAGTCAAACTAGCTACCGAGCTTTCAAAACGTTCTACTGGCAAGTCATTTTATATTTTGGACGAGCCGACCACTGGTCTGCATTTTGCCGACCTAGAAAAACTGCTCCATGTGTTGCGCCGCTTATCCGATGCTGGCAATACGGTTGTTGTTATCGAACACAATTTGGATATCATCAGAAACAGTGACTGGGTGATCGAACTGGGTCCTGAAGGTGGGGACAAGGGTGGCAAAATAGTGGCTACGTGTACTCCCAGCGAGCTCAAAAAGAAAAAAGATTCACCCACCGGAAAGTTCCTGTAATATAATGAGTCTGCGGGTTGAAGGTTGCTGCCGAGTATATTGAATAAGGCAGGTCAAAAATCTCCTCTGGATTTTTTGTCTTTTGAAGACCGTCAACCCGTATCTAAAATTCATTCATCCCTTGAAACCTACCCAAATAAATCGTCTGATCCTCCTGTTATTCGTCGTTATTGTTTTGTTTGTTGTCATCGACCATGGCTCGCAAAAATCGTTTCCATCACCAACTATTTTTCCCACTCCAATACCTGCGACGCCGATACCCAAAAATATCGATATTCAAACACCAAAAATGAACGCTGAAATTACATCGGGATTTTTGTTTTCTGGCACAGTCAGAGTGTTTGAAAAAGAGATCAATTACCGTCTCAAAGACACCAAAAATAATATACTAGCACAGGGAAAAATAACCGACCAAAAATTTGAACAAAAAATCTTCTACACCGTTCCCAAGACACAGTTTGGCTATTTGGAAGTGGTTACTGGTTCAGACAAACAAATCATCTATCTGAAATTTGGCCAGTGATATAATCTGGCCATGGCTGATTCAGAAAGTGTTGATATTAGATTTCCCCAAGCCACTATCCAAGAACTTGAAAAACTTGCAGACTCTGTAGGTATAGAAAAAGGTGAAAAAGAACAACGCATCATTTCTGTAGTAGGTCGTGCCGTTCGACTGCTAAATTTAGCCTCTCAAGGCGACCAAACTCAAATAATCAAAGGTCCAAAAATCTATCCAATTGATATAAAAACATTGTAAATATGGCCCGAAAAAAAGTTTTTGAATTCGAGCCTGCCCAAATCTACGCCGAAGATATAGATCGCAAGGCAGATATTAGTCTGCAGCGGGAAGACACTCGCAGTAGTATTGCCAAAATATTTATTGCTGGCTATTTGGCCATTGTTTTCTGTCTGATCGCCGCTGCAACATTTACAAAACTACCAGCAGATGTGGCCAAGGATTATCTGCTTGCTGTAGGTAGTCCACTTGGATTTGTGATAGGGTATTACTTTAAATCTGTCTCGGATAAAGAATGAACATCGTAGCTGTATTTGCCCATCCTGATGATGAATCCTTCATTGCTGGTGGTACGTTGGCGCTACTTGCACAAGATCACAATGTGCAATTGATTTGTGCTACTGACGGAAATCACCAAGAAAAAAATCTCAAGCAAGTTCGGGAAAAAGAATTGCAATCAGCTGCCAAAATCTTAGGCATCCAAAAAGTTCATCAGCTCAATTATTCTGACGGAGGGTTGTGCAATGCCAATTATCACGCCTTGGCCGCAGATGTTCGCCATATACTCGAGAATGTCCGTCCAGAGCGGATTTACACCTTTCACCCAAATGGTTTGTCAGGACATCTCGACCATATCGCCGTCACCTCAGTGGTAAATTATTTATTTCACCGCCTCGACTACATCCATCAGGTGTACTATTTCTCAGCCATCAAACAGCAAAATCCATCTCAACACTATTTTGTGTATCAGCCAGATGGCCTAGATTTAACCCAGATCGATCAGGTGGTAAATGTTGAATCGGTTTGGGACAAAAAAATTTCGGCAATCTCTGCCCATGTATCCCAATCTGCCGATGGTCAAAAAATCATTTCAGACTTACAAAACGCTCCCAAACAAGAGTATCTGATTATCACTAAAAAATAGTAAGATCAATCAGTGAAAATATATCGTTTCTTTCTCATCAGCCTTTTTTTTCTGATTTTTACTCATGCTCCAGTTGTTCACGCCCAAAATACTCCACCCATAGAGGCTGACATGTCCGTTCACTACATCTTTGATGAAAACGGACAATCAATAGTAAACACGACCATTGAATTGACAAATACGACCACCGGCCAATACGCTCAAACATTTCAATTAGAAATTTCTGGACCTCCTCCCTCCACAGTTTCAGCTTCAGATGATTTTGGTTCTATTCCAGTAGAAGTTGTAAAAAATGGCGTCAATTCAATACTTAAGTTAACGTTTAGTCATCCAGTAGGGGGAAAGGGCAGATCTCAAAAAGCAGTTTTGACCTTTTCTGGTCCAAGAGCTGTTCAGGAAGATAAGATTTGGGCCATTACTCTACCTCCATTTTCCTGGCCAGAATTTGTAAAATCCTCGACTGTTTCTATTTCTTCTCCTACGGCTTTTGGTATTCCCATATTGACCGTTCCTGAACCAGAAAGAGCCTACACGCTAAAATCCGGTCAAAAGCAAATAACGTACGTCGATCCTGGACAAGAAAATATTGTCGTTCACTATGGCCACTTTCAGACATATGAATTTTCCTTGGAATACACGATCAACAATCCCAGCTCCCAGACAAGCACTTCCACCATCCATCTTCCAGCAGACAGTTTTGAACATCAACTCAACTATCAAAAAATCACTCCCGAACCAGTAAATATCGTCGCAGACCCCAATCAATCCTGGGATGCTGTCTATTCGCTGCCGCCAAAATCTAGCCAAACAATCGTTGCAACAGGTCGCGTGTCTGCTGCCACGGATCCCACAGAATTTTTCAAACAATTCACTCCAGATGTCGAAATAAATCCTGCACAATACGAACTAGATCCTCAGCTACCTGTAGTGGCTACCTGGCGTAAACCCTGGCAATATCTACCGTTCATCCAAAACAATTTTCAATTAGAAATCCAAAATCCCAACGGTAAAGCTCTCTATCATGTTCCAGTTTCTGTAGCTACCAATGGTTTTACCTTGACAAATGCCAATCCCGATTTAGACATCGATACTCTTCCGCCATTTGGTAAAACCCTCATCTCATTAAATTTTTCTCCACGCATACTCCCTCCGGGAAATCCTCGAGATATTTCAGTCAATATTGCCGCACATACAATTACGTATAATGTACTAGATTCATATGTCGTCGTCTGGTATCTCCTCATCGTACTCAGTCTCGCAGGTCTCGTCGTCGGCCTGGCAATCTTTGCCGTCAAAACCGGGCATCTACATCTACAAAAACGCCGAAAAAATCATCATTTACATCGGTAAGGCCAAGAGTTTACGCGATCGAGTTCATTCCTACTTTCAACCTCCATCTCGATTAGGCGCCAAAACAGCAGCATTAGTGTCCCAAATCGCCAGTATTGAGTATGTCGAAGTTCAGTCAGAAATCGAAGCCTTGTTACTGGAATCGACCCTAATCAAAAAACATAAACCTCAATACAACATAATCTCAAAAGACGATAAATCTCCTTACTATATTCACATCACCAAAGAAACCTATCCCAAGCCAATTATCAACCACGACCCCAAAAATCCTATTGCCGGTCCATTTTTAAATAGTTTAACCGCGCGCCGCATACTCAAACAATTTCGTGCTATTGCCCCATATTGTATCGCTCCGCGACCCGTAAAAAAGCCCTGTTTTTATTCGCACCTAGGCCTTTGCGACCCGTGTCCCGGGTCAACGCATGCCGACTCTAAAATATATTTAGCCAACATCTCTCGTCTCAAGCGTCTCTTAGGTGGTCAATTTTCTAGTGTAAAGTCTCAACTCAAAAAAGACATGGCCAGTTATTCCCAACAGCTACAATACGAAAAGGCTGGTCAAATCAAATCTCAACTAGATGCTCTAGAACATTTATTACATATTCCGGTTGCGCCAGACGAATATTTAGCCAATCCAAATCTGGTTCAAGACAAACGCCAAGAATCTTTGGATCAATTATTAATAGCTCTCGCTCCATACATAAAACTCGAAAATTTGCGACGTATCGAACTCTACGACAATGCCCACCTAGCAGGCACTGCAGCAACTGCTGCGATGACAGTAGCTCTAGATGGCGAGGTCAGTCCCAAACACTATCGCCATTTCACTATCCGCACCACCACCGAACCTGATGACGTCTCCATGATGGCAGAAGTTCTGAGTCGTCGACTCAAACATACAGATTGGCCCACTCCAGACTTAATCGTGCTCGATGGGGGGAAAACCCAGCTCACCGCATATCCCGACTCTTCCATTCCAGTTATTGGACTCGCCAAAAGATTCGAAACTCTTATCATTCCTCATGCTGGAGAATATATCGAGATCCAACTAGATCTAAAAAATTCCGGACTCCAATTATTACAGAGATTGCGTGATGAGGCTCATCGTTTCAGCCGAAAACTGCACCACAAACATCGTGCTAAACTAATTACTAGATGATCCGCCTATTTCTCAGGTCAATTGCTATCAATGTCTTGGGAATTTACCTCACCATTCAAGTCCTTTCTGGCATGATCGTCTACATCGGCGGGATAAAAACCCTCCTTCTAGCAGGACTAGCGATTGCACTGATAAATCTATTCATTCGGCCAATCGTAAATTTATTACTTCTTCCTATAAACTTGGTCACCTTAGGAGTATTTCGCTGGGTAGCCAATTTAGTAACGCTTTATTTGGTCAATAAATTCATCCCAAATTTTGATATCCGCCCCACAGATTTTTCTGGCATAAATGTCGGGTTTCTTATCATCCCACCAATGCATCTATCAATCTTTATGTCCTTTATCGTCGCCACCTTAGTCTTGACCGTAGTTTTTCATATCATTTACTGGTTATTCCAGGACTAATGCTATAATAGTTCAGCAATGAAATTAGCCTTAACTATCATTCAAATTGTGGTCAGTGTCGCGCTTGCGGGTTTGATTTTATTACAAGCCAAAGGAGTAGGTCTGGGTCGTACTATGGGTCCGGTCGCATATCATTCAAAACGCGGAGTGGAAAATCTGGTCTTTCGTCTGACTATTATTTTATCCTGTATCTTTGTCGCTTTGGCGGTCGCTGTTCAGTTCATTAGTTAAATTCATGTACAAGAAAATCAGATATGCCGCATGGTTTGCTTCGGCACTGCTGAAAAAATATCGCGTGCATGTTTCTGTTGGCTTGCTTATCGGTGCCGTTTCATTTATTGGTTTGCCGTGGTTGATTCGTCACGTAGCCATATTTAAGCCTGTCCAACAAATAGGCATTATCGGCCGTGTAACCAGCGCAGAACTACCTCTATCTATCCAACGACGACTGAGTATTGGTCTGACCACTATCAGTGAAAATGGTACAGCTTCACCTGGACTCGCCAAATCGTGGCAAGTCTCCGAAGATGGCAAGACATACACGTTTACGATCAATGATTCACTTGTTTGGCATGACAACACCCACGTTGTGAGTAAAGATATTGCCTATAGTTTTAAAGATGTAGAAATTAGCTACCCCGACGATACACACTTAGTCATAAAATTATCTGACCCATTTGCTGCTTTGCCAGTTGTTGTTTCGCGTCCAGTTTTCAAAACCAATACATCAAAAATTATTGGCGTAGGAAAATACCAAGTAAACAAAATTCACAACAACGGTGCCTTTATTGAAACATTAACCCTGACGACCCCAGACTCTTCGTTGCCCACACTCAAGTATTCTTTTTTTGCTACTCAATCCATAGCCAAAACTGCCTTTAAGCTGGGGGTAATTGATTCGATAATAGACGTCTCAGATATATCAGATTTAGAATCTTGGTCAAATGTAATAGTACGCGGTGACGCCCGTATTGATAAATATGTGGCGGTCTTTTTCAATACTCAATCGCCAAATTTTATTGGCGCTAGTGGCAAAAACTTGCGTCTGGCTTTGGCCTACGCAACTGACAAATCTATGTACTCCAAAAATGAACGTGCACTTGGACCAATTAGTCTCTCCTCATGGGGTTATAACCCGGATATAAAAGCCTACGACAAAGATATCGCTCACGCCAAAGATCTGCTCAAAAAGGTCGAAAAAATTCCTGAAGAAATAACCCTTACGACTTTGCCAATGTATCTACCCCTAGCCGAAAGAATTCAATCCGACTGGAATCAGGTAGGTATCAAAAGTAAAATCCAGGTCGTTCAAGATATCCCTGAAACATTTGAGGCCTTATTGATCGCTCAGGCTATACCCCAAGACCCAGATCAATACAATTTATGGCATTCGACGCAAACTAGTACCAATCTGACCCAACTCCAAAGTCCTCGTATCGATAAATTACTAGAAGACGGTCGTAAGACCTTAAATCAAAAAGATCGTAAAAAGATTTATCTAGATTTCCAGAGATATTTGCTCGAAGAATCTCCGGCGATTTTCCTCTACTACCCCAAGACATTCTCCTTGTATCGCCGCTAATAATTCTTGATTAGAAGGTATAAACTATAAATATGAATAACTCTAAGCTTATTATAGAAAATAAAAATTTATATGATGACGGATTAGATGCCAAGCTTGATAAAGTAAATGAATTGGTAATTAAAAACAATATTTCGCCAAAATTGGCGACCGCACTAATTGCTTTTTTAATCAGAAATCAGATCAATAATGTAGTAAAAAATAATGTCAAAAACGTTTTGCATAACAAAGAAAGAAAAAATAAATGGGTAATAATGAATTACTCAAAAATTAAAACTAGTTACCTTTAAGCCATGCCTGGAAAAACTAAAACTTCTCCTGAAGCACATCAACCATTGCCAAAAATTTCAAGTACTGAAGAAGAAAAATTTATGGCAATTATGAATATGGTTGGAGAGTCGAGTCTAAATAATCTATCACCTGAAAATATATCAGAGGTTTTAAGTCAAAGGAGAAAAATCGGTGAGTATATCCACGAAGAAAATATGCAAGAACATGAACGATTTAAAATCATTCAAAATATCGGATTAATTCAATTTGTACTACTGATACTATTCGCGATTGTAATACTAGTTTTAGTAGCAGTTGTTGATAAAACATATTTACCTCAAGCACTAACTCTGATAATAGGTTTTATTGGAGGTTTTGGCATAGGTAAATCACAGAAGACATCTCCGATTAAAAAAGAGTAACCTCTTGACACAAATTAGCACTCGTAGTAAAACATTGCTAATACGAAAGGAGGTGAAAAAAATATGCCATTCAACATAGTACCCCGATCACTTTGGCAAATGCCATCTCTCTGGGAAGACGATGAGGACGTCGCTAATTGGGCTCCTACCAGTGGAGTCACAATCTCAGAAGATGAAAAAAACGTCTTTGTTTCAGCTCATCTACCAGGTGTGTCTGAAGAAGACGTAGACATGACCTTTGACAAGGGTATGCTTTGGATCAAGGCCGATACCAAAGAAGAGGAAGAAGATAAAAAGAAAAAATATTACCGAAAGGCGACCAGTAACTTTAGTTACCGAGTAGCCGTTCCTGGTGATATCGATCTGTCTTCAGAGCCTCAAGCTGAATACAAGAACGGTATTATTACAGTCACCTTTGTAAAGTCAGTCCATGCTCAACCAAAAAAGATCACAGTCAAATCCAAAAAATAGCGCCTGGACAAAAAACCCTACAAACCCCGCAAATAGCGGGGTTTTTGGGTGGTTCATAGTAAAATAGATAGATATGTTAGTAGATGAAGTCGATATCACCGTCACTGCAGGCCATGGTGGGCCAGGCAAGGTTTCCTTTGATCGAGCCTACAAATCTGGCCCAGATGGAGGCGATGGTGGTTTAGGCGGCTCTGTCTATGTCAACGCCACCTCAGATCTGACAGCTTTAGTAAAATTTTCTAGTGAGTACGATATTAAGGCCGAACATGGCTTTCCCGGCGGTAGTAAAAAACAGCATGGTAAGAATGGTGCCGATACTGAACTGATCATGCCTATTGGTACCAGTCTAATCGACAGAGAAACAGGCGAAAATATCGAGTTAGCACACAAAGATGATCGAGTGCTACTTTGTAAGGGTGGCTTGGGTGGTCGCGGCAATTTCCAATTTCGCTCCAGTACCAATCAGCGACCCCAATATGCCCAGCCAGGATTGCCAGGACAGTATAGGCAATTCAAAGTCATTCTGCGCTTTCTAGCCGACTTTGGTTTGGTCGGTCTGCCAAATGCTGGCAAGAGTAGTATTCTCAATGAAATTACCAATGCCAATGCCCAAATCGGCGCCTATCCATTTACCACGCTCGAGCCAAATCTAGGTGTCCTCCGAGGGCGCGTCATTGCCGACATTCCCGGTCTTATCGAAGGCGCCTCAGGTGGCAAGGGGTTGGGCACAAAATTTCTCAAACACATCGAAAAAGTCAAAACTCTACTCCATTGTATTGCTGCCGATTCGGCAGATGTGCTGCATGACTATAAGATCATCAATAAAGAGTTGGCAGACTTCGACCCCAAACTGCTAGAAAAACCTCAAATCATTTTGTTGACCAAGACAGATCTGGTAGACGAAAAAACACAAAAACAGCAAATAAAAAAATTATCCACGACTGGCCATAAAATTATTCCGTTGTCCATCCACGACCTCGACAGTATAAAGCTTCTCTCAAATAGCCTATAATGTTATAATATTTCCGGCAGTTTCGATTCGCACATTCAAAATTTGGAGTGGAATATGAAGGTAATAAATAACGACGTTTGGAAAACTATTCAAAAGAACGCACCGCAAACTAAAACGATCAAGGATGCCTTGTCATTTGTTGAGCGTTGGGCAGACGCCATGGAAGTCCGTGTCAAAAGAGGTGAGAAATTCCCCGCACTCGTAGATGCAGCCCTCGAAGAAGCAAATACAGAAAACAGAAATCAAGAATATATTGATTTGGCTTTTCAAGTACTGACCAGTGTTTGGATATACAAAGATCAATTGAAGTTATGGTATTTACAACGGATACTGCAGATTGCTTCCCCTGATCTTCGACAGATGATTAAAACGTACTTAGAAGTCATTTTGCCATAAGGAGAAAACAATGCTAGTTTCAAACCCGGAATTGTGGAATCAGATAGTAAATGATCCGTATTATAGTAATGGTGAACGTCCAATATTTGAATTTATTCAGAGATGGGCGACCGCGATGGAAAATCTTTTGAACCAGGGTAAGCGTATAGCCGAAATTGCAGACCAGACTTTGACTACATGCAATCAAGAGCACTTACCTGAAGACGATATCGAATTGGCAGTAGATGTGTTGTCTCAAGTTTGGCTGTATGGCAGCGATCTGGCAAATTGGTACGAGCCTCGTCGCAAGCCAAAAAAGATTTTTTATTTTGTGTTCATTCCCGATTGGCTATTTGGGCGGAGTAATAACTAATTATGGATCCATACAAACAACTAATCGAAAAAGCCTTTATCGAAACTGGGTTACCCGAAGTCTCAGAGTCCCAACTCGAAACAGGCACATATACAAATGCTCAAATTGTCGAAAAGTTAGTAAAAAAACTTTTCGTTCTATTTGTGCTTCTAGCTCGATTTCGAGAAATGAATACTGACTCAGCAACAAAAAGAAGTATGCTTTCTTTTGCAGTTGAAATGAGTGAGTAAAAATAACCAGCGCCGGTGACCCCGGCGCTTTTTTTTATCTTCTCTGGGCTGTCCAGATATCTTTCCACCATTCATGTGGAGTCTGTTCATAAATTTCTTTGGCCAAAGATTTTGCTGACTCACTCACCAGTCGCTTTTCTTGCTCACCACCCTTGAGCCAATCAGCTGCCTCCTTGTTTCCCAGCCATTCATACTCTCTCAACAGCAGCATCTGGTCTAGCAAATCCGCATCTTTTGCCAATTGGGCTTCTTTGGTTTCTCGAATAGAGTACTCGTTCAAAATATCAATCAATTCTGCGCCATATGGACTATCTCCAAATTGATCTTTCAGTATTTCCTCTTCAAAAACTTTTATATATTTTTTATTGATCCAATTTTGGTCCCCACTACGCGTCTCAGAAAAATCATGAAACAAACACATCTGTATTACTTTAGCTGTATCTGCCTCTTCCATCTTTGCCAAATACCACCCGATTACCGTAACTCGAAAAGAGTGTGCAGCGATATTATCCGACAAATCATCTGTCATCAGTCCCTGGCGATGACTCCGAGCAACTTTGCGCAAAGACCCAGCTTCAAAAAATTTCGCCACGATATCAGAATGCATACCTCTTCATACTACAAACAAAACCCGAAAAAAACAAGCCAAAAAAAACGCCAGAGAGAAAATTCTCCCCGGCGTATGGAAACTGCTCGTTATTAGATATCTCTATTCATCAAGCAAAATTTTTACAGACTCGATAAATACCATGACCAAAAATATGCAAACGACAACAAGTGCAACAAAGTAGAAATAAAGTCCAAACACCAAACATAGCAACGCGCAACCAAACAACACATATGCTTCTTTGACCTTAGTCTTAACTAATTTTGGATAGCGTTCACGGTCTGGTACCCACAAAGCTAACTGTAAAACTCCAAAAAAAACAAACAGTGCACATCCGCCCAAGGCTGCAAAAAGTTGCGCCGCCGCCAAAAACCCAAAAACCCACGGTATCATAATTGACCTCCAATAAACGAGAAATTTCAAAGTACAGATCTCAAATGAGTATAAATACGCAGTGTATACACCTCAATCAGATGGCATCGATCATATCAATATATTGCTGTATATCAAACTTATTCTTTGCTCCATTAAAATTCATATACCTGATCTTGCCAAATATCGGCCGTTCAAACCACGCTCTATCATGCACTCCACCCATCGACCAAGCAATTCCGGTATAGCCATTAGGATCCCGGCCATCCAAAAAATATTTATCATTCAAATAGATCGCATGTCTCTGGGCCGTCTGTACATCTTTAGACCACTCAAAGATTTTCTTCGCCCAATACATCCGCATATATCCATGCATCTTGCCTCGTACCATCATTTCCTTTTGTGCCGCATTCCATAATGGATCATGTGTCTTGGCGGCTTCTAATTCGGCCAAATCATAATCAAATTCTCGCGTATCATTTGCATGCTCTGTTAATGTCTTTTTTGCCCAATCAGGAAATCCTTTCGTAGAATCATAATAGGGATTATAAAAACAAAAATTATCGGACAATTCTTTACGCACGACGAGCTCCTCCAAAAAAGCCGCTTGGCTAGCTGAATGACTTTTTTGTTTATTTACTTCCAACGCGATCCTGGCAGTAGAAATCTGGCCAAAATGAATATATGGCGACAAATCAGATTGTGCGAGTTTAGTCGGGTCATTCCGATCGGTTTCATAATTTACCAGTCTGTCAGCCAAAAAATCTTTCAACGCCTTGTGTGCTGCCTTTTCTCCCGGCTGTATCCAGTCTACAGCTTTCACACTCGTATCAATTTTTATCTGCGAACACACCTGTTTCCAGTCAGTCTTTTCCGGCAATTGCACTCCAGCCTGTGGGTGTAAATGTGGATACTCTTCCAAAAAATTCATCAATTGCCGATGAATCTTTGGCCGCAGCGTATACGCCCCAAACTCTTGTTTGTCAGACGCTATCCAAACCGGCACGATATTATGCGCATCCACTTCATACATGGGAATTTTGATATTTTTTGCCAATTCGTCTTTCCAATTTCTCGCGTGTCTCAGGGGCGAAAAATCAGTCACTATTGCGCCTATTTGATCTTTTTTTACATAGCGAGACAATTCATCCACTGGATCGCCCAGTAAAATCGAAAAACCAATTCCCAGTTCTCGTAGATCTGCTTCTAGTTCTCCCAAGCCCCCAAACAGAAAATCAATCAATCGCTCAGTCGCATGGGAAAAAGTTTTTCGTAGACAAAAAACTACAGATAGGGGAGCATTAAATTTTTTTGCCAGCTCCTGGGCATAGATGAGTGCCCAATTGTCTTTCACTCGCTGATCCCGACTCATCCAATACACAATTCCGCCCTGCAAGTAAGTCGATTGGTTCAATTGCTTCACCCGTTGTGAATTCATAATTTTATTATAGCTGAAGAAAAATATATCCCATAGTTTTTGATTTATAGTAAATATTTAGCTATAATTAAGCACAGAGATTGTGCAATCGCTGCACAGGTGTATCTCTAGCAAATTTTACAAATTATTTATTGTTTAGGAGGCTGATATGTTCGGACCTTGGTTTCAGTTGTATGTCAAAGCGCCCGAGGGTAATGGGTACACCACGCCACAAGCGATGAAGCGCATTGATTCAACCTTGATAGACCGCTTTGCTGCTAGCTTTGTAGCTCCAGAAGGACTACCTATTCGTGAACCTGATGGTACTTGGGAAATCCGAGTGCTAGTTGCCGATCAGCTCAAAAAAGTGAAACAATTTATCACTGAAGGCTACGGACTCGAAATCGTTCGCGAAGTAAAAAATGACAATTAAGGAGAAATGCTATGGCTTGGGAAAGTAAAACTCATCAGTTTGCTCAAGACGAAATCGATCAGATAGAGAGCAAATCTGCGGTAGAACTCGCAACAATATTTTTAAATTCAGATCCCATCGTAGCCCTACGTGGGATTGCCGAAGTCATGCTCAATGGTGACGAAGAAAAACTCGGTGCGTTATTGGCGGATCCAGTGTTGGTCAAACATTGGTCATCATTTATCATTGACCATGAAGTGACACGTGCAGACATTGAATACGCAGTTCAGATCGACAAGCGAATGAAAAAACAATTGTCCAATTAAACAATAAATAGTTCACTCCAAAGCGCTAAATTTTTTTAGCGCTTTTTTTAAACGAAGTGAAGCGACCCATTAGACGATCCAATGCTGGCGGATATAGACGCTACTCGAAGTAAACAACTATGCTATGTCTTTGGTTTTGACATTTCCCGCACGTTTGTAATAGCCAAAGAAAGTACCGCTTGGAGTAACTTTGGATTTATATAGTTTGAAGGCAGCAGGTATTGTTCCTTTTTCAAATAACCGTTTTCCTGTCCCAAGTGTGAGGGGGAATATTTTTAGCCAAAGTTCATCTACCAAATCATTCTTCATTAATGATTGAATAAGATTACTACTTCCGTACACTTGTAGGTCAGGACCGGTTGATTTCTTTAGCTCTTTTAATGCATTAATATCTTTTAACACCTCTGTGTTTTCCCAGGCCGGATTTTCTAAGGTTGTGGAGATGACATATTTTGGAATTTTGTTTATTTGTGGCCAACCTTCTGCTTCTGTAGCATGTTGCGGCCAAAATCCTGAAAAGATATCATATGTTTTTCGCCCAAGAAGTAATGCAGCGGTTTCTTTCATTTGTTTTCCCATTTCTTTCCCACCATCTTCATCAAAGTAAGGACCCATCCATCCACCAAATTTGAAACCCTCTGCGGTATCCTCTTTGGAACCACCTGGAGCCTGCATGACACCGTCAAGTGTAATAAATTCAACAACAATAATCTTTCTCATAAAATGACTCTACCACATTGATTTATTTAGTGATATTAGTCCGAATCCAAATCGGGAGAGGTATAGTTTGATATTGTGAGCTGAGTCTGTCTTTTTTTGCTGCGGGACCTGGATTCGAACCAAGATAGCGGGATCCAAAGTCCCGAGTCCTACCATTAGACGATCCCGCAATAATAAACCACATTTTACCTTGACCTCCCACCTGAAGTAAAATAGGGACATGCCCTTGTAGCTCAATGAGGCGGCTGACGCCTAATCCATTGGCTACACGGTCAAAATATATAAGCCCTTGTAGCTCAATGGATAGAGCAACTCCCTTCTAAGGAGAAGATGCAGGTTCGATTCCTGCCAGGGGCACCAAATAGAGTAAAATAGCCATATATTCGGGTCCGTAGCTCAGCTGGGGCGTTCTGCTATTGATTGCTTTGCAATCAAAGAGCAACTCCCTTTTATGGTGAGCGAAGCGAAACACGAAAAAGTTTCTACTTTTTCGAGGAGACGGTCGTAGTTTAAAATTCAATTTACATGGGTCCGTAGCTCAGCTGGTAGAGCAACTCCCTCTTAAGGAGACGGTCGTGGGTTCGAGCCCCACCGGGCCCACATGACACACGCAGAAAAACTCCTCCACAAAGCCGAGCGGGCTTTCGTCCCGGAAACAGCTCTCAAATACATCCATCTCGCAACTACCAATGCAGACCAGCAGCCAGACCGAGCTGAAAAATTTGCTTCATATCGTACCAATGCCTACTTGGCTTTTGCCTTGTTTCCAATTGCCAGAGAAGTCCAAAAACGCCAAATCTCAAATTTGATCCACGACAATCTCAACCTAGCTCAGCAATATACCGACGCCGGCTCTGTGCAAGATGGACTACTCAAAATAGACCGTGCCACTATCGCCCTGCGCTCAAATCAGCGACCAAATCACTATTCCGCCATTGCTGGTCTGCGCCAAATAACCCGCGACGCCCAAGAATCGGAGTTGGCGCTGCAGTCCAGCCTACGCTTATATGCCGTGGCCTTTCTTCACTATCAAGAAAATCTGTACAAGCCTGCCGAAGAAGAAATCCATTGTCTTATGCCGGATAGGACACAGTGCATTTATAGCTATTCACAAAGCCTTGATGCGTGCCCAACTAGACGACATTCACGATCAGATCATGCCCTTAGTTTCCCAAGTGTGGATTACCAAATCTGAAGTGCAGCACACGATCGACCATCTGGCCAAGTCGCTGCCGCCACGCCAATACCAAAAATAAACAGCCAGCTCCAGCCAATGCTCCACCTATCACGTCAGTTGGCCAATGTTCACCCAAACTTACCCGAGATATCAGCATCAACCCAATAAAGATACTCGTCAATAAATAGCCAATAAATTTCTTTCCATCACTGATGTGGCTATCTGCGATCAGCCACAACAGATAACCTGCAACAAATACCGATCGTAATGCGTGTCCTGAAGGATAAGCAAAATCCGTATGCACCCAATTGCTCGGAAGAGTTATCCACGGCTGAGTTCGATTAAACAAAAATGGGGGACCAGGGTGATACAACAGACTTTTACCCAAAAATTCTCCAGCAATAGCCAAAATATATACACCAAACCCAGCAAATCCCCATGCCTGACGTTTTAAGGCAACCAGCCCAAGCAAAATCACACTGATCACTTCAAAGTTACCTACCAGGCTAAACAAAGACAAAAATCGATCCCATTCCATAGGCACGATATCTTGAATTTTTACGGTCATATCAAAATCCCATTTGTACCACAAGGTATCGTTGGTAGCGATGTGATAAGACAATCCAAAAAATACCATCAAACATGCCAATCCAAAAATCGTAAAATATCGGGAAATTCTCATACGCGTTTCGCTGTGTTCAGCTCATCAGTATAGACTACATCTATAGACGCTGACCGCTTGAGTGTAGCACGATTGCTACACCCTCGCGGTCTCTAAATCCGCAAGCAAAGTGAAATCACAACATATCTACGCATCGTAGACACAGTATGACTTTTTACTTTGGTCTTGCAGACCAGAGACAGAAAAGAAGCACCCCATAGGGATGAAAGGTATTCATAAACACTCCCACATCTCTGCGGGGTGAGTCTGAAACAAGCACTCCCATAGGGGAATGAAAATATGTAAAAAAGGTGTGATGGAAGATTCAACCTTCACATCAATAAAAAATCTCTCCCATCACACCGACGCAATGACTAGTCTTCCTTGATCACGTCGCAAGCATCAATGCTGCAATCCCCACCTGTATGGGGGAGAATGATCAACTTGACCAACATCGTGTCTGTAGCACCATTGCAATTGCCACCAAACTCTAGCCAATACACCGAATTAGCGACATTGATCTGACCACTTGCAGTAGTCGACCGAACGCCAATCGGAATTCGCACACTCGTATCAGTCGTCTTCACGACCAACTTAGCATGCTTACCCTTGTCGCTGAGCGCACCAATGCTGAACCGCATATTAGTACCTTCCGAAGTAAAGCCAGCTGGCTCGCCCTCAGTTTGCACAAATGCATATTCGACACCGGGTGTCAGGCTCGGGAAAACGACACCGACTACGTTTGGAATAGTTTCAAATGCGTTGTCTTGCATCACGTGATCTTGCGATCCCGGATTAGAATGCATCAAAAATTCCAAATCAAATTCGTATTGATCGCTACCGTTTACGCAAACACCATTTGGTGTAAGTGAATAGTCGGGAGGAACAATTACGGGTTTGGTCGGCGTTACGGGCACAGTCGGAGTGACTGGCACCGTTGGCGTTACGGGCACAACTGGCGGCGGCAGGAAGATGACGCTAGACGTTTGTGAACAAACATGTGGCGGAACCACAAATAGGTCATAAACTGTCGTAGTCACTGTCTGCATCGACGAGCCATCGATTTGTACAATCACTGGCCCATACTCAACAACTGGTTCAGTACGACGCGAACAGAGTTCGATTGACTCAGATTCTGTTTCGATCTTGCTTTCGCAAATCGCCCCAGTCTTCAGATCCTTCCGAACCCATTTCTGTGTTCGAGTCTTATTTCCGGGATTTGCAGGATCGTCAACCCAAACTGAAGGAAGGCCATCTTTAACCCACTCGCCGACATTTTTACTGCAGGCGAGATAACGGGTATTAACGACCTCTTTCCGCTCACAAATCGCACCCGTCTGCTTGTCCTTACGGACGTACTCTTGCTTCGAGGTTTGATTCCCAGGATTGGCAGGATCATCCACCCAAGGGGTAGGATCACCAAACACTTCCCAGTCACCAATGTTCGTTCCACAAGCAGAGTACTGTGTCAAAGTTTCAGTCTTCCGCTCACAAATCGCACCCGTCTGCTTGTCCTTACGGACGTACTCTTGCTTCGAGGTTTGGCTACCGGGATTATTCGGATCATCCACCCAAGGGGTAGGATCACCAAAGGCTTCCCAATCGCCAATGTTCGTCGAGCACTCAAGATATCGCTTCAACGTTTCGACTTTGTTGTCGCAAACTTTGCTCGTCTTCTTATCCTTCTTGACCCATTTCTGAGTCGAGGTCTGATTTCCAGGATTGGAAGGATCGTCTACCCATTGAGTAGGCTCACCATCTTTTTCCCAGTCACCGACATTCGAAGAACATTCAACGTAGCGCGTCAGAGTTTCGACTTTGGAGTCACAAACCTTGTGGGTTTGCTTATCCTTCTTGACCCATTTCTGAGTCGAGGTCTGATTTCCAGGATTGGAAGGATCGTCTACCCATTGAGTAGGCTCACCATCTTTTTCCCAGTCACCAACATTGGCCGAACACTCTTCATACGGCTTCTCGCACTTTCCACCCGTAACCGACCAATCGTCGGTCCAGGTGTGAGTCGAACCATCCCAAGTAAACTTGGTCTTGCCGTTGATCGTTTGACCTTCGGCAATTTTGGTTCCAGCTGGTGGGCTAGCATTTGCATGCCAGTTGTCCCAGTTGGACGAATGACTCAACCGAATCACCTGAATCCCAGTGTTTTTATCACACTCGGCCCAGGCGACGGTCGAACCGTCCCACGCTCCAGCAATTTGCGGAGCGCTAATTGCATCCATGATCCGTTCGACCACAGGTGCGCTAGAATTTGCCACATACGAAATTTTCGCCTGTTGTGCGCCGTTTAGCGCAAAGGTGATGGCCATGATAACGGCCATAAGCTTAATGATTTTCGACATTTCGGATCTTCCGATGAGAAAGACGCTGGTAATACCGTCGTCTTCCTTTTTTTCGAATGGCCTTAGACTTTTTCAGTCTCCGGCTAGATTCACGCAAGGTCAAACCTTGCAACCATGAGTCGTCAACGGGTTGTTTGTATTTGTTACATATTTTTGAGAACCTCCTTTATATACTAGGCTTGAGCAGGCCCAGACTAGAGAAAATCTGATTATTTTCCCCACTCTAGGCCTACCCAATTGTCTAATACATATTGGTGGTTTCTTCTTTCTGTCTCTTGTTAACGTACCTCGTTTCTTTGTATACACTCTGTCGGGCATCCCGACGTACCTTATACAAATTTGAAACGCCTGAATTTGCATCCAGGATCTAAAAGTAATGCGTATTTTACTCCTAGGTTCTAGATACAAAAAAAGACGCTGCTAAAGCAAGCTAAATGAAGACCCAGCCTGTATCTCCTGGCACAGAGATATTGGTCAGATCTAGATCCTCATTAAGCTTCCAAAAAGCAATTGTGCCAGAGCTTTTTGGTTTCTTTTAACAGCGTCTCTTTTTCAAATGTGCCAGACTTAACTGTATCTATAGTAACATACTATAGGACATTTGTCAAGACCCATAGCCTGCAACTAGCAAAATCCTGCTACAATATTCGTATGGCTTTAGTCGTTCTCACTATTCGCATACCCCGCGAATCAGAAAACACTCCAGAGCAAACTGCCCAACTCTTGGCTTCATTGGCTCGGGCTACTCGCAAACCTAGCCTCATGGCCAGGCTAACTGGCAGTATACCCGTCTATGTCAGCCTAGAGGTCACAGTCTCAAACGGCCAGGTCATGTTTGCCATTGTCTACCCAGAAGAGCTGGGTGCCTTTATTACCTCTCAGATCCTGGCTACTTACCAAGATGCTGTTGCTGTGTCCATCCAGGACTATCTAGCCGACTGGGCAGCTACACCGCCTGCAGTCTCAATTGTGAAGCAACAGTACGCTGCCTACTTCCCACTCCGAGATTATGCCGACTATACCGAGGTAGACCCCATGCTCCCCATCCTGGGCGTCTTGACCAAAGCTGCACCGGAAGACAAGATTTTAGTCCAATTCATCCTCACTCCACCTTCTCCTCAGGTCATGAAAGCTGCCTATCGCTATCTACACCCAGTTCCCAAGACAGACAGTAGTGGCAAGACAGTAGCCAAAGAGCCTCCGCCAGAAGGCAAAAAGCTTATAGACGACAAGCTATCCCAACCATTAGTCGGTGTGTCTATTCGTTTTGCCTCAAACAATCCGTATATGATTACCAGTCTCCAGGGTGCCATCTCTGTTTTAAATCGCCCAGACGGCAATTCGCTTGTTCCAGCCACGCTATTCCCTTGGCAGAAAAGTAAACTCTGGGATGACATTCGTTACCGATTACCGTTTAAAGCCTTTCATCATCAGCTGTCGACGCTCAATGTGATGGAATTATCTTCTTTGTGGCACTTGCCTGGGGTATATACGAAATTACCCAATATTGCCTGGGCGCCGTCCCGATCTCTGGTAGAAGCTCCAGAAAATCTGCCAGTGTTTATCAAGCCAGACCCTGCCGACCCAAATGCTGAAGCCATCGCAAATCAAAATGCCGATGTAAACTTTTTTGCCAAAACTCAGTACAAAAACGAAGATCGTATTTTTGGTATCAAGCTCGAAGACCGTTTGCGTCATATGTACATCTTGGGCAAGTCTGGTACGGGTAAATCTACACTGTTAGAAAATATGACCGTAGATGACTTTAAAAAAGGCAGGGGAGTGGCCTTTGTAGATCCACACGGAGATAGTGCCGAAGCACTATTAAATTACATTCCCTCAAATCGTATCAACGATGTCATTTACTTCAATCCCGCAGATCGTGAGTATCCTATCTCACTCAATATGCTCGAAGTTGTGGGTCCTGATCAGGCAGAGCTGGTTGCCAGTAGTATCGTGGCTATTTTTCACAAGCTCTATGGCAATTCATGGGGACCTCGACTCGAATATATTTTGCGCAATACATTATTGACCCTTACCTATGTTCCTGGATCCACGCTTCCCGATGTGGTTCGAATTCTGACTGACTCAGCATTTAGAAAGAGTCTCTATCCCAAAGTCCAAAACCCTCAGTTGATGAATTTTTGGCAAAACGAATACGATCGCCTAGAAGAAAAAACCCGTCTAGACCATATTTCCTCTATCTTAAACAAAGTCGGCCAATTCGTAAATTCGCCGCTGATCCACAATCTTATTTCCCAAAGTAAATCATCTATTCGTCTCGAAGATGTGCTCAATACCGGCAAAATCTTGATCGTCAATCTGTCACAAGGCAAACTCGGTGAAGACAATGCCGCATTACTCGGTGCCATGTTTATCACCAAAATTCAGCTCGCTGCCATGGCTCGGGTAGATATTCCTAAAGAACAGCGTAAAGAATTTTTCTTGTACGTAGACGAATTCCAAAACTTCGCCACTGAAAGTTTCATCAAGATTTTATCTGAAGCCAGAAAATTCAAACTCGGCTTAGTGTTGGCCAACCAATATATGGCTCAAATTCCAGAAGAAATTCAAAAAGCTATCTTCGGCAATGCAGGCACTGTTGCCAGTTTTGTCTTGGGCGCAGATGATGCCGGTATTATGGAAAAAGAATTTGGCGAAAAGTTTTCCGCCGAAAGTTTGGTCAGTTTGGACAAGCACCAAATTGCTATGAAAATGACCATCAATGCTGCTATGTCCCAGCCCTTTATGGCTACCACGTTGCCGCCATTGAAATCTACCAATCAAAACAAAGATAAAGTGTTGCGCATCTCACGCGAACGTTGGGGAAAAAAGATTAAAGAATCCTAAAATTACTTAAGAAGAAAGTTATTGACCTGCAGCTGGTGCTGGAGTAGGGGTTACTGTTTTATATGTTGGCCACCACCAGACAGATCCACTCTTTTGGGCTTCTTGGACAAAACCATTAATAATCGTGTTCATTTTATCTTGCTTGATTGCCATTTCAGCCTCTTCTTTCTTTTGAGCTTCAGTAGTTGCAGTCATCATTTTGGCATTATCTTTTACATATTTAGCAATCTCATCAGCTGATGCCGAAGCTTGTGGTTCACTGATCTTATTTAATCTCAGCTGGATTTTCAGCAAATCTCTCAATCCTTGCATGGTCATGCCCTGGTTTTTCAATTCTTCTTCAATACTGGTACCTTGTGGAAGTCGGGTTTTAATCTCTGCTAGTTTATCGTCAATTTCTTTATCAGTCACAGACACATCTTTTTTGTTCAATGCTTCATCAATCTGGTATTGAGTTACGATACCTTCTACGGTTCTTTGGCCATATTGAGAATACAAAGTGGAATCTATTTCATGCCGAAAAATGATCTTACCACCAGCCATAGCCACAACAGGCCATGTATTTGTTTTCCACCACCAAAATACCAATGCCAACACCATTAAAGCCGGAACAATCCATGGGTTCATTGGTTTTTTTGTTTCCATTACTACTGGTTTTTCTACTACCATGGGCATATCCATCTCTGGTTCAGTTTGTACAGGTTTTGTTTTACGCGTTGCCATGCGATAGATCTTATCACATAATAAATTTCATGTCAGTGGGAAACACTCTCTGGGATAAGATCGCCCGAAAAATTTATCCACGTTATTTGCACCAAGGTGAGACAGGCTGGATAAATGGCAAAATTTATGTCGGCGTTATTCATCGTTCACCTGATATTGCCAATCCTGCTTGGAAAGTGGTGCACTATCTGCATCTAGAAAATGGTTCACAAATAAAATTCATCGGCCTGGTAAAAAAATTGCATTTAGATGGTGATGTTTCAAAAGACGACTCTATTTTTGAAATTGTTAAACCAGTTATTCAATTAGATCCAGTTTCACCGACCACGATTACCATTGGTGATACGATTTGCGTTTCGCCTTCAGATAGACAATATATTTACCCACTTATCCAACCACTTCATCCTTCTTCCGTGACAAAAATGTAAACCAATTGTCCAAAAATTTTAATACCAGTTTAAACGGGGCTTCCAAAACTACATCAAATGCAAAGGCCAAAAAGTTTAGCTTTGATACACCGGTAGATAACCAACCACCTACTACCACAGTTGGCAACAATAAAATATCCAAAAAAGAACTGCTAGATCTACCTCGAGAACGGAACTGGTACACCAGAGTCGTCTGGCGTATACGATATGCAAAAAATGCCACCACGCACAAGAAAAACAAAAATACCGCCTGGTTTATGATTCCATAGCCAAACAAACGCAGTAGCCAGGTAATACCGATAAATGTCAACGCAAACAGTAATAAATAAAATACATAATTTAAACTACTTCGTACTCCAGGTCGTTCTTTCAAGGCCAATAGTGTCTCACCTGGTTGGCCTTCGGTACCAAAGCGTTGAATAATCTCCCAAGTCGCAGCGACCAATTTTGTTTGTTGATTACTGTTTGGTATCCGTACGCTGGCAGTCAGCAGCCACATCACAAATACTGGTATTGCTACATTTACAGCGATCTTTAGATATTGAACATGGCCAAAATATCGCTCTAGAGGAATTTCTATCAGCAATACGACTAGCATCTTGGTCAAAAAAACATATAACAAACTGCGAATAGTCGCGTTTCGGATTCGAGTTTGGAGTTGTTGTAGTTGTATGGCGAGTGTATCTTTTGCTAACGTATCAAAAGCAGCTCGATCTGAAAATACGCCCACAAATTCGTTTGGCTTATAAAAATACATGTCGCGTAGGAGTACGAGAGGTCCAGAGTTTCGACGTACAAATGCCACCAGAGTCAGGAGTAGACGATTTTTCTTCGTCAAGACGTGGTGTCGCCACGTATCTTCAATGACATGTTGTTCATCAGCTTGGCTACGTATAAGTTTGTATAAATGATAAGAAACCTGTTCGTCATCAGATTGGGAATATGCCATATCTACAGCTACATACAGCAATAGATCCATATCTGCCTCTTCACGTAATTGAATTTTATTTTTAAACGTATGAAATGCAAATGTAGTAAAACGATGATAATCCACATTTGGATTGAGCTTTTCTTCTATTTCAGCCGAGATTAGACCTATCAACCAATCTTTTGGTACTACGGGTTTTAATAATTGTTCAGAATATATCTCGAGTATTTTTTCTATTTCTCCTTTTGATACTTTGTTTTCTTCTACTTCAGTCAAATAAAGCGCCCACTGCAGTTCGAGCAATAGTTGTTCAGCAATATCCTTTGTTGGTGTGCCAAACAACAATTGTCGCCGCAAGATTCGTGCAATAGCGGCCCGCCGCACCAAATGGTCAGCTCTATACTCCATCGCATTTCGAGCGATTTCATATACCACAGCCAGTCTGCCAACGGTTCCTTGACTACTGGAGGGGGAATGGTCGGGTGTGTGCCCACCCGTAGACAAAGATCGAAAAAATGCCAAAACAGCCGGATGCATACCAAAATTGATTGTACAGTATAATAAATGTATGACTCGTTTGTATCTAGATATCGAAGCTATCCCCCAAGAAAAAGAATCAGTCCGTCAGCCTACATTCAAAGAAAAACTTCTTCGTAAAAAAACCAAAAAACCCGCCCAGCTCACTCAACAAATTATTTGCATTGGATATGCCGTAGACGACGAACCTGTCCAAATCTTTTCCGGCGACGAAGTCCAATTGCTCAAATCATTTTGGGATTTAGCCAAAAAAACCAATCTATACGTTGGTTTTGGTATTTTTGACTACGACCTAAAGCTCATTTGGCAACGCTCCATTATTCACGGCATTCGACCCAGTGTTGAGATTGTTTTCGACAAAGGCACTTCTGCACCAATTTACGATATAGCGTATGAATGGAGCAAATGGACCGGTGGCATCGGCAGCAAAATTAGTTTAGAAAATTTGGCCAAACTGCTCAAGTTACCATCTCCTAAAAATGGCGAGGTAAATGGTCAAACCGTCTCAAAAGCCTATTACGAAGGCAAAATTCAGGAAATAAACGAATACTGTATGCGCGACGTCAAAATCACCCGCGAAATATACAAAAAACTCACTTTTTTGGGCAGTTAGATTCTGACCACAGACCTAGTTTCTCTTTTTGTGCCAAAGCCTGAGCTGCTTTGAATCGATCCTGATATTTCACATCTGGTGGGTAAGAAATCGCATACCCATACCCTTGTCGTACGAGTAATTCATTAAACAATACGCCATCTACCCATACATACCGCAATAGCCGGCCATACTTATCTGTCTCAGACACATCTTTTTCCAAAACCACCTCCTGATTCAAGAGTTCAGTAGTAGTAAATTCACTAGCCTGTTTGCCAAAACATCCCACTGCTCGGCGTGGATCTACTGTCTCAGGAGTATCAATACCAATCAGTCTAACTTTTTCTCCACTTTGAATTCGAATGGTATCCCCATCTGTCACATGGCTGACAACTATTTTTGCCGAATCCGTCGCCACGCCAATTACACTTGAATTTGGGACAAAATTAGTCTGAGACCCAAACAATATACTCAACAACAAAACAATAAACTTAGTAAGAAGAGATTGGGAAATTATTAGACTAGTATAACTGAAGGTTAAATAGACACACTTGTCTGCATGCTGGTCAAAAATTCACCAATCAGACCTTGGATTTCTATTTTCTTATCTTCAAAACGTTTTTTGTAATATGCTGAATTTTCGATCACGTGTTGGGCCTTGGACCATAGCACCCCTGGCTCGAGTTCTTCAGGATGAATCGCTAGCTCACCGTGGCCAATAAACTTTGCAAAGGCAATATTTTTTGCGTCATAGGCTACATTGATCATTGGCGTACCAGCCGCAAAGTTCAAAATCGCGGCATGGAGCATCATACAAATAGACAAATCCAGCTTGCTGTAGGCATATTTTTGTTCTTTTGCTGTTAGATCCAATACCGCAATTTTTCGATCCAATCGCTCCAATATCTCATATTCACCTGGATGATGAACCAGATAATAGGGGGTAGCATTATATTTTTCTTGGACATTATCAATACATTCTCGGTATGCAGCCAAAATCTTATCCTGATATTTTCCAAATCCCAGCCAGCCAGAATAATTGATATTAAATCCTACGGCGGAATCGCTCTGTTCCAAAGAGACTTCTTGGCCTTCAAGTAAAATTGCCGCGTCACCAATAAGATGCAGTGGTTTTGTGTATCCAGCATTACGCAAAATCTCATACGAGTTTTGATCCCGCACCGAGGCCAATATCGCCCGATTGTTCAAAAACACAATAGATTCCAACATTCGCTTTGGTAGCGGTTTGGCGCCGATCTCATTGCCAAATCCTACGGCAAAAATGACCATCGGTCGTTTAATTGCTCGAACAATTCGCTTGGAAAACGGCAAGAAATATCGGCAATATATACCCCCGCCGCCGATCACTACCAGATCGCAATCGTTCACTGCTGCAACGTCAGTTTTTGACCCATTTTTCAAAATATCCACGGCAAAGTCCTGAATAACTGCATCTGGAAATGTTTGCCGCAGCAAATCCTGGACGGCGTGGACAATTGCCACGTCACCCTTGTTTTTTGTATCCCAGACATGTAGGTGAGCGATTTTCATAGCCTATAATTATAACAAAACAATAATCCCGCATGTAAAACGTCAGCTTATAGTCCAAAAGTATGCCCAGAAGTAATCCGCCTGTTCCCCCTCATGGTACCACACGCTACAATAATGTGTATGACCAAAACGCTCTACGTCATGTGCGGCTTGCCGTATTCAGGTAAGACCACCACAGCCAAACAAATTGCAACAGAAACCGGAGCCACGATGATCGCCTATGATTGGATCTGGGCTAGAACCATGCCCAAGGGCAGTGTTCCAGATTTGGATAATCCTATAGAAATGCAAAAAGTTTTTGATATTGCTCTTGGTGATATTGCCATTGAGTTGGGGAGTGGCCACTCGGTAGTTTTCGATCATATCAACCACACACCCCAGCTGCGTCAACAGCTAAAGTCTCTAGCCGACAGTCACAATGCTGAGTTCAAATTGATCTATTTAGACACACCAAAAGAAGAGCTAGATCGCCGCCGCCAAGAAAATCTAACCAATCACGATAGGCACCATGTCGAATCAGTAAACCTACAAAAAACCTACGGAAAATGGCACCCACCCACTTCAGAAGAGCTAGTCCCATAGTTTGACTAAAACCCCATCATGCTGTATGATCTCAAAGGTTTTAGGTCTTGCACCTTAACACGTACATTCATTGAATTTTCGTTCGAAAAGGAGTTTTTGCTATGACAAAACCGACAGTAATTACAGGAACACCGAAACGAATTGAGGAAGTTGTCGATACTGGCGCAATTGTCGTCACAAATCAACAACTGCCGGAGGTCAAACAAGAGCTGGCTGGATTGGACTTTGGTTCAATTCCCAGTAGCCAGATTATTACGATTGGCCTACCCGCAGAGCAAGCTTTGCAAAAGACATTGGATGGATTTTTGAGTCGTCTAGACAAAAAAACCGCTAGCCAAGTATTTGCTTTGTTTACCGAGCTGCAAAAAGGCGTCGAAGATGCCAATTTGCCTGAGGTATTAGCTCGCGTCCAAAAAGGTGTTGAACCCAATTGGTGGCAGCGATTTATTGGCATGTGCCAAAAGAAAACCAAGGAGGATTTGATTCAGTCGCTCACAGACGAGATGGGCAAGCTCATTACGGGGCGAACCAAAACTCTCGCCGATGAGATGAATGGTCTCGAAGATAATCTTGAAGCAGAAATGCGCAAGCTCTTCGAAGAGCTCAAGGCGCTAGAACAGCTCAAACAAGCGTATGCACAACATTTTAGCTCGTTTACTGTTCAAGCAGCTGTGGCTAGTGCGTTTTATCTACGTGCCAAGGCATATGTCCAATCTGAGACTGCAAGTGCAGCACCAAATGACATGGCAGCGCTTGCTCGCATAAACGACTTACAAAACAAACTCCAATTGCTTCAAAGCCGCTCACTGGCTCTGGAAGGCGTCTATACTCGTTTGCCCGCAGATCAGCTGGTCATCCAGCAGATTCAGCAAGCTGGTATCAGTACGCTTCAAGAAGTAGCCACGACACTGGCAAGTCGTTTTGCATCTATCAAGATGACACTTCTTGCGGTTCATGGTGCATTTTCTGTTGGCAATGTCCAAATGCTGGCTCAACGCCAAGCACAAATGGATCAACAATTGATCAAAGTGCGCAATGCGGCTACCCGCCAAATTGCCACTACTGCGGCTACCGCTCCCGGCCAAAACCGATTAGAGCAAGCCCAGCAGATCGAATCCATTGTCAAAAATATCAAAGAGACTGCCGAGTTGGTGAAGGCTGCCAAACAGCAGACAGAAACCAATTTCGAGCAAGCTCGAGTTATTTTTGCCCAAGCACGCCAAGATCTCGCCTCGCTTAACGCTGGTAAATAACCAGCGCGTCAAATAATTTCTTTTTTTTATAGATACGAAGGAGTAATCCATGTCACAACCTATGCAATTGAAACTCGCCAAGCCCGGAGTGAATACCCCGACACTAAAACTGAATCTCAATAAAGGGGCTTCATTTCATGTCGAAATTTTTTGGGACTGCAACCCGGCTCACGAGGACGATCTGGATATTCATGCATTTGAAGCGCAGAACAACGGCAACGGTGCCAAGGTTACCAATTTTGGTCAGGTGCTATCTACCTACAACACCAAAAAGATGAACCCGCAAGGGCTCTTGACCACAAACGCCGATGGTTCATTTTCTACGCTCTCAGGCGGCCTCTCACACACAGGTGACAAACGCCGTCAAAAGAATACCGAGATCATTACCATTGATGGCTCAAAGCTCCCTGCAGAGACTAACGAGGTTCCGATCATTGCCACTGTGCACGAAGCAGATCATGGCGAAGGTCATGAGGGTGGTCATGAAGGAGAAGAAGAAGCAGCATTTGCTGATATCGAAAAAGTCGAAGTCAAAATCACTGACAATTCTGGCAAGGTTCTGGGTCACTATGAACTTTCCAAGGAATTCGGCGAGTTTGATGTAGTCCAGCTCGGCAGCTTTTTGCGTGGGGACAATGGCTGGGAATATGCGCCAGTAGGTACCGGTCACTCCGGTGATCTCAACGACGTACTTGCCGTTTTCTCCTAAAGGAGCAATATGCCGGAGGGAAAAAAACCTTTACGGCCGACGATAATCAAAGCTGTTCAAAAAAGATCTAACCCAGTCGGTCGCCAGCCCACAGCCATTCCAGGCGTGCAGCGGTTACCCCTTTCGGTAGATCTGGAGCAGTTAAAAACTCTCGTCCCCGGTACTCGCCCTGTAGTGATTACTGCAGCTGGTGAACTACTTCGGACAGTCGTAATCGGCAATTTGGACCAAAGAAAAGCAATGCTCTGGGGACAAGATGTCCAGAAGTCATATTCTGATATCGTTTCCAAAGTATTAGCCTTAGCTCAGACTCCTGGACTCAAAAGAGCACAAGTGCATTTGGCACGCATGATCGAAATCATGTCTGCTATTGATCCACTAGCTATTTGTGACGCCAGTACAGTCTTGGATCGTTTTGCCAAAAATGTCAATAAAAAAATTGACACCCCGGCAGAAATGGCTCAAGTCCAAGTCGAACTTCAGCAATTGATTGGTCATTTAGACGCATCTCTAAACGAGTTGCTCACGCTCAAAATAGAGTTAGAAAAATCTCTATCTCTTCTTGATGTTGTGGCTCTAAATGTCGAAGTCTGTTCGCTGTCGGCGTTGTACTTGGCTCAAGTTTTGGCATCCCAAAATGCCGATCTATCTACGCTGTTTTCACAGCGTAGCACTAGTCTTACTCAAACCTTGGCGCAGATTCGTCAGGACGCTACTGTTCGACAAATTCAAATCGATCAGCCTGTCAGACTGATTTCTGCGATCCAAAGCGTGATTCTTGTAAGTCTGCCTGGACTTCTCAGTGCTCTAGCAGCCTTACATTCTTCTAGCAAGGTAACGCCTACTCAGGCTCGGGAAACATCGTTCCAACTTGAGGCGTTTCTTGAAAATCTACGTTCGCTATAAGGAGTAATCGATATGACAACCATGAAACTTGATCTGAATAAATCCGCCAAAGCCGTCCAGCTTCGTTTGGAAAAAGCTGGCGTGCCCAAAAATGTTCAGGCTCAGCTGACCATCATTATGGATGTGTCAGCTAGTTTTGAGCATGAGCACGAAGAGGGTACCACCAGCACGCTAATTGAGCGCATTGTGCCGATTGCGATGAATCTCGACCCTGATGGTCAGATCGACGTGATTTCGTTCAGTGACGGCGAGGGCAATGTCCAGTTCGTGGGCACGGTCTCTCCGGACAACTGCAGCGGGTATGTCAATCGCGAAATCGTCAGCCGTGTTCGTGGCTGGAACGGTGGCACCACCTACAGCTACGCCTTGGAAGAGGCGCTCAAGCGCTTCGGCTATATTGATTGTGATCACGATCATGGCTCCAGCGTCTTTAGCCGCTTCTGGAAAAAGGCGACTGGTCAGACTGCTGTACCGCATCGCCACGAAAAGCAAAAGTCGATCATTTGGTTCGTCACCGATGGTGAAAATGACCCCGATGGTCGATTTGGCGACAAGCGTCGCACAATGGATGTACTGAAAGCTTCGCAAGACCGCGGCGACGATATCTACTTTTTGTTTATCGGTGCCTGCGAACATGCGGAGTTCGAGTTTGTTCGCAAGATTGCGGACATGTTCTCAAACACTGGAATAGTCATGGCGACGGATCCGGAAGAGTTTGTGGGCCTGCCCGATGACCAATTGTTGGACAAACTGCTGCAACCTGAGCTCGTCAACTGGCTCAAGCAGTAAAAAGTAATGTAGTTGATTGTATGGCCTAGCGCTAACCCCGCTAGGCCATTTTTTTTGGCAAAATAGTCAAAAAACGCTATAATATAGCCATAAATGGTCAGTGTTATTATTCCGACATACAACCGAGCGGAACTGGTAATTCGAGCGATCAAATCAGTAAGCCAACAAACATACAAAGATACTGAAATTATTGTCGTGGACGATGGTTCGACAGACAATACTGTAGATCTAATTTCATCCTTAAATCCTCCTATTAGATACATAACACAAGCCAATACTGGAGTTGCTGCGGCGAGAAACTTCGGCCTATCCCAAGCAATGGGGGAATATGTAGCCTTTCTTGACTCGGACGACTATTGGTTGCCAAACAAACTAGAAAAACAATTATCGTTAATTAATAACCATATCTGTGTCTATACAAATTTTTTCTTTGATACAAATACAGGTTTAGATCCTAAAACAAAATTTGAGTATGAAAAACCCCAAACAAGTTTCAAAAAACCATTATTTGTTGACTATGTGCCGATTAGTATTTCTACAGTCTTAGTAAAAACCGATACTCTTCGTGAAATAGGTGGCTTTAACCAAAATATGAAATTAAATGAAGATATTTTGTTGTGGCACGAGTTAAGCCAAATGGGCGAGTTTGGATTTGTGTCAGAACCTGAAGCAGTAATAAACATTCAACAAAACCCCACCATCCAGCATTTATCGACTTCTCAAACTTCCAGAGCACTGCATAAAACTGAATTTGAAAAATATTGGCAAATCTTCCAGTCAAAATACGGTACAAACTATTCGAGAACCGAGATGTCCGATTTCTACGAAAAATTTACAAAAAAAGTCGAGCAATTGACCACAAGTGCCATATAATCATCTCAGCATGTCCACTCACAAAAAAACGTTTGATGTCGTCGGAATGCATTGTGCCAGCTGCGTTCGCGTCATTGAGCGTACACTCCAAAAAATAGATGGCGTAGAGTCTGCCGTAGTCAATCTGGCTACAAATAAAGCAACGGTTTCATATTCTGACAAAACTTCTGAAAAAGTTATGGCCGCATCTGTCCAAAAAGTTGGATATAGCTTAGTCTTGGACCAGGAACAACCAGAGCCAAAAACTCACTTTAATATCGCCATCCCCATGACGCTGGTAGTCATCACGAGTCTAATCATGTTTTGGGAAATGCTTTTCCCTATTAGTCACACACTCAAAGAATTCTTCCATCATCTGCTGCCTCTATTTGCCACATATATGCTCTTTAGTGTCGGCCAACCATACCTAGCCGGCATTTGGCGATTTATTCGGTATGGACAAGCAGATATGGACACACTGGTAGGCATTGGCACCAGCGTCGCTTTTATCTATAGCTTTATCTTGACCGCATTCGAAAATTCACTCGCTAGTATCTTAAACACCGAGCATACCTATTACGACGTGACTATTGTAGTCATAGGTCTAATTACCCTGGGTAAGTATTTAGAAGCCAAAGCCAAGTCCAAAACCTCTTACACTATTCAAAAGCTGTTAGGCCTGCAACCCAAAACTGCCAGAGTCATTGTTGACGGCCAGGAAACAGATATCCCAATCGATCAAGTAGTGGTGGGAAATTTGATCCGCGTTAGGCCTGGAGAAAAAATCCCCGTAGATGGCGTGGTCATAGAAGGGGAGTCCACAGTAAACGAATCCATGCTGACCGGTGAAAGTCTCCCCGCAAATAAAGCCAAAGCTTCTCAGGTCATTGGCGCTACGATGAATATCTCCGGCAGTTTTGTTATGCAAGCCACCAAGGTCGGCACCGAAACAGTGCTCTCCCAAATCGTCAAACTAGTGGAAGATGCTCAGGGTTCAAGGGCTCCGATTCAGCGTTTGGCAGATACAGTCTCCGCGTATTTTATTCCTGCCGTCCTGGTCATTTCAGTTTTGACATTTGTCGGCTGGGCTATTTTTTCGGGCAACCTAGTCTTTGGGCTACTAAATATGATCACCGTTCTTATCATTGCCTGTCCCTGCGCTATGGGCCTGGCTACTCCCACAGCAATTATGGTGGGTACTGGTCGAGCAGCCCAAAAAGGAATATTGATAAAAAATGCCGCCAGTCTGGAAATTGCCAACAAAATAAAAACCATTGTTTTTGACAAAACCGGCACTCTTACCAATGGTCAACCAGTCGTGACAGACATCTTCTCGTTAGACGACGATCCCGATACAATCTTATCCCTGGCCGCTTCTTTAGAAAAAAATTCCGAACATCCTCTAGCCCAAGCTATTGTTGACCAAGCTACCAATAAAAATGTGAGCTATAAATCTGTGACAAAGTTTGAAGCCCTACCTGGATTTGGTATTAGTGGAAAAATAGCCAATAAATCAATCTTTTTCGGCAATCAGGCCCTCATGAGCAAACAAGAGATCTCTACTGCTGTCTATGCCGCAGAAATAAACCAGCTCCAAAACGAAGGCAAAACTGTCATGTTACTCGCCAGCAATAAAAAATTGATCGGCCTTATAGCAGTCGCCGATACAATAAAAGATACTGCTCAGTCCTCAATAAAAGCACTACAAAAAAAGGGTCTAGAAGTCGTCATGATCACCGGTGACAATGCCAAAACCGCCCAGGCTATTGCTACCACGCTAGGAATTACTCGAGTATTGGCAAATGTCTTACCAGGTGAAAAAGCTGCCGAAATCAAAAAATTACAAACTAATGGAAACATTGTGGCCATGGTGGGGGATGGCATAAACGATGCTCCAGCTCTGGCAACTGCTGATGTGGGCATAGCAATGGGTGCTGGTACAGATGTAGCCATCGAAGCCGCAGATATTACGCTCATGAATAAAGATTTACACTCAGTAGTCTCGGCTATCGAGCTATCCAAAAAAACTATGAACACCATCAAGACAAACCTATTGTGGGCTTTCGGCTACAATATTATTCTCATCCCCATCGCCGCCGGTTTATTGTATCCCGCGTTTAATATACTTTTGAGTCCAGTCTTGGCCGGTGCCGCCATGGCGATCAGCTCCGTGTCTGTGGTGACCAATTCACTCCTCCTACGCAAGGCAAAAATCTAATATTTCTGTTGCATAAGCCGGAAAAAAATGTTTAAAACTATGTCCGGCCCCTTCTATCACTTTTTTATGGCTATCAGCATTTGTGTATGCCTCTAATAGTTCGTCTTGTGCAGACAGGGGAACAATATCGTCTAAGCTACCTTGTAGTAATAAAATTTCGCCCTGGAATTTTTTAGCAGATTCTCTAAGTACTTCTTTTGGTGGACAGGTCGAAAGAATTGGCTTGGTAGACGAGCTCGATCCAATTCCACTACCACACAAAACTATCTTTTTGATTTTGGGTAAAATTCCAGACAAAGTACTCAATACAGTTCCACCAATAGAATTTGCCAATACCCACAAATTTACATCATCCCTTTTTATACCAAACAGCTCATTACTTTGATCCAAAATAAGATGAATAGCATCACAAATATCAGCGGCTTCTTGTTGAAAAGTTTTGTTTTCAAAAGCCAAGATTTGAGTATTTCTACCTTCGATTGAATAAACAGACCAATCTCGAGATGAAGAAAATTGCACCGAATGTGCCATGCCACTTTTAATAATTTTATTATTCAAATATCTAGACTTTGAACCCTTATCACCGGTGATTCCGTATGCTCCATGAATTTGGAACAAAATATTAGTAGTTGGCTGCTTAGATTTCGTAACGATTAATTTCGTAAAAGACTTGTAGTTTCCTTTAATAAAAATGGTTGAACTCATTTTCCACTTTTGTTTTCCAGATACTTCTCAATCAAAGCAATATGTTCGACATCTTTTGGTCTGTTCATCATCTTCTTCCATTTTAATACTTGTTCCAGTTGCACAAACCGAACACCTTCCACTACTTCAGCGTTATCAATCAATTCATTTATATTCCATTCTCCTGGACCCCAAGAATTAAAAATTTCAATCTCTCCTTCAAATAGTTCGACTACAAGTGCATTTCCAGATCTGGCAGCTACAGGAGTAGCCAGTGTAGTAGCTTTTTCCCATGCCTGGCCTCGAGCAACGATATCTATATCATGACCCAAATCTTTTAATCCGTGAGCAAACATCGACCCACTACCAAAAATTGCAAAGTCTTCGGTTGGCAAACCCAGTGTTATCAGTTTGTTAAAAATAGGATTACTTGCCAAAACAGCCATTTATACGAACCTATTATAATCCACTTTCATTAACAAACTGTTTTAAAAACTCTCTGTCTTCTTTTACAGCCATTTGATTTATTGCATCATCAATATCAAACCAACTATATTGTTCTTCGGCTTTTTGATGAAAATCGATTCTGTCAGAGTCAATTAGATACATATGAATATCTTTTTCCACAAAAGTACCATCCCTCTCTGTCGAAGTTCTACTGTAGACTCCTATCTTTTTAACGATTTTCAATTCGGTTAATCCTGTCTCTTCGGACACCTCCCTCAATGCTGCTTGTTCAGGACTTTCTCCTTCTTCAACATGGCCTTTGGGAAAGCCCAATCCTTTGATATGGGTATAGATAGTTAAAAGTATTTGTTTGCTTGGCTTATATCTAATAACGATCCCGCCTGCAGATGTTACTTTTTTCATATTACCTTTGGGGTCGTTTACCGAACGACGTTAGAACTTATTACAGCAATATATCAGGCAAAGAATCAGAGTTCTACAAAAACGCATTCAGCAGTTTGTAATAATAATGTCCGATAATGATAAAATTCGAGCTATGGCAAAAATTGATGCTGTTCAAAGATTTAAATACCTGATCTTCTCGGAGAATCCTGACACTCTTCTAAAGTTCTATACGGATGGTTTGGGATTTGAAGTAGAAAGAAAGGTAGAAGAACCGTTGGACTATGGTTACTTCATTCGGCTATCAGCTCGTCTGCAGCTGTTCATCGGTCGACACTCGGAAATACTAGGTCAAAATAAAGACTCACTTAGACACATTTTTGATCTATGTGTAGATTCGGTGAATCAAACTTGGGAAAAGATAAAAGACACTCCAGGATTACAAGTTATAGCTGAGCCATTTGACGCTCCTTGCTCTCGTGTAGCAACCTTTGCTGATCCAGAAGGCAATACCTGGCAAATATCAGAACTTATGGCCTGTGAGCTTTGTAAGCCTGAGGAAAAGAAGAACTAACTGGGAAAGATAAAAGAAATATAGAATGCTGGGACATTGTTTACTAAGTGTGAACTTAGCCTATATTCTTTTACCTTTCCCTTCGGTCGTATTACGGCATATTCATTTCGGACATGTTGTGATGATGAAGATTTGGGGTTGAATCTGTCTGGGGAAGAGCCATGCTCATCATAGCTGCGAACATAATTGCCATAGCAAATCCCATTGCGACATGTGCAATGTCTCCTAACTTTCCTGGATAGCTCGAGCCCTTGGTGAAGTCTTGAATAACTTGGTAGATATAGAAAGCAGTGAAGGGGAGATAGAAGGCGATACCAGCCAAGTAAAAAAGAGCGTCAACACCAGGCACGAACATCACAGTCATCAAAACATTTAAGATCCAATGAACTGGATCCCACCAGGTTGGATAATTGTGTTTTGATGAATGTCGAATGAAAACCCGCACGGCAAAGAAGATGGCGCAGAAGCCATAGACAGCTGCCCAGATTTGCCAAGGTCCATACGACTTGAGCACTCCAACCATGTTCAATCCCATAACTGCCATTCCGATTCCATGACCTCCATGCCCCAACCAATCAGCCCAGAAATCAAAATGCTTCAATTCCGAGCGCATAAACAATCGACACACATAGATCACCGTGACTGCAACAGACAAAAGAGCTGCAAGGCGTAAGAAAAACAATTCCAAGGGTGTTGTTCCCATTTAAAATCTCCTATTTGAATTTCGACCGAATTTTTAAGGTGCCGAAAGCGCCAGTCACTCGCAATGAGTGCGTTAACTTAAAGCGCCTTACCAATAAAGATGGCTAGTCTGAATCCCAGTTCAGATAAGTATCTTTATGGCTTGTGCTGGGCAGGACAATTTCTCGAAGAGAGCGTATCAAACGATCAACATCTTCTTTTGAAGTATAAATTTGCATGCTTACTCGAACTGAGTCTGCAAACTCGCTATTGGGATCCATACACATCTTTCCAGTTCGGACATAAACCCCGAATTCACTCAATCCAAACCCAATATCATCACTAGACAGACCAGTTATTTTGAATGACACAATTCCATATCCAACTGCACATTTTGCAAGTGCTACTCCTGGCAAGAATTCAATCGCATTAATGGTCCTTAATTGCTCAACCAAATAATGAGTAAGCTCAAATTGTTGCTGAGATATGGCTTCAACTCCAATCCTCTCCATAAAGCTGATTGCTGCTTTCAAACCAATAATTCCAGACAGGTTGAGAGTGCCAACTTCTTTAAACAATCTTTCATCACGTCTGGAGTAAAGTATTCCAATTCCAGTGGGGGCAAACATCTTGTGTCCAGAGAAATATACAAAATCAGCTCCAAGATCATCTACACGAACCACTACCTTTCCTATACTTTGACTACAATCAACAATAATTCTAATCGATGGATCAATCTGATCTTTTATGTCTTTAAAAGTTGTCTTAGTTCCAAAAACATGATGAATATGTGTACCAATAATAAGACGTGTTTTGGAACTTACTTTCTTTAGCAGGTCATGTTTGTCTACTTCACCTATGGCATTCGTCTTGTAGGCAACGAGATTTATATTAGCTCCATAACTATTTAAAATATTTTGTACTTCAATCCATGGTTCAATCGTCGATTTATGATCCTGATCACAATATAAAATCTCATCTCCATCTTTCAAGTTAGTAAGACCCCATTTGCAAGCAATTAAATGTGCACTTTCGCTTGCTCCAGAAGTAAAAAATACATGAGTTTGATCCTCAGATCCAATGAAATTATCCACCATCTTTCTTGTCTCTAATACTTCTTTCGTAATTTGATTTGCCCAACTATAGCTTCCACGGTCTGCGTTGGCGGTTTCACTTGTTAAATAAACAGAAACAGCATCCGAAACTATCTTTGGAACTTGTGTCAGCGCTCCGCTGTCTAAGTAGCAAATACTCGAATCGGCAATTGCTGGAAAGTCTTGTTTCATGATGTTTTCTCCATAACCAGTCCAGCATCTCGCCAAGAGGTAATTCCGCCAGATAAATTAACTGCCATATACGACTTATCAATAAAGCGTGCAGCTATCTTTCTAGAAAGCTCGCCGGTAGGACAAACAAAAAGCAATTCAGTCGATTTGGGGAAGGGTAGTCCACGAGACAGCATTTCTTCTAATGTGTCATTTGGAATGTTGATAGAGCCTGGTACATGTCCCATGCGATACCCCAGATTGGTACGGATATCTATTACAAGTTTGTTTGGTACTTTTAACCATTCTTCAACTTGCAATGGCAGTAGTTCCTTGACTGCAACATTGCTCAAATCATTTATTTGCTCTTTGCTAATCCCACCAAATAAATCTGGTCTTCTCTTTTGGTAATAAGACATGTACCATTCAAACCGATCACTGACAATAAATACTGCCTTCTTTCGAGAAACTAAATTTCGATCCAATTTGCTTAAATACTCAAGAGCGCCTGCATATCCTGCCCCACTAGTCGGTCCTCCCATGATGCCACTTTTACGAATTAAATTTACAGAGGCTTCAATGCTTATCTTCGAGTTTATTATTAGTATCTGATCATAAAATTCTTTCTCAAACAGACCTACTTCCCACATCTCACTTTCAGATCGAATGCCTGGAATAAAGTCGTCACTTCCAGAGACGATTCCTATCGTCTCCAGTTGAGGATTTTTCTCCTTTAAGAATTGCGCAGTTCCACGAGTAGATCCAGAAGTACCTAGACCTCCAAAGAAATAATCAACATTTCCTATATCAGCATAAATCTCAGGACCAGTCGATTTGTAATGGGTTTTAATATTCTTTTCATTGGTATATTGAGAAGCATGATAATAGTGATCAGGATTTACAGAAAGCTTTTTGGCTATGACCGAACTGACATCATTTTCTACTGTAGGATCAGGACACTCTGACAGGCCTGGCAATTCTTCAAAAGTAGCTCCAATAAATTGAACAATTTGTTTCACTTCCAAGACCTTAAATCGGTTTGTCACAATCTCAAGGTGCAAACCATAAATTGATGCTAAGGCTTGAAGTGCCTTTGCAGTATTTCCACTGGAAGCTTCAATAAAAGTTCTTTTTTCTTTTTGAATCTTTTGAATATCATCTTTAATCATCCCCCATGCGATACGATCTTTTACAGATCCAAATGGGTTGTAATACTCAAGTTTGGCGTACAAATCAATATTTTTTAATCCGTGGACAGCTGGATCAATAAGCAAGAGTGGAGTATTTCCAATAAGTTCAGTTATGTGTTTGTAAACCATGCTTTAAATAGGTAAATAATGTTCGTCTAAATACCAACAGAATCTGTCACCATCCTCAACGACAGCAACCTTTTTTAATTTTGGTTGCATCAATGCTTCACTGGCTGAAAGATCCATTTGGTAAGCTGCTGTATTTATAAACATGACTAGATCGCCTGGCTGAGGGATTTTTGATACAAATGTCTTGTGACTGTAAATAAGATTTTTTTCCAAGCAAAGATTTCCAGCAAAAAAGATGCCATGTTCACCTGATTCATATTCTTCGTCTGGTTGCCGATAGAGGATGACTGGATCTAACAAAATAGCTTGATCGGCTGGTACCAAGTCGTCTCGTTTGATATTGAGATGAACAAGAATCTCTCCTGAAGTGCCGTATTTTATTGATTCAACTTGTGAGACTGTAATTCCCACATGATCCAACAAGGCCTTACCCGGCTCGATATAAAGGTTAGCCATCGAGTCTTTAAGAAGTGATTGAGTATCTCCAGAATGCGTGTTTAATTGGCTTGTAAGAAGCGTAGTCAATTGTTCGTAACCTTTTGACTGATTGGCATAACGATGGAAGGTTGGAATACCTTCCAAACGATCGTTTGTCTGTCGATATCCAAATGTTACCCCTGGCCAATGTAGAGCTTCAGATTGGCCCAGAATCCCTAATTTGAGAGCTGTTGAATATTTATCTAGATCATTTGTATCTTCTAAGAAGACTTGCCTAAACCCTCCACCAATATCAATAATTGACGGTGAAAATCCTCTGTTTTGAAGCTCTTCCAAAACAGAAAAACATTGTTCAATTGCAGTAAGTCTCTCCTTTGCCTCAGAGGTATCTAAATGAAATGACAACCCTTTGAGATCAATACAATTAGAGTAAGTATTTAATAGAGTAATTGCAGCATCAAGATCTTTTATTGGAATCCCAAATCGACTGGGTTTATGGGAAGAAGAAAAGCCTGATAGACGCAAAAGTAATGGCTGTTTTGTTTGAAGTTTGCTCGCTAATTTAGAGACGTACTCCAACTCAATAAGACTGTCTATGCTGATCAGAACGGAGTGAGAAACTGCGAGATATAAATATTCTTTATTCTTGGGGCCAGTCGCCAATATCTTGTTTCCTCTAAATCCGCACGACAGTGCATGTTTTAATTCGTTGGCCGACGCAACGTCTACATAGATTTCATCTAAATGAGCCTGACGAACAAGAGCTGACGACTGATTGGCTTTGTGGGCATAATAAACCCTTCCTGACAAAGCAAGATTATTGAAGACACTTTTAAACTCCTCAATATTCTCAGAAAATATCTGAGGGAAAACAATATTTAGGGAACCACCCATGCATTGAACAAGGTTAATAAGTGCCTCTTTTTCAGCAATGAAACGAGAAACAATAGAGTGAATTTTGGGTTGCAAACGCAACATATGACAAACAAAATAAATAAAACCTACTTAGGTTAATAAGATCTGACGAAGTTGATAGTTAGGAAGAAAAAGGAGGAGATCTGGGACTTTGAAGAGAGAATAATGGCTCAATAAATAGTTCAGGTGACTCATCTGTCACGTCAGGGTTAAAACTTTGTTCTGGAAGCTCAAGCAGGGCTATATTAGTATCAGTCGTTGCTGGTGCACAGCAAGGATGAGAAGTTGCATGGTCGCCATGGTCGGCATGTGCATCTACTCGAGATAATAAGTAGCCTGGGATAACATGAGTAGTCAGAATGCCAGCAAGAATCAGATATGTGGTGACCTTCTTTGGAGATTTAAACGCCAATATGGCAAAACCGCCCAAAATAGCTATAGAAGTCATTAAAGCTAGTACTGACGACTTTGAACTTTGGGTAGTCGAAACAGTATGCATCTGGCCATGCTCCATAGCACTGGCCTGAATAGGAGAGATGAAGAAGAGTCCAAAAAGTGTCAATAATAGTGCCAGTTTCTTATTCATGCTAACGCAATTGTATCTTATTGAAGCAATTTATACAGAAAATCGGGTTCGTCTACTAATCGATGTTTAGAAGCTATTTATAGCATATATCTATAACAAAGATGGCAATGCTTAAGGCTGGCTATGCTTCTCTGATACCGAACATCTTAACAATGCGACTCTCGTCAATACCCAATACGTCATAAACCGTAATTTTTGAAAGCTTGCCAGTCTCTTCGTATGTTATTTCGGAAGTACGACCACGTACAAGCACAACTCTAGGCGGAACTTGCATCTTAGAAAGATTTGCAGCTATGTCAAATTGTTTTGGCGCAAGTAATGTGGGGTAAGACATTGAGATGAGATAAACATTATCAGGTGCCTGGTCGGGTTTGCCCACGACACACAAAGAAGCCTTTGCACATATAGACTTTAATGCTTCGTTAACCTGCACGTCAGTAAATTGTGCTGGTGTGTTAACACACAAAACTATAAGGTCATATTCAGAATAACATTTGGAATCCGAATATTTGGTTTGTTTTAGAAATTCAACAATATCCCTAGTGCTTGCATGGTCATCTAGTGTAACTATTTCCATTTGCAATATTTTCAATCCTACTTGACCATCAATTACCACTTGTTTTGCAGCCATCACATCTGGAGTGTTCGACTGTTTATTTGACTGCATAAAATACCTACTGTCGGGATCATACTCAATAACTCCCAGCAAGGCGATTGCTGCTTTAAACATTTCAAAAGCCCTCTTAAATTCTTGGTCCTTTAACTCTATCTCAGAATAAATCTGTGTCAGATACCAAAACGATTCAATTACCTGGCGAGGAGAATACCAGGAGTCTACCTCAAAAAGCACCTCCAGGTTATAGAAATGCAATGGAAAAACGACAAGGGGAAAGAGATATTGTTCCAGTAGACGGGCAGTTTGTGTTAGTAAGAAAGCTTTTTGAAGAATATTTAACAGAGAAATATTCTGTTCAAAGTCTTTGTAGATATGCTGAAGAAATAGGTGTCAAAAACACCAGAGGCAATCCAATAAGCAAGACTCAGCTTTACAAGGTCCTTAGCGACCCATTTTATACGGGGGTCAGGTATGTTTATAAATAAAAACTCTACACGAACGGCATTCATGCCAGGATGATAACTGATCAACAATTCGATCGAATACAAGAAATACTTAATCAAAGATCGCATCCGAGAGGATCTATTAGAAAAGATCTTTTAACTGGGATAATGAAATGTGGTCAATGTGGAAGATCGATAATTGCAGATGTAAAGGTTAAAAAATATAAAAATGGTAAATCCCAAACATTCATTTACTATCGATGTAGTAAAAAATGGAATGGGCAGAAGTGTCTTCAAAAGTATGTCACGTCTCAAGATTTAGACCGACAAATAAATGAGATTTTGGACAATATTCAGCTACCCACTCAAATTGTTGACTGGGCATTAAAGTGGCTAAAAGTTATCCATTCCCATCAGATTGAATCCAAAATGGCTCAATACAAATCTTTAGAGCAGTCATATCAACAGTGCAATCTTAAATTGTCCAGGATAGTCGACCTCGCATTAGCAGAATTGATTACCACAGAGGAAGCTATGGAAAAAAAAGAAGGAGCTAGAATCGAAAAAGGATGATCTAAAAGAAAAGTTGGATAACATTGATTTGAGAGTAAATGAATGGAATAGTCTCGCTATAAATTCCTTTGAATTGGTAAAAAATATAAAACAGAAGTATGTCGAAGGAACCCCAGAACAAAAGAGAACAATTTTGCGGATTATTGGCTCGGACTTAAAGATCGTTAATAGAAAATTGGAAGTACAGCTCAGAACTCCATTTGAGTTAATTTCCAATAGTTTTAAAGAGATCGACAAAAATTTCAAGTTAGGACCCGATGATTTGGCCGATATGTCGGCCAATAGATTCGTTTCAGGAGATCAAAAAAACATATGGGGTGGAAGACGGGACTTGAACCCGCAACCCCCAGATCCACAATCTGGTGCTCTAACCAATTGAGCTACATCCACCGTAATGACCAACTAGTCTATTTTACTAAAAAAACCCCTCTTTGACTACGAAACTGCCTCGGCTTGCCGCCGTCGACTCCGCCAAACTATCAATATCAATATAAATATCCCTAAAACCAATGCGCCAATAATGGCTACAGAAGTCTTAGAAAACATCTGATTTTTGGCTTGAATAGTAATATTTAGATCTACTCGTTTCACATCTCCAGACAAAAATACCTTTTGTTCGCCTGTATAACCCTGATAGGCAATGGTCACCGTATGCTCACCAGCTTCTACTTGATCAAACACCACCTCACCTAGACTATTTGTCTTGCCTGTGCGCGGTTCGGAATGCAATGTCACCTCTGCTTGGTCTACTGGTTTTTGCTGCTGATCTTTTACTGAAATTTTTACCTGATAGTCATTGGTTACGGCAGGAGAGACGGTAGGTGTGGTAGAAATAGGAATAACTGGCCCAGGTGTTGGGGTGGGAATGACCATTTCCGAAGTCAGTTCTAATTGATTATTTGCGGTATATGACCGAGTTTTGGTTGACAATTCATTTGACCAACCACCAACTGCACAACCATTACCGCCTCTGACTCTAAAATAATACGTGGAATTAGCGTTTAACTTTGACACGGTATAAATATGAGTATTTTTATCGCCGATATTTTCACTTCCATATTGATACGCGCCAGTAGAGGTACCATATTCCAATACATAGTGGTCGATTGGATCATCTGCCGAAGTGAAATACAGTTGCACGGTAGATGTACTCGTAACTATTGCCCCATACAACCACGGCACCTTTCCACCTGGAGTCGCATCTAAACACCCTGGTTTGCTGGGTGTATTGTTTGACGATGTGGTAGTGGAAGAGGAGCTGTCGTATGTGCTTCCTGAGTATGTTCCACTACCATATGTGCTAGCTAAAACAGAATTTGGACCACTAAATACCCACAACCCAAAAAACATCAGACTGGTAAGTAGTATTTTTTTCATCACAGGTATAAAATAAAACAAGCTATGTTCGGAATCGGCTTGCAAGAACTCATTGTTATTTTACTCATTATCTTACTCCTTTTTGGAGGCAAAAATTTGCCTGAATTATCCAAAAATATTGGCGCCGCACTAAAAGAACTGCGCAAAGGTCTAACAGGTGAATCAGACAATGACAGTAGTAATAAAAACAAAAAAACCAAATAACCGCCAGACACTTCTTTTTCACCTTCTCGAACTTCGTAGCCGAATATTTCACTATATTATTACTCTTTTAGTTGTATCTCTGCTTGCATACACCCAGCACGAAAAAATCTTGAAATTTATCGTGCTGCCATTAAACCAACCTTTATTCTATTCCACCCCTACTGGAGCGTTTGATTCAATAGTAAAAGTTTGTTTGTTTACAGGGTTTATTTTGACAATACCAGTTTTAATTTATCAAATTCTTAGCTTTGTCACCCCTACAATTTCCACTTCAAATAAAAAAACTTTGATCAAAATAATTATTTCTTCATGTGTGTCAATGGTTATCGGCATTGGTTTTGCCTTTTTTGTGACTCTACCAGCCGCATTAAAATTTTTAAACACATTTGGTACATCTAATATTCATTCACTCATCACCACCGATGCATATCTAAATTTTATCGTTCGCTATTTATTAGGATTTGGCATCTATTTCCAATTACCGATCGTACTCTGGATAATCGACAGTATTCACCCCTTGCCTCTAAAAATATTATTTTCAGCTCAACGTTGGGTCATTTTAATCAGTGTTATTTTTGCCGCAGTAATTACGCCTACTCCAGATATCATCAATTTGGCACTTATGGCAGTGCCTTGCATTATTTTGTATCAAATATCTGTAGTAGTTTTATGGCTAATTCATAGAAAAAAATTGACAATACAGCCACAAAAATTTAAACTAAAAAAGTATGCAAATTCAAAAGTTATTAAGCAAAAAAATGACCCGGCGTGAATTTTTGATATTTGCTGGAGTATCTCTTATTGGTCTTACTGGATTTGGTCAGTTACTCAGTCCTTCACCTGCGAAAAAGAAATCTGCAGATTTCGGGTATGGTACCTACGGAGGAACCTCAAAAATATAACCTATGTCAGCTAGATTGCCCACCGTCGGAGGGGATGACGGTAACTGGGGAACTATTCTCAACCAGTTTCTTCAAGTTGCTCACAATACCGACGGTACGCTCAAAAACTATCTCTATAATGTCAAAGACTATGGTGCGGTCGCGGACGGCTCTACAGACGATCGCTCCGCCATTCAGTCAGCTATAGATGCAGCCGCTACTGCTGGTGGGGGTATCGTATTCCTCCCTGCAGGTACGTACATAGTAGGTGCCAACTCTTCTACCCCGACTAATAATATTGCCTGTGCTTTACGTCTAGGAAACCATGTTTGGCTTGTTGGCGCAGGAATGTATAGCACTATTATCAAGTTGGCTGCCAGCGCCAACGTGAGTGTTATCTCCAACTACATCTCTACCAATGGGACTGAAGCCAATGCAGAATTTTGTGCCATTCGGGATCTACAAATTCACGGTAACAAATCGAGCCAATCAGGCACGAGCCATGGAATATATTTTAGTTGTTACCCTTCTGGGTCAAAAGCCACGAATGACGACGATTTTGATACTCATCAGCTTTTTGACAATGTCATGATTTACCAGTGTCTAAACAATGGCTTTTATATGACCAATCGCAGCTCTTCTATACTCAACAACGTCTTCAGTTACAAATGTGACGGCTATGGTTTCAATCCTACATATGACACAGTACTTACTGGCTGTGTTTCAGGCTGGTCAGGTGTCCAGGGATTTTATGTAGATCATGCCAGTGTGACCTTGGAAGGTTGTAAAGCGTTTTATTCTGGCCAATCAACCGCCGCATCAGGAAACGGCTTTCATATTCGCAATAACACCAATGGCGGCGTCTCACTTACTGGTTGTATAGCTCAAGACAATAAAAATTGTGGCTTCACACTAGATACCTCAAATCGAACTACCTTAGTAGGCTGCGTCGCCGACTCAAACTCTACTCGATCTGCGTCAATCTCACCTGGTTTTGATTTATACGCCGCTACATATAGCACATTATCTGGATGTCTGGCATTTGAACGAAAAGCCGACAATAGCAACTCATACCAACGCAACGCCTTACGTGTTCGTTCCAGCAGCACGAACAACCGAATTGAAATTACTCATTCTGCTGCCAATTCTGCCACGATTAGTACGGCTATTATGTCCAGCTCAGATAGTCTGGAAGGCAATACTATTATGATCAATAACCAAGGTTTCAATAGTTCTCAAAGTGTGACCTATGCTTCCAGTATCACTCCAGACCCATACGCCGGCAGTACACTCCGATTGACGCTCACTGGAAACATCACCATTGGTGCTACCACCAATCATCATGCCGGTTCACGTATGACATTTATTTTTACACAGGGCGGCAGTGGGGGATATACCGTTACCTGGAACGCAGTCTACAAGGTGAGTTGGTCGCCGGACACCACATTGGGGAAAATTAATACCATTACTTTTCAATACGACGGTACCAACTGGGTGCAAATTGGTGCCGCCACCGGCCTGTAAAATAGCTTCGATCGCGTATAATAGGATCAGATCACTTAACAATTTGCCCCTGTAGCTCAATAGCGACCGAGTCTGCGAGGGAGATATACCTGGAGACCCTCGCGCACAAGCGACGAGGAAGAGGTCGCCAGGTATGGATCAGATATTTAACAATTTGCCCCTGTAGCTCAATGGATCAGAGCGTCGGTCTTCGGAACCGTAGATGAGGGTTCGATTCCTTCCAGGGGCACAGATTTGTCTTATCACGATAAATAGATTATGGCTGTAATAAAGCTAAAAAGACTGTTTATATTAATCAGTCTCGTGATTATTATTTTTATATCTGCTCTAGCAGGGCTAATTTGGTATTCGGTTTACTCAGACGGGCCACAAAGCTGGAATCCCTGGATTAATGTATACGATGCACAGTCCTGCCATGAAAAAATGGGGAATGCTCAGTGCAACATAAAAAATTGGGGCGAAACACAAGAAGTCTCGCTAGAAAATACATTGCAAAAAAATCTTGGTTCGTCAGTTACCGTACAAGATATAATTTGTGAGGATCACTCGCGAACATCAGACAAGGTTTCTTTAATTTCTTTACATTCAAAAGTTAAATTTGGTCATGTTTACCATTGCTGGTTTAAAAGTTAATGCTGCTAAAATAGCAATGTGCCTATCTCTCTCCGAGCCAATCTGTTAAAAGCAGAAGTCGCTCAGGTATACAAAACTCTTATACACGAAGGCGTCGAAATTCAGCCGGTCTCTTGGTATGCCTCAGCCTTTATAGTACACAACAAATCCACCTCCGAACTCACTCAGCTCCAAAGTTACAAAGACGGCCTGTTTTATATTCAAAATCTGTCCAGTATGTTACCAGTTCTTGCGCTCGATCCTCAGCCAGAGGAAAAAATACTCGATTTATGTGCTGCTCCCGGTAGTAAAACCACGCAAATTGCTTCAGAAACATTTGGTAAATCATTGATCACAGCTGTAGATATTAGTCGAGATCGTCTGTACAAACTCAAAGCAATTCTAGAAAAACAGAATGTCACCAATGTGCAAATACTAAATACTCCTGGCGAATTTTTGTGGAAAAAATATCCAGATTATTTTGACAAAGTCTTAGTCGATGCACCGTGTAGTATGGAACAGGGGGATGGGACTCAAGAAAAGCGCGCCAAAATCCTAGCTCAAAAACAAAAATATCTGCTCCGCTCCGCTGTGTCCTGTTGTCGGCCTGGAGGGACAATCATATACTCTACCTGCAGTATTACCAGAGTAGAGAACGAAGAAAATATCGACTGGATATTGTCCAAAGAACCGGATAAAGTCATTTGTGAATACGCCGTCCGTGTTTGGCCAGACGAACTTGCGGAAGGATTTTTCTTGGCCAAGCTTATTCGAAAATAAAAATGAAAAAATATTTGCTTATTGGTCTGGGAATTATTTTAATTTTGTTGGGATTGCGAATCTATAAAACGTACAAAGGCTTTGCGCCCATACTCTCAAACTCACCCACAAAACCAATAGATAATACTCCACAAAACACCACAGGCCTGCCACTCACAATAGTCCCAGGTTACAAAATATCTCTGTTTGCCACAAATTTGGGCAACCCACGAGACTTACAATGGGATCCTCAGGGAGTGCTTTTGGCTTCAATACCAGACCAAGGCCGAGTAGTCGCGCTGCCAGATGAAAACAAAGATGGCCAAGCAGACAAACCAGTTACAGTAGTATTTGGCCTGCACAAACCTCACGGACTAGCCTTTGCCAAAAATACTTTATATATTGGCGAAACGGATAAGGTGGTGAAATATGAATATGACGGCAAATTGTTTAAAGCCAACAAGCCACAAAAAATTCTGGATTTACCTGGCGGTGGAAATCATTGGACTAGACAACTACTCATAAAAGACAACCAGTTATTTATCGCAATTGGATCTAGCTGTAATGTCTGCAAAGAGACTGATACTCGTCGTGCAACGGTTCAAGTAGCCAATTTAGACGGTACCAACCTTCACACTTTTGCCTCTGGACTCAGAAATTCACCCTTTTTAATAGAAAATCCCTACACCAAGGATATTTGGGCTACGGAAATGGGCAGAGATAATCTTGGCGACGACACACCGCCAGACGAAATAAATATCCTTAAAGCAGACAAAAACTATGGCTGGCCGATTTGCTATGGTCAAAATATTCATGACCAAAATTTTGATAAAAATACCTATATTCAAAACCCCTGTAGTCAAACCCTACAGGCTACGGTAGATCTACCAGCTCACTCAGCACCTTTAGGCCTGGCCTTCGCATCAAAAGATACACTTCTGGTAGCTTTTCATGGTTCTTGGAATAGAAGCGTCCCAACAGGCTACAAAATCGTTTCCATCGATATAAAAACCAAACAAATTTCAGATTTTGTCACTGGCTGGCTGGTATCTCCAAAAAATGCCATTGGTCGACCGGTAGATTTATTGTTTGACTCACAAAAGAATTTATATGTCTCAGATGACAAATCCGGAAATATCTACAAGATCACTCCACTTTCGCCCCAATAAAGTCCAAGTATGGCAAGACCTTTTTAACTTCAGCTCTAAATTTTTCTGCCAGACCTGCAGAATATTTTGCCTTGCCACCTGACTCCATTTTGGAACACAGTTTACGCTCTGCGTCTTCCACGGCACGTAAAATTGGTCTTCCTAGACGGTTAAATTCTTCTTGTACTGTAATCTGATCTTTCCCGTATAAATCATGGATGGGTTTAAATGCATCAAAATCCTGCTTATGTAAAGAGATCAATTCTTCGACTGCTTTTTTGTATAAAGTCATATTATTGTAAAAACCGTTTAAAATTCAATTTTGCGCTGGTGGCGCTAGTAATAGACGTCTCTATTACATCAGAGAATACATTTGCCAATGAATAAGAGTCAGGAGCAGTATACGTCTTCTTGACAAAGATTTTGTCCCCATTTAATACGGTATTTAACATTTGAATAGTTTTATCATAAATATACTGACTATTCGGTACATAATCTTCTGGTCGAGGAGCCATCAAAACCGCATAAGAGTCTACTTCATCGGGTTTTTGTCCAAAGCGAGCTGAACCTTGATTAATCTGCCATGTACCAGGAGACCACTGATAGGTTTGTGGTGCCAGACTGCATGCCAAATAATTCAAAGCTTGGTTACTGCAACCACCATTGTTTTCATCCAAACTACAATCAGACGTCCCACAATTGGCATTCGTCAAAGCAGTATTTGGTAAACCGTCTGTGATAAGTACAAAAATCTTTTTTACCATTGGAGAAACACTATAGTAGCCGTCAGCTACCATTCCCGGAGCTCCTAAATTCGTACCTGCACCATTTTGTGCCACAGGTGGTAATAAATTTGGCGAATCGCAAATCCAGGCATCGTCCTGGGTGTACCATGTTTGTGCGGTCAATTTATTCAGAGTAGTTTGATGATCGTTTGTTGGATACTGAGTCCAATCAGCCGCTCGCCGGGTCGCAATAATACCCAAATAATATTTATCTTTGCTGGTTTGATCTAGATTTGTAATATTTGTCACCAAAGACACAAAGGCTTGTTGGGCACGTGTGATCCGATGTGTGGAGTCGCTAGGGGAGACTGGATCATTCATAGACGGTGAACAATCAAATCCTACAATAAATTCCACCTTATTAAATTTTTCTAGACTTCCTGAAATAAGTTCAGATTCAACCTTCATATTATTAGACGCATATGGCCATTTGGCCAAAAAGGTAATCAGTGTTCCTCCGGGTGTTGCTGTAGTATTTACATCTAGAGTTTTTCCCGCCCCGATATTTTGAGAATAAGTACCTGGTGTATAGCTAGGATAAAACAACATTTTTGTCACCACATCCACTGTTTCAAATTCAGCTCGATACGACGCGTTGGTCAAATCATAGAAAGACTGTTTTCGATTAATAGCCAGTAGTAAACGAGACTCCCAGGCTAACAACAAAAAAATCATCACTACTGACACCATAACCACGACAACAAATGAAACAATGCCTTTTGTATTTCTCATAGAGTGACTGCCTGTTTTCGATTAGATACAACAATATCAACAGTATCAGTAGTAGTGGACACATTGCTCCGCATGGTCAATGAAATTTTATAGCTTGGATATACAGTGCCATTAGAGTCTACTGCAGTAGTAAACGCAGTAATTTTAAATGCGTTTACCACGACATTTGAACCACTAATGGGGGATTCGGTATTGGCTGCAATATCCTTTTTTACCAATACGCCATTGGAAATATAATAAGAAGTTTGGGTATTTATAGTCAGAGTTGCATTACTGTTTCCATCGCAACTCGTACAAGTAAATGTATTACCCCACTTGATCGCATTTGTTAGTTCTACTGCTGCATCGTTTTTAAATTGTTCTAGAGATTCTTGGTTGACTCCTTGAGAATTTTTTGTTGCTGCAGACACAAAAATAAACGTAGATACCGACAAGACAATAGCTGCTAGCCCCATAGACAAAACCAGTTCGATGAGTGTAAAACCCTTTTGTCTCATAAGTTAGAAATAAGTAAAGAGTTACTAATACATTTTGTTTGTTTATTTTCATCCCACTTCACAATTGATGTCAAAACCCTACTATGAGTGTCAGCCACATATCCAGAATTGCAAGTTAAAGTAAAACTAGGTTCAGTTACACATGCATCTGTTTGAGCTGGTTTTTGTAGCGTCCCATCATTAGTATTCCGACACCAAGCAGACACGATCAGTGCTCGGCTATAACGATTTTTTACTAGTTCAGTAGCTCCAGCCGCCAAAGACTGCAGCTGCCAAGCATTTTGTGGAGAAGACACAGAAGTTACTGTATATCTCCCAGTAGAATAGGCATTCCAGTTCGTCAAAAAAACATTGTAGGCAGATTCCTGTGTTTGTTGCAACAACAATGCAGCCTCAGTACCGTATTGTGCTTGTCGATTTCTTACAATCATCAGAGCAATAAGCGGATAGATAGAACTGACTAAAATAGCAATAATCCCAATAGAAATCAGTGTATCGATGAGTGTAAATCCTGGTCTCATACCCTATACCATACTAGCACTTTTTGCGTTTGTTGACTAAAATACGCATACTGCGGGTATAGCTCAATGGTAGAGCACCAGTTTTCTCCGCCAATAGTTTCACAATTTGGCGGATCCGCCTGAATGCAAAGCTTTCGGCGGACAAACTATGTATTACACATACGTACTACATTGTGAGTCTTTAAAAAAGCAAGTTTTTTATACCGGGTATTGTGAAGATCTAAAAAACAGAATAGAAGAACATAAATCTAAAAAAGTACAGACTACTAAAGTATTTGATAAAATCACTTTGGTCTACTATGAAGCCTGTTTAAATAAAACAGATGCTCGTAAACGAGAAATTCAGTTAAAAACTGGCTTTGGTAGAGGATATTTGAAAAATAGATTAAAATCCTATTTACAAATGCGGGTATAGCTCAATGGTAGAGCACCAGTTTTCCAAACTGGCTACAGGGGTCCGATTCCCCTTACCCGCTCCAAGAGTTGCATTAAGGCGTATAGTAAAGATATGACAGGGTATGTAGCAGATATCGAAAAGTTAACAGAAGAAAACCAAAACTTTAGACAAGTCTTGTTTACCAGTCAACATGTCCAAGTCGTTGTCATGCACCTTCAGCCAAAAGAGTCTATTGGAGTAGAGGTTCATGAAGTGGTGGACCAATTTCTACGCATCGAGCACGGAGAGGGAGTAGTAATAATGAACGATCAAGAACATTCTATTAAATCAGGCTATGCAATAGTTGTGCCTGCCGGCACAAAACACAATGTCATAAACACATCTTCTACCGAGTCGTTGAATCTCTACACAGTCTACTCACCTCCACACCACAAAGATAAGATCATCCACAAAACAAAACAAGCGAGCCAGTCAGACACGACCGATCATATCTAACTTCTAAAATAGTGTCTTAATAAAAGCTAGAAACGTTTGTTTATGATGATAAAACACATATCCATTAAGAAATAATAGTCCTGGAAATATAAACGCTTTCTCTGCTAGTGCTCCGGTTGTCACTCTCAAACTACGAATAGGTGGAAAGCCCAATTTCCATTGAATAGGAAACACCCAAGGCACCCCTTCTTTTGTCAGACTATCTGCCACCAAATGAGATAAAAAGCCGATCATAAATGCCCACCATACAACATTCATATCTACTAAAATTACGCCCTGCACTTTGATTAATAGCCACCATAGAGCTTTGCCTACGAGCCACATACCCAAGAGTGAATGTGTAATAAACCGATGGCTACCAAACGTAGGGTGGACTACTCGTCCAAGAATCGATCCCGATCCAGCTGGCATTCGCTGCCAAAGCTCTGAAGAAGGTTCATCTAGATCCGGCGCCAATCCTCCGAGAAACAATGCTATCACTCCAGCGATAGCCGTCGCTATACTCATAGCAGGAATTGGGAAGTAGGCAATGGCCAATACACCTAACGTAGCTGCAAACAGATCATGGGTTCGGGCAGTCATGTGAAGTTATTTTTTACAGTCAGTACCCAGACCTCCGACGCAATTTTCAGTCGGAGCCTTACCTCGTTCAGGACATTTTTCCGAGTAAATACAGGCCTTGTCAGATACCAATGCCAGTTGAGTAGCTGTCAGTTCTGTATTAGACAATGCCAATTTATCAGCATCTTTAAACTCATATGCTTTCCAATCACCATCATATTTGCTCCCATTTATATATAGCAGAGTAGGGGTTTTACTTTTTAGACTCAAGGAGTCATAAAATGTGCCCAATGTTGCGGCAGATTTATGTTTATGAATCATTTCTCCAAAGCCGTCATGGATATGGATGTCTGGATTTTTTTCGTTATACATTGCAAAAGACAGTGACATTTTTCTGCCATCTACAAACAAAACAAAATCCGCATGTTCATGGACTTTTTGATCAGAAATTGGTGTAGGCGTAATTTTTTGTTTGAAATCTCGAACTAGCGATGCAAAAGCATCGTAACTTCCAGGCAATTCAATTAATCGGCCGTTAACAAAAAATGTCGGAGTCCCTGTAATCCTTAAAGCATCACCTGACAATTGATCATCGTGAACTTTTTTCTCGATTTCAGTTGAGGCAAAGTCTTTTTTAAATGTTTCGACATTTAAATTTAGTGATTTTGCATAGTCAGAAAAAGTCGCTAGCTCATCTTTTGTCTTGTTCCATTCATCTTGCTTGTCATATAGTAGTTCATGCATTTCCCAATATTTGCCTTGCTTATTAGCCGCTTCGGCCGCTTTTGCAGCACCCCAGGCATGTTGATGAATTTGTGTTAGGGGATAATTTCTATACACCAAGCGTGCAGAATCTTTAAATTCATCCAAAAGTCTTTTTACAATCGGCTGATATGCCTTACATGATGGACATTGAAAATCTCCATACTCCACTATAGTAATCTGTGCATTTTGTGGACCCACTACGTGATCCATCGAACCAACTTCCAATTCCTTTGGCATGACAAAATTTGTATCGTTCAAATTTGCCGTTGGACTGGGTTTAATTCTACCTGCAGACCATATACCAATACCGATTAACACCAGACAAAAAGCGGCTACTGCCAAAATTATCCGTTTATCCATGACCGAATTGTAGCACAACTATGGTGTAGGTGTCGGATCCAGCGTCCGATTAAATGTGATGGTAAATGCTGATGTAAAAATAGATTGAAATATGGATTTAAATGATTCAGCCAATGATTCTGCATTCGCATTTACAAAAGGTGGTTGTTTGACATAGTCCGGATTACTAAATACATCCATGGTCAATTGATAAGCATTTTTAATAGTAGATGGGTCGTATGCATTTTGCTCAGCTACTGTCACGGCATAGACGTCTACTTGTGGTAAACGAGTTCCAAATATACCCGTACCACTCCAATCTTTATTCGTAGTTGCCAAACTACACTTTAAATTATTTACCGCCTGAATCGTACATGCACCAGTATCTTCTGGCTCACTACATTGGGTTACTCCACAAGCCAGATCCGTCCTTGTCGTGTTTGGAAGTCCATCAGTAAATAAGATATATGCTTTTTTGACCCGAACATTATCGGTAAAATATGTCCGATTCAAAATAAGACCCGAATCGCCCAAATTTGTCCCAGCATTTCCTGGAATATCCATAAGACCTGTTGTGCGACAAAGCGGACTATTGGAAACAGAGTTCCAAGTACCAGAATTATCTACCAAATTTTGCAAACGAGAAAGATCATTGGTTGGCTTTACTTGTCCCAAACTATCAGTCGCCCAAGCAGCTGTACGTTGAAATGGCATGAGTCCTAAATAAAATTTGTCTCGAGTCGCAACAGGAGTAATGTTTGTAATCTCTCTAATAAATGCGCTTAACGCCTTTTGCAATTGGTATATTCTAGATGTTCCACAGGTCGGACATGCTTTACTATTCATACTTGGTGAACAATCAATCCCCATGGCAATCTCTACTTTGTCAAAGTTTACAGTGCCTTCACCAGAATTTGTTTTGGTCAGTTGAAAACTTGTAGATGCATATGGCCAGCGAGCCAAAAAATCTAATGTCCGATTTTCAGATGTGCCAGTGGCTGTGACTTGGAGTGATTGTCCTGGGCCAAAATTACGCAAATAATTTGAACCCATATCAAAATTGGGATATTTTAAATATCGGTGCACCAAATCAAATACTTCTGATTCAGCAGCGTAGTCTGCTGCCAAAATGTCCGACAAAGAACGATGACGATAAACTGCCAACAATAGACGCGACTGCCAAGTAAACACGATGAACAACGCGACAATCGAAATCATAATGACAATAATGATTGTGGCAATTCCTTTTTTCATTGTGTGATTGTTTGTTTACGGTTAGATGCAATAAATGAAAAAGTATCCTTCAAAATACTCGAGCCCTTTGCTTGTAATTCTATATCGATTGAATAACTAGGATAAGGTGAAATCCAAGCAGATCCATCCCAACTGCGTACGGCTGACCGATCGCACACCAAAAATCTATTTACTTGTACATTGGCAGAGGTCAGAGCAGATCCTGCCCTTTGTAGAGACTGATTATTTACAGCATATACAACCGTATCAATCGTCAGCGATGAGTTTTGCATTGAGCTCGAATTGCAATCACAATTCTGACAACTAAACACCTTTCCCCAGCGTATGGCATTTGATAAATCTGTAGAAATATCATTCTTAGTCTGCTCAAAGAGTTCCTGAGACTTACTGGATTGATTCGTCCCAGTAATATTTAACAAAAATCCTGAAACCACCAAGAACACGATACTAGACATGGCTAATGCCACCAATATTTCAAGTAGTGTCATACCTGGTTGTAGAGTAGTTTTCATAATTTTGTAATGAGTAAAGTAGCCTGAATATGTTTAGGTGCCAATTTTTCCCGCCAATCAACAGACGTAGTGACCAATTTACTGTCTGGATCGATTGCGTATCCAGCATCACACCCAGGATTTGGTTCAGGTGGTGATTGCAATTTGCCCTGATCTTCGCCAGTCCCATTAACCAACCTACATACAGGCGATACACGTATAGTTCGGCCAAACATACCTACTTCATCCACTTCACCTACTGCCATTGGCACCAGCGTCCAACCATCTGGAGAAGTACCGTCCCCAGGATCAGTCCGCGAAACTGCATAACGATAATTACCTTCACCAAAACTATCCCAATCATCTAAAAATACGTTATAAGCCACCTCTGCCCCTTGCTGCAAAATTATCGCCGCCTGACTATCGTATTGGAGTTGTTTACTTCTGGTAATTAGCCAACCCACAACTGGATACACACTCACAAAAATGACTACAAGCATTGCCACAGACAAAACCACTTCCAACAATGTCACACCTGATTTCATGGACCCACCTCCACAATACCCGTTGCGCTGATACGCACCTGAATGGTTTTTGCATTTGGTGCCCGTAAAATAATTGTTTTCGCCGTAGTGTTACCTGTCCCTTTCTCAAACCAGATGCTAAACATAGCTCCAGAAAAAACCAGTGGATTTTCTATCGAATATTCAGCCTGATTAGATGGAGACGGATCAGAGCTAGAGGTACGCGAACGGAATCGGTATGTAGTTGCATCCTGCTGGGTGACACCCCACTCCTTATTATCTTTGGCTTCGCGAGCAAAAATATGTGCCTGTGTCAAAACGTTTTTCAATTTTTCTGCCGAAGAGTTTAATGCCTGGTTGTTTCGCATTGAAGAGATGACAAAAAAACTTGGCACACTCACAATTCCAACAATTGCAATTACAATCAGTAACTCAATGAGGGTCATGGCAGCAGCAAATTTCATAAACTAATACTAGCGTATCAAAACTTCAGCTCTGGTGCTAATAATAGGCAAATCTGGCACGATTGTTTTGATACTCTCTGCAGGAATAGATACATGATACGTTCCAGGTACATCAGCTACACCCTCAATACTCCCTAGGCGAACTGTACCTGAAAATGCCTGTGAATACATGAGTGTACTAGAAGTCAAAGAAATAGCTGGGTCAGCCTTAATTGTGCCTGACACTTGCGGAATAATCCCATACTTATCTTTATATTGACCCATGATATAAAAATGAAACTTTTGCCCAGGCGCAGCAACTACTGCTGGTGGATCAAACCAGATCCGTAATTTACCTGCTTCTTCGTCTGCTTTTACAAAAAAAGGTAGATCACCTTTATTTAATACTCCTGCAATCAAGACCGGTAAAAACGCCGCAATTCCCACTACACCAAAAAACATGCTTTTCGCTTTTGATTCAGCCCGAAACATATCCATACCGTATATAGTTATACAGTATTTTTAGCCCTCAAAACTAGTCGGGGATAGAGGACTCGAACCTCCGACCTCACGCTCCCAAAGCGCGCGCTCTAAGCCAACTGAGCTAATCCCCGGCAAGACAAATTTTACTACAAATTACAATTGCGCGTATAAATCCACTTGATAACCGTCTGGATCAGCCACCACAGCATATCGCTGACCCCAAAACGCATCCCATGGCGATTTGACTACAGTATAGCCAAATTCAGCTACTTGAGCTGCAATACGGTCTACTTCTGTAGCAGAGTCGTATTGAATGGCAAAATGTGAATGGTTTCCCGGTTTTGGATCTTGGCCTATCAAAGACTCTACCAAATTCCGACTATCAATCATCAATCGTGCCGCACCCGAATTGGTCGCCTCGACGTGCTGTTCATCGGTTGCAAGTTGGGGAAATTCAAATCCCAATACTCGATAAAACGCTACCGTCTTGGCCATATCCGACGCACACACTCCTACAGCATTTAGATTCATAATCTCAGAGCGGGTGAGGAGAATCGAACTCCCGCATCCTCCTTGGCAAGGAGGTGTTCTACCATTGAACTACACCCGCAGGTCGGCTTATTTTACACGAGTCTGTTTCCGCGATAAAGTACAAGCACTGATGAGCTGGAAATTGTTAGGTTTTTTTGTGCTTGGTTTACTCATTCGTTTTCTCTATTTTCCCAACGATATTTCATTTATTTACGACCAGGCCAGAGATGCATATGCCGCTCAAGAGCTGCTTCATGCAAACCTAAAAATAGTCGGTCCACCCACCGCTATTCCTGGCTTGTACCACGGCAGTCTTTTTTATTATCTACATGCACCGCTATTATTAGTCTCTCACGGTAATCCAGAATTTATCTCCGCGTGTATGCGGCTCTACAATGCATTGGGGATAATTCTTATATTTTTTGTAGCCAAAAAGATTTTCGACTGGCGCACAGGACTTATTTCCTCTCTAATATTTACCACCTCCTTCGAACAAACCCAATTTGCTATGTTTCTTGGCCACCCTGCATTTGCTGTTCTGTCTGTATTGGGCTTTTATTATGGTCTCGCTATCTCCCTACCATTGGCTGCATTTTGTTTGGGCATGGCAATCCAATTTCACTTTGCCATGATCAGCCTCATACCTGTGTTTCTTATTTGGCTCATCTTTCATCGCCAGACATACTCAAGGAAAATATATCTTCAGACACTTCTTGCCGCTGTTATATCGCTGAGCACTTTTATTCTCGCCGAATTCAAATTTCATTTTCGTACACTAAAAACACTCTCCACCTTAGCTCATACATCATCTGGTCAAGGGCTTCACATATCAAATTTATTTCACATTTTCGTTCGTTATATCCAAGACAATCTAGCGACTACATCAATAATTGTTTACCTAGTAGCCATTGTGTTACTTTTTGCCTTTGCATATACGAGAAAAAAGATCTTAATTTTGTGGCTATTAGCAGGTCTAGTGCCGTACGTGTTCGATCATTCATCTATCCCTATTTACTATTACACGATTGGCGGTTCATTGAGTGTAATTATTATGTCTGCCTATCTGATCAATAAACTTCCTCAAATTGCTCGAACTTTAATCCTATTTTTCATCATCTATACAAACCTGATCCACATCACTCAAACAAATAGAATTGGCGTCATGCCAGAAATTACGGTCCAATCTGGCATGCTACTTTCAGATCAAAAACAGCTCATTGATGCTGCGTACCAGCAAAGCGATGGTCAACCATTTGCGATAAATGCTGTCACAATTCCATATCAAATAAATACTACGTGGAGCTATCTATTTGAATGGTATGGTAAATCAAAGTATGGATATCTACCAATCTGGTCCAGTGAAACAGCAATAGGCTATGCAGGCAATCTACCACTTCAAACAAACAGATCACTCCTACCAGCAAAACGCTTTACCATTATCGAGCCAGATAGGGGACTAGACTCTCGACTAAAAAAGCAATATCTAGAAAAAGAAAATATTTTTACGACAGTAGTTTCAGAAAAAAAAATCGGCCGCCTGACACTCCAGATCAGGGAAAAGAAATAAGAATACGAACTACTTTTGACACTGAGTGTATATTTATAAAGTTGGCACATTAAAACGAAACAAGTAAGAGAAAATGCAGTAAAAAAAGGAAACTAGAAATGGCGAATAATCAACAAATTTCGCTTGAAGGGGAACTAATAACCTTTGGCGATTGTGAAGATCCGGATTACGAAGGGTGTAGTTTTGTGTCGATCGGTACAAGTTATAACCATACGACCTTTATTGTAGATAATGAGGAGGCAACTATAGAGCAAATATACTCACGAGGAACAGACAGACAAGCGTGGGGTTTGATAGCAATAGCTATTACAACTGGATATTGGGACGACTAAAACAAAAAATGTGCCACACTGCTCTCCGCCAAAAAAGCGGAGAGCAACTTTTTATATTTCAAACAAATAAAATCTCAAATCAAACCGATGAACAGTGGATTGGTCTTTTTGATCAGGAAAAATAAGGGCATGTTTCACTCCAATTGCTGTTTTTAACTGTTTCTCCCAATCAAACTTTTTTGAATTCCACCAGAAATCATGTAGTAAATCACTTTCAGCATTAACTAACAAAAATAATCCTTGATTTGTTTCAATTATTTCTCGCTGCATCTCGATATGTTTCGAGTTGTAGATGAGTGTGACTGGTTCAAGATGGTATGCTTTACCCATCAATCCAATTGAATAACTATCGAGAACCGATTGAATTTGTGTATTAGTTAAAGCTTGCATGTGCCGGGGGCGAGACTCGAACTCGCACGCAGTGTTAGCTGCGCGGGCTCTTAAGGCCCGTGTGTCTACCATTCCACCACCTCGGCTTGGTATAATTCGGATTATATATCGGAATGGGCCGGTGGTGAAACTGGTATACACGTACGCTTGAGGTGCGTATGCCGCAAGGTGTGGAGGTTCGAGTCCTCTCCGGCCCACACAACTTCCTCACGATTTTCCAAAGCACGTAAACAATTTGTAAAGGAGTGTTATAGATATGAAACAGGCAACAGATAATGTATGGTCAAAAGTAGTCACAGACCCTTCGTACGGCCAAATGTCAAAGAGAACTCAAGCAGCCACAAAGCCCTACATCAATCGACTTCCGGAAGTTCTAGCTCCAGTAAAGGATGATCCATTTTCCTACAAATCACTCATAAACGCCAAGCTGTTGTTTCTCCAGTTTTCACTCAGTAGCGGCATGCTCGATGCTCATGTAAAAACCCTAACCAAGGCCGAGTTGGGATTTTTTACACAACAAGGAGTGATTGAAGTGATTAAGGGCACACTCACTGATTTACTAGACAGATATGCGTCTACTGCTCGTGATTTTGAAGAAATGCTCAAATCAAGTGGCATAACAGAACGCGACATGATCCTGTCTCCAGCTTTAGGCCTCGTCCCCGAAGCCAAAGCCTTATACCTCAAAGGTGAACTAACAATCGGCAAGCTGATCGAGATTCAGCCCATTCTGATTGTGAAAAACACCAAGTAGTTTTCAATCCCTGCGCCGGCTAAAACCGGCGCATTTTTTTTTGGTATATAATTACATGTAGTTCAAGTAGTTCGGGCCGGTGGTGAAACTGGCATACACGTACGCTTCAGGTGCGTATGCCCAAAAGGCGTGGAGGTTCGACTCCTCTCCGGCCCACCGAAACCTTTTACAATTTGGACGATTAGCTCAGCTGGCTAGAGCATCGCTTTTACACAGCGGGGGTCGGGGGTTCAAGTCCCTCATCGTCCACACATTTGACTACAAACTTCAAGGGCTTTTTTTGTTTAATGATATAATTTTTTTGCCACAACAAGCCGAGTTAGCCAAGGTGGTCACGGCGGGCGCCTGAAGAGCGTCAAATGGGGGTTCGACTCCCTCACTCGGCACCAAACCAATGTACAAAGCCATCTGGACTGCAATATTTGTCATCGGAGCGCCTGCGTTGATAGGAATAAGTCTATTTGCCCTCTCCACTTTTAGTCCCGTAATTCGGCCTATACCTACTGTATTAGGATCTAGCACCCAAGAAGTCGATCAAACACCTAGCCAAATTTTGTCTGCCATTTCTGCCTCAGTCACCACTGCCGATGCCCGAGAATTAATTATTTCTCAATATTTGACCAAATACAATTCGCCACTAGTTCCATACGCCAAAAACATTGTCGACATTTCTGATCAATATAGTTTAGATTTTCGTCTATTAGTCGCCATAGCTCAGCAAGAATCCAATCTGTGTAAAAGAATTCCCGAAAATTCTCACAATTGTTGGGGCTTTGGCATTTATGGGGACAAGGTTACCCGGTTCGACAATTATCCCCAGGCTTTTGCTACGGTCGCCAAAACGCTCAAGCGTGATTACATAGACAAAGGCTTAGATACCCCCGAAGAAATCATGCGTAAATACACCCCTCCATCCATCAAACTCGGTGGACCGTGGGCCAAGGGTGTAAATCAATTTTTATCTGATTTAGAGTAGAATAGAGTCATGTCAGTCGCACATTACGATGATCCAGAATTTTCCTACGAAAAATATTGGCACAATCGTGCCTACGAACACGCAGCCGAAGAAATAGCACTAACAAAACTCCTCAAAGGCAAAAAATTTACAAATGCCGTAGATATCGGTGGGGGATATGGCCGTTTGTCTACTGTTCTACAACGATATGCCAACCATGTAACATTGGTCGAACCCTCTCAAAAACAGCGCACAATAGCCAAACGTTTTCTAAAAGATTTTCCTCAAATCACTATTAAGTCAGGCCTTTCAGACAAAACTCAACTAGAAGACAATTCTCAGGACTTAGCCATGATGGTTCGGGTCACCCATCATTTACCCGACCTCAAGCCCACTTTGGCTGAACTGTCTCGTGTTCTCAAGCCCAAAGGGCTACTTATTTTAGAGGTTGCCAATTCTCGCCATTTCAAAGCCTGGATAAAAAGTTTGGCCACAGGTCAACCTATTTTGCCTATGCCCGTAGAGCGTCGCAGTAGCGCCAATATTCGCAAAAATACTATTGCATTTGTAAACCATCATCCTGGTACAGTCTCTAAACTTTTAGCTCAATCTGGCTTCAAAATATCTCGATCATTATCGGTATCTAATTTTCGTTCACCTCAATTAAAAAAATTCCTACCAAAATCAATCCTACTAAACCTGGAGTCCGCTACCCAAACCCCCTTAGCCAGAATAAACTTTGGTCCCAGTATCTTTCTTTTGTGTCACAAGTCTACCTAATAACAAGGCTCAAATTGACAAACCAAACACCCCATAGTACAATATATGTAGGTTTCGTGGCTTGGGCTAAAACCCAGGCTGTGGGATTTTAAAGCCTCGACATTGGGCAGGAGTCGGGGCTTTTTTAGTTGTATTCAATCTTCATATCCCATATTTTCTTCATCTGGATCTGTCAAAATTTTGCTTCGAGTAGATCTCTTAGGTAAACGGACAGCGCGAGGTCTATCCCAAGGTGCATCAGAAACTACAACCTTGTCTTCTTTAGTTATGTGTGGTCCGGGTTTTAAAACGTAATCCAAATGTGTCGAAAATGCTTGAATTTGTTTTTGCCGCTGCATCCTCAATACACCCAACCCACCTCGTTGTTCGGTGGACTCACTAGTCAAATATTCATTTACAATTTGGTCATTGTCCTTATGAAGCTTCGCCAATGTTTGCCTACATTCAACTTCAGAAATTTTCGGAGAAAGAGCTACAGACCATGGTAATTCCGATTTGTGTTCCAGTTGTCTACCCAAACAATACGCCTTTGCCAAAGCCGAATATAAATAGTTGCGATAGACTGTCCGCATGATTTTTTTCTCATGTGGTTTATTTAACATTTGTCGTAAATTGTCTACCTCTTTCCATTGATCACTTAATTCATGCCTAAGCCGCACTTCTTCAGACTCTGGGGCAACCGAAACCTCCATTAAAAAACTATAACATATGAGATAATACTAATATTGGGCTGGTGGTGAAATTGGTATACACGCAGGTTTTATAACGAGCGAAGTACAACGAAGCGAGATATATGAAAGGATCCAAGAGCGAATGCGATTGGGAGGTTTCCTTTCATATGAACCTGTGGGAAAATAGGCTGGTAAATCTGGGCTGGTGGTGAAATTGGTATACACGCAGGTTTTATAACGAGCGAAGTACAACGAAGCGAGATATATGAAAGGATCCAAGAGCGAATGCGATTGGGAGGTTTCCTTTCATATGAACCTGTGGGAAAATAGGCTGGTAAATCTGGGCTGGTGGTGAAATTGGTATACACGCAGGTTTTAGGAACCTGTCTCCAAAAGAGGTGGAGGTTCGAGTCCTCTCCAGCCCACAAAAAAAACGCCCCTTTGGTTGGATACTCCAACCTCCGGGGCTTTGTATTAAATTGTTTATCGATTCAAAACCTTTCGGTTTCACTATTTCACTACTGAAATAGAGCTTTCTGAATATGGAATATTCAAATGGATCAGCGCTGCGCGAAATTTCATTTCGGCGTCAACATCTGGAAAACTCACTTCGGTATTAAACCCATTCGACTTCTGATAAGCCATCGGTATTGCCTTTTTTTCCTCCAATCGCTTTTTCCACATCTCCATCATTCCGTCTTGCACTTTTAACGTATCCAAAACAAAAAAAACCATAAATCCTCCAAAAAACTAGAATCGATTGTCAAACAGCGTTTGTAAACACAGCGCAATAAATGCGAAATGCACAAATGTAACTGTGCTTAAAAACTAAGACTAGTTATAACACAAAATAAGACAAATTACAACTATAGGCCTATATTTGAGGCTAGATTAGCATTGATCTCACTTGAATATGGGTATATCATAGCCAAAGATATGTCAACCCTTTTTTCTGCTGTTCGCCTGGCGGATATAGCCGATGTGGCTATTGTCGCCATTATTATCTACAACATCTTTATCCTTTTTAAACAAACCCGTTCATACCTAATTTTTGTCGGCATTAGTCTCATGGCCGCTCTGTATGCCTGTGCAAAAATCTTTAATCTCTATTTGACCACACTCGCCTTACAAAGCTTTTTTAGTGTTCTATTTGTCATTTTAGTGGTAATTTTCCAAAACGAACTCCGACGATTCTTTGAGTTTATTGCCTTACTTGGTACGCGTAGAGTAAAACTCAAAACCTCTATCACCCTTCCCATTCACGTCTCAGAACTCGTCCAGGCCAGTGCCCATTTAGCTCACGAAAAAATTGGCGCTCTCATTGTCATTCAGGGTAAAGATTCCCTCGATCGTTTTATCCAAGGTGGCCAACTCCTAGATGGCGTTATTTCCGAAAATGTTTTAGCTAGTATTTTTGACCCTAATTCAGCCGGTCACGACGGAGCTGTAGTCATAAATCAAAACCGCATCACTCAATTTGGTGCCCAACTGCCTCTGTCTACAAATTTCAAAGAAATTGGCAAGCATGGTACACGACACAGTGCAGCCGTAGGACTGTCAGAACGAACTGACGCACTCTGTATTATTGTGTCTGAAGAAAAAGGTACCATATCACTTGCCCGAGATGGCAAACTCAAAACACTTACAACTGCTGAAGATTTAGAAAAAGACTTGGGGAAATTCTTACGCGACAAACATTTGATAGCCAACAAAAATTTTGCCCAGGATCTGATTCAAAAAAATTCTAAGCTCAAACTCATTTCAGCGCTTTGTGCCATTGGACTTTGGCTTACAGTATCTGCCCGGACAGAAACCATTCAAAAAGATTTTTCTTTACCAATCACCATCAAAAATCTACCTGAAAACACCTTGATCGAAGATAGCAGTCCAAGAATGCTCACCGTTTCATTACAAGGTAGGGGAGAAGTTGCGTTTTCCAACATAGATGCTTCATCCTTAGAAATCAGTCTCGATGCAGACAATCTAAAAAGCGGCCTAAACACCGTCAACATCCCCACCTCCGCTATCAAGCGTCCTCTAAATCTAAATCTCGTAAGTGTTCAACCATCCACTGTCTATCTATTGGTAAAAAAATATAAACTCGTCAAGGTTCCAGTCAATCTTAAAACAAAAAATTTACCCAAAAAACTAACTATCTCTAGTACCACAATTACTCCTTCAGAAATTGAATTTTGGTTGCCAGAAGAAGCTACAAAACCCGACACATTAGATACAAAAACTATTGATTTCAGTTCACTTACTGACTCCACGATTATTGAAACCGAAGCCATTATGCCCCCAGGCGCAAAACTAAAAAAAACCGACGATAGTAAAATCACCATTGCTATTACTATCGATAAAAAATAATGTCATTTTTATTTGCTATTTTGCTCGCTCTTGCAACGTTTGCTCGTCAAAATGGATCTCTAAAACTCTCCCCACCATCTATTATCACCCCAGTGAATATAGATCAGTCACCTCTGTATCCCCGGCCTACTACTCAGCCTATACCAACTGATTCAGGCGAGTGGGGAATTGCTGTAAAAACTGGCGAACATACATATCAAATCAAAGTAAACAACGATGCTCAAATGGGTACACCTGCTCAAATTCTTAACGCTATTAATGATCTACGGATTCGTAATGGTGCCCAACCGTTAAAAACCAATGAAAAAATTTGTGCTTACGCGCAGAGTAGAGCTGAATATTTCACAAAAATCCGTCAAGTAGACGAACACAAAGGCTTCAAAGAATTTTTAGAAAACGACGACGGTTTCGAAAAACTGGGATTTGGTTCATTAGGTGAAAATTCTTCGTATGGCTATATCATGTCTGGAGTTCATTTAATTGAATTTGTATATATGCGCTCTCCAGAACACAACAAAAATCAGCTCGACCCCAAATGGGACCACGGATGTGTAGGAGTGTCAGAATCTGCAACAAATATTATTTTTGCTACCTCACCGCTGTAAAGTCAGTTGATAGTATTTATCTCCTAGGTATCCAGTGACTTCTGGACGAATCAATAATCCGCCCATCAGTTGAGCTGGATACAAGGTAAAAACTCCAAAACGTTTATTTACCAGATCTGTGGCGTCCAGCAATGCTCGACGTCGTGGAAAAAGTTCACACTGACCATCAAAAGCTAAATTGCTTATATGTACGCCAGCAAAACGCACAGCTGGAATCGGGCGCTGCAGATATTCTCGCCACAAAATATCAAAAATAATCAATGGGTCTGCAGTCGGCGCTGCAATGGTTTTCCTAGCCCAAAAATCATCCAACCGTAGACTAAAAGTTCTTCCAGCCATTTTCATATCTCGCAGTTTAACGCAAGCCTCTTCCAACAAGTTCCGGGCTAAATCACGAATTTGTTTCTGATCTTCTACCAATTTAAATGTCGTAAATGTCCGCGACACACTCTTTGCTGGCTCTAAATCTTGAATTGGTGACAGAGGTTGATCCAATCTTAACCACACCAAATCATCAATATCAGAAGGTAAATCAGTCAACAATCTGGCCTGACCCAGAGTATAAGCACTTCGTTTGTGTAAATAGGCCGCACGAGCCCAACCAATACCACAAACTTCACCTACAGCTACATCATGAGTCACCGACAAATAATTTTGTCTGTTTAAAAATGTCAGACCATCTGGTTTTTGCAACTCAGAACCTAGTTTTGCCAAAAGTTTGGTAAAAGAAATACCAATAGAACACTTAAGCCAATCGCCCAGCTCTTCCCGAATACGCTGTTTGATAAGCATTGCAATTTCCCAAGCACCACCAGCAAATAAATGTTGGGTATTTGTAATATCAATAAAACATTCATCAATGGAAAACACTTCCATATCTGGCGAATAGTCAGAAATAATCCGAGTCAAACCTTTAGTGACGCTAAAATATTTATCCATATCCGAAGGTACCAAAATAATCTGTGGACACAGTTTTTTGGCCTCCCATACTGTAGTGCCAGTTTTTACTCCATATCTTTTTGCTTCGATAGAAGCCGCAATGACACAGCCCCGATCCTTCGCTTTAATAATTCCTACTGGTTTTCCACGCAAAGCCGGATTTGCCTGTTGTTCCACAGTTCCAAAAAAGGAATTCATATCTACATGCAAGATTGTCCGTTCAGTCTCCATAGTAGATCAGTCCGATCAAAAGCTAATTCAGCTAGCATTCCACCAGTGTCTACTGCAAAACATAAATATTTTCTGCCGGCATTTTTTCGTTCAAATTTCATAGTAATCCGTTTCACTTCATACCGTCTGCCATTCCAAGTAAACCGAATTGGGTAAATTTTTGTGCCCCAAAATGCTACATCTACTCCAACTGAATCTGTACTATCAACCATAAACTAGTTCTACCCGAATATTACCCGAATGTCAATAAGAAATTTGGTAAAATAATTTAATTATGGAAGCACCTCGTCTCTGGCGCACCAACAAAAAACGTCTAGAAATAGACTGTCAAGAAAGCGAAGTATATTCATATACAACTATTCATTATCCACCGACAGAATATACAGATCAAACGCCACTCCTGATGGCACTTATTAAAACTGGGACAAGGCTTATCATGGCTCAACTTACAGATGTAGATGCAAATGATGTATATATCGGCATGCCTATTGAACCTGTTACTCGAATTCTTCGCCAAGATAAAACTGGTATTGTTGTGTATGGCAAAAAATATCGACCCAAAATATAGTAAGATACACCAATGAAACAAGTAATTATTATTTGTATCATTGCTGCAGTCGGCGTCGCAGGATTTATCCTGCTAACACAAAAACCCAAAGATGAGACCTTGCAAATGAGCTATAATACGACTACAGACACAACAACAACGCCAATACCCACACCCATGTCAACCACACCCACCATATCCTCCACACCAATTACTGGCAAACCCCATGTGGAATTTACAACCTCCAAAGGCAAATTTGTTATCGAAATGAATCCTAGTGTGGCTCCAAAAACAGTCGCCAATTATCTAGACAAATGGACCACAGGATATTGCGAAGGCTTAACGTTTCATCGAGTAGAAGATTGGGTAGTTCAAGGTTGTGACCCATTAGGTAACGGCACAGGAGGAAATAGCACCTTACCTACAGAAACATCCCAAGAATCATTTACAGTTGGTAGTGTAGGTGTAGCACGCAAGGCTTTTCCCAAAGAAATCTCCAACGACTCTCAATTTTTTATCGTCAAAACAGACGCCACATTTTTGAATGGAGATTACACCTGGTTTGGTAAAGTCATTTCAGGGATGGATGTAGTGAATAAAATCGCAGTTGGTGATAAAATCCTCAAAACCTCACGTGTCGACAAATAATTCTTCCCCCATTACCCGGCATCCAAACGGCAATATTGAATTGTCGCTCTCTTTGGCATGGCCAGATATTAAATCTGGATACGAAAAAGAAGTACTAATTGCTGTAGAAAACACACAATTGCCGGGATTTCGTAAAGGCAAAGCTCCTAAAAATATGGTTGAAGCCCGCTTGGACAAAACTAAGGTCTACTCCGCGGCTATTCAAAAACTTTTACCATCTATATACTCAGCTGCAATCACCGAGCACAAACTCAAGCCAATTTTATCTCCCAATATTTCCCTTAAAAAGGGTGACGAGGGGACAGACTGGGAATTTACTGCCGTCGTCTGTGAAATGCCTGAAGTCGTCTTACCAAAAGATTGGGAGGCAGATCTGAAAAAGTTAAAAATTGTCGAAAAAGACGATAAATTGACCAAAATTATTGAACAATTAAATCAAAAAATCACCATTACGGTTCCCGATCTATTAGTAGAAGAAGAAGCGGAGCATCGATTGTCACATTTAGTAGAAAATCTTACTCAATTAGGCGTAAATACCGAGACATATCTGGCCAGCAAAAAAATGACAGCGGAAGATCTGCGCGCTCAAACAGCGACTCAAGCAAGAAATGATCTGGCAACTCAATTTATTTTGAGTCAAATTCAAACCGAAAAAGAATTCAAAACCCGTCAGGAAACTCTAGATTTTTTGATCAGTTTGCTATAATAAACTCACGAAAAATAGACCCATAGTATATATGGCAAACAAATCTCAATCCAAACGAACCCAACCAGTCAACTTTCTCGAAGCCTTGCGCGATCTAGGTCAGGGTGTAACTTCCGAAGCGAAAGTTCAGATCAAAAATATTGTAACAGACGATATTCCTGAATCATTTGGCTTTCCCACATCTGGCACACTCCACCCGAATGAATCTTTTTCTCCCCACAAAAAAGAGGCTTACGAAAATTCATATACATCTAGTCGTCTCATGCAAGTCAAAGAAGAAGAACAGGCCCAACTACGCCGAAACGAAGCCCAATTACGAGAACAGATCACCAGTCTGCAACAAGAAATTCGTAAATTAGCCAGTTCAATGGGTGAATTCGCCCAAGAGGTTCAAGCTGCAACCTCGCAAGCAGTTATCAATCCAGGTATATATCACAAAAACTTCTTTCACCAATTGCGATCAGTTATTGTCACAATGCAAAAACGCGTAAATGAATCAAAACACTGGCTGGCAGAATGTAATAGCCGCGGAAAAAAGAAAAGTTATTATTGGTCAAATGTTCAAAAATCGGGGACTAGCTACATGCTCTCATCTGAGCGGTATATGGTAACCAGTACAGGATAACTATGGCAACGATTCTTGGCACACTTCTCTTCGTACACCTGCTTCTACTTTCGTACGATATAATAAGCCACAAGGAGCTATAGCTCAGTTGGCTAGAGCGTGGCATTGACATTGCCAAGGTCACAGGTTCGAGCCCTGTTAGCTCCACTAGTTGCGAAAAGTTTTTCAAGGTCGTAAAATAACTTCAATCTATTCTAGTTTGGTCTACCAAACCAAATAAAAAAACTAGACGCCTCCGCGAAACCAGAGATTATATAAGCCACCATAGTAATTACTTGGAACCCTGGGAGTAATGAACGAGTGGCCTTTTATGTGTATGAACCAAAACGATCACAAAATACTTGGCAAAGAACTAGACCTTTTTACCTTTTCAGACGTAGTCGGCAAAGGTCTGCCTCTTTGGACACCCAAAGGCGCCACAATTAGACGAGAATTAGAACGTTGGGTAGTAGACGAAGAACTCAAGGCTGGATACCAACATGTCTATACTCCAGATATTGCCAAATTAGAATTGTATGAAAAATCTGGACATTATCCTTACTACAAGGATTCAATGTATGCACCAATTGAAATAGACGAAGATCGTTTTATGTTGCGTCCCATGACTTGTCCACATCATTTTGAATTATTTCTGTCTCGTCCTCACAGTTACAAAGAATTACCTTTGCGATATGCTGAATTAGCAAAGCTCTACCGATACGAGCAATCTGGTGAATTAATGGGCTTACAACGTGTAAGATCATTCTGTTTAGCTGATGCTCATATTATCGCCCGCAAAGACCAGGTCGAACAGGAAATCCACCAAGTTCTAGACCTAATCGAAAAACTGAGTCATACACTAGGATTAAAACAAGGCGAAAATTATAGCTACCGTTTATCTCTAGGTGACCGAAAAGATACCAAAAAATATTTCAAAGACGATGCCGCCTGGGATCATGCCGAAAATGTCTTGCGCACCGCCCTAAAACAACGTCAAGCAATATTTGTGGAAGCAGAAGGCGAAGCTGCCTTCTATGGACCAAAAATCGATATCCAAATGAAAAATGTAAATGGCAAAGAAGACACTGCTTTCACTGTTCAATACGACTTTGTTATGCCAGGACGTTTCAATTTGGTGTATATCAACGAATCAGGAGAGCAAGAACCCGCAGTAGTCATTCACCGCTCGTCTATTGGCGCTATCGAACGAGTAATTGCCTTTTTGATCGAACATTTTGCAGGTGCATTTCCGTTATGGCTCGCTCCAGTCCAAGTCATCGTTTTGCCGATTTCTGACAAACACCTCGATTACGCCAAACAAATAGAATCTAGCCTCAAATCAGCCAACATTCGGGTAGAACTAGACGGCCGGAGTGAATCCCTTAGCGCCAGACTCCGAGATGCCCAACTTCAAAAAACGCCCTATGTGTTTGTAGTAGGGGATAAAGAAGTCTCTGCCCAACAAGTAGCAATCAGAAAATTTGGCAGCAACGAATTAAAAACTATAAGCCAAACTGATGCTCTAAATATGTTAGTAGACCAGATTCAGTCAAAACGGTTGTCTGATATCAAATAAATTGCTATAATACCCAAATCTAGTGAGTACACCCCAATATCGCATTAACCATCAAATTCACGCCGAACAAGTCCGACTGTTACGTGAAGATAATACCCAAATTGGCGTTGTAGCACTCACAGAAGCACTTTCACAGGCAAAATCCCTTGGAGTAGACGCAGTCGAGATTGCCCCTATGGCAAATCCACCTGTAGTCAAACTTGTCGATTTCAAAAAATTTGTCTACCAGTTAGCCAAAAAAGAACGAGCCTCAAAAGCTCAAACCAAAAAAGTCGACATCAAAGAAATTCGCTTGACACCATTTATGGCTGACAACGACTTTCAAACTCGCATGAATCGAGGACAGGAATTTCTAGATGAAGGCCACAAGTTGCGCATCACAGTAAAATTTTCTGGCCGCCAACTCAGTCACAAAGAATTTGGCGACCAAGTCTTCCAAAAAGCCGTCGAATTTTTGAAAGATTCGGCTGCTATCGATCAAACTCCAAAGTGGATAGGTCGCCAATTTATTGGCACACTTACACCTGTTAAAAAAACCAAACCAGCATCATGAAACAAAAAACACGTAAATCAGTCGCCAAACGAATTAAAATTAGTGGCAGCGGAAAAGTTCTCCGCCGTCTAGCTTTTGGTCGACATTTGCGTGGAAGCAAATCTGAACGTCAAAAACGTCGATACAAACACCAACAACAGATAACCAATGCTCGAGTAGCTCGAAGAATTAAAAGATTATTAGCTATTGCCTAACTTATGCGCGTCAAATCAAATACTAGATATCGCCACAAAAAACTTCTAAGCCAAACTAAAGGCTTCAGAATGACCAAAAACCGTTTAGTCACTGTCGCCAGTGATGCCTTATTACATGCTGGTCAATACGCCTTCGCAGGTCGCCGCCTTCGCCGTCGCGATCTTCGTAGTCTATGGACTGTTCGTATCAACGCAGCACTCCGCGCTCTTGATAATAAATACTCAACATTTATTAGCGATCTAAAAAAATCCAACATTACTCTCGACCGAAAAGTACTTTCAGAACTAGCTACAAACCATCCCAAAGTCTTCCAGGCAGTAGTCAAAGCCACAAAATCCAAGGCTTAAAATAAATTCTTAAAAGAAAATAGCCTCCATATAGGAGGTTTTTTTATGGGACTTAGTATAAAATAAATATGTTATGTACGATAAACTAATAAATATTAAAACAGAAGCAGTGGCTAGAATTCTAAGTAGTCAAACAGCTAAAGAATTAGAAGAAATACGAATATATTACCTTGGCAAAAAAGGACAAATTGCCAAACTCGCAAAACAATTACCAAATCTTGATACGGAAGAAAAGGCCAGATTTGGTCAATTATTCAATGATACCAAAACCGCCATTGAAACAGCATTATCCACCAAAACAATTACCAAACCAAAAATAAAACATAACGACTATTCCGATACGCTTCCTGGTATATTGCCCCACATAGGCCATCTTCATCCAGTGACCCAAGCAATTGATGAGATATCCTCAATATTTGAAAAATTAGGCTTTACACGTGTTCAATATCCTGAAGTAGATTGGGATTGGTATGCGTTTGAAGCTCTAAATATGTCCAAGGGTCACCCCGCACGTGACGAATGGGAAACATTTTTTATAGATCAGGAAGAAAATTCTCGTTTTGGCAAAATGGTTCTAACTCCTCACACCTCAAATGGCCAGGTTCACGAAATGCAAAGAGTTGGTGAACCTCCGATTCGCATGATCAATATTGCTAAATGTTATCGTCGCCAATCCGATGTTTCACACACACCAATGTTTCATCAGTTTGAAGGATTGGTAATAGACGAAAATATCGCAATAACTCACCTAAAAGGCACCATAGACTATTTTGTAAAACATTTTTTCGGCTCAGATCGTCAGAGCCGCCTACGCCCATATCATTTCCAATTTACTGAACCGTCATTTGAAGTAGATATATCCTGTGATATTTGTGGTGGCACAGGTTGCCGACTTTGCAAAGAAGGTTGGCTAGAATTAGGTGGTGCCGGCATGGTTCATCCAAATGTTCTCACTTCAGGAAACATCGATCCTAAAAAATATTCTGGCTTTGCTTTTGGTTGGGGTGTAGAACGAACATATATGATGAAATCAGGTATAAAAATAGACGATTTACGTTTACTCTACGGCAACGATATCCGTTTCTTAAACCAATTCTAATTATGAATATTCTTATTCCAGATTCCTGGTTGCGTGAATACTTACACACGAATGCAACACCCAAAGATATTCAACACTGTCTATCTTTATGTGGACCTTCTATCGAACGAATGCACGAAAAAGATGGGGAAATAATTTACGATATCGAAGTCACTACAAACCGAGTCGACTGCATGTCAGTTATTGGTATAGCCCGCGAAGCCGTAGCTATTTTGCCCCAATTCGGTTTTGAAGCCAAGTTGACCAACAACCCTTACTCCCAAACAAAAAAAATCCAAACTGCTGAAAAAGTCGAATATCTTCATACATCCATAGATCAACAACTATGTTCCAACTTTACAACAGTCCTCATCAAAAATATCTCAAATGCTACCTCTCCAGAATGGTTGGCCAAAAAACTTAATCAAGTAGATATGCGACCAATCAATGTTGCAGTTGATATCACAAATTATTTAATGCACACTTTGGGCCAACCCGTTCATGTTTTCGATTACGATAAAATAGCCAACCACACCATCAAGCTCCGAGAAAGTAAAACAGGGGAATCAGTCATTACCCTAGACCAAAAATCCTATACGCTTTCAAATCACGACATTATTATCGAGGATGGAGATAAAAATATTATAGATTTATCCGGTATTATGGGCGGATTAAATTCCAGTGTGGACAACGCTACAAAAAACATTCTCTTATATGTTCAAATTTACGAACCTACCCATATTCGTAAAACATCTATGAATTTAGCTATTCGCACCACGGCTGCATCGTTGTTCGAAAAATCTTTACCTACAGAAAATGTTCTACCTACATTGCAAATGGGAATTCAATTATTTAAACAGCTAGCTAATGGCACAGTTGAAAAAAACATTTTATCTATTAGCACACCATCGCCAGATAAATATGTTGTTCAATTCACCGAATCAATCACTGAATTCACCAACAAACTTTTAGGCATAGAACTGAGCAAAAAGGAAATTAAATCTATTTTGACCAATCTGGAATTTATCATGCTCTCAGACACGCAAATTCAAGTACCCTGGTATAGATATCATGATATCCAAATTCCCCAAGACGTTGTAGAAGAAATTGCTCGAATATATGGGTATCACAACTTGCCTTCTACAATTATGATCGGGTCAATTCCTAAATCGATATACTCGCATCGCTTTAGTCAGATTTCAAAAATGAAATCAATGTTGAAATATTCAGGATTAACCGAAGTATATTCATACTCCCTAGTCTCTCAAGCTGCTGGTCTAAAAATCAAAAATCCACTTTCTAGTGAATGGGCATATTTACGCACTTCAATTCTCCCATCTCATCAAACAATAATAAAAGAAAATCTTGGACGAGTAGAGGAGATTAAAATATTTGAAATCGCCAATGTGTATTTGCCTGAAAAAAACACACTACCTAAAGAACAGCCACATTTAGCAATTTCATCTACAAACAAAGACAAGCGCCACCTGAAAGGCCTTATCGAAGCTCTAATGCTAGACAGTGGTTTACCAATGCAATCCATAACAATTGAAGAATTCACAGATAGTATCGGCTGTGAAATCGATCTTTTACCCTTACTTGAAAACGCAAATCTAAACAAAACATTTACTCCGATATCTAAATTTTCTCCAATAATTGAAGATATAAATCTACAACTTAGTCAGCCATATCCTAGTCTCGTTCACAAAATAAAAGCCGTCAGCCCCCTGATCGATAAAGTGGAATTTAAAGATTTCTATGAAGGTAAACTTACTCTTCGCATTTATTTTCACTCAAACGACAAACAGCTCTCTGTCGAGGATATTGCTTCAATTCGAACTATTCTTTCCAATCTTGATTGATTGAAAACTTCAACAAACGTGTTCCCTCAAAGCCTTTATCATCATGGGCTTTAATATCTAATTGATGTACGCCATCAGTCAAATTTGTCAGAGTGTATTCCCATGGCGCAGCAGTCAACCGTTGAATAAGTGTGCCGTCCAAACTGATTTCTGTCCAAGAAATTGTGTTTGGAGTAGCAATATCCAAACGGATTTTAACACTCGATTCATTTATTCGAACTTTATCTTTTGGCTCCAAAACAGTAATCCATACAGGGTTACTCGAACCACATAGTTCAGTTGGTGGATGGTATTTCGGATCTTGCTGATCCTTCAACCAATTTAATATTCCCTCCTGCCACTTATTTGTCCAATTGCCCGCCTCAAATGGATCTTGCTCAGAAAAATAAAACCCTTCTCGTTGATCATAATTTCCAGATTGAATATCAGGAACCGTAGCCAATTTCCCTTCACCTTTACACACTTTTACCATTTTATGAATTGGGTCTTGACCAGTTGGCTCAGTACCTTTAATAAAAAATTCTTTACGCGAAACAAATCCATCATGAGCTGGATAACCTGAAAGTTTATCTACATCTAAAGAAATAATTCCAGATGGAGTCGCAAACTGATTTGCGGATCTGCCATTTTCAGCAGTTTGCATAATTCGTTTCCAAATAGGGGACGCTCCTGTAATACCAGAGGCCACTTGTGTCATAGGTGAATTATCGTTATTGCCGACCCATACACCTGTAATAGGTCCATTTGCTTCCCAGCCGACGGTCCAGTTATCTCGCTTGTCATTCGTCGTTCCAGTTTTTACTGCAATAGTACGGCCAGGTAAAGTGAGTGATGTTGCAGCACCAAAAGTAATCGTTCTAGCTGAAGGATCTGACAAAATAGAAGACATGATAAATGCCGCTTCAGGCGAAATAACTTGGATATGTGTTTCATCACGCCACTGTTCAAGCACATTTCCATCTTTGTCCTGTACCGTTAAAATTGCGGTAGGTTCAACCTTTTTTCCTCCATTAGCAAATGAGCTATATGCCCCTACCATATCAATTAAACGCACTTCACCGCCACCTAATGCTACCGACAAACCAAGTCGCTTTAATAGCTCTGGAGTGGGCTTCAAGGTTGTAAACCCTAAATCATATGCCTGTTGCAACATGTTTGGTATTCCGACCAATGCCACCATTTTTACTGCAGGAATATTAATAGAATTCCCCAAAGAGTCACGAACGGAAATCGGCCCACGAAACTTACCGTCATAATTTTCTGGCACATATTCGGGTTTGTCACCGCCTGGAAAAGCGGTTTTTACATCCATCAACATAGAAGCTGCTGTGTATCCTTTTTGTAAACCGGTTAAATATACGACTGGTTTTATTGTAGAACCTGGCTGCCGATTAGCCGTAACGACATTGAACTTACCATCATAGTTTGGATCTGACCAACCCCTACTACCTACCATAGATAAAATTTGGCCATTGGTGGTATCCAGGACTGCTGCTGCCCCATTGGTAATCTTTAAATGTTTTACCTTTTCTATCTCTTCAGCCACTATTTTTTCAGCCGCTTCTTGCAAATCCAAATCTAAAGTCGTCGTAACACGCAGTCCGCCTTGCTCTACAACTTGTTCACCATACCGATCGATAAGTTGTTGTTTCACATAAAATACAAAATGTGGCGCCTTTAGTAAACCCGTCGTTTCCTGAATGGGCCAAGTTTCCAACTGTTCGTCGGCCTCTTTCTCTTGATCAGCAGTAATATAGCCATCTTCCCTCATACGACGCAAAACATCTTTTGTTCGTGGAATATAATTTTTTCCTGCATGGGGCGAATAATAGGGCGGCCACTGAGGTAAACCTGCCAAAATTGCTGATTCCACTAGAGTAAGCTGTGATACTGGTTTACCAAAATAGATTTCAGCAGCCGAACCCACACCATATGCCGAGCCACCATAAGGCGCCTCATTCAAATACATTTGCAAAATTTCATCTTTACTATACTTTCCTTCGACTTGAAGTGCCAAAATAAATTCTTTCAATTTACGTACAACGGTACGCTCGGAGGTAAGCAGAGTATTTTTGACCAGTTGTTGTGTCAAACCAGATCCACCGATTACTCGATGTTTCGTAATTACATTCCAACCAATTCGTAAGGGAGTCAAAGGATCTATACCGGGATTTTTATAAAAATTTTTATCTTCAATTGCTACAGTTGCTTGGCGAAGAGTCAAGGGAATTTGTTCAAAAGTAACAGGTGTACGTCGCTGATCGGCAAACACATCGTAGAGCAATTTGCCATTTCGATCAAAAATCTTGGTCGAAAAACCCTCTCGTCGAACAACTTTATTAGGGTTCGGCAGATCACGTGATACGTAAATAGCCAAACCAAAAAACCCAATGATTCCAACCACAAGACAGACAAACAAACCAGTAGATGCCCAAATAAAAATTTTTTTCCAAGCAATAGTTCGTTTCTGTATAGGATACACGCTATAATCATACCAAATGCTAGATCGCAACAAACACAAACCATTCGTCAGGGTTTTGATCATTATTAGTAGCCTGGTACTTATTGCAGCCACAGTCTTGCCGTATCTAATCGCTCTGAGTTAATACCAATGGACTACAGTGCTCCGATTCAACACATAAATGGCGTAGGAGAGATATATGCAAAAAAACTAGCAAAGCTCGGGGTAATAACAGTTTTCGACCTACTCTATCACATTCCTTTTCGCTACGAGGATCGTAGCCAAATATCCCAAATTGGTCAAGTTCAAGCTGGTGAAACAGTCAGCATAATCGGTCGAGTAGAAAAAACAAAAAGTGATTACACTAAAAAAGGCAAAGCGATTCAGACAATTAATATTTCAGATGCAACTGGCTCGATAATAATTACTTGGTTCAACCAACCATATATCACCAAAACCTTATCGGTCGGCAAGCAAGTAGCAATATACGGCAAGATAGAACTATTTGCCGGAAAAAAAACACTTATTTCCCCAGAATACGAAATAGTTAACCCCGCTAAACAGTTAATTCATATCGGCAGAGTTACCCCAATTTATCCTGAAACTGCTGGAGTTTCTTCAAAATGGCTTCGAACAAAAATATCTCAACTACTCGAGCTATTACCAGCCTCAGATCTCTTACCATTCTACAAAGTTTCCTGGCGACATGCATTAAAAACAGTTCACTTTCCAGAAACAATTGGAGAGATAGGAGAAGTCAAACATCGTCTAGCCTTTGACGAGCTACTCATCTATCAACTTAAAGGTCTACATCGCAAAAAAAGCTGGGACCGAAAAATTCACGGTGAAGCATTAAACATCTCCGACAAAGATTTTGATCAATTTACCAACTCACTACCATTTCAACTCACTACCAGTCAAATCCAGGCCATCAGTCAAATCCGCCAAAATCTAAACATGACTATCCCCATGAATCGATTATTAGAAGGTGATGTAGGCAGTGGAAAAACCATTGTAGCCGCAGCTGCTGCCTACATTTCCGCCAAAAACCACAAACAAACCCTAATTCTTGCACCAACGCAAATACTTGCTCAGCAACACGCCCAGACACTTTCCAGTGTCTTTTCACATCACAATATGACTGTGGGACTCATCACTGGGAGTACGAAAACCGCCAAAGTTTTCGAACAAGACATAATCGTTGGCACCCACGCACTGCTTCACACTCAACTAATCACCAAAAACATTGGTCTCGTAGTGATCGATGAACAACATCGCTTTGGTGTTTTACAACGAACACTTGCTACCAATCTTGGTCAATCTCCCCACATTCTTACAATGACTGCAACCCCCATCCCTAGAAGCATTGCCCTAACTATCCATGGTGATTTAGATGTTTCAGTATTAAACAGTCCACCGTCTGGCCGCCAAATAGTAAAAACCTGGGTTATACCCCAAACAAAACGAGATCATGCATACCAATGGATCAGTGAGCAAATCGATAGTACTTCTTCTCAAGTCTTTATCGTCTGCCCGTTTGTTCAACCCAGCGAATCAGCAGAAACAATCAAATCTGCAACTCAAGAAGTAGAAAAAATCAAACAACTTTTCCCAAACCACTCTGTTGGCCTACTCCACGGCAAACTTTCAGCCAAACAAAAGAATGAACAAATCGACAAATTTAAATCAGGCCAATTCCATATTCTAGTCACTACGCCAGTAGTTGAAGTCGGCATCGATATTCCCAATGCAACAATTATGCTAATCGAAGATGCTGACCGTTTCGGTCTGGCACAACTCCATCAACTTCGAGGTCGTGTCGGTAGGGGATCCAAACAATCCTACTGCCTGCTGTTTACCAACAAACCCTCTCCACGTCTCCAAGCCTTGGAGCAGTATCATTCTGGACTAGAACTGGCAGAAATAGACCTAAAATTACGTGGACCAGGTGATATATACGGTATATCTCAACATGGAATACCTTTATTCAAAGTGGCAGATTATTCAGATTTTAGCCTCATTTCTACAGCCAAAGACATGGCAATTAGCCTCCAAAACCAACTCGAAAATTACCCCATATTGAGAAAACTGCTTGAAAACGATAAAATAGCGTCTGTTCAACCAAATTAATTTAAAAATATGACACCACATCCAAAACGTCGCCGATCCACAATGCGTCAAGGTCGTCGCCGATCCACTCAATCAGTGACGCTTCCAAAACTTGTGGAATGTACAAATTGTCACAAGCCAACAGTGGCTCATAAAGCCTGTAAATATTGTCATTTCTACAAAGGCAAAAAAGTAAAATAGGGGTATGAAAACCGCCACAGATCCTCGTCACCGGCATCGCATCGAGCTTGTACAAAAGCTGTTTTCGTCTCAATTCCAAAACCAAGCCGATTCAAGCGTTAAAGATATCTGGTCAAATTTAGATAAAATTGATCCATTAATTAGCAAAATTGCCCCAGAATGGCCGATAGACAAGCTAAATCCAATAGATTTAGCCATCTTGCGTTTATCTATCTATGAATTAATCATTGACAAAAACGCCCCCTATAAAGTTATTATTGACGAAGCAGTCGAAATCGCCAAAGAATATGGCGGAGAAGGCAGTCCAGCCTTCGTCAATGGCGCTTTAGGCCACTTGGTTCAACTGGAAAATATTACGGAGTAATATATGCAATCAAATATCAAAACCGCTATCCTTCATTTTTTGGCCAACGAGTTCCAAATGGAACCCGAGACCATTCATGAAGATCTAAATTTTCAAATAGACCTCGGTCTATCGCCTGAAATGACCATCGATTTGTTCCAACGACTCCAAGAGGCGTTAGACTTGCCATTACCAGAAGAGAAATTCGCTCAGATTCACACTCTAGAAAATCTTTTTCAGATTCTAGACATCGAAACTGAAGAAGAATAATATTCAACAAATGAAATCACCCAAAGAATATTTCAAAAATCCTCAGAATTACCACGCCGCCCTCATACACCGATCTTACTGCAATGAACACCCAGGTACTGTCTCCAACGAGCGCTTAGAGTTTTTGGGCGACTCTATACTGTCATTGATCACTTCAGATAGACTTTACAAACTCTTTCCAGACCTTCCAGAAGGAGAATTAACAGCTCGTAGGTCACTCATAGTGCAAACCACCACACTTGCTGAAAAAGCAAAGATTTTACAGCTCGACGAAGAACTACTTTTATCCAAAGGTGAACAAGATTTAGGTGGTCGAAAAAACCCCGGCCTTCTAGCCAATACATTTGAAGCTGTCTTGGGAGCGTTATATTTAGATTCGGGTTTAGATGTCTGCACTGGTTACCTAACAGATATATTTACAGACCAAGAGATCATCTCCCACGAACACATCAAAGACCCCAAAAGTCTATTGCAAGAACACGCCCAAGCCAAAGGCTTAGGCACGCCTATCTACCAGTTGGTCGATAGCATCGGCCCAGATCATGCCAAAAACTTTACCGTCTCTGTAATCATTCAAAATTCAGCTGTAGCTACAGGTACAGGTGCTAGTAAACAAAAAGCAGAAATTGATGCAGCCAAAGTGGCTCTTGAGAAGCTATTTAGCCAAAATATGGTAAAATAATCCCATGCTAAAAATCAAACTTAGTCCTACTGGAAAGAAAAACGCCAAACACTATCGTATAGTGGTAATGGAGGAACACTCAAAATTAACCAGCGATGTTGTAGCCAATTTGGGTCATTACCACCCTCAAGAAAACCATCGTATCGAAATTGACAAAGCTACCTACGAAGCTTGGATCAAAAAAGGCGCACAACCAACCGACAAAGTCCGCCGCCTAGTCAAATAGTTTATGATGAAAGATTTTCTTCATTTTATTATTGCTCCACTTTTGGATCAGCCAGAAAGCCTAAATATTTCCGTGAACGAAAATGCAGTTACAGTTGAAGTTGCCGAAAGCGATACTGGCAAAGTAATTGGCAAGCATGGCTCAGTAATTCATAGTCTTCGCGTATTGCTCAAAACATTTTGTATCAACAACAATTTGCCTCAAGCTGCCCTAATTCTTAACGCTCCTAAAAAGGATTAGTTACTCCAAAATTTCCACTTCCACTAGCGGCCTGTTCTACTGATACCAAGACATACTTTTCCATTTGACTTCTGACACCAGCAATTGTAGTTCCATATTCTTGGAGCGGAGTATTTTTAGGTGTCTCGTGAACCATACGAGACCAACCACCCTCAACTGTCAATTGCATGGCCCCACCGCTAAATGATAATCGCAACAATCGAACTAACGGTTTTTGAGTCATTAGCACATTCAAAAATCGTCGCAATCGCACGATATCAGGTACCCGGGCTGAGATTGTCAACACTACACCCGACTCATCTGCCAACACCGCTCCTGCCGTGGCCTGTTTTACATTTCCAGCATTGCTTTTGTACTCTTTTAATTCAACTTCAGATTGGGCAGCAGCATTTTTAATTTCTGAAATCAGTGACCAAGCCAATCGTGCATCAGGTAGAGTGTCCAACATTTCGTGTAAATCTATCTGAGCCTTATTTGTATCAAAATTAGACAATACTACCAACTTATTTCGCAAAAGTGCTGCTTTTTCTTGTTGTACTTGAACATCCTCACGTTTTTGAGTAATTTGAGCCCAGGTATCTACGTTTGATAAAACTGTAACCCCGGTATAAATTACAAATACCGCAACAAGAATAGGGTAGAGAACCCAACCCCATTTATTCATGGTTTAAGCCCTCCTACTGTAATTACTCCTAACCACCCAGTATCTTTATTTGAAGTAAGAGAGTCGATCTTTACTGAAGAATAAGATTTAGATACTGTTTGCACAAAGGCACTAATTTCTTCAGCAGATTCACCATTTACGGTAATAGTTTGAGTGGAAGGATTCTTATATTCCCATGCCGTAGCAGGTGGAGTGGCTAGCAATATCACATCCAGATGTTTGACCACATCTCCTCTAGAATCCAAAAATTGTTTTACAGCCAAACTCCGACCGGACACAGTTCGATACAGCACCTCATCTTCCGATCGCGCATCCACTTGTGATTGCAAATTTCGAATTTCAGCCTCTACTCGACTACCAGAAAAATTTACATACCACGACCAACCAAAAAACCCCCCCACAACCAAACTCCAAAAAACCAACAATGCGGTAGTGCTTTTAATCACGCCAGATTTTATTTTTACAAACCGAGAGTCTTCTTTATGCTGGGCAGAAGCAAGATTGATCATAGTCTAAAGTGGTCTCATCCCTAAGCCCACTGCTACGCCATAAATTGGCGCTTGGCCAGCAAGAGCTTTTGATTGCTTATCATCCATAGATACGTGAATAAATGGATTACCCACAGCCATCTCCACACCTACCATACCAGACAAAATTCCAATTGCGTCTGGCAACATAGCAATACCACCAGTCAACATAACTGAACTTACTACTTCATTCGGATGCTTTGATGTATAAAAATCTATTGTTTTCCTAATCTCACCAGCAATGACTGTCAATACGGGTTTCATCGCTTCCAACAATTTTCCATCTAGTTTATCCGCTGCAAATCCATAAGAATTTTTATATTGTTCGGCTGTAGCCGTGTCCAACCCCAAAGAAGTTTCGATAGCTCGAGTAAACGCACTACCAGCTGTAGGAATTGTGCGAGCAAACACCATTTGTCCTCGGCGCACCAAACCCAAATCAGTTCCATTTGCACCAATATCTACTACTAATGCAAGAGGAGTATTAGAAGGAATAATTGCTCGGGCAGTTGCCATCAATTCTGTTTCCACTGCAACCAATTCCAAACCCAATCCCTCAACGGCTTGCGTATATGTATCCACCAAATTTTTTGCCGCAGCTACCAACAATACTTCTACGCCACTATCATCCTTTTTAATAATTTCATGACTCCATACTGCTCGATCTGCAGGAATAGGAATATATTGTTCCACTTGCCATTGTAAGGCTTGAGACACCTCACTCTCTTTCATGGGTGGAAGTTCAACAATATGTGAAGATACTTGTTCTTCTGGAATTGCCAACACCACACGCTTACTCTTTACACCAGCCTCTTTCATCAACTTTACCAAGGATTGAGATACAGCAGCCACATTCATCGGTCCACCCATCAAGCCACCAACAGGAGAGGCAACAGAACCAGCTGTCAAAAGCTTCCAGGCATTATTTCCAGTTGGACTTATTTCCACCAGCTTAATACTCGTTGATCCAATATCTATTCCTATTTTGGCAGCATCAGACATAAAAAATATTATAGTACACTAACGACCAGCATACCATCTACATTTTACCGAAAGCGCACACTCAACTGTCAAGTCAGATCGACTGTCTTTATCACCACGATATTCCAAAGCCGAATAAATTTTATAATGCTGACGGTCACTACTTACCTCATAAATATAGCGATACCCAAAGTCAGCAAATGGATCATTAGGAACATGTTCCAGATATGCAATATTGTCTTCATCGACAATTCTGTCGTCACCCCATACACAATTCCTTACCCCTTTTGACCCACAACTGACAATCACCCCACCATCACCAGCTAGGGGATACACACGATAATCTTGATAATAAGCTTCTAGAGATTTTGCCACCAGTTCTGTATCAGATTTTCTCTGCGCGTCACGCGTTTTCATCCGCGAAATTTGTAGCTGATAAAAAGATATACCAAAAACAACCAATATAACACTTGCTACCACACCTAGTTCAAACTTATCCCATTTAAGCAAATCAAACATGCCAATATCTTATCACCCAATCACCCACAAAATAAGCAAGCCAGCTACCAAGCACCAAAAACGGCCCAAACGCCATTTCTGATTTCAAACCGACTCCTTTCTTCTTTTGTAAAAGAATTGCTACACCCACAATTCCTCCCAAAACAAACGCTAACCACAATGCAACCAATATTCTTGGCCAACCTAACCACAACCCCATAACTGCAGCAATCTCTACATCCCCAAACCCCATCGCTCGTCCTCGCGAAATAGCCCAAATACTTCCAATAGCTAAAACACCAACCACTAGTCCTATGATCATGGTAATAGAAAAATTCCCATACAATTGCCCCAACACAAACAACCCCCATAAAACCACAAAAACCTCTGACACCAACTTAGTCTCCCAATCCATAAACGCAATTACCAATGTCACCCAAAAAATCGCCATCAACCACGCTTGGGGAGCTAGAAACACAAACCCAAGTGCCGAAAGCAATTCAATAACAAAATATCTAACCCCGATTTTTTTATGACAGTAACGACACTTACCTCTCAAAAAACAGTAAGAAAAAATCGGAATCAGATCAATACTTGCCAGTATATGTTTGCAATGAGTGCAAATGGAATGGCCACGAGTCCACGAAATTTGTCTTGGCAACCGATAGATCAATGCATTAGCCACACTCCCCGCAACAGCTCCTAATACAAACCAAAAAAGACTCATCGCTCAAGTATAAAGTTTCTCAAAGAAAAAAACACCGCCCTTGCGAGCGGCGTAGAAATCTTACGATTTTTTAAAACATTATGGACAAGCTGTTGTCGTTGTAGCGACAGTACAAGTCTTTCCTGTACTAGATTCCCAACGCCAAACAGGCGTAGCAGGGGTAGCACCAGCATACTTCTTAGATTTAAGAGTTCCAGTGATAATCACAGACGTACATGTAACACCAGCTGAACAACCTGCAGGAGTAATTGCAAAACCATACGCTGCTCCGTATCCAGTTGGAGGTGTTGGCGCAGAGCCTAAATCTCCAGAAGTAACTAAATCAGCCGCAGCTGCTGGGAAAAAACCATTATGAGTAGCTGCATAAGCTTGAGATCCAGTAGCTAATTCACCGATATCACTTTGTACTTTTGAATCGTTTGCTGCATAGAGCTTGTCTTGTGGATTGATCAAAGCAACCACACCAGCAGCCAAAACAGCCAAGATACCAATAACTACGAGCAACTCAATTAAGGTAAAGCCTTTAAGCATTTTGAAGTTCATTTGTTGCTCACCTCCCTCAAAGAATTATACTTTATTAATAATTCCATAAATTGGCATAATAATTGCATACATCAACGCACCTACTCCAACCGCTAATACAATCAGTATTATTGGTTCAATAGCGGTTGTCAAGGCTTTGACCTTCTCACCAGACTCCGATTCATAATATGCAGACAGTTTGGCCAACACCTCATCGATCTTCCCCGTTTCTTCACCTACTGCCATCATTTGACCTACCAGAGCAGGAAACACTCCGCTTTCAGAAAAACTGATCGACATCGGAAAACCTTTTTCTACTTGCTTGCCGATTCTTTTTACTTCTTCGCGAACAACCGAATGGCCCACGACACCAGAAACAATGTTCAATGCCTCGACCACAGATACTCCAGCGGACAATAACAATGACAAAGTTCGAGTCAATTCGGTCAACATAACTTGTTGTGCCAGTGGACCAATAACCGGCAAACGATAAAAAATCGTATCTTGGATTTGACGACCTCTAGGTGTAGCCACAAATGATTTATAGGCAAAAGCTATTCCAATAAGCCCTGCTAATACGATATACCAACGTTGTGTAGCAAAATCAGATATTCCCACCAATATCCGAGTAGGCAGTGGTAATCCTTCCCCAAAATCCGCATACAGTCCGATCAACTTTGGCACCACCACCAAAATCATCAGCACAAATACTAAGACCATACCAATCAAAATAATCACCGGATAAATCATCGCCCCGACAACCTTGGCTCGAAACTCACGACTTTTTTCCGTATTTTCAGCCAAACGAGCCAAAATTTTGTCCATAATACCCGCGGCTTCTCCAGCTTTTACCAAAGACAAATAAACTGGGCTAAAAACTTTGGGAAACTTACCCATACCAGTAGACAAAGCTTGTCCAGACTGCACATCACCTAAAATAGATGAAACAACTGGAGACAAATTAGGAGGGGATTGTAATCGCAATAAATTCAACGCATCAGTCAGTGGTAATCCAGCTGTGATCATTGTAGACAATTGCCGAGTAAAATTGGCCATGTCACTCACACTTACCGTTCCAGTAATCTTTCCAACCAAAGATGCCAAGCCTTGTCCATCATTTCTGGCAGTTATTTTCACCGGAATCAACTGTTTGTCACGCAACAAACTCGCCGCACCGTTTATATTGGTCGCTTCGGCTACACCTTTTACTGTCTGACCTGTCGCATTTTTTGCTTCATATGCAAACTTCACACTACATCTCTCCTTTCACAAAACGGGCGATGTCTCCCGGTCTGGATGCATAAGCCTGAGCAAATTCATAAGAAATTTTCCCACTTTTAACAAGTCTTGCCAAAGTACTTTCCAATGTAGTCATTCCCATATCACCAGATGTCAAAATTATATTGTCCAACATATGTGTTTTACCTTCGCGCACGGCCGTCTTTACCGCGGGAGTTCCCAACATGACTTCATATGCCACTGCACGACCAGAGGAAATCATCGGCACTAATCGTTGAGAAAATACTGCTTGCAAAGTGTTCGACAATTGCAATCTGACTTGAGGTTGCTGGTTCTCTGGAAAAACATCCACAATACGATCAATAGTCTGTGAAGCAGAATTTGTATGTAATGTCGCAAATACCAAATGACCAGTTTCAGCAATGGTCAATGCCGCCGCAATCGTCTCAAAATCACGCATTTCCCCAATCAAGACCACGTCAGGGTCTTCACGCAAAACTGAACGCAATGCAATATCCCACGAATGCGTATCGTTATGTACTTCACGCTGAGAAACAATTGCTCGTGCCGATGTATACATATACTCAATCGGATCCTCAATTGTCACCATATGTACCCGTCGATTTTGATTGATTTCATCCAAAATTGCCGCCAATGTAGTAGATTTTCCTTGACCAGTAGGTCCTGTGACAAGTACAAATCCTTGTTTCATGTTGGCAAATTCATGACAAATACCCGGCAAACCTAATTCGTCAATTTTAGGAATACGTACTGGAATCAAACGAAAACTCGCTGCCAAAGACCCTTTTTGAAAATACGCATTTACGCGAAAACGAGCCGCCTCAGCCAAAGAAAAAGAAAAATCCAACTCTTTATTCACTTCCAATACCTGTCTTTGATCAGCAGCAACTACCGGTTCCATTAATTGGCTTATGGTGTCATGCAGCAAAACATTTTCTCCTGGTACTGGCAACAATGCTCCATCAATACGCACAATTGGCGGAGACCCAACCAACAAATGTAAATCCGAAGCATTTTTATCGACTACATATTGCAACAGTTGTGAGATATTCATGAGCAGTACATTTATATTAAAGCACCCCTTATTCTTGCGCAACACGCAAGACCTCTTCCATAGTAGTGATCCCTTCTACCACCTTCAAGAAGCCATCCTGTTTCATAGTAATCATCCCTTCAGAGACTGCTTGATTTTCAATAGTAGAAGCAGGGGAGTGTTCTAAAATAAGTCGACCGATCTTTTCTGATACAGGCAACACTTCAAATACGCCCACCCGACCTTTATACCCCGTTCCACCACAAATCGTACATCCTTGACCTTTATATAATTCCACGGGTTTGTCCGACGTGACAGTCCACAATTTACCTAATGCATTTTGTATCTCTGCTATGACTTCTGGTACTGGTTGATACGCCGATTTGCAATTGCTACAAATTTTGCGCACCACCCGCTGAGCCACAATCGCCGTAATAGTAGAAGCCAATAAATATGGCTCAGCTTTCATATCCAACAAACGTGGCAAAGCTCCAGCTGCAGAATTAGTATGCAAAGTAGAAAACACCAAATGGCCAGTCAACGATGCCTGAACCGCCAACTCAGCCGTCTCTTCATCCCGGACTTCTCCCACCATAATAATATTTGGATCTTGTCGCAAAAACGATCGCAAACCTGAAGCAAATGTCAAACCCGCCTGGGGATTAATTTGTACTTGATTTACTCCAGGAATTTGATATTCCACCGGATCTTCCAAGGTCACGACATTTACCTTGACAGTACTAATTCTCGACAAGACAGCATACAAAGTCGTAGTTTTACCTGAACCCGTTGGTCCTGTCACTAAAATAATTCCATGTGGCCGTGTAATAGCTTCTTCAAGATTAGCCAATGCTCGACCACGAAAACCTAGCTCAGTCAACGTGGGCACTACACTTGTTTTCTTTAAAAGCCGCATAACGATTTTTTCCCCATGCACAGTAGGCAAACTAGATACACGCAAATCCACCTGTTCTTCGTCTGTTTCAAAATTAAACCGACCATCTTGTGGCACTCGCTTTTCGTCAATTTTCATATCCGACAAAATTTTGATGCGCGAAGTCAACGCGTCATGTATCTTTTTTGGCAAAATCAACTTTTCATGCAAAATACCATCAATACGGTATCTGACTCGAGTTCGATCTTCCAGAGGCTCAATATGAATATCTGATGCTCGAGATTTAGCCGCAAATTCCAAAATAGTGGTCACGATTTTTGCAATTGGCGCTTCACGAATCAACTCGTTTACCTTACGAATGTTTACAGTTTTTACCTCCATCGGACCACCCACACCATTTTCTTTCAAAGCAGCAGTAACCTCAGCCGATAAGCTCTGTTGATAACGAGCTGCAATAGCTGCATCCACTTCCCCAGGTAGTGCTGCAAATGATTTTACGCGAAGACCAGTCTTTTTCTCTAAAAATTCGATGGCTGCCAAATCCAATGGGTTAGACATTGCTACTTGTAACTCACCATTTTTAGGATCGTAATCAAATGGAATTACTCGCAAACGTTCCGCCACAGCTCGATCTACATATCCTAAAGCAATAGGGGATAACGCTTTATCCGCCAGAGAAATAAAGGGGACATTCAAATACTCAGCTTTTGCTTGCATCAAATCATCTCCACTGATCAATTTTTGCTCCACCAACCAATCAGAAATACTCACTCCAGTGTTTACAAATTCTGCTTTTGCTCGATCTGCATCCTGTTGTGTCAATTTCTTTTTCGTCACCAAAATGCTCAAAATTCCATTTGTCTGATTATCCATGATAGGTACAACCGGGGCAGGCATACCTTAGTATAATACAAAAAATCAGCCCTATGCATGCCTTCATTAGCGCCACCCAACCAAATATTTCAGACAATAGAAATATTTTATACATTCAATCCGACACCTCGATAGGTATCGACGAAATTCGCCAAATTCAACACACCCTCAGTCGTAAATCCACTTCAGGTGCCAACATCGTCATTGTCCTTAATGCCCACACCATGACCATTGCCGCACAAAATGCATTTTTAAAAACATTGGAAGAACCGCCAACAAATAGCGAAATCTACTTAATTACCACACAACCTGATGAACTATTACCAACCATAGTCTCACGTTGCCAAATTATTACCACTGCAAACAAAACAATACCTGTCATAGATTCGACACCAATCGAGTTATTGTTAACCGCTCAAACTCCAATGCAAAAATTAAAATGGACCGATGCACAAGAATTTGATCGAGCCTCAGCCTTAGAATTTTTGAACACCTGTGAGATATACATTCACCTACAAATCACCAAACATACAACACCAAACCTAGCCTATCAAACAATTATTACGGTAAGAAAATTCTTAAAATCCAACTGTTCTGTCAGACTTTGTATGGACTATTTTGCTCTGAAAATATAACACTACTTCCATTCAAAAATTCATTTTTCAGCTCTTCCGCGTCTTGTTCATTTCCTGCGATCATCACCAAAAGAACACCTAAAGATTTTGGTTGCATTTGAAAAAACATTTCTAGAGCATGAGTCTCGCCCAAATCTCGAGCTATTTCTTTGCGCATTCTATTGCGTTCCTGGCTACCCATGCCAGAAATTAACTATAGCATATAATCGCCTAGTGGTAGAACAATTGACGGCGCGTGAACAAAAACAAAATGTCGAAATTCTCTCACCACTCGGATTCATCCTCGACCTTCGCCAACATATCTATCAGGCAAAAGATCATATTTACATCCAAAGTATGAAAATTGACTGGTACGGCCATGCTGTAGGATTGTTATATCCAGCATTATTAGACGCTGCCAAAAAAGGTATTCATATTGAGCTAAACTACGATCAAATAAATGAGGTCCTCATCGAAAATTCCCTGCGTCATTTACGGCATGAAAAATATTTGGATATGCGCAACCAGCAAAATCAACAAATATTTGAACAACTTTTACAAGCCGGCGTAAAAACGAACATATCCCACCCATATCGATCCACCAGTGAACGATTAAGTATTTTTTCAGGTCGAAATCATATCAAAGCGTTTTTAGTAGACCAGACTGCTTGGCTTGGCGGACTCCAATTGAGCGAAGATCTCGTATCTCGATGTGATTTTATGCTTAAAATTACCTCTCCCTCCATCATTTCAACGCTCAATCGTCTCACAACGTCTCCTTGGCCAAACAAAAACACACATATTCAATGTGACTCACAATCATCTCTTATTCTCGACAGTGGACGAGAATCTTCCTCTCGAATATTGGATCACATGTGTGCTTCTATTGGCAAAGCAAAAAGCACAATTGATTTTGTCAGTGCCCACGATCTCGATGATCCACTCGGTAAAGAGTTGGTCTCAGCTCAAAAGCGTGGAGTCAAAGTTCGTTATTATTCTTCAGACCCTTTTATAAAACGGAGTGGTATTGAGACATGGCACTTTCCCTCATCAGCCAACAGAGACATTGCCAAATATTTCTATCCAAACCAACGTGTTCACGCAAAAGTATTACGCGTCGACGATTCGGTCTATATCGGTTCTCACAATGGCACCAGCAAATCGCGCTTCCTACACACTCGTGAAATGCAGCTAGTAACCACGGAGTCAAGCATTGTTTCACTCGTTCAAAAATGGGTAGATCAAAGACACCATCTTGCCTACAAATACTAAGCTTTGCTAATATAAGCCTCGCATGGCCACAAAAAATACCAGCTACGACGCCTCAAGTATTCAAATACTCGAAGGCTTAGAACCAGTCCGCAAACGTCCAGGTATGTACATCGGTAGTACTGACAGTAAAGGCTTGCATCATTTGATTTGGGAAATTGTCGACAATTCCGTAGATGAAGTCTTGGCAGGATTTGCCAAACATGTTTGGGTTACATTGCACACCGACGGATCGATATCTGTTCAAGACGATGGTCGAGGAATTCCAGTGGATATTCATCCTGTCGCCAAAGTCTCAGCACTAGAGCTGACTATGACCAAATTGCACGCCGGCGGTAAGTTCTCCGAAGCTGCCTACAAAGTCTCAGGCGGCCTGCACGGAGTAGGAGCTTCCGTCGTCAACGCTTTATCTGATTATGTTCGAGTGGAAGTCAGACGAGATGGCAAAATTTATGTTCAAGAATACAACCGAGGTGTAGCCAAAGCCGCCGTAAAAACCACTTCAGACACAAAAGCCGTCCGTGAAACCAAAACCGGCACATTCACTCTGTTCAAACCTGACGCCACCATGTTCACCACGGTAGAGTTTGACTATAAATTAATCGAAAACTCCATTCGCGATCGGGCATATCTGTTTGCTGGACTTCATTTCTTTTTAACCAACGAAAACACCGGCGTTACAAAACAATTCTATTTTGAAGGCGGTATCAAATCTCTAGTCGCTCATCTCAATCGAGACAAAAAAGTTCTTACCCCACCTATTTATTTGCACAAACAAATTGAAAATACGGATATCGAAGTAGCTCTGCAATACAACGATGGATACAACGAAGTCGTCCAATCTTTCGTCAATATCGTCAATACTGTCGATGGAGGCACACATGTCACCGGTTTCCGCATGGCGCTTACTCGCTGTATCAACGACTATGCCAAAAAAATTGGTGCAGTCAAAGATGGAGAAGGTACATTAACTGGAGAGGATATGCGCGAAGGCTTAACAGCTATCGTCTACTGCAAAATTCCCACCCAATCCATCCAATTTGAATCCCAAACCAAAGCCAAACTCAACAATCCCGAAGTTCAGGGCTATGTAAACACTGCGGTCAAAGAAGCCCTCGACATGTATTTTGAAGAAAATCCTGGCGATGCCAAAATGGTAGTAGCTAAAGTAATGCTGGCTGCCAAAGCCCGTCTTGCTGCTCGAGCTGCCAAAGAAGCAGTCTTGCGCAAAGGCGCTCTCGACGGTATGACACTGCCTGGAAAACTCGCTGACTGTCAGTCTCGCGACCCGTCAGAATGCGAGCTTTATTTGGTCGAAGGTCAATCCGCTGGTGGCTCTGCCAAAAATGGTCGAGACCGTAAATTCCAAGCCATTTTGCCACTACGAGGTAAAGTGCTAAATACAGAACGAGCACAATTAGATAAAGTCATCTCATTTGAAGAACTCAAAGCCCTTACCATTGCTCTTGGTATGGGAATAGGGGACTCAATAAACACTGATAAATTACGCTATCATCGAGTTATTATTATGACCGATGCTGACGTAGATGGATCGCACATCGCCTGTTTACTCATGACATTTTTCTATCGTCACTTACCCTACATTGTGGAAGGTGGGCATTTGTATCTGGCTACGCCACCATTATTTAAAATCGAAATCGGTAAAAAAGTCTTTTATGCCTATTCCGACGCCGAACGAGACAAAATCGTCGCCGAAAATCCAGGCAAAAACTTTATCCAGCGCTACAAAGGATTAGGTGAAATGGATGCCGAACAATTGTGGGACACTACCATGAATCCTGCCAACCGGATTCTTAAAAAAGTCGAGGTGGGAGACGCCGCCGAAGCCGACCATGTCTTTAGTACACTCATGGGAGACGAAGTTCCACCTCGAAAAAAGTTTATTACCACCCATGCCACCACTGCTACATTAGATATTTAAATATGCACGAAAAAGATATCGGTCGCATTGTCGTCAAACAAGATATCAAAGAACCGCTTCCAGGTGGGGGATATGAGCGCAAACGTGTCCGCCTAGCCACCTGGACCACCAATGTTCCAGAAATGCTGCGTATCTTAATAAATAGTGGACTACATGTCAGAGCACACATCTTTCGCAAAGATGGTACCAAAACCGTTAAATTATCCGACGAATAATTTGTTATAATACCCATATGAATTTCCTTCACGACATCCCCGCAGGTGACCCAAAAAAGCTCCTCAACGCCATCATTGAAATTCCAGCTGGAGCTAAAATCAAATACGAGTACGACAACAAACTCCAAGTTATTAAAGCTGACCGTTTTCTCTACACTGCCTTTGCATACCCGTTCAACTATGGCTTCATTCCAGGCACTTGGAGTGAAGATGAAGATCCACTCGATGTTGTTGTCGTAGCTAGTGAAAAAATTGAACCGTATATGCTTGTTGAGGTTCGTGTTATTGGAATGCTCGAAACAGAAGATGAGGAAGGTAAAGATGCCAAACTTATCACTGTTCCAAAATCAAAAATCGATCCCGTCTATGCCAATGTTGAATCAGTGGAAGATCTGGGAGATGCCCTCAAAAACAAAATTAAGCATTTCTATGAAACCTATAAAAGTATTGAGCCTGGAAAATGGGTCAAGGTGACTGGCTGGCTAGACAAAGCTGCAGCAATTAACACTGTTGAATCTGCTATCGAGCGCTACAATGCCCACGTTAAAACATCTTGATAAATTTGGTGCTACCTTAGTCGTAGTTTGTCTTATCTTTGTTGCGATTGGCCTTTCCCGCGGATTAGGATCCATGTTTTCATCTTCTCCTACTGGGTCATCCGGCCCAGCTACTAGCCCAACGCCTAGTCGCCCAACCCCTACACCCGGCCCAGGTCCAAAAGTTTTCACCAGCGTCTCCCAAACGTTTGCCTTTGGCTATGTTGACAACTGGACAGAACTGCCAAGCCAAATTGATGGCGATGTGACTCTTACAGCTTTTAAATCATGTGACCAAGTCGCCCTTGTGTTGACCGAAACCAAAAACCAAACACTGACCAAAAATACCAAACTCGAAATGTCAAAAGTCGACGGCCAGGATGCCTATATCACCACAGAAAAAGATAAAAGTACCACCATTGCTATAAACGATGCTATCAGAAACCAAGTAATTCAACTCAAATTCACCCCAACCTGCGGACAAAGTTTGGATGAGGCCAAACAAAAAGAACTGACGCCGTTATTACACTCGTTTACGTTTGAATCCAATTAGGGCTTCTGATAATATAACTGCGGCATGAATGATAATTCTGAAAACACATCCATAGGCAAACTTCGACCAGTCGAAATTACGACGGAAATGCAAAAAAACTTCTTGGACTATGCCATGTCCGTTATCGTCGCCCGAGCTTTACCAGATGTTCGTGACGGTCTTAAGCCTGTACATCGTCGAATCTTGTACGCCATGTGGGATACAGGCCTACGCGCCAGTGGCAAACCGAAAAAGTCAGCTACGGTTGTAGGAGAAGTATTGGGTAAATATCACCCGCATGGTGATGCGCCAGTCTACGAAGCAATGGTTCGTCTGGCCCAAGAATTTTCCATGCGCTACCCACTTATTGATGGCCAAGGTAACTTTGGCTCCATAGATGGCGACCAACCTGCTGCCATGCGCTACACCGAGGCCAAACTGAGCCGCATTTCCGAAGAAATGCTTTTTGATATTGAAAAAGAGACCGTGGAAACTGGTCCAAATTTTGATGGCTCAATCCAAGAGCCACTTATCCTTCCGGCCAAACTTCCCAATCTTTTACTTATGGGTTCCGACGGTATCGCAGTCGGTATGGCAACCAAAATTCCACCACACAATTTGACCGAAGTTGTCGACGCCATCACTCATCAAATCGACAATCCAGATTGTTCTGTCGAAGATCTGATGGCATTTGTCAAAGGACCTGACTTCCCAACATACGGCAATATTTACGACACTAAAGCAATCGCCGAAGTCTACGCCACTGGACGCGGTCGAATAGTGGTCCGTGGTAAAGCAGAAATCGAAGAAACAAAATCCGGCAAATCAGCGATTATCATCACCGAAATTCCTTATCAAGTAAACAAAGCTGACATGATAGTCCGGATTGCCAATCTAGTTCATGAAAAAAAGATCGAAGGCATTTCAGATCTTCGCGACGAATCTGATCGCCACGGAATTCGTGTCGTTGTCGAGCTAAAACGTGACGCCAAACCCAAAAGTATTCTTAACAATCTCTACAAACACACATCACTTCAAACCACCTTTCCTGCCAATTTTGTGGCTCTTGTAGATGGAACTCCTCAGACACTTGGTCTAAAAACTATTTTGGCTGAATATATCAAACACCGACAGCTCGTCGTCACTCGCCGTACTGAATACGAATTAAAAATTGCCCGTGCCAGAGCACATATCTTAGAAGGACTAAAAATTGCACTCGATCATTTAGATGCTGTAATCAAAACAATTCGTGAATCCAAAGATTCCGAGGAAGCTCGTCAAAACTTAATGTCTCGATTTGGTTTATCAGAACTTCAAGCCGTTGCAATTTTAGACATGCAACTTCGTCGACTTGCAGCTCTAGAACGACAAAAAATCGAAGAAGAATACAAAGCTATTATGAAATATATCGGCGAATTAGAAGATTTGCTCGCTCATCCAGAAAAAATTCTCGCAGTAATCAAAAAAGAATTAGCCGAAATCAAAGAAAAATTTGGTGACGAACGTCGTACAAAAGTCTACAAGCTCCCAATAGGGGAGTTCTCTGAAGAAGACCTTATTCCAGCAGAAGATGTTGTCATTACCGTCACAGCAACTGGTTATATCAAACGCCAAAATCCCTCAGCATTCCGCACTCAGGCTCGTGGAGGCAAAGGAGTAACAGGCATGACCACCAAAGACGAAGACGAAATTGCTCATATTCTGACCGTCAACACCCACGACGACATGTATTTCTTCACCAATCGCGGCCGAGTCTTTAAAATCAAAGCCTACGATATTCCCGAAGGTTCTCGCCAAGCCAAAGGCCAAGCAATTGTAAACTTGATCAATATTGAACAAGACGAAAAACTCCAAACTGTTCTAAATTTGGGCAAAGGTGATGATTTCAAATTCCTACTCATGGTCACTGACAATGGCACAATCAAAAAAACCAAACTGACAGAGTTTGACAGTATCCGACAATCTGGAAAAATCGCCATCAAACTTGAGTCTGGTGATAGTCTCAAGTGGGTCAAGCCAACTACTGGATCTGACCAAGTCTTAATCGTTTCACACGAAGGCAAATCTATTCGTTTCAAGGAAGATGATGTCCGCCCAACCGCCCGAGACACTATGGGTGTTCGCGGTATTGAATTAAAAGAAATTGACTATGTTGTAGGTCTCGAAGTCTTACCTTCCACCAAAGAAGCCCCCAAAGACGGCCGGCGCAAAGCATTTGAAGATGTTCTCATCGTGACCGAAAAAGGTCTCGGTAAACGCACAGGCGTCAAAGAATGGCCACTTCAAAAACGTGGCGGCCAAGGTGTAAAAGCTGCTAGTCTGACCGACAAAACCGGCAAACTAGTCTCATGTATGGCAGTCGACGAGACGATCGAACAAGTTGTTTTGACCAGTAAATCAGCTCAAATTATTAAGCTCCCACTCAAAAATATTCCCACTCTCGGTCGTGATACTCAGGGAGTAATATTAATGCGATTTAGCGAAAAAAATGACGCTGTCGCCGCTGTAACCTATCTCGAAAAAGACACCCCAGTAAATGAAAAATAAATCTGAAATTTGGGCAGATATAACAGCCCAAGTAGATACAATTACGGACGGATTAGGCATGCCCATCGACCCGAAGATCAAACCTCTTGTCATAGCCTTAAACGCTTTAGATTTCCCTACAAACATGTCCTGTGAAGGCCATTTGCATCGCGGACAACCTACTCCATGGATATCTTTTGAATGCCTAACACAAAAAGAGATTGACCAAAAATACGAACAAAGAAAAATTAAATACGAAAATGCCAAAGCAAAAGATTCAAGGGAAGTTTGGCTAGAATTCCACAAATGGGACGAGGAGCAGCTTCGACCAGTCAGAGTATTTGCGACAAGATTGTGCAAATTGCTAGAGGATTTTTATGTCGATTATCATCCACCATATCATGCAATGTTTGTCATATCACGCAGCAGTTCCAGCTGTCGTATAGAGCCCATTGGGGATGATGAGCAATATATAACCAGTACTGAAGAAAAAGCCCAACGATTAAAATTATATCAACAGGAAGCACAAAAATTAGCCGAATTTACCAAAAATAAATTTTTCAACTCTTAGTTTTTAAATCGAAAATAAATCATTGACACACAGGTGGCAAAGGGGAGTAATATAGAACCATGAAAAATAATTCAGCGATAGAAAAGAAACTTGAGAATCTCCAGCGAGCAATTAAACAACTGCATGATGAAAACTCTGAAGGGTTCAAAAATATTAAGCAAAAATTCACAAATTTAGAACAATCATTTGAAGATTGGAAAAGTCAAATATATACATTAATCGACAATGGTTCGCTAAATCAGCCAAAGATCTACAAGAAGAAACCGCTTTTTTAAATCAACAAAATATAGATATAAGAACTCGAGTTGAAAAACTTGAGGCTTCAGTATATAAAATAAACTAGAAATGAAACAGTCGCTTATTACCATCGCCGCGATTTTTGTCTTTGGTCTCGTATTCATTCACTTGATGCCCAGTATTCCCACTACCTCGACGGTTACCCAAAAACAAGATTTTTTGACTGTCTCCGGTGAAGGCAAGGTGACCACTATTCCAGATACCGCAATAGTGGAATTAGGAGTCAATATCAATCGCCCAACAGTCAAAGCAGCCCAAACCGAAGCCAACACTGCCATCAAAAAAATAACTGACGAAACCAAAAAACTGGGAGTAGAAGACAAAGATATTAAAACCAGCAATTATTCAGTCTATCCTCAATATGACTATACCGGTGGCAATCCTACTAGAATTACTGGCTATCAAGTAAATGTAAACCTGACTCTAAAAGTCCGCGATATAGAAAAAGTAAACAATATTATCGATGCTGCTACTGCTCAAGGGGCAAATAGTGTCTCAGGAATCCAACTTACCGTCGATGACGCCAAACAAAAAGAACTTCGTCAAAGAGCTCGCGACGAAGCAGTCAAAGAAGCCAAAGACAAAGCCGAAAGCTTAGCCCAAGCTGCTGGCATCAAACTCGGCCGTATTGTGAATATTCAAGAATCAGGACCTTCCTCAATCGTGCCGATGATGGCCAGAACAGTCATGAACGAAAAAGCTGGCATGGGTGGTGGCAGTGATCAGACACAAATTCAACCTGGATCAGCAGACATCAGTTCTTCAGTAACCCTCTACTACGAAACTCGCTAAACTTTCATTTGTCTGCGTATAAAAGTCTGCAACCCTCCCAAACGTCGATATTCGACTAATACATCCTTAGGAATAGTTCCGACATTCCCTAATACTTTTCTGCAATTTTTTGCCCCACACAAACACTTCATTTCCCAATCTGAATCTTTGCCTACAGTAGTCGAATAATCAAATACTATTTCTTCACCCGTAGAAATATCTCTCAATGCTATTAAATTCGCCGTTTCACACAATAAAGCATTTGGAGTACAGGAATGATTAAAGTACACAAAAGGCTGATGCAAATCCAAATACATCCGATCACCGATTTGCAGCGGATCATCATTACGTTCTATTCCATGATCTATCCGTCGCCAAGCCTCTTCCTGATTCATAACCTCACCCACAAACGTCGTAATGATTTCACCCTTAGCAATATCGCGGGTGGTAAATATACCCTTACCTTTAATAGGAGATTCTTTGACTAGCAAACTCATAAATACTATCGGGGACTCGCCAACAAAAACTGTCGCTCTCGCATTCTATCTGGCAATCTACCGTACACACGTTTATAACAAATTGCCACTAAAGTTTCCACAAATTCTTCATAAGTCCAACCCAATGCTTTAGCCGACAACCAGCATTCCACGTCCTCTCCATATGTTAAATCCGGCAATAAATTCATATCAATAATATACGGCTTTCCCGCATCAGTAACTCGTACATCAAAACGAGCCACATCTCGGCATCCCAACAATCGATATGCTCGTTTTACCAACCTATCTACAGACCGTTCTACATCTTTAGGTATATCGACTGGACATTCAACTCGACTATCCCAATACTCCCAGCTAGTTTTTTTCCACTTTGCTTCATAGGTAAACACACTCCAATTATCATCAAATTCACCACCGAAGCCAATTTCACAGTAGGGGAGTACTGCCAAATGAGAGGCATTCCCCACAACTGTCACATGATACTCACGCCCTTCAATAAACTCTTCAGCCACCACATCTCCTGGACAATGAATTCGTAAATATGCCAATCGATCGGATAATTCTTGTTCATCAATGACCACTGAGTCTTGTGAAATACCGACACTCGCATGTTCACCTGAAGGCTTCAAAATTAATGGGTACTGCATACTCCGCAAGGCGTGTACCTGTTTACGTAAAATACGAAAATGAGGCGTTGGCAATCCTGCATCAGCCAAGCGTCTTTTCATTTTCGCCTTACTCAAGCTATACAAAAAACTGCGACGATCAATACCAAACTGGGTTCTACCCAGATGTTCCATTGCCGAGAAAACCTTGCCCCACAATTTCCATCCGTCGTCTTCAATATAGTTTATTACTACATCCCCAGGTTGTTTCAACGCTTGACGCCAATTTCGTGACGTTACTTGAAACAACTGCACAATATGCCCACATGTTCGCAAAGCTGTAGATATTTGCATTGCGGCATCGATCGTATCTTGTTCAAAGTCAGTGTATAAAACCAAAACACGAATAGGATAATCAAATGATAATGGTGTCATAAAGCGTTTTGTATTACTCCAGAAATAAAATCTGCATAGCCCATACCTGCCAATTCACACGAATGGGTTAGTCCACCATCTTCATCCCAACCCACACCAGGATTATTGTTTATTTCCAAAACATATATCTGACCATTTTGAATTCGCATATCAATCCTGGGATAGCTTCGTCCGCCCAACCAGCGATAACACTCTACAGCCACCTGTTTCATTTTGTCCTGCACAGCTTTATCTAACACATCATCTTGCCATTGCGTCATATTTGCTTCCCAGCTATCAGACTTCCACTTAGCATCATAAGTCATAATCGGCACATAATGTTCCTTTTTTTCGTAACCAAAAATTGCTGGTGGCAAGGCTACTGGTTCACCTTGCTGTTCAATAACCGTCACAAATCCTTCCAAACCATCAATAAATGTCTCCGCAATCACCGGCTGATCAAACCTTCGCACTAAAATATCCGCTTTCCCCAACAAATCATCAGGTTTATTCACCACACTCTCTTGGGTTATACCGATTCCACAATGTTCATATGCTGGCTTCAAAATTACTGGAAAATCCAACTTACCACCTCGCTCATCTCCACCACCAAACACACGCCATCCAGCAGTTGGAATATGATGTTTTTCAAATAGTTTTTTCATTAATACTTTATTACTTGAGACCTCGTACCCCCACGAACCAGAACCAGTAAAACGAATTCCGGCAGATTCTAAAGTTTCGAGCACTGCTACTCCATGCTTCCAATCCTTGCCAGTCCATTCCACTAAATTAAATACCAAATCACAACTTAAACTACCCAGAATGCTTATATCAAACATTCCAATACCCTTCATTTCAACCCGATGACCTAGTTGCTCCAATACCGACTTTACCTGTAAAGCAGACTGCATAGTATCATCATCAGACTCTGAAATATTTTTCGTTGAAGATGATCCAATTTGATTATATAAAACTACAATATACATGTACACATCAATTCAAAAGACATCACTAAACCTTGTCAAGTATTTATTTGCCTTACTACAGCCCAAAAACCACTATATTACCCTCACTAAAAGATTATACGTGCGCCACCCAAATCTGGGTAATCAAATTCATGAAATTTATGTATTGAACCAATCATAATTTTGTTTTTGTGAACTTTAAATTTTTTCACTGCATTTTCAATTGCTTGTGGTCCAAATGGCTCATCCTCATAATAATATTCCAAGTTGAGATGGGGGAATACGCCAGCTTTTTCCAAGACTGGTATTGCTTGCTTTATTTCTTCATATCGCTGGATATCATCCTTGCCATCATGATTTCGACAATGAACAAAAACGATATTGCGAGTTTTTTCATTCCAATTGATATATTTCAAGATAGAGTACAGCCGATCTACATGATTAATAAATACTACGATCTTTCCATCAATAGTGTTTTTAAAACGTTTTTGAATAAAGCTATGCAGTGGTGTGCCTCGAGTCAAGCGTAACAATGCCCGCAAAGTATAATCTTCGTACACCACAGCCAAAGTGATAGCGACCGCTGGCAAAAAATACATCAAAAAGTAAACAATATTCATTTTGTCGATCAAAATATTCCCCACAATACCTACAACCGTGGCACAGAACGCAATAACCACCAATGGAATTGGTGCCTTATAAGTTCTTTTTAGTTCAGACCGATTTCCTCTCAATAATAAATTCCCAAACGCAAACAAACTCATTACGCTTAAGAATGCAATAGTATAAACCCCAGCCAAAGACAAAATATTTCCCTTAGTCACCAGCAAAATTGAAGTGCACAAAACAAAAAATCCCAAAATAATCTTCCAATATGAACCTTTACTATTTTGGCCAGTCAAAAAATCAGGCAAGCAGGCATCAGCTGCCATACGATAGACCAATCCAGATACTCCTACATAAGAGGTCAAGACCGCTCCAGCCAAAACCATAAACGCATCTGCCACAATAAGTACCTGAAATATCGGTCCACCTAGTATCAAGGCTTCCCGTGCCAATAAAAATTCTTTTGCCTGATCAATAACTGCCAGAGGACTACTATTCAAAGCCACCAATGCAATCAAGGGATTAAAAATAGCCACCCCCACCAGCATATTTCTCAAGGTTTTACGAAATACACCAGATTGCTGTTCTTCTACAAAATTCGCACTACTTTCAAATCCTGAAACACCCAGCAGTGATGCCGCAAAACCAAAAAACAACATTTTCACCAAACCATCCTTACCAACCAATTCAGTCATTGTGTGAGAAATATTCTCCACAAAATAAGACTGAGATGTAAGCGCATATTTTGCCCCCATAATTAAAAACAAACTCAAACAAATTACATGAAAAATAAAAATAAATAGCGCAACCTTAGCAGAGTCTTTCAATCCTGATATCACCAAAACCGCAAAAGCCAGAAGTAAAACAATCGTTACAGGGATAATCGGAATCTGAATAAGAGTATGCACATATTCCACGGCTACAACGGCTGAAATAACTGCGGTCGCCACATATGACAATACGGTCGTTACACCTGCAATAGCTGCAATGGTTTTTGAGGTACTATTGAGCAAACAGTTATATGCTCCACCGTTTACTGGTAAAGCTTCTACAACCTCGGTATAGACAGATTTATAACAAAAAAGTACCACTGCAATGACTGCCAATACCAAAGGGGCATACACACCCGCAAAAAGCGCCGCAATACCTGACACGTACAGTGCCGAACTCAAAATATCATTCCCACAAATCGCAGTGGCGAACCACTGACTCAACTTAACATGATGTGGTGGGTGTGAAGACGTTTTACCCATATATTCAAAAAAAATCGGCCAACGGGCAGATTGGCGCCACCTAATTTTATGCCTAAATATTTTTTTTTACAAATAGGGGAGAGAGTTAATCTTTTAAAGCTGGATGAAATTTTCTATGTGTCTCTTCAGCATAGCGATCTGATGCATGAACATAACGAGTTGTTGTATCTAACGATTCATGACCCAACAAAAGTTGTATCGCCGCCGGATTTGCACCATTTTCAGCTAAATATGTGGCAAATCCATGTCGCAGCGAATGAGCGGAAGTTGGGACATTGATCCGCAGTTTCTCACGATATTGTTTGATCTTCATCTGTAAATAATTGGTCGATATTCTTCGCGTAGTTTTGGAGGCATTATTCCCCCGCAGGGGGACAAACATTGCTGGACTGGAATCTGACCTAGTAGCTAAATATTTCTCTAAATGCTCAGTAGCTCGTGGTGTCAAATAAGCAAATCGTTCCTTTTTTCCTTTTCCACGTATGAAAAGTCTACCTGAGCCATCCAATTGAGTTCGATTTAATGACACCAACTCAGAAATACGCATACCAGTAGAAAACAAGACTTCCAAAATCGCTCGATTTCGCAAACCCACAACCTGGTCAGGTTCAAATTCTACTGGCGATTCAACTAAACGTAACAAATCACCAAGCTCAGCCACTTGTGCGTGCTTACGATCAGTCTTTACCATAGCAATAGCATCTGGCGGAATTGGCACCGGCTGGTCAATATCAATTAAATAACGAAAATAGGTTCGCAATGCCGACAATACTCGGTTAACTGACCTAGGTTCCAGCTTATCAACCGCTGTAATCCCCGTAATCGGCCGTTTTCTATCCTTGCTGACTAAGTATGCCTTATAAAGGTTTAGGGACTGTTTATTTAGCTTGTAAAACTCTAAATTTTCCTCCTGTAAAAAATGTTCGAAAGTTTTTAAATCTGATTCGTAGTTATACAAAGTTTCTTCGGAATAATTTTGGGTCTTTAGATAAAGCAAGAATTCATCCAAATAGGGCAAAAGGTTCAATCGAACAGATTCAGGCAGGGAAGTCATAGCAAATATATATTGTAACTGGAAAAATCAAATTCAGGCACTTCTCCAGGTATACTAAATTGAGTCTAACAGATATTATACTCAGTTATTAATTAAGGTCAATGAGTACATATTCTATACAGAGAACATAAACGCAAACAGTAAAAGAGAGCATCTCCCACAATCAACCATACTCTTCCATGCGTATAAATGCTGTTTCTCAGGCCAAAAATGTCACATTCCTATCCATAGGTTATCCACATCAAACTGTATCATTTTGTGAAAATTTACATACCAGGCTGTGAAAAGTAACCTATAATATTCCCTCTCTACCCACCTTTTCTTACACTCCTCCCCCACTCGTCAGAAGCATTGTTACTAAAACTACCAGACTAATCAATGCATATTCCAAAATTGTTTTTGAAAACAACCGTTCAGTGAAATGATGCTGAGATATGCCCAAAAACACATACAGCATCGTACACAAAAATACCGAAGACACAGTAATACTAATCGGCCAAAACGAAACTGACAAAGCAAGCAACCCTAGGCATACTGATTGCCAAAACGCATAAGCAAAAACTCGGCGTGTTAATACTGGTTCCAACCCAACCGACCAAATTCCTGGTAACAACAAGGCAAAACTACTTGCACTCACCCCTACTCCAACCAACCAAAACGGTAAACGAAATGACCACAAGGTACTAAACAACAAAAAACCAGTCAAAATAGTCAACACATATTCCACTACCAAAGCCGCGCGCTGTAGAGCGATTGTACGTATTGCAGCCACAGAAAAAATGTTTGCAGATAAAAATAACGCATATTGTGATATGACAAATACAATCAAAATTATTGCCTTAGCCCACCATGCTTCAGGCAACAAAACATAAAACAGGGACACTGAAATAGAAAACAAGACTGGTGGCAGCGGGATGGTTAACCATTCAATTTTTTGCAATCCATCACGCAAAGACCATGCTACAAGTAACCACGTAAAAAGCGCCAACAAGCCGGTTGCCGGATATTTCCATTCGAGTGGCAAAAATAACACCCAACCCATTGCCAAACCCAACAATAACGCTGATAAAACTAATTTTTGTCGCTTACGCATAATTTGTCCAAACCTTTTGGACGTCATCCAGATCAGACAGTTTGGTCAAAATAGATTCAATTCTCGTCTGCAATTCAGTATCTACCACTTCGACCAAGCTCAGTGGTTTCATAGACAGTTCTGCATCACTGACTGTATACCCTATAGCCTCAAGCCTATCCTTGACCGTAAATGTTTGATCCTTATCACAAAATGCTATCCAGCCCCCTTCTTGGTCATCTTCCAAATCTTCGATACCCGCCACATCAATAATCTCCAACTCCTGATCCTCTTGGCTCTTCGATCCATTACTCAATCGAAATCTAACCTCCCCTTTCTGAGAAAACAAATAACTAACCGATCCAACACTTCCGATATTCCCTCCACTTTTCTCTATAGCCTCACGTACTGACTGCTGAGACCTCATTTTATTATCTGACAACGTACTAACCAATACCGCCGCCCCACCTGGCAAAAATCCTTCATACATTGCCTCATGCAACTCAGTTGCACCGGCACCACTGGCGCGCTCAATGGCACGTTGGATATTTTCTTTAGGCATATTCACGGCTCGAGCCTTATCCACTGCCAACCGCAATTTAAAGTTAGATGCAGGATCCGCAATACCTCCACCTTCACGAACAGCTACAGTAATAGCATAAGACAACTTCGTAAAAGCCGCTCCTCGCTTATTATCATTTTTCTCTTTTTGGCGATGTATAGTCGCCCATTTTGAATGCCCGGACATAGCATGATTCTATCAAAAAATATTGAATCTTGAATCTTGTGGAGTAATCGCTATACTTTCCCATGAACAAAACATGGACGAACAGACACTTTTAGCCATAAACGCCGCCACCAACCGGGACTGGAAAGCTGCCATTGCCGCCAATTTATCTATTCTGAAAAAGAATACCAAAGATATTGACGCCCTCAATCGCCTTGGTCGTGCCTATTTTGAAACTGGTCAAAAAACCAAAGCTGAAGAAATATACAAAAAAGTACTTCGTATCGACAAATTCAACACTATTGCCAGCAAAAATCTCAATCTACTTCACACATCCCGAGTTGCTCGAGGTAGTAGTGCACACATCAGCATGTCACCCCCTCCTGTTTTCTTAGAGGAACCAGGTATTACAAAATTAGTCACACTCACTCGCCTAGGAGATACAAAAATCATTTCTCGAATGCATCCCGGAGATGCGGTAAAAATCGCTGCCCGAGATCATTGTGTTGCCGTAACTTCTCAAGCCAATGAATATCTAGGCCGTCTCCCAGATGATCTGGCCTCAAGATTACTACCTCTCATAAGAGGTGGAAATACATACAGTGGCTGGATCCGCTCGCTCGAAAGTGGCTTAAAAATTTTTATCAAAGAAATGAGCAAGCATCCCAAACTAAAAAACACTGTCTCATTCCCTATCACTGAACGACTGTCTTATGCAGCATTTACTCCACCAGAACTAGTTCACACTGAAAAACCTGATATTACAGGCGTCGAAGAACAAGAAGAATATTTAGCTCGCGACGATGAACCAGATAATGACGACTCAGCTCCACAACTCATAGAAACCAATAACTAATCACCTTGTCCCCAACCAGCCCGTCCGATACTCACTTCCCAATATTAGTAAAATATCAACTCTTTGTGTATCGATCACGACTTCGCAGCCAAATTGAGCTTTCAAAAAAGCCAAGGTCGCAGACAACCCCATTGCCCTAATCCGACATCTGTCTACCATCTGTGTTGGATCGTTATCAATTTGTCCGACTCTCAAACCCGCGTGTTCTATTACTCGGGCTGCATGAGTTCCCATTCCTGGTTCTCCCAACGAATTCACAATTCGGATATTTATTCCCTCAGATACAAGTCCAGCAGAAACAAACCATTCTCGAGCCTTATCGTCCCAGGTAGATGAAAGACCTAAAACTTTGTTGCCATCTACTGTATCATTCTTTTCCAGCAAAGAAGTATCCGACAAATCGACAGAAGTGAATTGCTTTTGTCTGGATAGCCACCACCACATAAATCTATCCCACGTGCCCAAATCTTGATCAAATCCCTGATAAGCCAGACCCAAACTATCTGCAATTGAATCCCCTGCCCATTTCCTACCATACTGTCCAGACAATTTGGACATTACCCCCAAACGCCAACTCCCCCTACCACCCAAAGTAGCTATTTCCAAATCATTGGGTAACTTTAATTCAATCGCATCCCCACTTACTGGATCCACACTTAAAAAACGAAATTCGTCACCCTGGTCAGTCTTTAATTGTCTCAATACAGTAAATCTACCCACACCTCGCCAACTTCGCTGCAAATACAAACGATACACAACCAGTGCAAAAACAAATATGACAATTCCCAACAAAATAATTGCGGTCACCATCCACCGAGAACGTTGAGCAGTTTTTCCACCTCGCAATCGAGTCATTACATCGAGTGTACCAGTCGAGACAGGGTTGGAGCTAGATCAAAAGGCAACGGTGAATCAAAAGTCATCAATGTTCCGGTCACTGGGTGCGTAAATTCTAGTTGCGTTGCATGTAAGAATAAGCGTGGACAAAAAACCAAATCCTCCTTCAACCATTTTCGCCATCCATAAATAGGGTCTGAAACAATCGGATGGCCCATATGTTGCAAATGAACTCGTAATTGATGTGTTCTTCCTGTATGAGGTTTCAATTCCACCAAACAATAATCGACATAGGTCTCTTTGACTCGCCATTCTGTGATCGCCATTCGACTTAAGTCGGTACCGATAGCAAATTTGCTCTTATTTTTTGAATAACGTTCAATCGGTAAAGAAACTATGCCCTGTGATTCTTTTAGTGTGCCATGCACCAAAGCCAAATACGTCTTTTGAGTTTTTCGCTCCAAAAATTGCTGTTTCAATCCTTCATATGCTTCAAGTGTTTTTGCCAGAACCATTACTCCACTCGTGTCCTTATCCAATCGATGCACGATTCCACCTTTTTGCCAAAATTCCGTCATTGTATCAGCTGCAACCAAACGTGAAACAAACCATTGTTGAAGCGTCACATCTTTTACTGAATCAGCATTATTTACGACGATTCCTCCTGGCTTATCCACAACACACAAGTACTCATCCTCAAAAATCACTCGGATATCGATCATTTTTCTTTTTTCTTTTCGCAGTCCACACAAACAGTCGTTTCAGGCATAACCATCAAACGATCTGTATCAATCATCTTTCCACAACGCTCACAAATACCATAATTACCCAGCTTAATTCTTGTCAGAGCTTTTCGAATCTGAATAATGCGTCGATCCACTGCAGTTCGCAACGCTGAAGCTTGCATATGCCCCACTTCTTCCATAGCCTCATCTCCTATATCTGCGTTTCCCACCAATCGACTCGTATCTCGTGCTGGATCAGCCGCCAAAATCTCTTTTCGTCGTTTCAATAAACCTTTCAGTTTTTCGGTTAAATGCTCAGCAACTGGTTTTAACAAATTTTGTGGATATTTCATGACTTTTGCAATAATACCCTAGAACGCAAGAGGATAGCAACCACTGAAACAGCCAGTACTACAGCTCCAATCCATAGATTCAAACTCATCTGCCAAAAGTCATGACAAATAAAAATAATCGCCCATAAAATCAACCCCAAGCTTCCAACCAAACCGTTTTTTCCACTTTTATACCATCTCCATCGTCTGTAGGAACGTTTGACACCATACAATAGTAGCCCAGCCAAAACAGTAGCCAAAACATATATCCATTCATGTAAATAGCTAAAATATATTGCCCCCAAACCAAACGTGGCTTGTAAATCAAGATCCCACAATTCACCAAAATCCCATTTTAGTCGCCAACCAACCCCTACACAAACCGCAACGCCAGCCAATAATCCTGCCCAAACCGGCACATCAAACATTAGCCCAACTCTCACTGCTATTAATGTAAATACATACCAGGCAGCTGAAAAAATTAACACCTGCGACTCAACATAATCAATTCGCAATATCCGCCAAAAATAAAAACTCGTCCACAAAAAATACAAAACGACTAATCCTGCAAAAAAAATCTGGCTCACCCTATTATTTTACTCGTTCCGCGTAAGATCCGTCACGGGTATCAATAAGTACTTTTTCACCTTCTTCAATAAACAAGGGCACTTTAACAGTCATCCCATTATCCAAAACAGCACTTTTATACAAGTTAGACACACTATTACCTTTTACTCCTGGATCAGTTTGGGCAATAGTAAATTGCATTTTTGGTGGCAGTTCAACACTCAAAGCGCGCTCCTCCCAAAAAAGAATATTTACCGTAATTCCTTCTACCAAATAGGCTGCCTGTTCTCCGACGTCTTCAGGAGAAATTGCCACTTGCTCGTAAGTCTTAGGATCCATAAAAGCAAATCCTTCACCATCTTTATATAAATACTGCATTGGCTTACGCATCAGATCGATCACATCTACCCGAGCTGAATTTACAAAAGATTTTTCTACGATTGCTCCACTGAGCAAATTTCGCATTTTTATCTTGATTGTGGCCGATCCCCGACCCATTTTTATATGTTCATATTTCAATCCCACCCATGGCTGGCCATCCAGCAAAAAAGCTGTCCCGTTTCGAATATCTTGTACACCAATTTGCGCCATAGCAAGTTCAGATTATATCACTACAGCTTCCATTTCTGACAGACACCGTGTTCGCGAGAAATATATGATCGCCGTCGCAAAATTTCGGTATGTTCATCCGAATCTACAATATCTACGGTCTTTACTTGTTCACAGTACCACAAACAACCAGCCACAGCGCATGCCACGCCAAATTGATATTCACCCACTAAATATTTTCCGTCTACTACCCTTCCCAACTCACATTCCACACGCTTCATAAAAAAATTATATAATACGTCTACGCCGAAGTGGTGGAATGGTAGACACGCAGGTCTCAAAAACCTGTGAGCCCTAAAGCTCATGACGGTTCGAGTCCGTCCTTCGGCACAAGCTTGAAATATCCTATAGTTTGTAATAAAATAGCTTCAGTTGTAATCTGTGACAGTCTCAAGCAGGCCTACTCACAAATTACCCGTTTTTAGTAGTTCTTTCAAAAATTGCAGAGAATAAGGAGTATTTGTATGAAAATCACATTTGCAAATATTAATGAAGTGTTCGCTCAGTTGAGCAAGATGTTGGATGGCCACAATTACCAAATTGTTACCACACAACAAAGCCAACCAACCCAAACTCAAAAGTTTCAGGCACCCAACACCAAGTTGCAGCTCGGACAAGAAGGTTGCGACAACCCAACTTGGAAACAAATCAACGGCTATCAGAATGATGACTGGAAATGGGGCTTTAGCGTTTTTGAAACCGATGAAGGAATGAAAAGGGAAAACCCATTCATCGTCTTCGAGACCAAGAAGGCCGTCATCACCGTCAAACAAGAAGGCTTCCATGATCAAATATTAGAAATAGCCGCAATCTAAATCCGCAAGGAGGAAAATGGCTCAAACAATCAAAACTAGTCCTGAGAATGCACTTCAAATAGTCACACAAGTTGCAAATCAATTCTCCGGAAAACCCTACGATCTAACCACGATTGTTTCGGGGCAGCAAAATCGACACGCAAAAATAACCAAATCAAGCATTTTGCTAGAGTTCGATGGAATACATGCAATAAAAATAATTGCAAATGATAGCGCTCTAGACAAAATCCCTATATGGGAAGTTCATGTGTATCCCGAGAATTCACCAAATTTCCACAAAAACCCCTCAATCACTTTCGACAAAAAAGATTGTGTAATTGATTGGGTAGACGAATTTGAACGACACGTAACATATATCCTGAGAAATCTTTAAACTCTGCAGTTTATCCCTAGCGCCGGTCACCCCGGCGCTTTTTTTTGGGAATTACTAGCCAAAAAGAGTAAAATACACTCCCCTGTTCGTACTTTGACAAATACGTGAGTATAGGAGGTTATATGACTTCAACTAGGTCAGTAAGACTAAGCTTGGATAATAAATTTGAGTTATTACAACAACTTCGAAACCATTTTCCAACCGACTATCAATATACATACACCATGAATGGCCAACTGGTCGAATCAAAAATAGTCAAATCCCGATTTGTACTCAAAACTTTTGAAAACAATGATGGTTGGTGGTACTTATTTGCTCTAGATGACAAAAATGATATTCAGTGGGGTTTCTTTTTTGTCAATGAAAAGACAACAGCCAGAAAAAGAAACCCAGTTTTCTTATTCACTGACGAAGGAATTCTTATTCACTTCGAGTTAAAAACCAGAGATAGATTGGAATACAAATTAGAAAAAATAAAGGAGAAATAGTATGGAACAGATACAAATTACCCCCGGAAACGCTAAAGAAATTGCGACCAAGTTACAGCAACTACTTCAAAATCGACAATTTCGATTTCGGTTTTATCGAAACAGTATTCAAGAAAAAATTCTCGCCAACACATCATTGGCAGATACAAACTCCTTGCTTGTAGACAATCCCTCTGACCCACACGCACTTCATATTCATCTGGCAAACGAGTCACTCATATTGGTTCTCGCATTTTTCTACACCCTAAAAGTCACGGCCAACCCCGTCGTTATCACAGTCACAAGCATGGCCATGCGTCATCACCCGACAATGATGTATGAGTTTGAAATCTTGCCGTAAATAAGGAGAAAATATGCAACAGTCAATACTATTGAATGCACAAACATGCGAATCAATTATTCAAGAGTTAATTAGCCGTTTAAATACAAAAACATTCTCCTACACTTTTCTAGACCCAGACAATACGATCACTGAACATGTTGCAAACCTTCAATTAAGACCAAACGTTCCAAATCCAATCATGTATGGAGAACACTGTTTCATCATTGCACTGGCAGGGACAAAAAGTATTTTTGTCCGTCCTGAAAAAGATGACTCGGTAATGTTCAATTTCTTAGAAGATGAATCAGTAGTAATTGTAAACAGATCCAATCAAAAACAATTCAAATTGGTTATTCTCTCGGGAGGCAAGCATGCAAGTAGCAGCTGAAGATACCTTAAAAGTAATTCGAATTGTCCGTGGTTGGTTGAAAGATACAAAAGTATCTGTCAAACACACCCAAAATAATGGTGATGTCGATCAAACCCAAGATGTCACAATTTCAGGCAACCAAATCAGCTTCTCTCGTAGCCCAGTGTTTATGGAAAATATGTTCATCCACATTGGAAACTGGACGGCTGTTCTATATCCAAGATCTGCCAAAGATAAACAAACGACCATTGAAACCTCAAAGACACACATGACGATTGTCGTCAAAAACAAAAGTGGTGAAGAAACTTGGGTATTTGCACCCATGGAGTAATCATCAAGACAAATCCCCTAGCGCCGGTCACCCCGGCGCTTTTTTTATTTTCATAAATAACCTATAATAATAATTTCGGGGCAACAGCTGTCCCAAATTTTGTACATTCATAAATTACATAAGGAGAAAATCGTATGGCTGATGTGCTAGTTCTTAGTCCAAATACCGTCGCTGAAATCGTCGACAAAACTCGTAAACTACTCGATCAAAAGAAGTTTGATTACACCAAACGCCCAATCAAAATCACACACGACTCGCCGCCCATAATCTTGTATAACGTGAGTCTAAATCCACAGAGAAGTTATGGTCGCCATCCGGTGTATATGGTCAGTGACAACATTTTAAGTTTCCTATACATCCATTTTAGCGAAAGCACTATATCACTTAGTTCTAGACAAGTAGTTGTCTTTGAATTTGAGTCAAACCAACTACGAATCAAAACTAAGTATGCTGAGCAGACTTTCACTATCCAGGAGTAAATTATGACAGCACTAGTAGTCGGTCCCCAAAACACCTGGTACAGTCTCGAACGCGAGAATTTACCACTTTGGGTGTTCATGAACCAACATCTATCCTGTTTACGTAAATTTACCCTAGATACCCTGATCGAAATCGAATATCTGCTTCATCACCAAAATCTGTGTATCTCAGAGACTAGTCCTTGGCAAGTTCTTGACCAACTCCGACAAGGCCTCTGCCTACTGGGTATTTCCGACATCGATGTTGGTCTTGAAGAAGCTCGAACGAAGTTTGCCTTATGTGATCCAAACACGTTTAAGGTCAGATTAGAAAAACATCTGATCTAAACCGCATCCCAGCGCTTTGATAATTCAAAGCGCTTTTTTTATTCCTTACGTTTTGTCTCTACGCCATAAAACCGTACCTTATCACCCTTGAACCGTAGCTTGACAGACCCCACCGCACCATTGCGATGTTTGGCCACATCCAGTGTCATATTTTCCAAATCCTCATCATTTTCTCGCCACAAAAACATGACCACGTCAGCGTCTTGTTCAATTGCCCCAGATTCACGCAAATCAGCCAATTGTGGTCGTTTTACGCCTCGAGACTCCACATTACGTGACAACTGAGACAACGCCAATACTGGTATTTTTAATTCCCGAGCCAAATTTTTTAATCCTTGAGAGATTTCAGACACTTCCTGCACCCGACTATCCATATTTCGACTTGGCCGTGCCAATTGCAAATAATCCACCACGATCAAGCGCAATCCATGTTCTGCCTGCAATCTTCGTGCCTTAGTGCGCATCTCAAGTATTGAAATGCCTGGGGTATCATCAATATATAGCGGCGTTTCATACAACTCACCCATAGCATCAGACAAACGTGTGAATTCATTTTCATCCATTCGACCAGTTTTCATTTTCCAAGCATCAATTTCGGCATGCGACACCAACAACCGATCGATCATTTCTTCTTTACTCATTTCCAAAGCAAAAAAACCAACAGGAAGTTTGTGGTGAAATGCTGCATTGTGTGCCACATTCAAGGCAAGGGCTGTCTTTCCCACACCAGGTCGCGCAGCCAAAATCAGTAAATTTGAATCCTGCATTCCCGCCAACATATTATCCAGCTGAGTAAATCCTGTTGGCACACCTCGCAACCCTCCAGCTGATTTATGCAATTCATCCAATCTATCAAATGAATCCGCCAAAATATCTTTTACCGGCACGAAAATTTGCTTCAAATGTTGTTGCGACAGAGCAAATACCGACTGCTCAGCTCCATCCAAAATCTCCCGTACATTTTTACTTTCATCAAATGCCAGATCAGTAATTTTTGTCGCCGAAGAAATTAATTGACGTTTTGTGTAATCATCTTTTACCAAATGGGCATAATGTGCTGCATGTGCTGCCGTAGGCACTCCATTTACTAATTCAGTTAAATATTCGCTCCCACCGATTTCTGTCAGTGTTTTTAATTTTTTTAACCGCTCCGTCACAGAAACCACGTCCACTGGCTCACGATCTTGATACAAATCAACTACCGCCTGGAATACACGCTGATGTCGAGGATCATAAAAATGCTCCGGACGCAAAAATTCTACCACCTCAACTACTGCATCACGATCAATGAGTACCGCACCTAAAACCGATTGTTCAGCCACATCGGAGTGTGGCGGAACTTTTGCTTTTTCCTGCGCCATACCCGGAATATACTATTTCTTCTCCATGACCACCACTGTCAATTCAGTCGGCAGCTTATCAGCACTAATCGAATACTTTGCCACAGGCACAATTTCAGTTTTTCCTATTTCCTTCAAAAAATCCTCTACTCCAGCCAGCGTCGCAGGCAAAACAATTCCTGCCTGATGATAATGCATAGGAATTACTACCCACGGATCAATCTGTTTTACTACTTCGACTGCAGTCTTTGCATCGATCGTATACACACCCCCGACAGGAATCAGCAATATATCCACGTTACCCATCTCATCTAATTGTGCTTGGGTCAATTTATGACCCAAATCCCCCAAATGTGCCACTCTCAAACCATCCATCTCTACTACATAAATTGTATTTGTTCCTCTCTCAGCTCCGTTCTGGTCATCGTGAAAGCTCGCCACTCCTACAATAGAAATTCCTTTTACTTCATACTCACCCGGACCATCGATCAAAAAACCAGCTTCTACATTCTTAATATCGTTGTGATCTGGGTGTCCGTGAGATACAGTCAAAATATCTGCTTGGATATCTTTGGGGTATTTACCAAAATCTCCTCCATATGGATCCATAGCCACTGCCCCAAGTTTTCCCTTGAGTCGAAATGACGCATGACCTAAATACACAATATCCATACCAAGCCCCAGGATACCAGAGCCATGTTGACCTTGACAAGGGTAAGACACATTGTTAATCTCCAAACCATGGGAAAAGAAGTTGTCTTGGCCATTGCTATCGGATTTGCCGTAGGTATCGTGATTACATTTGGTATTTGGACCGCCAACAAAAGCTTAAAAAATCTTCCCACCGCCAACAATCCCACGCCCACTCTTACCGCTACTTCACCCAATCCTACTTCAAGTACTTCCATCTCACCAACTCCGGCCTCTAGCACTACCACCAACAGTTCTCTCACTATTGAAACTCCTGAAGACGAATTACTTACTGATAAATCCACTGTTACTGTTTCTGGCAAGACCGTCCCCGGCGCCCAAGTAGTTGTTCTCGCAGAAAAAAATGAATATATTGTCACGGCTGACCAAGCAGGTAAATATACAGCCGATGTTTCACTAGACGGTGGGTATAACACGATAACAGTTACATCCTATGACAAAACTGGCACATCTTCATCCCAATCAATTACTATAACGTTATCCACAGCAAAAATATGACCAAATTAACTAAATCATTACTATTAGTATTTGCTCTGTTTGCTCTACCTTCTGCAGTATTGGCTCAGACCGCTTCTCCTTCAGGCTCAATTCGTGACAATGTTAAACAACAAGTCGAGGCTGAATTAGCTGATATTAAAAAAGGTGTCGCCAAAAAAGCCTTCGTAGGAACTATTACTACCAAAGATTCAAACATTTTCACCATAACCACTTTAAAAAACCAAACTCGCACGGCAACTGTTAGTACTGATACCACTATAAAGCTAGCAAGCAATAAAGATGGTACCATCGCCGATGTAAAAGTAAACGACTTTGGCATCTTTATGGGTGAAGTGGATAGTAAAAATACAATGACCATCAAACGATTGCTGATTTTACCCACACCACCGACTGACAAACGCCAAATCGTATATGCTACCGTTACCAAAAGCCAGCCAAATTCTCTAACAGTCGAAACACTCAAAAAAGAATCACTCACCATAAAGATTACTTCAACCACCAAATATACTGGCACCACCAAATACGCAGATGTCAAAGTCGCCAGCAAAATTCTCCTCACCGCTAAGCCCGACAGCTCAAACACACTTTCAGCGACTCTGATTCATTTGATAAACTAAGACCGTGAGCGCAATTATCTCCGTCAAAAATCTGGTCAAATCGTACAAAGACTCTTCGACCAAGGCTGTTGATCAGATTTCTTTCTCTGTAAAACCTGGCGAATTTTTTGCATTACTCGGTCCCAACGGTGCGGGCAAAACCACTACCATATCTATTTTGACCACTACACTGGCCAAAACCACTGGCGAAGTCAAAATCGCCGGTCTAGATATGGATACTCACAGTAGTCAAATCCGTAAAAATGTCGGCATTATTTTCCAAAACCCCAGTTTAGATCTCAATCTCACTGCCGAAGAAAATATTCGCTTTCATGCAGTCTTATATGGGTTGTATCAATACAAACCTTTTTATTCAATGATGTCCAATCAATACAAAAACCAGGTTCAAGAATTGGCCAATGTAATCGGTCTAACACCCACCGACTTGTCTAAACCAGTCAAAGCATTATCAGGCGGCATGAAACGCAAACTTGAAATCATTCGCAGCCTGATGCACAAACCTAAAGTCTTATTTTTGGACGAGCCGACCTCCGGTCTAGATCCCCTATCCCGAAAAAATCTTTGGGATTATTTAGACATGATCCGCAAACATGATCAAACCACTATTTTTTTAACCACTCATTATCTTGAAGAGGCTGAAGGCACCGATACTGTCTGTATACTCAAGCAAGGCAAAATAGTCGCCCAAGGATCTCCTACGAAAATCAAAAAAGACTTCGCAGCCAAAAATAGTTCTCTAGAGCAAGCTTATCTAAAAATTATTCAAGAATGAAACACCAACTAAATGCCCTACTCGCTATTGCTGCTCGCGATATCACCAAGTTTTTGCGTGATCGCCCCCGATTAATCATCACATTCGTGTTTCCATTTGTGTTTATAGGAATCCTCGGTGGTAGTCTACAGGCCAATCTAGGACAATACTTGGGCTACAACTTTCTCGTGTTCTCATTTATTGGTGTAATCGCTCAAACATTGTTTCAATCTACTGCTTCAGGGATAATTTCATTAGTTGCAGACAGAGAGTCGGATTTCTCACAAGAAATCTTTGTCTCACCCATTTCGCGCTACACGATCATCTTTGGCAAAATTTTAGGTGAATCGACTATCGCATTTGTCCAAACACTTGGCATAATTTTGTTTGGAATTGTCACAAAAATCCCTTTTGATTTATCCCGGGTTATCTCCCTCTTACCATTTGCTTTCCTAATCTGTTTATTCGGTGGAGCCTTTGGCGTCATAGTCATGTCAAAGCTTTCTGGACAACGTACGGCCAACCAAATATTCCCATTTATCATTTTCCCCCAATTTTTCCTCGCCGGTGTCTTTAATCCCATCACCAATCTCCCTCCACACCTATATATCCTCTCTCGTCTTGCCCCAATGACCTATGCTGTCGACCTACTTCGCAGTGTATATTACAACGGTCTCCCAGAATCCTCCAAAACCACGCTCTACCACCCACTAATAAACGTCCTAGTAATTCTAATCCTGTTTGTCATCATGCTCACCATTGGCACGTCTCTGTTTGTCCAAAACGAACGCAACCGCTAAACTCCACACTATAGGTCAAAAATGGTATAATCTCCTTGTTCTTTGACATTCAAAAAAGTAGGTTTGGAGGTTATATGAAAATACAAGATTTTCGCTTGTTTACGATCCTTTTTTGCTTATTAGCCTGTTTCGGAGTTCTCATACTAACTGGACCACCACACATATTTCTATCCATTGGCTGTTTTGTTGGTGGATTTGGCCTATATCTAGGCAACATCAGAAAAAACCAGTCGACAATATCTCTCTGTACAATTGGTCTTACTTTGACAACCACGAGCTTGGTTTTGACTGAAATGCATCGGAATTTCTATCAAAACTCAGGAGTTATCACAATCCAGCTTTCAATCGCCAGAACGCTCATGTGTCCAATTGGGCTATTGGCCATATATGACTGTTTGGTCAAAACTCAAAAACAAAAACATGTAGGTTTGATCATTACTAGCTGCATGCTGGTTTGGTTTTGCCTACCAATCATCTTCATCAATCCACAGATCTTCGCCATCAGCCTGGCCACAATAGCAGTCCAAAACCTGCTACAAATTTTCGTTCTGTGGCTAATTTATTCCGACATGAGAGTGAAACACAAGGAGATGTATGAAAAACTTTAGATTTTCTGGAGCCCGCGAAGCGTTTATTCTTCTCAGTCTCGTCGCTACCTTTATTTTATTAGTGAAAGCTGCCGTTGCAGCCGTAGAATCTCCTGCATATACGACAATAAACATTCTAATGATTTTTGTCGTTTTTTGCGCCATGAATTTAGGACCTCTTCCATGGCCATATCGCAAATATCAAAAAACCGTAGGCTATGTGATCTTTCTTTGCATTACTGTAGTTGTCCTAATACTCGAAGCCTGGATGAAAATCCAAAATCAGACATTGGGACTTGAATACATCATTATTTGTCGAGCCATATTGGCCCCGACAAGTTTACTGGTAATTCGTCAGCAAACATTTAGTCAAAAAAAACCAGTCTCGCCCTATCTTGTACCCACAATGGCGTTGCTGTTGTATGTGACCACATTGTTACCATCGCTTATTGGTTTGAGTGTCATAACCTCAAGCGACAGGTTAACAGATATGACGGTCTATGGCTTTATTGTTCAGGGATCGATTATCCTCATTTTCACTGGAGATTTAGTATTACAAGATAAGGTGTAATTATGATAATCAAAAACGTGAACCTACTCCTCTCCCAAATTGGCGCTCTGCTTATTTTTGTCACTGGCATAGTCGTCTACGTAATGACTACTAGTCAAGAAGCTGCCATTTGTTTTTCGATCGCGACAGCCATTTGTGGCTTCGTCAATCTGCAAATCTACAAAACCAATCAAGCGCTCAGATCCCAGATAGATCTACAAGGTTATGAGCATCCAGCATTGACCGCCATGCTGTTATTTATCGCCTTTGTCTTTGCGTTCTTAGGAGTTCAAACTCAAAACAAAGACATAAGTCCATCATTACTCTCACTGCAAAATGCGTTTGTGCCAATTATCTGTATGGTTACAGATATGAATCTGCACAAACTCCATTACCTTCGTCAGTTTGAGTACATGTCATCTTTACCTATCCTACTAGCCTGTCTACCTCTGTGGATCTTTATCGTTCTCCTCACCGGAAATCTCGACTGGTCCGATCCGACACGTCTATGCCTATATGGCTACTGCATCGGCAGCATTCTAGTCGAAATTAGTTATTTGTTTCGGACTTCTACCCATTCGCGGGTAAAAAACTAAAACAAATGTCTTTACCCTCAGCCCCCTCTCACCAGGGGGCTTTTTTATGCCATAATACAGTCTATGTCACTCTCAAATACTCCTCCAAAAGGCACCACTGACTGGCTACCCGATGAGTATAAGATTCGCAAATATATTTTTGACACCTGGCGATCTTGTTGTACTTCTTTTGGCTATGAAGAATATCTCACGCCACTGGTCGAGTATGCCGATGTCTATAAAGCCAAATCTGGCGAAGATATCGCCAATACCGAATTGACTACATTTACAGATCGTGGCGGCCGCGAACTGGCCATCAGACCCGAAATGACTCCATCCGTCACCCGCATGGTTACCAAAATCTACAACTCTGCCCCCAAACCATTACGCCTATTCTCGATTGCCAATTTTTATCGCAACGAAAATCCTCAGCGAGGTCGAAATCGTGAATTTTGGCAACTAAATTTTGACATCTTTGGCAGCTCTAGTCTCCAAGCAGATATTGAAATTTTACAATTATCTCTCGAAATCATGCTCGCATTTCATCCTCCAGTCGGATCGTTCACTCTCAAACTCAATTCTCGACTGTTACTTGACAGCATTTTGCACGGCCTAGATATGCAAACCCAAACTTCTACTTTACGCATACTCGATAAATATCACAAACTACCAATAGAAGAAATCATCAATCGCTTGGCTCACATCGGCCTTTCACCCGAAACTCGCCAAGTCTTACTAGATCTCATGCAAACCACCTCCTTAGAGCAATTAGTAGACCAATACCCCTCACTCAAAGAATCTGCTGGATTTGTGGAATTAAATACGATTATCAATGCCCTATCTGAACGAGGCTATGCTGATTGGGTCAGCTTTTCTCCGACAGTACTTCGAGGATTCGACTACTACAATGGCATGGTCTTTGAAGTCTTTGACAATCACCCCGAAAACTCTCGTGCCATGTTCGGCGGTGGCAGATACAACGATTTGGCTAGTATTTTTGATACTCAATCATTTCCATCTGTTGGCTGTGCACCAGGTGACGAAACCACGCGATTATTTTTACAAACTTGGAATCTTCTACCCAATAGCAACAAACACTCACTCTACATACCCCTACTCAACGAACATCTATCAAAACAAATTCAGTCCTTAGCCAACAATCTTCGAAAAACTCATACAATCAATATGGGGCTAGAAATACAATCTTTACCCAAAGCCCTCGAATATGCCAATAAACATCACCACAGCCATATCCTTATTTTTGGCAGCCAAGAAGCAACCGACAAAGTCTATATTATCAAAGACTTGAATTCCGGGTTGCAACAAAAACACCCATTACCGCATGTCTAAACGTGCCAAGGCCTACGGTCTGCTCACCATCACTGTTATCCTTTGGGGTATTTCTGGTCCCATTGCGAAATACGCTCTAGAGTCCTTTACTCCTCAGGCATTACTCACAGCTCGATTTGGATTAATTACATTAATTCTAGCTATCCTCCTAAAATTTCAACTAAAAATTCCACTTTTACCCAAAAAAAATAGACTTACATTTTGTCTCTCTATAAGTCTACTGGGATTCCTTGGTACGGTGGGTCAAATTGGACTTATTTATTGGGGACTCCAACACACAAGTTCAATAGAGGCGACATTATTGATTTCTACATCACCAATTCTAGTTGCCCTGATTAGCCATATATTAATAGGTGAACAAATTACCTCAAAAAAACTTCTAGGCATCTCTTTAGGCCTTTTGGGGACAGCAATTATCGTCTTAGGACCCCTCCTACGTGAACACAAATTTCTCACCGGATCAAACTTAGGCAACATGCTTATTCTAGGTGGCAATTTATGTTGGTCTTTTTACGCTGTCCTGTCCAAAAAACAGCTCAGAACCAAAATGAGCCCAATGCTTCTGACCTTCTGGATGTTCTTTATTGGCTTTTTAGGTATGGCATTTATCTCACTAATAACCCACACAAATTTACCTACCTTCACCCTACCTCGATTAGGTAGTATCGCCTTTTTGGCCATAGGTCCAGGAATTATTGCCTATCTTTGCTATCAAACGGCTCTCAAATCGATTAGTCCCACCGATGCCGATGTCTTCAATTATCTAACTCCGATTGTTGCCACCCCACTTGGTTTCTTTTGGCTACACGAACCCATCACGTATGCCTTTATATTAGGCAGCGTCATCATTGCCCTGGGCGTCATCATTGCCGAATTCTCCCGTCGCTAGCGCCGCTAAAATATCATCCAAATCCCCTTCCATAATCATCTCTAGTTTGTGCCAGGATTTACCGATTCTGTGGTCAGTTACCCGATTTTGGGGGTAATTGTAGGTACGAATTTTTTCAGACCGCATACTACGACCAATTTTTGACCGAGAATCTTTGATTGCCAAGCGTTTTTGTTCTTCTTGCAGCTCCCACAATTCTGCCCGCAACAAAGACAAGGCAATCTTGCGATTTTGTTCTTGAGATCTCTCCTGACGGCAAGAAATGACAATACCTGTTGGTTTGTGGGTCAAACGAACAGCTGTAGAGACTTTGTTTACATTCTGGCCACCATGCCCACCACTCCGGCTAAATTCCCAGCCCAAGTCATCTTCTCGTATCTCCACTTGAGATTCGGGAATTTCTGGCAAAACCACCACCGAAGCAGTTGAAGTATGTATTCGGCCCGCAGCTTCTGTCGCTGGCACTCTCTGAACTCGATGAACACCCGTCTCATATTGTAGTAGCGTATACACATCTCGTCCAGAAATCCGAATAATTCCTTCATCCACGATTTCAACTTTCCATTTCTTTTTTTCACAAAAACGCATGTACATTCGCGCCAAATCGTCAGCCCAAATTTTTGCCTCGTCTCCTCCTACACCTTGACGAAATTCCAACATAATATGTCTAAAATCCTGCCCTGGTGCATCAGACTCTAAACTGGCTGTTCCAGATAAAGCAGACTGCAATGCCTGTTTTTGCTCTACCAACTTAAGCACTTCTTTTTCCGCCTCCTCACCCAGTTCAGAAACCAATGCCTTCGCATGCTCAATTTCGCTCTCAATACGAGAAATTTCTTCCTCCAAGTATTTCTTGCTTTCGTCCATTTACGCAGACTTGACTCGATCCATCATTTCCTTGAGACTCTTTGGCTTAGCCGCTTCTTCAGCTTCTTTTTGCTTTTGTTTCAATGCCTTAGCCTTGGATTTAGACATATAGGTCTTACCAGCATGAGCTTGCTGCTTTTGTTGGAAGCGTTCTACTCGACCCATAGCATCGACAAAGCGTTGTTCACCAGTGAAAAAAGGATGGCATTTTGCACAAATATCTACAGTGATTGTTTGCTTGGTCGAACCCACGGTAAATGTGTTTCCACAAGCACATGTTACAGTTGCATCATAATAGTGAGGGTGAATTGCTGCTTTCATACGAGTGTATTATACCAAGGTTACTTCGCTTCTTCAAACGTTGCCCGTACAGTCTTCGTCTGTCCATCTCGCCAATACTCAACTTCTACCACATCACCCACCTTATGTCGACCGATTTCTGAAGCTAATTCAGCCTCATCAGAACCCAATTTTGTTCCACCTATTTTGGTCAGAATATCCCCTTCTTGTATTCCAGCTTTTTCAGCTGGAGAACCTTCAACGATTCGTTGAACATACGCTCCTTGGGGTACATCATTTAAGAGTGCTGTCTTTTGATCTATCATGCGGTATTGAACACCCAAATATGGCCGGCTGAATTGACCAGTTTTATTAAAATTATCTATGGCCTCTTTAATAATATTGATTGGGATGGCAAAACCAATATTTTGCCCCTCAGCGGATACCGCCGTATTTACCCCTATCACTTGACCTGCTGAATTGAGCAATGGACCACCAGAATTTCCCGGATTAATAGCTGCATCAGTTTGAATTACATCATCTAGTCGTTCCGCTCCCTCAAATGGGCTACCGGCTGTAATACCCCGCCCTAGTCCTGATACCACTCCCGTCGTCACTGTCTGACGAAACTCTCCCAATGCGGTTCCAATAGCCACTACAGATTGACCGACTTTTAACTTAGACGAATCTCCCATTTCAAGAGGTTTCAAATCTCTAGCATCCAGTTTCAAAATTGCTAAATCATTCGTCGGATCACGATAAATTTTTTGCACATCATAGGTTTTATTATCAGCTGTCACTACTTTATAAGTAGCTTCAGTATCAGATACAACATGTTTATTGGTTACAATAAGTCCATCTGTGCTCAAAATAAACCCTGAACCAATGTCTTGCTCTAGATTTCGTTGAAATGGACTAAAAGAAAATGGTGATCGCAGCGTTTGTGTCTTTTTGATACTCACAGTAACCACCGATCCACTGACATGCTCCACCACATCAATAACCGCATTTTCTTCAGTCAAAATCTTTTGCCCAAAAACAGTATTTTGGCCAGAAGCATGCGTTGTTCTGTCTGCGAGTTTGTCTAAAATAGGCAATCCCCACACCCGATCAGTCACCGCTCCACCAACAGCAGCCACAGCTAATACAAATGCTACTGCTACACCGACAAAAAAACTCTTCACATTCATAAACCTCCACATACTACACCAGAAAATTACAGCAATTCAAGAGCCTTGTTCAGCTGTTCGTCAGGATCAGTTTCCTTCTCTTGGCCTTTGACTATCGTGTCAGGTGTGACACCTTTGTGATCTATCCAATCACCCGATGGACGCAACCATTTTGCTACTGTTACATGGATTCCTGAACCATCAGCAAAATCTTCAGGTTGTTGCACGCTTCCCTTACCAAATGACTGCTCACCTAATACCTTTGCTCTCTTATGATCCTGCAAAGCCCCCGACAAGATTTCTGCAGCCGATGCGCTCCCTTTATTTACTAGTACCACCACAGGCAAGTTCAAGATCCTACCATTACGCTTTACATTATTTTCGATCTTTGACCCGTCACCATATTGCTGAGTCACCACGAGATCCCCAGGTGACAAAAATTCTCCTGCTATATATACAGCGCCTTCTAGATACCCGCCTGGATTATTTCTCAAATCCAAAACCACTCCCTTTGCATCCGAAGAAACAATCGATGCCACTGCCTCATTCCATTCATCTTGAGTACGATCTCCAAATCTGGACAACTTCAACCAAGCGATTTTTTTACCCTTAGACGAGTCCTCAAAACTCAATGTCACACTTTTAACCACAATCGTATCTCGAACCAATGTCACATCAAATGGTTTTTCCTGTCCTTCGCGACCGAGCGTCAAAGTCACTTCTGTCCCCTTTATACCCCGAATCAATTTCATTGCATCAAAAGTGGTCATACCGTTAGTTAGTTTTTCTACTTTATTTTTCTGATCCACAATTTTCAAAATTAGATCTCCTGCCTTTACCCCAGCCTTGGCCGCTGGACTGCCATCCAATGGAGACATGACAGCCAATCTCTGATCCTTGTAGCCTAATTGAATACCCACACCATCGAATGCTCCACCCAAATCCTCTTTCGTTTCTTTATTTTGGGTCACTGGCAAATACATGGTATATGGATCGCCAATCGACGCCACCATTCCCTCGATTGCTCCATCCACCATTTTTTTTGCATCCAGCTTACTCTTATCTACATACATAGCATTCACCTTATCCCAGACCGTCCAAAACAAAGTAAAATCTACATTTGCCGCCGAAGAATTCATGGCAGGTCCCTGATTTTTGATCAATGCTGGCTTCCAGTTTTTGATACTCAGCGCCGTATTCCACTGCCCTAATCGATACCCTACCACACCCGATAAAATAACCGCCAAACCAAACAATAAACCTGTTCGAAATTTCATAACTTTACTATCCTATCACCCCAAAAGCTTATACTCCAGTAACAAATGGCAAGATTGCCAAATGTCGTGCACGTTTGATTGCCCGAGCCAAATGTCGTTGACCTTTTGCTGAAACGCCTGTTTTATCTCGATGCAAAATTCTTCCTCGATCACTGACAAATTTGGACAAGGTTGCCAAATCCATATAGTGCACTGCCTCTGCTTCCAAAGACAATTCTTTATTAAAAGCGACTTTAATTTTTCGTTTGCGTTGCATCATAAAATTAGAAAGGAATATCTTCTGCTACATCACTAGTAACTTGCGCTGGTTGTTCGGTCTGTTCTTGAGTTTCTGGCTGTGCAGCCCCTTCTTCACCTTGTCGGCGAGAATCCAGTACCAACATATCTTCAATAACGATTTCAGTTGCTACTCGTTGACTACCATCTTGACCAGTCCACTGTCGTGTTTGCAATCGACCCTCTACATACACTCTACGACCCTTGAACAAGAGCTGTGAACACAACTCAGCCAATTTGTTCCAAGCCACAATTCGATGAAATTCAGTTTCTTCCTTTTTATCTCCTTGATCTGTCACCCAACCACGGTTAGTCGCAATCCCAAACGTACATACAGCTGTCCCTTGGGGGGTATAACGCATCTCAGGATCTCGGGTCAAATTCCCGATAAGCATAACTTTATTTAGCGATCTCGTAGCCATAAAAATTATTCAGCCTTTACCAGCAAGAATCTCATAATATCTTTTTCGGTTGTCAGCTTCTTGTCCAATTGTACCATCACGTCATTTGGCAGTTCAAGCACCCACTGTAAATAATTAGCCTCATGAAGGTTTTGAATTGGGTAGGCCAATTGCTTGAGTCCCAGCTCAGACAATTTGACGGCCTTACCCTTAAAAGCCGTAACGATCTTTTCGATTTTTTTGACAAACGTCTCTCGAGCCTCACCTTTGATATCGGCTTTCACTAAGACGGTAAGTTCATATTTATTCATAACAAGTTGCGATTATACTAGACACCCACCTTGAACTCAACCACATCTCCTTCAGCCATCGTATAGTCTCGGCCTTCCATTCGTACCAAACCTGCTTCACGCGCTTTCACCCAGCCTCCGATACGTACAAAATCTGCAAACCCGACACAATCCGCCTTAATAAAATGTTTTTCGAAATCATTATGGATTACTCCCGCAGCCTGGGGTGCCTTGGTGCCCTTTCTAATTGTCCAGGCACGTACTTCTTTCTCCCCAGCCGTCAAGAATGTCTGCAAACCTAACACTTCAAATGCAGCACGCACTAGACGCGCCAAACCCGGCTCAGTCAAACCCAAACTAGCCAAATAGTCTTGTTGCTCAGCTTCAGACAAACCCGCCAAATCAGACTCGATTTGGGCAGAAATCACCACCCCATCTGCTCGAGTCTCTACGGCTCGAGACTCATCTACGTTATAGACCTTGATCACTGGTTTCATACTCAAAAGACCCATCTGCAATACCAATAATTGCTCCTCATCTGAAAACTGCATGTCTCGCACCGGCATACCAGCTTGCAATTGAACCAGCATCCGACTAGCCAGTTCAGATCGGACCTTATCCTTTTTTTGCTCACGAATTTGCTCCAGCGTCTGCATATCTGCCATCAATAGTTCCATTTGAATGACTTCAAAATCCGACTGAGGATTTTCAGATCCAGCCCGAATCACATTTTCATCCTCAAAATCCCGCAACACCTGTACGATCGCGTCTGTTTCTCGAATATGCGCCAAAAATTTGTTTCCCAATCCTTCACCTGTACTTGCCCCTTTCACTAGGCCTGCAATATCTACAAATGTCACCGTCGCCTCTACGATCTTTTGGCTCTGAACTACCTCAGCCAACTGTTTCAACCTACTATCTGGCACCGGCACTACACCAGTATTCGGCTCTATGGTAGCAAAGGGGTAATTGGCCGCCAACGCCGCCTGCTTTTTCAGCATGGCATTAAACAAAGTAGACTTGCCAACATTCGGCAACCCAACAATCCCGACACTTAAGCTCATATCTGTGTATTTTACATCTACTGGTGAATTCCGCACTCAACTGTTTGGAACATATGTCTTTCTTTCCACATATACGCCGTGTCATCTCCTACCTTATTTGGCAAAGTTTTAACCACACTAAAAATTTTGTCATAATTACTCACTAGATCACGAATTGTGAGTACATCAAATGAAAACCATTTTTTATATTGTGAATTTTTGGAAAGATTTAACCCAGAGGTATATTCGAGTTTTCCATTTTTTTGACAATCAATTCCTACACTCAGATTCCCAATACGCATAATTCTGGGAATCCTATCTTCACCATAAAAAAACATAACCTCACCCTTATCTTTAATATCCAGTTCGACTATCGAATCCCCTTCCCACAGTTTAAAACCATGAACAGTCACATCTGACAAATCAGCGATATCCTCATAAAAATATTTTTCAATTCGCGCTTCCTTTTTGTGATCAAAATAAGAAGAAAACAGAATCCAAGCGCCAATATATATACACAAACCTAAAAAACAAATCCCCAACAAGAATAAAATGACTTTAAAAAATTTATTAAACAATAAAATCATTATACGGAATCATACAAAATATGTCCTATAGTTTTTGACAATTTAGTTTAGATCAGATAAAATTAGCCAAATTTAGGTTCAAGCCCACTACGAGGCAAAACAACCTAAATTAGCACATTTATAGTCTGCGAAATTGGAGGTACATATGATAACAGCAGTAGAAGCGACCCAGTTTGTCCGACGTTTTGTTGATTGGGCAAAAATAGATAAGAACCCAAAAGAAGGCTGCAATAAGAAAGAATTTATCTATTGGAATTGTTGCGATTTTCACCGACAACTCAATACACAAATCAATGCCTTCCACAACGAAGCTACAAAATTTGAAATCCAGTCAGAAGGTCAAGTGTTCAGCGTTCAGTGGTTTCTAGATTTCTGTACAAAATATGGCATTACTATGCCGGAAGACCGTCCAGAATACATGAAACCCTAATCAACCTCGACATCTAAGGAGAAAAATGGCAAACGAAACAATTGAAGGAATAAAACTAATCCTTCACACTGGCGGCACAAACATTCCTGACGACCCGTCATTCCCATACAAACTGTACGCAAATCTTCGTCCACCAGAGTTGATGGACTTCACATTTATCGTGCTTTACGGCGGAAGCGAAGAAGTAATTGTCCGAGGAATGACAGTCGAAGCGATTGAGGCGTTCATTACCCAAAATCAACTCGAAACACATCCTCGTCTTCGCCGTCTAATTATTACTGGACCAGAAGATAAAGAAATTCGTCGAACTGAAAAGTAATCCAATTCCAGACACCTACATTGTGGAGAGTATTCTCTCCACAATGTATTTTTTTGTATTAACTATTAATTAACCGAAATCTCTATCACCACGCGGCAGTTACTAGAACTTCTTGCTATATCTATACCTAAATCAGATTTGTTATGCTAGGCATAGATGAAAAAACATCTACTAATTTTAGCGCTAGGGTTTATTACAGCTTTAATACTCAATCGCACTGGGTTGCTGAATGAAATAGTTTTGAACACGAATCTCCACCCCATCGCCCGAAGTATATTCAGTGGATTTCTTTTTTCTTCCACATTCACAGCCAGCACAGGAGCATTTTTACTCGCAAAATTTTCTCAAAACCAGTCAGCATCTTTTATTGCCCTTACCGCAGGAGCAGGTGGAATGCTTTGCGATTTGCTGATATTTCATATTATAAAGAGCAAACAAAAAACACTACATCGTCAAGCAAAAAATCTAAACCATTTTTCGATTTTAAAAAAATTGGTTCATTTCAAAAAATTGTCTTGGACATTACCAATTGTTGGCGCTTGTATTATTGCTTCACCGCTCCCCGATGAAGTCGGCGTAGGTCTTATTGGTATAACCCGTATCTCATATAGTAAATTTTTGCTTCTATCATATATAGTAAATGTCGCTGGAATGTTTTTATTCGTCAAAACAGCACTCATAGTCAGCTAAATCATGTCCCACGATCGGGCTTCGGCCATTATTATCAAAAATCACCAAATTTTGGTCATCTTTCGCAAAAGTGAAGGCGAACAATTTTATTCTTTTCCTGGCGGGACTATTGAACCGGACGAAACACCAGAAAATGCTGTAGAACGCGAAGTAAAAGAAGAAACCAGTTTAGATGTCACTAGATCTGACTATCTTTTCTCTGTCCAAGAACCTGTGCGTGAAGGTGGGCAAAGAAAAAATTATTTTTACGACTGTGATATTTCATATGGTACACCAACACTAGCTGGACCAGAAAAAGCCAAGCATTCAGACACAAATTATTACGAACCCATGTGGATTAGTCTCGAAACACTACACAAAAGCGAATGGGGCACTGCAGACGAAGCCAGAAAATACATCGAAAACTACCTAGCCAGCAGAAAATAACACCATATTCTGCAACCACCACACAACAATTCCAGCGATATATCCAATCACGGCTGGCAATGTCGCAATCTTCAAATACTTTCCAAAGGTTAGTTCTTTTACCATGCCCATCGCCACCACACCTGATACACTTCCAATAATCAAAAAGGATCCACCTGTACCCACACACAACGCCAAAAGTGTCCAAATTCTCGGGTCAGTAGAATGTATCAAATTCATAGCCAATGCCGTAAGTGGCACGTTATCTAGTACCGCCGAAAATCCGCCCAAAAAGATGTTTCCCATCGCCATTCGAGCAAACGATGGTGCAGACCCATACAAAACAGTAGACAAAATTTCTAATGCGCCCAACGTCTTTAATGCAGCCACAGACAAAAGTATCCCAATAAAAAACTGCAATGAAGCCAAATCAGATTTTTTCAGTAGCTCATCCATGTCTATTTCTAGATGAGATCGCACATCTGTTTTTCGTTTTACCAACTCGATCAAAATCCACACAATTCCCAAGCCAATTAGCCGTCCCATATACGGTGGCAAGTTCAAAAAATTTAGCCCCAACGGCAAAACAAAACTTACCAAACACATTACCACAATCGCCCATTCACCTGTCGACAATGCTGTCGGCTCTGAATCAGTCTTTGGTTCTTCATTCGCAGTAATTTTCCACGCCATCAATAGTCCAGTCACACCTGCTAGAACCACTGCTGGTAAAAATGTCTGCGACAAGATCTCTGCAACAGAAAACTTTTGTCCTAGCCACAAAATCAATGTCGTCACATCCCCTATTGGCGACCACGCACCACCGGCGTTAGACATAATAATTATTCCAGCAACGACACGCAACAAATTTTTCGGTCCAAAAAATTGACGAGCAATCTGAATCATGACAATGGTCACAGTCAAATTATCCAATGCCGAAGACAACAAAAACGTCATCGCACAAATAAAGCCAAACTGCGCCCTATCTTTCAATCCAATTTTCGATATCCATGCGCGTACCACATCAAAAAATCGGTAATGGATCAAAATTTCTACCAGAGTCATCGCCGAAAGCAAAAACACCACAATTCCAAAAATGTCATTTCCAGAATGAATTAGTTCCTGTTCCAAAACATGTGCCGGCAATCCCGAAATTGCCACCAGTATCCACATGACTCCAGCCAAAGACATAAACACTGCAGATTTATGGATTTGCAGCTTATGTTCAAAAATTACTGCAATATAAGCTACGACAAATAGTAATAACCCAATGATTGCAAACATCGTATATACTAAGTATACATGGTTACTCCCAACGGTCGGGAAATACCTATTGGCAAATTTGCAGCCCTTGCCATGATTCTTCTTCTCTCATTAGCAGTCGCAATGCGAGTCACTTCTACACCTCCTCAAGTAGCAGGTAGTTCAACCGAAAATTTGCCTTAAGGCCTATAATAATACTTTGAGTGTCGTTCCTTAAAATTCTTTATCAGGTGAGGTGGGTATGTATCCCAAAATTGTCTCGTATCCAGGAATAACTTCAGACAAAAACGGAAAAGTTGCATATGAAATTATCGACCAAAAAGTTTATTTTGCTGGCATTACCCCGACAGACATCTGCTCCTCGACTATTCAAGCCAGTGAAAATGTGATTACAGCAATTGCTCAAGCCGAAAATCTCGATTGGCAAGACATGCAATGGTTCGATATCCAAAGTGAAATGACGTATGTAGACCGCCTCGACGAACCGCTCGTCGTGTATCAAATCGGCATCTATCCGACAGATACTGGTGGTATTACCACACGTCTCAATCGTGTAATGCAAGAATTCGAAATTCCTTCTCAGATCTGGACAGATTTTACTGGACTGATCTAAAAAATATGGGTGGTGGTCCAAAAACCGCCACCCATATCAAATTTTTTGACCTTTCTCGCTGTCATCGAATTTACAAATTAAAAAAGGCGCCCCTGCCAGAGCGCCTTTTCAACAAACTTGTAAAAAGGATTTTTACATCCCTCCTCCTCCATGTCCCCAACCCCTGCCCATCATCGGACCTGGTAATACATAAGAAGAGTCTATTCCTTTGGATTTTGCCCATTCTACAGTCTCCTCATGCATTGCCTTCTTGTCCATTGTCGATCCTGGCTTATATTTCTCTCTCAGACTTGCCAATTCAGCCAAAATTTGCGTTTCTTGATCTGCAGTGATTTTCCCCGCAGAAACCAGAGCATCTAGTCGCTCCTTATCCTTATCCGCCATTTGCTGAGGAGTTAGCGTTGGTCTAGGTGTCATAGATCCGCGTTGCTGGGTATGAAACTCAGTCATTGCGTTTTGTACCTGAGTTTTGTCCAAACCAAACTTTTGGGACATAAATTGCACTAGATTTTGGAAAAAACCCGCATGAGTAGCATTGTCTTCTGCTGCATATACAGATGAAGTGGTCGCCACGCCTGAGCCAAGTGCTAAAAGCACAGCACCAGTTAAGACAACTTTTTTAATAGTCATACTGCTCACCTCCTTTCATATAGCCCAAATATAATCCCTCTACCTGACATCCACCTGAAACCAAAATTCTGATCAACATTTGCTAAACTAAATACATGACCTACAATCCACTGACGACTGAAGAAAAACATGTCATACAAGACAAGGGTACCGAAGCGCCGTTTTCCGGCGAATACGACGATTTTTTTGTCGATGGTACATTTATTTGTCGCAGATGTAACACGCCACTGTTTTCCTCAAAAGCCAAATTCGATGCTGGCTGTGGATGGCCAGCATTTGATGACACCTATCCAAACGCAGTAAAACAACTTACCGATCCAGATGGGCATCGAACAGAGATCCAATGCAATCATTGCAATGCACATCTTGGACATGTCTTTACTGGCGAGAAACTTACAGATAAAGATACCCGCCACTGTGTCAATTCCCTTTCAATACGTTTTATACCTGCGGACAAATCACTCCCTCCAGTGCTAAACTAAGCCAATGAAAACCCTGATTCACATTTTCGTAACGGCCATTGCAATACTTATAACTACGCAAATTATTCCCGGATTTCACATTACCAATTTCATTACTGCCATCCTCGCTGCTCTGGTATTAGGCCTCCTCAATATGTTTGTTAAGCCAATATTATCTTTACTCACGCTTCCCATAAATATTCTTACATTGGGCTTATTCAAATTTATTCTCAACGCATTTATCCTCACTCTATCGGCAAAAATCGTCTCCGGATTTACTATAGATGGATTCATTCCCGCCCTTATTGGCAGCATACTCGTCACTTTCATCTCTTCACTCTTATCTTCAATTCTCAAAGACTAACCTAATCTTTTTTCCATCGAGATACCGGTGTATCCACCCGACCAATTCGTTGTCCCAACCACAACACCATCCAAAGCAACCAGTAATTTACTTTTCCATGATAATGCTCTGATCCTTTTTTCAAAAAATCAAATGCCTTCTTCTCACCCATTTGTTTACTGGCCATACCATGGTAATGTGTAAACTCAGCCGTGGGGCAATAATAAACCGATATTCCCAAACGTTTCAATCTGCGACAATATTCAATGTCTTCAAAATACAAGAATGTCTTCTCATCAAATAATCCTACTTTTTGTATCAATGAGCGAGACATGAGCCAACAAGCAGCAACAGCCCCTTCTACACGCACTGGCTCTGATCCTTGCGGTGCAAACATAAAATATCTTCCCTTTTGCCCCAAAAAATATTCAGCAATTGCCCCACCCACTGTTGGTAAATAAAAACAGCTATCCTGAACTGTTTGATCTGGAAACCACAGCTTTCCCGCCAATAATGCATCTGGATATTTTTTTGCCAGTCGTAAAAACTCAGGGATTGCTCCAGATCTGACCTCAATATCGGAATTTAACACCAATACATATTCACCTCGAGCAGATGCAATAGCCCGATTGTATCCGGCCGAAAAACCAGTGTTCACTTCATTTTGTAAAAACGTCACCTTCGGAAATTTTTTCTTTATCATTTCCCCAACTCCATCATCAGATCCATTATCCAAAATAATCACCTCACTTGGCTGATCATAAAAACCCGACTCTCGGTCAAAAATACTTTTAAGCAAGCCTTCCACAAACCCCTTCGTTTTATAATTCACTGCCACGATCGACAATACAATATCTGGCAATTTACTCATTGATATACACTCCTAATTTTTTAGCTACCTGATACATTGAGTCGTTTTGCGACACTCGCTTCAAAACGCCAGTTGCTTCTGAAATAGGAACCGTTTCAATCATTCCAGATCGCAAGCGCACCATTGTAGAAAATTTCCCCGCCACAAATGCCTCAAAAGCACCAATTCCATAACGCTTAGCCAATATTCGATCTTCAGCATTTGGATTACCTCCACGTTGAATATGGCCCAATACGACATTTCGCATTTCAAATTCATTTGGACAAGCTTGCTCAATCAAATGCATGAGTGTTTCAGATGCATCATGAAGTTTCATTTCCTTTCCTAACACACGAGACTCTTGCTGCAAAATACCTTCAGCTACTACAACAATTGCAAACCCTCTCGTTGCCATCCTATCGCGCAAAAATTTAGTTATATTTTGAATATCCACACCAAATTCTGGCAAAAGTATCATGCTAGCATTCGCTGCCAATCCTGCATACAAAGATATCCACCCCGTATGTCGCCCCATACATTCCACCAAAAACACTCTACCGTGAGAAGTAGCAGTTGTATGGATCTTATCAATTGCGTCCACAGCAACATCCACAGCCGTACCAAACCCAAATGTCATATCAGTCGCTGATAAATCATTATCGATAGTTTTGGGTACACCAACCAGCTGCACACCTTTATCAGCCAGCTGCAAAGCAGCCGACAATGTCCCATCTCCCCCAATAACAATCAAGCCCTCAAGACCCAGGTCGTGCACATTCGTCTTAGCCAGTTCCAATATTTCATCGGGTATTAGATTTGCTTGACCGCTGCCTACTTTTCCTGAAAATCTCCCGTGGTTTGTAGTATGTAAAATAGTCCCCCCCAAGTGAGAAATGCCTCTGACATCCTCTAGTTGCAGATTTATAAATTCTTTATCCAGTAATCCTTCCCATCCTTTTTCAAATCCCAACAATTCATAACCATCTGCCAAGCCAGCTTTGACTATAGCTGCAATCACTGCGTTTAATCCGGCACAATCTCCTCCAGAATTTAATATGCCCAACTTTTTTATCATACATAGCAAATATACTCTTTTACTTTACAGATCTCCAGCTAAAGCGGTGAGTAAATTTACCCACCGCTATATTTAGAGTGTTTCACTCTTTTGAAGTGACTCGTTTTACTTTGTGTTCAGCGGCTTCTGTTGCATCAGACATTTGAGAAGTTGCCTTATCTTTCAAATCAGTCAATATACCCAAAAGCCGACCTCGACGTTTATCATCAGACAACAGCACTGCGACTAATCCTCCCAAAACCCCACCCATCACACCAGTTAATAACATACCGGAATTGTTGCGTGTATCAGTCATTTAGTTCACCCCCTTTCGATATATAATATTTCATATGTCCAAATCATAACTACGCAAAATAAAAATAAACCAAACCCTCTGTAATAATCATGTAAATTACATATTGACGTCCGTGGTACAGTAAAAATATGTACCAACTGCCGATTGCCTTTGTCGATATAGAAACAACAGGCATGAACCCTGTAAACGACCGAATAGTCGAAGTAGCAATTATTCGGGTCGAACCAGATGGAACCATCCAAGAGTATGAGACTCTTATCGATCCCGATGTCTCGCTTAGTCCAGAATTGTCTGCCATACACGGCATTACAGATCAACTACTTCATGAGGCTCCCACATTTAGATCAGTAGCAGAAAACATACATGAAATGTTAGACGGCGCTATATTTGCCGCCCATAATGCCAGATTTGATTATGGCTTTCTCAAACAATCGTTCAAAAGAATTCAAGCACCGTTTAATCATCCGTATATTGATACAGTAAAAATTTCTCGATGGTTATACCCCCAATATCATCGTCACGGAGTCGACGCATTAATATCAAGACTTGGCCTGGTCGTAGAAAACAGACATCGTGCTATGCCAGACGCTAATGTGTTGTATAAATTTTTTCAAAAAATTCTCATAGACCATCAACCAGAAGTATTAGACGATTTAATCAAAAGAGCCTTAACCAAGCCAATGTTACCGGCTAACATTTCTCATTCGATGTTTGAAAATTTGCCAGAAAATTGTGGCATATATATCATGTACGATCAATCAAATACCCCTATATATATCGGTAAAAGCAAAAATATTCGTGCACGAGTACTACAACACTTTAGCAATGATATGAATTCTGCCAAGGAGCGAAAACTTTCCGCACACGTTAGATCAATTAATCACATTCAAACCGCTGGTGAAATTGGCGCATTGTTATTAGAATCTCAAATGATCAAAAAACATCTGCCTATTTTCAATCGCATGCTTCGTCAAAGTCACACACTAACCATGTTAGTTCTTGATACATCTCTTGCCTACCATCGTCTCCAAATAGACCAAGTAAAAAACATTCACCTCTACGATCCAAAACAAATTATGGCAATTTGCAAATCTCAACGTCAAGCAAAGCAACTAATTATTTCTACAGCCCAAGAATACAAACTCTGTCAAAAAATCCTTGGCGTTGAAAAAAGTCAAAACAGCTGCTTCGGCTATCAGATCGATAAATGTAAAGGCGCATGTATAAATAAGGAATCACCAGAATTGCATAATTTACGATTAGAGCTTGCCTTCACAAAAACCAAAATTAAATCTTGGCCATTTGAAAATCAAAAATTAATTACAGAAAAAAACCTTCTTACAGGCCAAACTGATATATTCACAATCAACAATTGGGTGATTGTTAAAAAAACTTCTCATGTCCAAGAAGAACAAATCTCTTCTGTAGAATTTGAACAATTTTTTGATTACGATACATACAAAATTCTCCTAAAGGCAATCCTGTGATAAATTTAGTCAAATGAAGCGATTAGTATACCCAATAATTTTATTGTTTATTCTTCTCACCAGCTCTTTGCACCATTTTTATCCAGACGAATTTGAAAATATTCTGGGAGCAAAAAATGTTCTTTCTGGTCGTTTGCCCTACACAGGTTTTTTTACTCAACACAATCCACTACCGTATATTGCGGCAGTTCCGTTATATATTATGGCAAACGGCAGCTTTCCCAGGTTTCGTCTATTGTATGCCGTATTAATTTTTGGTCTGTATATTTGGCTAACAAAATGGGGTTACAAATTTGTCGGCAAAAAATTTGGTCGTACGATTAGTATCCTTACAATCTTACTAGCAGTTGGCTCTACGTTTGATTGGACCCATATGTATATTGCTGATTCTATATCAGCCCTCTTGTTATTACCTGGTTATCTGATCTTAATTTCATCACTAATTCGCACTTCACCATTAACCCCCCATCAACATAAAATCATCGCACTATCCGCTACAGCCACACTTTGGACATCATTGACTCAAATATATACGGTAGCCATTCTTGTAAGCGTGAGCTTGCTGCATACCTGGAAATCAGAGAGATCCTTTAGTCAAATAAAACGTTATATCCTTTATTTATCACTGCCAATTTTCTATCTCCTAATTACTGGCAGTTTAAAACAATTTTATCTTCAGTCTATCCATTTCAATGTCGCATATTATGCATATCTACCTGACAATATTTCTACCCACAACCCACTGAGAATTGCAGTAGTAATTTTGGTTCATTTTTTCCAACAATTTAAGACTTCATTACTCATGACAAAAGATTTGAATATCGGGTTCCCTTACATTGTCACATTGGCGCTAGCAAATTTTTCTCTTCTTGCGTATGCGATATATAAAAAAAGATATTTAGCAGCAGTGGCGCTTTGGCTCCTACTTAGTTTTTCCTGTGCCAGAGCTGACCCCTACACCACAACAGAAACAGATTACCAAGCAGCGGTATACCACATACTATCAATTACAAATTTGTTTTTGTCTCTATATTTTTGGCTGTTTCATAGCAAGAAAAATCTTTTATCTCAATCACTAATTCTTATCACTGCAATATATACACTTGCCTTAAGCATATTTTTGACCGATAAATGGCTAGACAAGAGCTACACAAAATACATGGGGACTCAACCACTTATTTATGACCGACCTGCAATTGCAAATTTTGTAAACGATTATGTATCCAAAAAACAAACATATTTCTTAGGCCCATTTGATCCTCAAGAACATTTATATATAAATCGCACACCAGCATCCAGATATCAAATGATTTTACCTGGAATGGATAAAGACCAAACTATGCAAAACCAAATTATTCAGGATATTCAAACCAATAAGCCGGCTCTTGTAATATTTGATACCGAACAACGGCTATACAGCATGAAACCTGGGGAATTTTTGACGAAATATATTTTTGACAATTATCAAAATTTAGATCAAATTGGCACGCCGTGCAATGGCTGGATCGCCAGCACCAAATGGTATGGTCATTTCGACGCCGAACGACATATTTTTTATCCAAAACAAGATAACAATAAATTATTACAGTCCCTTGCCGACAAAAAAATAATCCAAAAAATTTCTCCTGAAGAAATCAAAAAAATACCTCGATGTAATCAAACTAAAAACAGCTAATACAATCCCACATATTGTTTTGGTATAAAAAAGCGCCACAAAATCGGCAATCGAATGTCCGATAGTGGAGTTCCTACTTGAATTGGACAAGTAATACTTTCGCAAGTAATCGGGAACACGCTGTATATATATCTCGCGTTCAAATACAACCCCACCATTAATACCCCAACCAATACAGCACGAGATACATATATAGCAGTGTAAGAAGGTTTAATAGTCAGCCAAATAAATGGCACCATCAATAAACCAAAAACGACTTTAAATGTATATGTATCTGTCGTAGCCATAAAGGCATTATGGACAAAAAAACGAGATGACAACCACATACCCACTGCCATAAACCCGGTCAGTAAATTAGGCGATTTAATTGATTGAACCAAACCAATACTTCCCAAAAAGGCCAACAGAGGAAATACTGGATATCTGTACCAAGCCAATGGATCTTGCTCCCCAGAAGACATCACTACTACTCCAAACCAAAAAACAATTGCCCATACTAAATATGCGATCCGTTTATCCTTATAAGAATTTACCCCCACAATAAAGCTCATAAACAATAAATATACATACCAACCATCAAATACTGGCTCATTGCTCGTACTATAAAGCGGTGTAGAAAACACATACCCCAAAGACGACCAACCCGAAGGCCGAAATCCTTGTATACGTAGAATCTCCCAAGCTTTCTGTCCTCCAAAATGCGTATAGTAACCCAAAAGACCAACCACAAAGGGAACAACGATCAACAGTGTCAGCAAACCTTTTTTAACTTGATTTCGTATTATAAATATAAACGCAAAAAAACCTGCGATAAAAAAGCCAGTAGGTTTCATAAGCCCTGCCAAGCCTGCCAAGACACCCAAACCTATCGGCAAGAAATACTTCCATCTACCAATGTGACGCGATTCCAAATTTGACAACAAAAACAACCCCAAAACATACAAAAAACTAATACCATTTTCTGGCAAAGATAAACGTGAACCAAATAAAAATATTGGCGTCAGAGTATAAATTGTTGCAACCAATAACCCCATCTTTGTTCCATACCAACGACGAGCCCAAAAAAACAATAACAAAGTCGTGGCAAACCCAAAAAAAATTGCCGGTATTCGAATATGGCTCGCTGGTAAAATTGTCCAAGTTGGATCGTTGTACCAATAAGCCATGCTACCGGCTAATAGCGAATACAGAGGTGGTTCATCCAACCACGGTTTATACATTTTTACACCAATTTGAATTTGTGTCCCCTTCCCCATCACCCCATCAAAGGCAATCCATGACGATGGGTATGCTTTATGTCCAGTCCACCCCAACGGTTGGCCTTCTCGGATCAAATTTACACCAGCCCAGCCATAATTTAACTCATCTGCATGACCCGGAAACGGATAACGACCATAATCGTGAGCTCTAAAAATAAATAAAACTGCCAAACAAAGAACTATAGTTGTCCAATAAATGACTTTCATATTTTTTTCCTAAAAATAAATATACCGAAAATACTGACAATTCCAACAGTTATCAAAACCAACAATTTTTTACCTTTCGCCAAACCTCCTGTAGAAAGTTGTTTTTGATCATTAGTCAAAGCAGGTGTAACAATCGGTACCAAGCTCTTATCCATCATCATGACATATGCGTCAGAAATAAATCCTTGTTTATCAGTCACTCTCAACAATACTGAAACAATAGACAAACCTCCAGGAAATTGTTTAGACGGATATTCGTGACTCACTCTTTGACCATAAACCGCCGGTGTTGTGTCTCCAAAATCCCAAAAATACGATTCACCTACAGAACCAACAGACTCAAATTGAACAGGAGAATTCAAATCTACATACACCATTCCACTTACGCTGTCTGGCAATTGGCCATTAATTTTAATCGCAGATTTAGGCAATACATAATCATCACTCGGCAAGATGTGAATCAGTACAGATTGAAACAACTGCGGTGTTGGTAACTCAGATGAATCTATTTTCACAGTGAGTGTATAAGATCCAGGTTTGGTGTATACATGGTTCATGCTAGTACCAATTGCACTTTTACCATCCCCAAAATCCCATAAAAATGTAGTTTTTTTCAACACTTCTGGCGAAATTCCCAGTACAGCAAAATCTATTTGAAAATTCAATTGCTCTCCAACAGGAAAGGGTGTGTGAGCCAAATCCTGGGGCAAAACAAAATCAGCTACAGAACTCGAAGGCACAGGATAAAGATCGCTATATACACCATTGATTTTGAAAAACGGCGGTTGACCAGCCACATGTGCCAATACTACTCCGCTTAAAAAAGCGGAGTAGTAAAAAAATAAACACAATGCAACAAAAAATTTCATGCAGTTTTACGAGAAAAAAGTTGCATCGATATAGCAAATGCTGACATGGCTAAAGCAGCAATAGATAATAAATTCACCCGATCATTAGCCGCATCAGCTGCCGTAGGCTTAGGCGTCAAATCATCTATAACGCTTGTTGTAGAAAATGGTCCAATTGATTTATCTGATTCATCAAATTCTGCTTCCGACTTGTCCCATGAAACAACACTACCGTCCTGATACGTTTGGTACGCTTTCCAGATAATATCAGTTTCCTTGGCTGGAACTTTTGCCGAAAAAGCAAACTCATCTCGTTGACCAGTTGGAATTACACCGCCAGACCATAAGATTTCCATGGTGCCACCATCTAGTTTTTTAGTTGAAATTTTCCAACCCTGCTTAACATTTGGCATAACTGAACTTAAATCAGCCGGAACCACCAAACGCACTGCCACTGTAGAAATTTCTTTTTCTACAGGTACTGCGACAGTAAATGTTTGCCGCGAGCCAACAGCCACTTCACTAGGTTTTACTACGACATGTGCAAAAGCAGATTGAGCAAAAACATGAACCAAACACAATATGCCTAAAAATGAAAAAATAATTCGTAACTTCATAAAATCACCTCCTTAAAAATAAGTGTGACACCCATTCTACAATTCTTTGCCACAAACTAACAGACGTTGGCGACCCACTTTCTTCACGACTCACACGTACAGAATATGTCAATAAAAAATCAGGCTTTTTTCCCGCAACCCTAATTTCATACACCCCTTTCTTATCAAAGACATATTCCACTCCATTTTCAGAAAAATTATCAGCATATAGTTCACCATTGTCGCGCCAAATAGATAGTTGGCAACCACAAGTCTCCCAATCAAATAATCCAGACGTATCTTTAATTTCTACAAAAAAACGTGTCGGCTCTCCTACAATTGGATTGTCATCCGGGCTAATATGTAGTACTCCCCCAACTGTATTACTCGTCTCCAATACATGTGCCTCAACAAGAATTGGCGAAACAATAATAAAAAAAATACTGCACAAAGAAAACAAAACAAACTTCATGGTTCTACTTTGATTAAATAACGACTAACTGTCAAGGTTCCACGAGGCATAAACTGACCAAAAACAGCATAAACCCCGGGTTGTATGGGAGAATATAAACCAATTGGCAAAAATTCTATATCTGGACCACCTCTATCAGAAGACAATAAACGTTGACTTATTTTAGGATGGATATGTGTATATTCAAACGTTTGCGTGTTAATCATGACCAAATGTCCATATGCACCCAAGTATGGGTGGAGGTCCTGAAACAACTCAGAGGAATTGGTTTGAGAAAAATGAAACCGCAACAATTGCTGACCAATTGACATTTTTTTTGCGGACAGTGTCTCGTCAGTCTCCAGAGAAATTTTTAAGTCACCAAATACTTGTTCATAATTACTGTCGTGGACAAAACTTTTCTGCGAATTATCCGACCCTGAACCCACCAAGAGGGTAAAACCAAATTGTTGCTCATTTTTCTCACCAACAGGTGTGAAATCTATATATATGTGATACAAATCAGATTTTGGAAATTGAGTAGAAATTTCGAATTCCCCATCACCCAAATATTCTGGATGAATATGTGAAAAATATTTCAACGATGAATCAACAATAATCACGTGCATCAGTTTTTCGTAAGCATAATTAAATAATTGAACCCGATAACCACTACTTGCATCATTTACTACAAAACGAAGTGTAGAAGTCTTATTTGGTAAAACTTTTTTCTCTGGAATAAAGCTGACTGAAAATCTACGTCCAGTTATTTGCCCACTTGTAACACGTGCCACTACGTCAGAGGCCTGAGATGAATGTTGACTATGTAAAGACAACGAGCCTAGATTGTTTGATTTTGGCGCGAATAAAATCACACTTACAACAAGCAAACAAAATCCCATTACAACTGTAACCCAACCTTTTTTATTTAACGACTGCAACAATATCCATAGCGATATAGCTAAAAACAATAGTTTTACCCCTGGCAAAGAAAAGTCAGAAAAATGTATCCCAATAATTAATATATGTATACAGAGTATACCGAACAATAAACCTGTCAGAATTTTTGCAAAACGAGTTTTATAAAAGACTAAAATCGCCAAAAGACAAATAGCCCCTAAACCAAAAATCATAGGCCGCAGATAAGAAACTGGCAAAAATGCCAACCCTGCAAATCCATTAAATTGACCAAAAAATGCACAACTCGCATGAGCAAGAGCAAAAACCAGACACCAAAATCCCACCTGCTTTCGCCCTAGAAGGGCTTTTGGCCAAAAAACACAAATCAGCAAATAACCTAATGCCGCAAATGCATACGCCCGAGTCAAGGTAATTATTTGCAAACTTCCAGCTGGTAATACAAAAAAACTATAGACTGCCAGTAAAACAAACAATAATCCAGAAAATAAATTAATGATCATGCTTCAAAAATTTAGAATATGTTTTAATCAATTTTTGTACTTTGGGATCAATAATCAAACTACAATATGGATTTGAAGTCCGATTGGTGTCGTAATAGCCCTGATGATACGTTTCAGCCTGATAAAACTCACTCGCTTGAGCTAGCTGGGTCGTACAACCAGGAATAGAAGCCATATATTTCTCAGCCAAATTCTTTTGATGTTCAGTATGATAAAAAATCGCTGATCTATATTGAGTTCCTACATCGTTTCCTTGTCTGTTTAATGTTGTACTATCATGAGTCGCAAAGAAAATTTCCAACAATACAGTGTATGAAATTACTTCAGGATCATACGAAATTTGAATCGCCTCAGCATGACCTGTATTTCCACTGCACACTTGTTCATAAGTAGGATTTTTTACTTGTCCACCAATATATCCCGAAATTACAGATGTTACTCCTTCTAAACGTTCAAATATTGCTTCAGTACACCAAAAACACCCACCCGCAAATGTAGCATATTCTGTCATTTAATACTCCCTCCACGCATCCGATCCAATACTGGCGCAGCTTCAGTCTGATCTGCCCAATGAGTAGTCAAATCCTTTGTCATTATTACTGGATAATACTGAACATCAACCAATCCAGATGAAGAAAAGACATACTTTCCCACTACTCCCTCTGTAGTCTCTTTAGACCATTGCTGATCAAAAATAAAATTACCATGCGAATATGCAATAAGTTTTCCTTTATAAAATTCCAACCCCTGAACCCAGTGAGGATGATTTCCCACAATTAAATCGGCTCCTGCATCTACAGCCAAATGTGCCAACTGCTTTTGTTGTGGTGTAGCTTTATTGGTATATTCCACACCCCAATGAAATTGAACAATCAAAAAATCCACTCGAGATTTTGCCGTACGAATTTGAGCTCTAACATCCTCCGGATCTGCCCATGAAATACCTGCTGTGCGTGGTGGTATATCATCAAATCCCAAAAAACCAAACTTCTTTCCATTTCTTTCCATCACCACCACATCTCCCACACCAGCAACCGACATACCCGCATTTCGTAATGCAGATATTGTGCTCACTATCCCGTCTCCACCTTGGTTACCTGCATGATTATTAGCAAAATTTACTACATCGACTCCAGCAGTTTTCAAACCCTCGACATTTTCTACATCACCACAAAAAGACATACCCACGGTAGTTACTTTACAATTAGAAGTTAGTGGTGTCTCTAAATTAATAAAAGTAATGTCTCCTGAAGCCAATTCTTTTTGTGTCTGAGCTAGAGGATATAAACTATCATATTTCTCACGAATTTTTGCATTTACCGACCTTGCAAGCAAAACGTCTCCGGTTACTAATATTGTAGTTTCTCCAGGTTGTTTTTTAATCAATTGGTCAATTGCGCGATATTCAAGCATTGTCTCAACAGTCAAAATTCGTGGGGCAGGAGTAGCAGTAGCCACCACCTGTTGAGCAGACTGATTCTGAGTTGCAGACTGATCTATAGCTTTTTCATTTAGATTATTTTTGGTTAGCAATATCAAACTTGTCACTGAATAGCCAACCGAAAATATCACCAAACCCCAAATCAAAACTTGCCAATAACTACGCCATAACTTTCGCATCACTACATCATACCGAAATACACCTAGATCTGTTAGTGCAAATGAGCAACTCTTAATTTATGCAAAACTTGGATCACCAAATATCCACACCCTAAGGAAATAAATCCTCCTATCAAAAAAGGCATTGCTAGACTTGCTTCTGCCAAATACCCTCCTACAATTGGACCAAATATCATACCTAAACTCACATATGAAGCATTCACACCCATGATCTCACCTTGAGATCTTGCATCCACTTCTCGTGACAATAGTGAACTTATCATTGGCCCAACAAATGCGTTTGCCAATGACAATACTACTGATACGGCCATAAAAATAAGTGCTTGGTAGCGACCAAAAAACAAACCAATAAACGCTACACCAACCAAAAACAGTGAATACATGAGAGCTTTTTGATCACCAAATCGTTTAACTACTGCTGGAATGATCACTGCCTGAGCCAAGAAACCAACAATACCAAATATAGTAAAGTTGACCGAAATTTGTGAAGCATCAAGTTGCAACAATTTCACTGATACTGGTTGGTAAGCAAAAATAAACAAACCAAAAGCAAAAGAGTAAGCGAGGGAAACAAATAAGGTTTTGCCCACATTTTTATCAACCAATGTTTTGGCCAACGCTACAAAATCAAACAGCTTTTTCTTCGAGATTTCCCCCATATGTTTGTTGGTTTCAGGCAAAATAGCTATAGTCATTGCTATTGCCACAACAGTAACCACAGTAGCCACCCAAAATGGAATAGAAACTCCCATTTTTACTGTCAATGCAGAAATAGCCGGACCAAACACAAAACCAAAATTAAACGCTCCAGAAATAATACCAAAACCCTTTGGTCGTTCAGCAGGCTCAAGCGAGTCTGAGATAACTGCTGAAGCTACAGGAATATTGCCTGCAGTAATACCATCCAAAGCCCGGGCGACAAACAACCACACAGCATTTTGTGCTAACGCAGCTAGTACAAATGACAAGGCCGTACCAATCAAAGACACAACAAGGAGGGGTTTTCGTCCGTACTTGTCTGATAAGACTCCAATAATCGGTGCCGACAAAAACGAACACAAAGAGAAAATGGCAAACAACATGCCATTTTGAAAATCTGTTAGGCCAAATCGCTGGGAATAACTGTATAAAATCGGAATAATAATCCCATATCCCAAAGCATTAACTACAGCAATTACCGCAATAACTAGTAACGTTTTGTTGTTTTTTATAAGTGAAAACATGAATCTATAATTCTACCCGAAAATAATACAAAGCTCAAGTAGTATATAATAGCGATGTATGGACAAATTAATCATAAAACGAGACGGAAATACCGAACCATTTAATATTGATAAGATCAATCGAGTACTCACTGCGGCAGGCCTTGAAAAAACTCATATCGACACAGTCACAAAAAATGTACTGGAGTGGCTTTCTCAGCAAAATACCCCTTCAGTTAGTTCCACACAACTCCGTGAACAGATCATTGCCCAACTACATGAAGTGGACCACTACATCGAAGGCCTGTACCGCTGGTACGAAAAGACCAAAGATACGCAATAAATGCTAAGATAAATGCATGATCCGTTCACATTTATTATCGATTATTATCGTTATCGGCGTCACTTGCTTAGTCACCTACAAAGCCTCATTTCTAAAAAATAAACGTGTTTTTCGACTTTCCTTGTTTGAAATCCTGTACATGATTCTTTTGCCAGGAATTATTTCAGTTTTAATCAATTCATACGTCAACGGTATTTCTGCCTTACCATTATCTACATACGCTGTACTTTCAGATGGCGTACTCAAAAATATCATTATGCTTGCCATTTTATTTACGTATGGTGGGCAAGTGGTTCACATCGTGTCCAAGTCTCTCTTCTTGGCTGGTCTAAAACACGACGACTCAGAAGCTGCTCAACTAAACGAGTTTCTCCATCTCCCCTTCTCCCACAATCTCATTTATAGCGGATTGTTTCTTTTGGTAGTCAGTTTGACTCTCCTAGAACTAGGCCACGTGCCGGCATACGAATACGACAAATTGTGGATTCCTATTACTCGCGGTTTAGTTTTAGGTGCAGTATTTGTGGGAGCCATGTATAGATACATTCGTCCCGACGAAGAGGAGGATTATCCAGGCAGACGTTGGGCAGACTTTAAAGCTACTTTTATCCTCGGTTGGGTAGGCACAATTATTATTGCCTACATCGTAACTAAATTCGACACCAATCTCAAAGAATATCAGCTCGTGTTACCCTCTCTTTTAGGCTTCGCCGTCATAAATATCGTCAACGTTGCACTATTTTTCCGGCATGTAAAAAACCGCAAAAAAACTTAAATATACTTCTTCCCCTTCAATTTTTCCGGCAACAAACTTTCATTGTCATACATTTTGTATCCCTTACCGTAATTTAGCTCTTTCATTAATTTTGTTGGTGCATTGCGTAAATTCATAGGAATTGGCAAATTTCCATATCTCTGCACATCTGCCTTTGCTTGCTGCAATGCGTCGTATGCACGCCGATCCTTTTTACACTGAGCCAAATATACGACTCCTTCAGCCAGAGCAATCGCACACTCAGGGTAGCCAATTGTTTCACAAGCACGAAATACAGAATTAGCCACCACAAGTGCCGTAGGCATTGCCAGACCCACATCTTCAGAAGCGAAAATCACCATTCTTCTCGCAATAAACAATGGATCTTCACCTGCTTCAATCATTCGTGCCAGATAATAGATTGCCGCATCTGCATCCGAACCTCTCATGGACTTAATAAACGCGGAAATAGTGTTGTAATGCTCTTCGCCAACCTTGTCATAGCGCAAATGTCGAGACTGCAAAGTATCTTGTAAATGTTGGATATTAACACTGCCATACAATGCCTGTGTAGCTTCCAACATTGAAATCATTTGTCTAGCATCTCCATTCGCCAGATTAATGAGCAACTCTCGAACATCGGCCGAAATATTTATTTCTGTACGGTCCAAAATCTTTCCCATATCCTCACTAGTTAATTCCTGTAAAACAAATACTCGAGTACGAGACAGAAGTGGTGCAATAACTTCAAAACTAGGATTCTCTGTCGTTGCCCCTATTAATAACAATTCACCTCGTTCAACGTACGGCAATAAAAAATCCTGTTGAGACTTAGTAAATCGATGTATTTCATCCAAAAACAAAATCCGTTTTTTGCCCAATATACTTCGAATGTCATCTTTTCCCGCACTCACCGCAGACAATTCAACCATCTCTTCACCTAATGCCTGGGCATAAATTCTCGCCAATGTCGTCTTACCTACCCCGGGCGGTCCCCATAAAATAAAACTCATCGGATGTTTTTGTTCGATAGCAATTCGTAACGGTTTGCCAAGGCCTACCAAATGCGATTGTCCAATATATTGATCAAGAGTTTTTGGTCTCAACAATTCTGCCAGAGGTACATTATTCATGTATCTATTTTACATTTCTTGTCATCGCGTCGCGAAAGTAAGCTAATTCTCCAGTTTGATCTACCAGAGTATTAATACCCGTTCCGTCTATATAAGTAATTCGAGCAGTAAATTCAGAATCACCAGGTACAACATAGGTTACTCGACGAGCTGAAAAATCAAACTGCGGCTTAGTAGCTTCATATGTTGCCAGTCCCACAATTGCCGTCGCCAAAATTACCATACCCCGAACAATAGTCTTATACTCTGTATCTTCTCGCTCCTGTTTCATATCACCCCACAACGGTATATCCCTGTTTCTCAATTACGCTTTTTATAAGGTCATCACTGATGTTTTCGGGTCGATGATCAATCGTCACGATTTGTTTTGCATAATCGGCCCTTGCAATCACTCCTATATCCTCTAGCTCACCTTCAATAACCAACGAACATGCCGTACAGTGCATTCCTGAAATCGTAAATATTTTCTTTGCCATATCAATTCACCACAGTAAATTCTCCGGGGTACATTCCCATACCACATGAATAAGCCAGTATTCCCGGCTTGTCTGGAGCAACAAACTCCACTTGAGCAGATTTACCCATACCTACAATTTTCGACACGTTTAAAGAAGGAATAGTAAATGCCTGCTGACAACCAGTAGCATTAATATTTTCTAAATGTAAGGTAATTTTTTTACCCGCAGCAAGGACAGGTCTATCTACTCTATAGCCATTTCCAGTAATCTGAATATTTACCTGCGTCACCGGCGGCAACAAATTTACTGGACAAAAGGTAATCGTACAATAAAACGACCGCGCAACTCGCTGAGCATATACTGGACTTCCTAGTACAATTGCAGAAGAATTAATATTCCACAATCCCAAGCCCAAAACTACCAAACCCGCCACTCTAGGTAGCCAACGACTACTAGCCGCAATTGCTTTCGCAAATCCCATACCCAAAATTGTAAACATTGGCATCGTCCCTACCACAAATACCGCTAACAACACAGCTCCAGACCAAGCATTACCAGTCGTTATCGCCTGAGTCATAATAGCTTGTGTTGCCCCACAAGGAATCAAAACCGTAAGAACCCCTAACAATATTGGTGCCCATACTTGTCCTGATTTAGATTCACTTCTCAATCTTCGACCCAACCATCGAGGAGGCGTGAGTAAAAATCTGCGAAAAAATGGATGAACATCAAGCATTGCCAAAGCCACCCCACACATGTATGCAGCAGCAACCAGTTGCAACCAGCCCATTTGTCGTACAGACAAAAACAATACACTTCCCAACCCCCCTAAAAACGCCCCAAAAATAATATGTACGAACAATTTTGAAATCAAAAATCCACCAATACCCAGCCATCGACTCGAAGTATGTTCATAGCGTTTGTTGCCAGCCAAAGCAGTTGCCAACAACCCTCCTTGTACTGCAGCGCAGGTAATTCCACCTGTAAACAATCCTGCCAAAAAAACGGCTCCCAGATTCATAAAGTCTATTCTACCAAACGCTCGGGAGAAACCACAGGATACTCAGTATCCAACAGTCCTGCCACTTCATCAATACTCTGAACTACCCAGTTTGCTCCAGCTGCTTCCAATTCATCCGCCGGAGCATATGTCGACACCAATCCCACCACATTACAACCCGCCTCCAATGCCGATCGAACACCTGCCAAAGAATCCTCTATCACCAAACACTCAGTTGGATCTACACCCATTTTTTGCGCAGTAAGTATATATATTTCTGGATCAGGCTTTTGTACTAATACTTCTTCACCTGTAGTTGTGACATCAAAAGCCAATACCAAATTCAACTGCTCTAATTCCTCCTCGACCACATTCCATCCAGTACCAGTAGCCAACGCTGTCAGGCAACCTCGCTGTTTCGCATACTCGATTAAATTCTCTACACCATCTCGAACCCGAATAGTATCCGCAGTTCGCTCTGTTAATAAATACGCATCATGTGTTTTAGATACCAAACTATCCACCATCGGCTTTGGATCCATTCGTGCCACTATTCGCCGCCAATTATTCTCAAGCCCTATTCCCGGTTCATGCCACCATCCAAATGGATATTTTACTAGTATCGATGTATCAAATTGCTCAGTCCGAACAACTGTTGAAAATGCTTGTTCCCAATCATCTTCATTATCCAAAACCGTTCCATCTAAATCAAAAATTATTGCTAGTAATTTGTCATGCATATTAGTTTTCTGCAACAATTCGCAACCGACCGCCATTAAACACGGCACTCTCAGTCGTCAAACTTTTTACTTGAACTCGAATTAGATTTTTTCCAGACCAAAATCCAACCTGTCCAGATTGGACGATTGTACTCGAATTACTATTGGTTTGCACTTCACTACCCTGAACCCCTATTCCATGAGTAGCATCAAACAGCCTGGCATATGCCATACCACTCCCATTTACCAATTGCATAGTCGACTCAAAAACGACTTCCTTAATACCTGGATAATCCTTTGTATCAAAATAAAAGTCTGTTCCAGCTACATCCATCCATGACTGCTGCAAAGAACTTCCACCACTACCTGGTACGGTGATATAGGACACTCGACGAACTTTGGCTACTGTTGCTACTACAGGTGTACTTGTCGGGGCAGGCGATATCTTTGTCGGCAAAACGGCAATTGTTGGGCTAGAGGTAACCGCTGGTGACATCTTCATATCTATATACGCCCTACAACTAGCTCCACACTCGTCAACTACGGAGCTCTTCGAGACCGACACTGGTTTGGTATAAATCTGTTTGTATACCAAATACCCCAACACAATATTTACCACAAATACATCAACCCAAAACAACCAAGAAAATACAGTTTTCATAAATAAAATATGTTTACTTCTTTTTATACACAGGTCCAGATTTGGAATCCATGACTATCCAACCCTGTTTTTCGATTTCCACCCGCACAGTATCGGCATCGACATACCTAGCCTGCAAGCGCAATTCTTCGCGCAATGTTCCCAACTTTACTATTGCCTCAGGTACCACTATTTCAACATGTGCTTGTTCCAATCCTAAACCCAAAATTTGATCCCAATCTAATAATTGGTCGAGTTTGTCATAATTTGGAATATTACTTTTCAATAATTCCCACATAACAGCCATTGCAGAAGGAATCGCCAAATCATCAGAGATCGCTGCCAAAAACCGCTCTCGAAATCCATCCAGCTTTTTCAGTTTGTCTCGCGAAAGTTCAGTTCTGACTGTGTCTTTTTTTGCCTCACGAACAAAATCAACCAATTTATCATAAGCACTCTGGGCAGCAGCCAATGCCGACCAAGTAAAATTCATCGGGCTCCGATAATGAGCAGTCAAATATAGATATCGTAAAGCCCGAGCCGAAAAACCTTTTTCCACCACATCTTCCACCCGATAGACATTTCCGAGCGACTTGCTCATCTTTTGGCCATCAACATTTAAAAATGCATAATGTAACCAATACCTCGCAAATGGTTTACCTGTAGCAGCTTCAGACTGCGCCACTTCGTTTGGGTGATGGACAGGCAAGTGGTCTTCGCCACCAGTATGAATATCAAATGTTTCACCCAAATATTTCATAGCCATAGCCGAACATTCCACATGCCAACCAGGGAATCCTTCACCCCACGGAGATGGCCAATACATGACATGATCCACAAATCGACCAACACGTTTAAACCACAAAGCAAAATCCTCCGGATGTTTTTTATGCTCTCCTGTATGTACCCCTTCACGAACAGCTACATGTTTTCCAGCCAAATATTGTCCAAATAAACCATCATATCTAGGAAATTTTGCCACATCAAAATACACAGCTTCCTCAGTTTCGTAGGCAAAACCTTTATCTACCAAGGTCTGCACCAAAGCAATTTGCTCTGGTATATGTTCAGTTGCTTTGGAGGAAATAGTGGGTCGAAGTATTCCGAGTAAATCCATAGAATCAAAATGAGCCTGGGTAAAAAATTTAGCTACTTCCCACGCAGTCTTACCAAATTTTTTTGCTCCTTTTTCCATTTTATCTTCACCATCATCACCATCAGACACCAAATGCCCCACATCAGTAATATTTTGTACATGAGTTACTTCATAACCAAAATAAGTCAATACTCTGCGTAATACGTCATCGTACGTATATTTCCTACCGTGACCAATATGATCATAATCGTATACAGTGGGACCACAGGTATACATACCAACCTTACCCTTTTTAATTGATTCAAAATCTTCGACAGTCCGAGAGAAAGAATTATAAATTCGCATCAACCAATATTACCACTTAGCGTGATCCGGTTCGCATACCAGTTCTACCTTGTCCACGTCCACCACCGAATCCACCTCGACTTTGGAATCCACCACGTCCGCCACCAAAACCACGGTTAGAATTACCAAAATCTCGAGGACCACGATCAAAACCACGTGAATTACCAGCTGGACGATCTTCCATAGGTTTAGCCACATTTACAGTTAAAACACGGCCATCTAAATCCTTGCCATGAAACATTTCGATTGCTTTTTGAGCTTCTTCTTCTGAAGCCATCTCGACAAATCCGAACCCACGAGAACGTCCCGACATCCGGTCAGTAATGACTTTTGCAGAAGTTACATTTCCAGCAGAAGAAAAGGCCTGTGCCAGACCATCGTCTGTAGTAGCCCAAGCTAGTCCGCCGACATACAATTTATTGTTCATTGGCATAAGTATACGGCAAATCTAGGCCAGTGTATAGGGGCAATTTACCCGGCTACGTTTTTCGGCCCTTCCTGTGAACCCATTTGTCCTTTCAACGCCTTCAGCCAAACCGGGTCTTCCTTTTTCTTTTTTTCTTCTTGTTGTTTTTTTGCTTGTTTCACTTGCTCCTCTTGCTGAGCTTTCTCTTGTTCCTTTTTTTTCTTTTCCTTACGTATAGTATCAATTTCATTATTAATACGTTGTAAATTGGCTTGTGTCTCTTGTTCTACCTGATGTTTTTTATCCGTTGGCAAAGCAGAAATACCCGTCTCTTCCAACAAGGATTTTTGTGGACCCAACACATGCTCTTTCAAATCTTTAGCGACTTTTTTTGCTCCCTGACTAGCAGAAGTGGTCAAATTTTCAAAACTAGTTTCATAAGGATTTTTGACAACTGATCCTGGAGCCATATTACTAATTGTACACTGTTTCCAAATAGCAAATTTCCGCTCTATCGTTCTCAACAACCAAACGTGCACGAATACCATTTGGAATTGCCAAAAATCGGTGATTTGCTTTCATTTTTTCATCCATAGACAACTCCTCATAATCCCACTCCGCATGACCAAAATCATCACAAAATGCCAACGGTATTCTCTGTCCTCCCCATTTTTTTACTCGAGCGGTAATAATATCTCGAGCAGACAGATCCTTACCCCAATCTGGATACGACAGCTCACGAATATTGACTAGTCGGCCAATAAAAATCCCAGCGATTCTATTTGCTCGCTTGTGAGCCAAAATTACATCAATCTGGCGTTGTAACGTACTTTTCTCAATATCCAATTCTTCAATTCCTAACAAAATTGGTCCAGAACCATACATCAAAGGGTCAAATCGAGTCCCAAAAGAAAAAATTAATGTTTCCAAATCCGCCACCACAATCCTCCCCTCACCCACTCCGGAAATACTTGGCGTCCACTTAGCAGAGGAACTGACCCCATCCACCACCTCTCCAAATACAATTTTTCGTAACGTTTCAGCTGATTCCTCATCCCATTCAGACAATCCCCACAAAGTCGGCCCCATCAAGTTGGCAATTCTGTACGATGTCAAAGCATTCAAAATCATGCAGACATCAGAATAGCCAATAAACCATTTTGGATTTTGCTGCAAATATTTCATAGTTTCCCGGTTCAACACAGGTAGCACTTCGGTCGCTGCATAGCCTCCACCAGCAGACCAAATAATAGCCACTTCCGGGTCATAAATCATATCTTTTAGATCCTCCATCCGCTCCTCGGGCGTTCCAGCTGCAAAATCTCCCACCCTAGAATACACATGTTTACCCATTTTTACCCTCAAACCCCATTTTTTGATTATTTCCAGACTAGCCTCCAGCTCAGACTTTTCCACGGCATCAGACGGAGCAATCACTCCTACCACACTCCCAGCCTCAACCAGCCTCGGCTTAATGATATCTGTCATCCCTCTATTATAACTAATACGTCCGTCTACCACTCATTGCGTGGGTCAAAGTCTGGTCATCCGCATACTCAATATCTGCCCCTATCGGCAAGCCGTGAGCAATTCGTGTTACCGACAAATTTGTCAGACCTAGATTACCGATTTCTCGCTTGATATACAGTGCCGTTGCTTCACCTTCCATATTTGGATTCACTGCCAAAATCACTTCTTTGACCGATCCGCCACGTAGTCGTGTCATCAATTGCGAAATTTTTATTTCATCAGGACCTATGTTGTGTAACGGATCAATAATTCCTCCCAGTACATGGTATACACCACCAAAACCCCGACCCCGTTCCAATGCCAACACATCGAGTGGTTGCTCAACCACACAAATAATTTCCTTATCCCGATTCGTGTCTGCACAAATATCACACGGCGAACTCTCAGAAATATTGTGACACTCAGCACATTCCATCGTATCTCGTTTTAATGCCGACAAAGCATGAGCAAAACTATCCAGTTGTTGTTGAGGCACATGTAATAAATAGTAAGTTAGACGAGCTGCACTTTTTGGCCCAATACCTGGCAAACGTTCAAAAGATTCAGTCAAATTTTTTATCGCCTTGGCAACACGCATCCACCGATTGTACTCTTATCCTTGTCCGCCGGAAATATTCATCAGTTCTTTTGCTGCGAGTTCCTGACTCTTCCGAATTGCTTTATTTAATACATCGTTCAAAACTTGATTAGACAAACCTTGAATTTCTAATTCCAAAATTTTCTGATCTCCGGTGATCACTACTTTTACTCCACTTTCTTCGACAGTGATTTGTTGTGCCGATAGACTCTTTTGCATCTGCATAGCTTGCTGACGCAATTTATTGATATCGCCGAGTTTTCCAAATGCATCTGTAATTCCCATAAGTCAATTTGCATTGTATCATTGTAACCATGATCTGGGCAATAGCGGCCTGTGTTGGCATTATTCCGATAATTTTATGGGGTATAGAAAGTCCTACATATTCTATATATGGCCTAGGACAAATCGCCGCTTTGGTCGGTATTAGTTTATTTGCGTTTAATATTTTTCTGAGCGGTAGATTCAAATGGTTTGAACGTGTATTTGGTCCCATAAATCGAATTACTATTTATCACCATCTCATTGGTATCTGTGTCTGGATTTTATTTTTGGTTCATCCAATACTTCTTACCTCAAGTTACGGCCTCCAACTCTTACTCCCCACAATCTCTCCATGGACACAATCTCTCGGCCAATTAGCATTTTTAGGCCTAAACAGCTTGATTATTTTGTCCTTATTTATCAAACTTCCCTATCACATCTGGCGCTATACACACAAATTTTTAGGCGTTGTATATGTCATTGGCCTGATCCATGCACTATTTATTCCTTCGGGAGTTTTTGTATTGATTAAAATTTATATCGTCTGTACTGCTTTGATTGCTTTGGCAACGTATATATACAGAACCGTATATGGCAAAATTCTCGTCCCTCGTAGCCTTTATACAGTCACCAGCGTCAAATCTCATGCAGACATAACAGAAATAGAACTTACTGCACAAAACAAACCTCTCATCCACGAACCAGGCCAATTTATATTTATTTCTTTCGATGCTCCAGGATTTACCGAAGCCCATCCATTTTCCATCACCTCTCAACCAAACAACCCCACTCTCAATCTGAGCGCAAAAAACTCTGGTGACTATACAAAACTCCTCCCCCAACTACCTCTAGATACCACCGCACATGTCGAAGGACCATTTGGCCGTTTTTCATATGCATTCCATACACGAAAAAACATGATTTGGATTGCTGGTGGGATTGGCATCACCCCATTTTTAAGTATGGCTTCGACTCTCCCCAAATCAAACTATCAAGTTACTCTATATTACGTGGTTAAAACCAAGCCAGAAGCAACGTATACCAACTTGCTCCAGCGCCTATATAACAAAAATCTATCAGTCATTGTTCATGAATCCGAAAAATCTGGCAGATTTACCAGTGACATTTTGGCCAAAAACCACTCAAATCTTACACAACAAGATATTTATATCTGTGGACCACTTCCCATGATGAAATCTCTACGTTCACAATTAAACCAGTTAGGTATTCGCCATAGTCACATTTTTACTGAAGAATTTTCTCTCACCTAGACCGCTTGTACGCCAAAAATAGCTTCTGCTGCTGCCACAATATCATCTCCCACCTTACCTTGAATATTATCTGGTTTGACGACCTTTTTATCCCCCAGCGATAGTTTCAATTTTGCCACCGTCCCTCCAAATGCATCTGAAATAGCTTTCTCTATCAGAGATCGACATTTTTCAGACTCCAATTTGTCCTTATGAAAGGCATAAAATACTTCCAATTCTGCTGTAGTTCCATCAAAATCTACCGGTTTAGTCGAACGCAACAAGGCCTCTACAGAAGTATTTTGCGCTTTGACCAGTTTCAAAATATCTGGCCATTTCTCAACAAAACTCTCCAGTTTTAGACCTGTCACCGTCCGCAACGGCTTGGCCACTACTGGCTGTTCTACTTTTGGCATTACCACTGGTTTGGTGATTTCTACTACTGGAATAGGCTTAGGTTTAGCAAAAGCCAAGACAAACAGTTCAAGTGGTAGTTGAGCAACTGCCGCATATTTACTACGTTCATACACTTGTTCCAAGTGCTCAACCAACAAATACTCATTTGCCAAACTTACTGTTGCCACTTTTGCCTTTTCCAAAATTTGCTCGTGCAAATAACTCAGCAATTGCTCCACAAATCCCCTCACAGAAATCCCTTTTGCTACCAGCATTTCAACCATATCCAACGCCTCCACTGCTTTTCCATTTCGCACTAGTTCTAAAAACTGTTCTGGCCGAGCAAATTCAACAATACCCAAAACACCGGCAACATCACCGCCAGCAATTATCACTTGTTCCAAAATTTTTATCGAATCTCGAAAACTCCCTCTACCTGCCCGGGATATCAGCAGCAAATCACTATCGCTATACGATTGCCCTTCGCCTATCGCTACCAATTTCAATTTTTCCTGTATCTCTGTCAGACTCGGAGTCGAAAAACGCACATGGATACATCTGGAAACTACAGTATCCAGCAACCTATCTGCTTCTGTAGTACACAATACAAATAATGCATGCGCAGGCGGCTCTTCCAAAGTTTTCAGAAGTGCATTCGCCGCTTCCGTAGTCAACATGTGCACCTCATCAATAATATAAACTTTATATTTTGCTCTCATTGGTGCTAAATGAACCTGATCTCGCAATATTCGAATCTCATCGATCCCGCGATTGCTTGCCGCATCAATCTCTATCACATCTGGACTATCCGCCCCACTTATAGCAATACACGATTCACATACACCACATGGTTCGCCATCTACACGAGATTCACAATTTACTGCTTTAGCCAAAATTCGTGCACTACTCGTCTTGCCTACACCTCTAGGACCAGTAAACAAAAACGCATGTGGCAGCTGCTTAGCCAAAACAATATCTTTGAGCATTTTACGAACAGCAGTCAAATCCAAATCGGCGATTTTTTGTGGTCGATATTTCAAATACAATGTCATGCTTGCTAGTTTTAAGCAATAATAAAACAATTTTCAAGCACAGATTATTCGTGATGAATTCCCATCAAATGTTTACAACCATGATCTACTAAAAAATCTATTTCTTCGTCTACAGATCGGCCATTTTCTCCTGCCTGCTTTACAGCCACCTGATAACACACCACCACATCTCCTAAATGCAAAATCCCATCTGCACCTGGCTGCTCTTCCAAAGGAAAAGACAACACATCAGTGGTTTCGTATGTTTCCATATATTTTTTATGCAATTGCTTCATTTTTTGCTCACCACAGATGACCACGCTGACTTCCGCTTTATCCATAATTCCTTGTGCCGCTAGTGCCGAAATTACCGTACGACGTATCCTATCCTGATCTACTAAATATCCTCGAAACAAAACATCAACTGTGATCATACCCCACCAAGCAATTCTCGTACGATACGGGCAACCATAGCACCATCAGCCTTACCTTTAAAAATTGGCGATATTACCCTCATGGCCGAACCAAAATCCGCAAATTTCCCATTTACAATTTCTGTTTGCAATCGAGTTCTAATCTCATCTTCAGACATTTGAGCTGGTAAGTATACTTGCAGTATTTCTAGTTCTTGTTGTTCTTGTTTGGCTTGATCCAAACGATCGCCCTTCGTATACGACTCAATTGCTTCTTTACGCTTTTTTACTTCTTTTTGCACAACAGCAATCACATCTTCTTCAGTCAAATCACGTTGCAAATCAATTTTTTTATAATTTAGCTCCGACAAAACCATTCGCAACACCGAAACCCTCAGCTGGTCAGCTGATTTCATCGCGGTCTTCAAATCTTCTTGAATTCGCAAAAACATGTTACCAAAGTCTCCGCTTCGTTTTACGGCGTTCTTTAATACGTTCTTGTTTTACTCGAGATGGCTTTTTGTAAAATTCTCGATCTTTCAATTCGATCAATACTTCATCAGACAAGATTTTCTTGCGAAAATCGGCAATCAATTTGTCATCAGATTGACCTGGTTTTTTTCTTACAATAGTTGGCATAATGTGGTAAATTCACTCTCCTTTCTCGATAGAGTATTCAAATTATAACCGTTACTACAGGACAAATTCAAGTAAAACAACTCTTTGCTACAGTTTAGAAGCATCAACACGGAGCTGGTTTAGTTCACCAGCATCTGAAGATTCATTCATCGAATCAAGCGATTTCATCATGTCACGCACAGATTCGAACGAAACTTTTGCTCCTTCTACCTGAGCTCGAGGTTGATTCATTTTGTCATGAGAAATGATTACAAATCCAGATAACACAATTACTGCCACAGAAGATAAAAACAACAGTTCGATAGCAGTTTTCTTTTTCATAATTTTATAAGGATTCTCCTAATGCGAACGCCAATGCTTTTACACTATCTTTTACTGCTCGACGGGCAGACTCGACTTTTGCCATAGTGTCTTTTAGACTTTGCTCAAAAGCAGCTCTCGCAGAATTTACTTCACTTCTTAAACTAGATTCCGAACCAGATAATGTAATAGTGCATGATCGATTTTTTTGATTTGCCACTGCAGTTCTTGCTTCTAAAATAGCAGCTTTAGCTTTATCGACACTAGTGGTAACCGGTGCTTTTTTTTCAGCAGATAGTGAAGCGGATTTTTGCGTCACTCGATCCAAAATAGTTGACATTGTATCCAGATGCTTTGTCATTGTCTCTACTCTTCGAGTGTTGAGGTTGCACAATCTATTTTGCAAACTTTCGACAATCAATTTTTTACGTTCATCTTTAATTTTTTCCAATGCCTCTTTGTATGTCTCTTTTGCCTCCTTACGCATTTCTTTCAGTTCCGAAGCTCGAGATGCAGCGTTCTCTCTGGCATACGCACTACCTACAAAAGTCACACTGACTGCTACAAACAGCAGAACATACTTCTTCATATATCTATAGTAATCCTCAAAATCGTGGTTGTCTACAATCAATCGACAAGGAAATGGAATTATTCCCTAAGGTTTTCATTTTCATATTCGCAACCCAAATAACATGGTGATCGATAGCGATTTCCGTCCACTGTTCGGTTACGCCACTTGGCACTACATGTTCTTCTGTTTTTACTCCAGTAGACTTTTCGTATACACCATTGATTGCATTGGCACCTTCGCCAGAATAGGTAATTTGCACACCATGATACAAATTCGCCCCATCAGCTCTAATCTGATGATTTTCACCTATTTGAACCACCGCTCCTTGCTCTAGATGCATTTCCATCGGAGGGGATTTTGGACAATATTGTTTTAGATCAATCGCCATATCTGGCTGCTGCTGGCAGCCAGTCGCGAGCAGTGTTGCCCCAAAAAGCCCGCAAATTCGCTCTTTTGTCATAATTTAATTATATAATAGACGTATGTCTATTACATCTCTTATGACCCCTCACGGAGAAATAAAAACCCCAGTCTTCATGCCTGTCGGTACCCAAGCCACAGTAAAATCCATCTCCGCAGATGAATTACACCACATCGGAGCACAAATCATTCTAGCCAACAATTATCATTTGTATCTCAGGCCAGGTGGCGAAACAATCCACGAATTAGGCGGGCTCCATTCATTCATGAACTGGCCCAAACCCATTCTGACTGACTCTGGCGGTTTCCAAGTCCTCAGTCTGGGCGGGAAAAACGGCATGGTCAAAATCACGCCAGACGGCATCAAATTCAAATCCCATATCGACGGCTCCACACATTTTTGGACGCCAGAAGATGCTATTCGCCATCAATTTCTCCTCGGTGCCGATATTATTATGCCGCTAGATATCGCCACTCCCCACACCGCTACCAAATCTGAAGCCAAACAAGCTATGAAAACTACACACGAATGGCTAGTTCGGTGTAAAAACGAATGGCTTAGACTTCAAAATGAAGATCCCAGATTTACAAACCATCATCCACTCTTGTTTGGTATTGTCCAAGGTGGATATCACAGAGAATTACGCCGAGAGTCAGCCCAGTTTATTACCGATTTAGATTTACCTGGCATCTCCATCGGCGGCGAAACCATAGGCTACTATATGAATGAAACAGAAGAAGTTTTGTCATGGATTGACGATATTTTGCCAAAAAACAAACCTCACTATGCCATGGGACTAGGTGGCCGACCGTCAGATCTGACTCGAGCCTTTGCCTGTGGCATCGACATGTGTGATTGTGTCGCCCCTACTCGAATAGCCCGCCACGGCATGGTCTATGTCTCAAAAGATGTCTCAGCAAATGAAATGCTCAATCTAAACAATGCCAAGTTCCGTCATGATAAAACCGAATTCAATCCTCAACTCTTTCCCGGCATCACTTTTGCATACCTCCACCACCTGTTCAAAGCAGGCGAAATCCTCGGTATCCGCATCGCCACCCTCCACAACCTGTCAAAAATGATTGAGACCGCAAATCAATGCTAGAATATTTTTATGTCAGAGGTGGGAGAAGTATCAATCAAAAAAGAATACCAACCAATCGAATTTCAGCATAAAGTACTACCAAGTATTAAAGAAGCTTGTGGAATCGAACCAAACGAACCAGTGGTTCTCATGGTTCACATAACAAGAGCAGATATTGCCGAAGATGAAATACTAAGAGATGGCTTCATTAATGTAAGCGAAAGAGGCACGTTAGCACCAATAACAGACAATCCAGACTCATATCAGGAACCTGGTGTGCCAAGTATTGCATTAAAGAAAACACAAACTCAATCCAGTATATCTATGATTACTTTTTGCCTCCCTGCTAGCCAAGTAATGAAAGATCCAGAAGGTAAATATGGCTATTGGTTTAACAATCCTCTACCCGACAACGCAAATCCAAAATTAAAAGAGACATATGACCAAACAGTAGTCAAATATAACCCTTTTGACGGCACCCCCCTTAAAAAAGCAAAAGACGATCCCAGCCTCTATCCAGTATACATACCTCCAAAATATATCATCGGAATCGCCACATCAGCATAAGACAATGTTAAAATAAGTCGTGTCAGAAACTGCTTTCACACCTCAAATTGAGGCCATAGGACTCGAACCAAATTTACAAATATTACCCATCACTGTTTTACGTGAAGGACACATTCCCGATTCTCGAATAAAAGTAGCCAAAGACTTACGACACGATTTGAAATATATTCTTTTACCCAGAAACGGATTAGAGCAAACCCAAGTTCACCAAACAATCGATTTAGAAGTACAAGCAATAAATCTAGGAAATTATCTAGACATGCCAGTGGTTGCCCAAGCACAAGAAGTATCAAAAGATGGCATTTCATATATCGCACAAACATATATTGAAGACGCAATTGAACTCGGTCCAGAAACAAAATTAAGTGAACAATCAGTAAAATACAATGAACAACAAACGGCATTAGCAAAGGGAGCCTTGTATCAAGCAATATTAGATTTAGGTGCGGACAACAATCAGTATTTAATTGACCCAAAAACTCAAAAAATTTATCTGAGCGATATTACACTGCCAAACAATTTCGATACGAATATTGACACGTATCAAACACCAAAATACTTTTTACAAAAAGAGCATCCTTTATACAAAGAGCAAATAGGTGGCCTCACCACAGCCGCTTTTTTTGAAACGTTAGAAAAATTAGATAATTTAGAACCAGTCGATATTCAATGGGCATTCGAAGACAATATACAAGTAGCAGAAAAGTTTACTCAAAGAATCAAAAATACAGCAAAGATATTTCGAGACTTAGCTCATTCAACTTTTTAGCCAGGCACTAAACTCTTCCCCAATCTCCGGATGTTTCTTGGCCATTTTTACCACCGTCTGTAAATAAGACATTGGTGTTCCAGAATCCATATATTCCGCATTCTTCAGTTCCACACCAACTACACGTTTACCATCTGCAATCATTAGCTTTACCACATCGTTCCAATACAGTTCAGTCCCTGCTGCAGTTTCCTTTACCGCACTATCTACATAATCAAAAATATTAGGCGTAAAAATAAATGGCGAAATTGTAGCCAGATCAGAAGGTGCCTTATCTTTACCAGGTTTTTCAATCATATTTTTGACATCAATTGCTCCATCCTCTACTTCGACGCCACCAACAAAACCAAACCGCTTATAATCTTCATCTTTTGTCGCTTTTACACAACCCAGACAACTTGAATCATATTTGTGATATGCAGCTATCAATTGTTGAAAAGCATTTGGCTCAGACAAGAAAAACTCATCACTCCAGCAATATACAAATGGTTCATCTCCCACTAAATGCCGGACATTTAATAACGGTGTTCCATTGCCATATGGACCCTTTTGGCGGACATACACAAAATTTGCCATGTCTGAAATCCGTTCTATTTTTTCCAACAATGGTTTCTTCTTTTCACCACCCATTTTCAAATTCTCCACCAAATCACCATGTGGTCGGTCAAAATGATCTTCAATTGCGCGTTCGTGGTAGTTTGTGACGATAATAATGTCTTCGACGCCTGCATCAACCAATTGCTCTACTACATATTGAATAACCGGCTTATCTACAATTGGTAACATTTGCTTTGGCATCGCTTTAGATACCGGCAAAAACCGGGTAGCAAATCCAGCAGCTGGAATGACGGCTTTTCGTACTTTCTGCATACGTTATATTATAACCCCAAAGAAGTCTTGACAGCAAACAAAAAAAGTTTCACACTTTAAAAGACGTGAGTAAGCAAAAAATTAAAAAAACTCAACTTCTAAATAGCAAAATTGTTCTTGCAGCATCTTTGGCCATAATTTCAGCGTTTGTTCTGATTATATTTGGCTCCCAAAACCAACACGGGATTGCCACCACAGCCGCAACTCAAAACGATAAACCGATTTACACAAACGCTCTAGAGTCTGGCTGGGAAAACTGGTCTTGGGATGGTACGGTAGACCTAAAATCGCTCAACCAATATGGCAATTATTCTATCTCTTTCCGACCAAAAAAAGCCTACGCAGGACTCTATTTACATACCAATACCAGTATTGATTCTAGCGCTTATTACAAAATAAATTTTCAAATCAAATCCGGCAGCCAAAACCAGCGCCTACGAGTGTTTGCCTATGGACCTGAAAACAAACCGCTTACTTCAGGTGAGTATCTCAGTGGTTATCTTCCCACTGATAAATACAAAAACTACAGCGTAGATCTCAAAGCATTAAACCCAAAAAAACAACCAATTAAAGGTTTTTCTTTCCAGCTTGTTGGGGACAATCTCGGCAGCATCTTTTACGTAGACAATATTTATCTAAATAGCGCCACCCCCACTACCCCTAGCCCGACATCAATTGAATTTCCACCAATCATTCCTCCAACAGTCATTCCCACTACAAAACCTACAACATTTACAACCACGCAAAGAGTGCTAGTGTATGACTTTAACCCTATCATTTCAAATGGCCAACGTATTCGCGAATTAGTCGGATGGACCGATCCCAAAGTCCTTGAAACCCAATACGTAAACACTATGAGAGACGTAAGCTGGGGCAATCTAAACTATCAAATAGTGCAGAGATTTGAAAATATCGACGATATTCTCACTCGTTCAGACGGCTACAACTATTCCCCAACCGATTTTTACAATGTCGCTCGCGGTTTCCAAACGCCACACAGCCCAGTCTGGGCAGACTACAACGCATTTATCAAAAAATACTCGATGTGCGAAACAGCCAATGCCCAAAATATCGATGAAATCTGGCTCTGGGGAGCGCCTTGGCAAGGATTTTATGAAGCAAATATGACAGGGCCTGGCGCATTCACTACCAACGGACCAGTTATTTTAGGCACAACTTGTAACCACAAAGTCTCCATAATGGGTTTTAGCTACGAAAGAGGTCTCAGTGAAATGCTAGAAGATCAAGGCCATCGCTTTGAAGGCACAATGAACCAAGTATTTAAAGAAGAACCACGTCCTTACGGTACACCGCAAAACACCGCTTGGGGTAAATTTGTAGCCGCTTGTGGCTGGATGCATCGACCACCAAATACTCTCGATCCTCAAAAAAGTGAATACAACTATGTAGATTCCTCAAATATCCTGACTACATGTCCGCAATACCAAACTTATCCAAATATGTCTACAAATCGGGTCGAAATAAATTGTCGAACATGGAGTTGTGATGGTCTAGAGTTTAAAAAATGGTGGTTCAAACTTATCCCACATGCAGACGGTCGGGACACAACAGGCAAACTCAACAATTGGTGGCCATACATCACCAATTTTGACAAAGCTATACAATAAGCATTGCATCTCCAAAACTGTAGAATCGATATTTCTCAGCAATAGCTATTTCATACGTTCGACGAATCAGATCTGTACCAGCAAATGCGGATACCAATAACAATAAAGTGCTTTTAGGTAAATGAAAATTCGTGATCATCGCTCCAACAGTAGAAAACGTGTAACCAGGATACATAAAAATATTGGTAGTGCCAGACCGTTTACCAGAATTTCCCCATGTCTCCAAAGTCCTAACAGATGTGGTTCCTACACCAATGATTCGTTTTTTTTCTTGTAAGATTTTTTTTAGCGTTTCGTCTGTTTCGGCTGATATTTCATATCGTTCGGCGTGCATTACATGCTCTTCTATCTTTTCTGACTTCATTGGCAAAAATGTTCCCAATCCTACATGCAAAGTTACTTCCAATTGGTCAACTCCATCAGTGGCCAATCCAGCAAGTAATTCAGATGTAAAATGCAAACCAGCAGTCGGCGCCGCCACTGAGCCTTCTTGCTTCGCGTAGACTGTCTGATAATCAGACAGACTTACATCAGACGGTGCATGAATGTATGGCGGCAATGGTACCAAACCAATGTCATATATCAGTTTCATAAATGCCTCACCTTGAATTGAAAATCGCAAATATCCATTCTCTTGCACGTCTGCAGTTAATTTGCGATCAAAAAATAATTTTTTAGCTCCACCAATATTTTTCCCAATAAATTTCCACTCTTCACCAACTGACTCAAGGAGCAAGACCTCAATCGCCCCACCCGTTTCTTTGTGACCCAACAATCTTGCTGGAAAAACCTTTGAATTATTAAAGACCAAAACATCAGATGGTTTTAAATAATTGGTCAGATTGTGAAAAATATCGTGTGAAATAGTTCCAGATTTCCTATTCACTACCATCAACCGACACATATCTCTGGGCTCTATTGGCTGGTGAGCTATCAATTGCTCAGGCAATTCATAATCAAAATCCGATACATTCATTCCTATTTACCCAACAGTTTAGAAAACAGATTTGTGTGCCACAAATCTTGAAGTGTCACCAAAGCAATCAACACCAAAAGCGCCATCATTCCCCATGAATTTATTTTTTGTTCAAAATCCGCCGACATTCGTTTTCCTCGAATCCATTCTAAAATAATAAACAGCACTCGCCCACCATCTAGTGCGGGAATAGGTAAAATATTAAACACAGCCAAATTTACAGACAAAATAGCCGTTAATTCAACCAAAGGCCAAAAGCCATATCCAGCGACCACTCCAGTTAGTTTATAAATTCCCACAGGTCCTGATACATCTTGCGGCACCTCACCTCGAGACAAATTTTGTCCTATCATTCTAAACCCATCTACTACTCGAGCAATCCAAATATAGGTAGTAGAAAATCCTTGCTTAACAATATTAACCAAACATGTTGCGGTCCAACCATCACAAGGCTGCATCTCCAAGTAAGTAAAATCTGAAATTGCCACACCCAAGGCACCCTGATCTTTTGGTGGATTTACACGAGGAATTAAATTCACCACAAAACGTTGAGTTTTTTGTTCTGCCAATCCTTCAAACAATTGAATCCCCTCCCCGCGTTCAATCGTCAAATTTACTCCCAAACCCGCCCAAGATTTCATCAGATCCGAAAATTCTTTTACATCCGAGATCTCTTTACCCTCAACAGCCACGATTCTATCCTGAGCCTTAATACCCGCTCTTTCTGCAGGAGTCTCAGGCAGTGTCTGCAGCACTGTCACTTTTTGCTTTACGACTTGTGGCACCCCCACTACTCCATACAAAAATCCAAACGCCACCAAAGCCAACAACAAATTCATACACACACCCGCAGCAACCACTGCAATACGACTCAATTTATTTTTACCCCAAAAACTTTTATTTTTATCTTTTTCCGTTTCTCCTTCCTCACCAAATAATTTCACAAATCCACCAAACAAAAGTGGATAGAGAGAAAACTTTATTCCACGAACCTTAACTGACACCAAAGCTTTTGTAAATGGCAACCCAAAAGCAAATTCTTCTACACGAATACCAAAAAGCAAAGCTACCAAAAAATGGCCCAATTCATGAATTAAAACTAAAACAGATAAAACTCCAAAAAAGATCAAAAAATTCATTAAATGTATTCTACCAAAAATACTAGACAGTCATCAATTCTTTTTCTTTTATTTTCCCCAAGTTTTCAATTTCTTGCATCATTGAATCGGTCAAATCCTGCAGTTCCTTTTCCAATCGTTTTTTATCATCTTCAGGTAAATTGCCTTCCTCTGCAGTTCGTTTAAATTCACCCATTTTTTCATGGCGCAATTGTCGCAAACGAACCCGACCATCTTCCAATTTTGTATGCAACAATTTTACATATTCCAATCGGCGTTCCTGGGTAAGAGCTGGAAAGGTCAAACGTACAATATTGTTATCTATTACTGGATTCACGCCAATGTTTGCAGCTTCAATATCCCGACGAATCTCGCCAATAGTCGACTGGTCATAAGGCGTCAATACAATCATCTGTGGCTCTGGTACAGAAATACTCGCCATTTCCATAACCCGCATTCGAGTGGAGCCTCCATATGCCTGAACAAAAATGTTTTCCACCAATGCTGGATTTGCACGCCCTGTTCGAATCATTGCCACTTCCTCCCGCGTAAACTCTACAGACTTTTGCATTTTTTGTTTTGTCTCGACTATATCCATAGTGACTTAGACTCGTATCACAGAAATATCAACGATTTGGATATTTTCACCCAATTTACCAATAGACTCCTTTACCAAATCCGCCACTTTTTTACTTGAATCTCGGATATATTCCTGAGCCAATAATTCCTCTACGTTTGCTGGATCAGTGGCTGAAATCTGCAAAGCAATTTCTTTTCCTAGCTTTTCAAAATCTTCTGTTTTGGCCACAAAATCGGTCTCACAAGCCAATCCCACCATAGAACCAATTCGTCCAGTGTGATGAATATAGCTAAACACTTTTCCAGCTTTCACTTCCCGATCAGATTTCTTTGCAGCTTTTTCAATCCCTCTCTTGCGAATCAATTCTGCAGCAGCAACCAGATCTCCTTTTGTCTCTTCTAATGCACTTCGACAATCAGAAATTCCTGCCCCAGTTTGATCACGTAATTTTTTGATATCCTCAATATTAAGCTTCATTTTTTTTGGTCTTTGTTTTTGTTTTTACAGGCTCAGCTGATACATTTTCACTGATCGGTCGAGCAGATTCAAGAGCAAGAGTCGGCAAGCCTTTAGCAATAGCTACTGCGTTGGCCACTTCATTAATCAATAATTCTATAGATCCAGTTGCATCATCGTTGGCGGGAATGACATAGGACACATTTGTCGGGTCGCCATTAGTATCTACAATTCCCACTACCGGAATACCGATTCTTTTTGCTTCAGCCACAGCTACTTCTTCTCGATGAGTATCCACAATAAACAACGCATCTGGCACAGAAGTCATGTTAGCAACACCACCCAAAAACTTTTCTAATTGAGCAATTTCACGATCGATTTGCAATTGTTCATATTTTGTATATTTTTTATATTCACCTTGCTCTCGTTTAGATTTCATATCAGCAAGTTTGCGAATTCTACGGCTAATTTGGTTCCAATTTGTCAAAAATCCACCTACCCAACGAACTGAAAAATAAGGCACCTGGACACGCAAGGCCGCTGTTTTGACCAAATCTGCAGCTTGACGTTTTGTACCTACAAACAAAATGGTTTTATTGTTTTTCACCAAATCAGTTACAAAATCACAAGCCACATCTAGACCTTCTTTTGTCTTAGCCAAATCAAAAATATGTACCCCACCTCGCTCACCATAAATATACTGCTTCATTTTAGGATTCCAACGACGCACCTGATGGCCAAAATGGCTACCTGATTCTAATAGTTGTTTGAGAGATACAGAACTCATAATGTTTTCCTTATGCCTCCTCTAGTACGTGTGGTTTAGGAAAACGGTACTAGAGTGTGAAATAAACTTGGGCTATTCTACATGACACCATGTAAAATAGCTAGTATGACCCATGTTTGGTGGCATTATCACGTTGGGCTGATCTATTACAAAAAATGGTGGCGCAAGCTATATCAAGCAATAAACCACTACTTCTCATTTGGCGACCTAATAAAAAATTTATTCTCACCCTGGAAAAGAATTTCTTCTAGCTCAGGTAGTCACGCAAGTGTGAGCAAGCGCTGGGAAGCGTTCACCTTTAACAGTGTATCCAGATTTATGGGTGGATCTGTGAGAATAGTCCTATTTATAGCTGGAATATTTGCCTATGTATTTGCGACAGGTCTTGCCACATTAGGCTTTTTGCTTTGGTTAGTATACCCACCAATAAGTAGATCTATGCACACCCGGTACAAATTATTATTCCTACCCCAAGATTTATCCAAAAGTGGTTCAATCCCCATGGAAAAATTGTTTGACAATCCCGCTGGTCATTTTTTTCTTACCCATCTAGGAATTTCATCTGCAGATTTACTAGACGCAGCAACAAACAATGCCATTCAAACAAAACCAAACACTTCATCTTTTACAGACCTTATCTCTACCGCATTAGAACAAAATATATGGACTCCAGATTTTCTACGCAATCGTCAATTAACGGCAGACGACTTTAGAGCTACGGCATCATGGTGGGATTATCAAGCTATACAAAAATACCAAGTTATTCCCCAGACAGACTTTGGGCCAAGTTTTGGCTCCACTCTCACCTTTGGCTATACACCAAATCTAGACAAATACGCTTCAGATTTACGCCGTACCAAACTCACCTCAGCCGATATTCCTCGTCCAGATACCATAAATCGTTTAGAAAGAAGTGTCGTTGCAGGCAAAAGCGTCATTCTGGTCGGGCCACCTGGAGTAGGAAAAAAAGCTGCGATATTAGCAGTAGTCAAAAATATGGCTAATAATAGGCATTTTTTAGAGGTGGGCTTAAATGAAATCCTTTCAGAGTCGATCTACGATATTAACGGCAAAAAAGCCTTATTGACCAAAACACTCAAAGAAGCCAATAGTGCTGGCAATGTAACCATAATCATTCGAGATATTCATCGATTCGTCAGCAGCAATGTCGACGGGTTTGATTTTTCTGATGTGATCGAAACTCAAATCGAAAAAGGTTTACAGATCATCGCCTTATCTACAAATTCTGATTATGAAAAATATCTCTCGCCAAATTTAAAAATTCGCAAGCTATTTGAATCTATCGAAATTACCCCACCGAACCTTTCCGAGACACTCGATATTCTTATTGCTCGAGCACAAGAGTGGGAAAGCAAAAAACACCTTACTATTTTGACCCCTGCGTTAAGAAAAACTGTCACTCTCGCAGATAAATATTTGACCGATCTCCCCTTTCCAACCAAAGCTGTTGAATTACTGGATGCGGCCATTGCGTATAAAACACAACAGCGCGGCTCCACAATCACTCCAACAGATATTGGACACATACTGTCAGAAAAAACCGGTATTCCAATGACCAATCTATCCGCATCAGATAAGCAAAAATTGGCTACATTAGAAGACAATATTCATGCTCGCCTGGTTGGCCAAGATTTGGCCGTCTCTCTTATTGCCCGCAGTCTCAGAGCCCGAGCCACTGGCCTTGGTGGAGAAAACAAACCCGTCGGTTCGTTTTTATTTTTAGGTCCAACTGGTGTAGGTAAAACCGAAACAGCCAAAGCACTCGCCGAAGTTTATTACGGATCAGAAAACCAAATTATGCGTTTTGATATGGCCGAATATGCACACCAAGATGGGCTAATGCGTCTTCTAGGATCTGCCCAATACAATATTCCCGGAACACTCACTACTGCGATAAAAAATCATGCAGCTGGACTATTACTACTAGACGAAATCGAAAAAGCTCCTCCCCAAATATTCAATCTCTTTTTGACCTTATTAGATGAAGGCTATATCACCGATGCTTTTGGTCGAAAAATAAACGCCCAACATTTATTTATCATTGCCACTTCAAACGCCGGATCAGAAGTAATTCGCGAATTAGTCGGCCAAGGTATAGTTGGCGAAAATTTACAAAAACTCGTATTAGAACACATACTGAAAAATGGCTACTTTTCACCAGAATTCATCAATCGTTTTGATGCAGCAGTTGTATACCAACCTCTTTCAGCTACAGACTTAGTCCATATTGCCCAACTCCAACTCACATCACTCCAACACCGTATGTTAGAACAAAACATCCGTCTAGATATAGATACCTCTGCAATTCAGCATTTAGCCACGCGCGGATATGATCCAGCATTTGGAGCTCGGCCCATGAAACGTCTAATAGACCTGAGCATTGCCGACATGCTGTCACAAGCCATATTGGCCGGCAAAATTAATCCCGGAGACCATATAACACTTACCGGTCACAACGACTTATTTTCCTGGCAACACGTGACCCAAAAGTAAATTTTCAAACAAACAAGCCACAGTCACAGGTCCCACCCCACCTGGCACAGGAGTAAAAAAACTACTTTTACTATTCACCTCTGATACAAAGTCTCCCTGAGGATACCCCACATCAATACAAATTGCCCCATCCGAAACCATATCCGGCAAAATTAATCCCTCTTGCCCAGTAGCTGAAATAATCACATCAGCATCGCGTATCTCCTTTACCGAAAAATCTTCTTTATCCATTCCGACAACAGTATGTCGTTTCCCTAATTCATTTGCCACTTTCGAACCAACCGTTCCCCAAACTCCGACCACAACAATATTTAGATCATCTGCAGATCTTTGGGTTATCAAAACAGCTTGGTCTAAAATTTTTAAAATCGCTCTCACTGTTGCTGGCAAATAAACACTTTCCTCTTGCATCCCATCTACATCTTGATCAGGCAAAAACTTTTCTACTATCTGATTTGAGCCCAAAAATGGCAACTGCACCATTTTTCCATCTGCAACAGCTGACAAAAAATCTAGTTCTTGCTCATAAACATCCATTTGCACTCCTAATCGTTGGGCGACACGTTTTTTCATTGCCACATATTTGACCCCAGATTCGTTATGCGAATCCAACAAAACCGCCAATACTTTTTTTCGAGACATTTCAGGCAATTTCAACAATTGTCCAAGTATTTCCTCAGAAAATTGCTTCCCATCAAAAATCACACCCATACACTAATACGATTCAGACAGAGTAACAAACATTGAATAATTATTTTTATTGTTCACTAATTCAACTGAATTCAAATTAGCAGGAAAGGTACCAAATTCCATTCCTTTTGCAGTGTAGATCCCCACGCCAGTTGCGGAGTATTTCATATCGTTTACTGCCGGACTTTGCCCATTAGTGTTATACAACAACCAATACTGAGTTTTTTCAGATAAATTGGTGTGAATTGGCAATGTGTTCCACGAATGAGGTGTCAATACTCCCACCTGAGTCGTTGCCAACAAGTTGCCCGGCCGATTTGCAGCAGTATTTGAATAAATAGCTAATTGAAAATTTTTATTCATGTCTGATGTATCTACTTCATCCACATATACACTAATAGATTTTGTAGTGCCGGCAGAGGTATTCATAAACCTGGAACCATTGATATATCCTGAATTTGAAGTATCAGTCAATTCGCCTACCGACGAATTTCCAATTGTATTAGCAGTTGTTTCTACTGGTAATGTAGAAAAACCCAACACTCCATTGGGCTTTGTCGAACTTTCACTAGACAAGTACATCGAAAAATTATTCCCAGTCAGCACCCCAGTACCAAAACTTGCAGGCCATCCTGAACCAAAGGCTTGCGGCAATACACTATACACACCAATGCCATTTTTACCTGGCAAATACTTCAATGCATTGTCAGATGCAGTCTTGCCATTTGAATTGTAGACCAACCAATAATATGTATTTGGCGACAATACAGCCGACATGGTTACTTTTTGCCACTCGGCTGCAGTATCCAATGTTTGGGTAGGACTACTAGCAATCAACGATCCCGGCTTGCCATTTTGATCCGCAAAAATTGCCATGCCAAAGGTATTATTTGGCGCCGAGACAATGTTGGTAACTGCGACATATGCACCCAAGACCTGCATTGGCTCAGACCCAGTCTTTACGCGTAATCCATTCATATAATTTGCATTCAAGCTATCTATCATTGGCCCAATAACAAAATTTCCCACCCCATCATCAGATACTTGTGCAGGTAACTCAGGTGAAGTAGTGGGCACAACAACGACAGTCGGAGTAACCACTACACGAGCCATACTCCGAGGTTGGTTCAATAAAAAAGAGATCGGTTCAACTTCAACTTTTAGTTTTTGTGAAACAGTATTTGTCACCTCTGAACCAGCCAAATCAATCGTCAACATAGTATTTGCGTTTACATCCACAGTATTTGATGTGATCTGAAACGAAGCCAACTCAAATGTACCCATTGGCGCATTTGCCTTATCCTGTGCGGATACTCCCAAAACAACAGTCGCCTTACCAGAAGAATTTGCTTCTGCCATAGTAGTTTTTTGGATGACAGTTTTTAATGCCGTTGCAGTATTGATCTCAGAAACCAAATGAATTTTTGTCTGGTCAAATTGAATAGTAGCCCGCACCAAACCGACATTTTGACTACCAGAATCCAACACCAATCGCACATTTTGATTTGGCGGTAATCGCTGACTATCCGAAGTAAAACGAAAATGTACTACCTGGTTTGCTGCTTGGATAGTGCCGCCTTGTTGCTGTCTTGCCAAATATACACTACCCGGAATAGCAACCACCAATCCCAACAAAACCAACAATGGTGCCAATGAAAACCCACCTCGAAACGTATTCATGAATTTGCTCAAGCTTACTAAACCAGTGGGAAACTCGTCAATAGTTGTCGTACTTCACTATTGTATCGAACATCGCTTGAAAGAGCTTGAAAAATAAATTTGGCAATTTGTTTCATCTCAGCCTCCTTCATACCCAAAGTTGTTATAGCCGGAGTACCCAATCGAATACCAGACGGCCGAAATGGCGGATTTGGATCATGAGGGATGGCATTCGCATTGACAATAATTCCTGAAGTTTCCAATTTTGTAGCTGCAACCTTTCCATCCATACCAAACATTTGTACATCCATAACCATCAAATGATTATCAGTTCCACCAGTCACCAATACACACCCCAAGTCAGTCAAAGACTCCGCCAATTGTTGTGCATTGTTCACGACCTGATTCATCCGTGAAACAAATACTGACGATTGCGCCAAAATCATTGTTGCCGCAATGCCAGCTACAGTTGCATTATGTGGCCCACCCTGCAAACCAGGAAACACCGCCCGATCAATCTTTTTGGCCAGTTGTTCATCGTTAGTCAAAATGACAGCTCCCCGAGGGCCACCCAGTGTCTTATGGGTTGTACTCATAACTACGTCCGCAATTCCTACAGGCGATGGATGACGGCCCGCCACAACCAGTCCGGCAATATGTGAAATGTCTGCCACCAAATATGCCCCCACTTCCTGGGCAATATTTTTAAAACGTTGCCAATCAATAACTCGTGGATATGCCGTCGTTCCCGCAATAATGACTTTTGGTTTTTTCTCTCGTGCCAATTTCTCCACCTCGGCAAAATCAATCCATCCATTTTCATCCACATCGTATTGCACACTGGAAAAAAATTTGCCCGAAAACGTAATATCCGGATGACCATGAGTCAAATGTCCCCCAGCTGACAATTTCATTCCCATAATACACTCACCCGGCTCTGCCAGTGCCATCAAAATCGCCGCATTTGCCGGACTCCCCGAATACGCTTGCACATTTGCATATCTTGCTCCAAATACTTTTTTGGTCTCCTCTATCGCCAACCGTTCTATTTCATCTATTTGTTCATTTCCTTGATAGTATCGCTTGCCCGCATACCCTTCAGAATATTTATTATTCAAAAACAACGCTTGGGCTTTTAAGACATCAGCCGACTGATAATTTTCCGAAGGAATCAACATCAGCGTCTGCTCCTGTCGCAGTCGCTCTTTTTCAATATATTGTAATAATTGATCCATAAATAACTATTATAAGCAAAAAAAATGCAGGAGGGATGAAGTCACCCCTCCTGCGCTATCTCAAGCAACCTTCTTTATTTTTTTGATTGCTCGAGCCTTAAGTGAAGAAACGAATGGCTCATAATAAGCCATGAAACGTGGAGAATTCGTCAACTCTTTCCAACCAACAGAAAGCATTACGCTCAATGTCGCCAGTAAAAAGTAACTTATTCCCACCCGATTTTCGCCAACTCGAAATGCAAAAATACTCATGGCCATCAGACCAAGAAATACCCCAGCTTTGAGCAAGCGTTTAAAAACATCCCATGCGATTGGGCGAAGTGATGGTTTAGGCTTCATGACATCACCTTCCAGAGTCCGAGTATCAAACCCAAGGGACCAATCACATATGCCAATGTGGCCGTATTTAGTCCTGGACCTCGCACAGACAAGACCTGTGCACTCACAGGTCGCACACGCATAAATGCCGGCACCAATGCACCAGTCAATACCAGATACACCACCGCCAACACAATCAGCACACAACCCAATCGATCTCCCAGAACCAATCCGATCACCACCATCCCCAACGCCATCAAAACTTGGAAGTATGGGTGGAGATTTCCCAAAATCGCAATCGGCCAACTTCCTGTCGGCCGAACCACGATCGGGTCACGCGTCAACACCATCCCCAAAACAACCGCCGCCATCAAAATCCAGCGCAAAGCACCACCTGACATTCGCAGAGAGGGTCGAACCGGAACTGGACTAGCCATTTGGTTTCCTCCCTTCGCCCATTAGCCCACCACTCCGAGCGGGTAATTGTTTGACGTCTGGTTTTCGTATTTGATACTGCGGCGGCAGAGTTTGTCCCGGCGGTAATGCCGGAGGAGTATTAGAATTCGTCGAATTTGCATGAACGGCGTCTCGAGCCAATAACAAGGCTTCTTGCAAGGCCTTTGTCTGATTCGCCTGTGCAAACGCCTGTGCTTCTTGGGCTCGATATTTGCTCTGATTGTTCTTGTACCACAAAAAGCCTCCACCGCCACCGATCACAGCTACAGCCCCCACTACCAGCAAAATCCGCTGATTAGTCTCTTCAGGTGTCAATGGCCGATTCATCTCAGCCGTTTTCGCCGCCTGCATCTGACTTTGATCAGCTCGCCGATTTGCATCTGCGATTTGCTGATTTGCATTTGCCATAATCCCATTCACAACTTCTACAGGCACTTGGGGCACTGGCGTCGGCTGAGCTTCTCTGGACCCGATAGATGCGCTCGCATCACATCCGGCCAACAAAACCAAGAAGCTGATTAGTACGATAAGTCGTCCCATATCACCACCATCCTGGTCCGATCACTCGCATAAGACCTGCCAACAGGATGAGTCCCGCGACATACATCTCACGCATGAATGCCGGCCCGGCTTCATCAAAAGAAGGCACAAAAAACAAGCTGATCTGTATTAGCAATCCAACAATAATTACTCCCAATGGTAAAACCACAATCTCACCACTAGAGAAAAATTCTGGTGCATACAGAATCGCACCGCCAAGTGCCATAAGCACTATTGCCAACCAATTATTGTGCCCATAGTAAATGTAATTTTTTCTATCGATTGGGTATCCATACTTTACCCATGCCCCCCAGCCCAAACCCCAAACAGCAAAAGCAAATCCACACAGGACATATTTTGCGAATACAGAATTCAGCAAAGGAGGCACTCCAAACACCCATTTACCGATAAAAAAACTTACGGCAACCCACAACCAGCCAAACCACGATTTACGAAACAACACTTCAAACAATCGACCAAATTGGGCCATCAAGCTTTTATCAAGCACTGGTGGCACATCTGAAACTGTTTGCTGTGGCATTTGAGAAATAAACGCGGCCTCTGGTGCATGTGCAGATCGAGGCGGTGGTGTTTGTTTTGGTTGTTGTGGTGGCATTATCAACGGAATTGAACGCGTTTTTTGTCCCGTTGAATTGTTTGTTGGTCTAGTCCCTTCGCCCATTAGACGCATTTCGAACACCTCCGTTTGCCATGCCTCCGAGTGGAGGCAATCCGGGCTGGCCAAACCCTGGAACAGAAATAACATTTGGTTTTGCTGCTTCAATAGCAGATGCCAACATTCTGCCGACTTCTATCTGTGCATAACCATTTCTACCCAAAATCTGAACCATCTTTGCGATCGCCAATGCATTAGATTCGATTCGTGATCGCTCCACATCAGCTTCAAGACGCTCTTGTTCAGCCTTCGCAGATGCACCAACAAAATCAAACTGTCCCAAAAACAGCTCGTTCAACCGACACCCCCATTCTTGGACTGTTGGGTTCAATGCATTGATAATTGACTGTTTTAAACCCAACGTAGTCAATTGTTTTAAATCATGCAAATTTAAACTCTGAACTGTTTCAGCAGTCATAAGTGGGATGATTTGGCGCAACGCAATGTTTGGCTTACGCCCCGGAGCAAATCTCAGTTTATCAGGATCAACGATCTCCAAGATAAACGACAAACTTTGCCCTGGAGTAGTATTACTAAATTCGATATCCCACGAATCCAGAGTAGTCGCTCGAATATTTGGGAAACCAACGATCTGAGGACCTTTTAGCTCTTCACCAATCACCATTGGCCATGCAGTCATTACCACTGGTGTATTCACGCCACTCCAGACAATATCATCGATTAGTTTGATAAAAACAGTTCTATCGCCTCTAATCCATCTAATTCTGCCAGAATACCGCAACAACACCACAACTATAGCAATTACCAAACATACCAATGAGCCATAATCTTGTAAAACCTGCCAGCTCATCTACCACCTCCCTTTCGCTTGTTATGAAATTCTTCAAAAGGGTCAGAAATGACAACAGGCACTTCAGGAGAGGCTGCGTCTACCACTTTGGCAGGAGTAGCAGCTGCAGCTGGCTTTACAAAAGCTGCCATATTTAGCCCCGTCTGATGTAAAAGCTGCATCGCTTGCTCACTCGTTATTACACCCCTATCCAAAAGAGTGAGGATGGTATCTCGATCGACCTGTATTAGCTTTGCCGAATCGCCAACTTGTTGCATCAGTTCTCGGACTTTTTGTACCGCACCAGCCTGACCCAAAAGTGATAGATCTACCTGTTCACCACCTGGACCCTTGACCATTGCTTGTACCACAGAACTAGTCCCTGGTGGCGCACCAGCCGCCTGCAAAGCTTTGTTCACTGCTGCTTGTGTTACGGCTTGAGACATCGGCCGGCCACCAGTTTGACTTTTGGCTCGACTAACAACACCCAAGATACCCAATATCACAACCAAAACAGGTCCGATTCCTCGACCGATCAATGTCGGGCCAATCAATTGATCACCCAACACTCCGGTACTACCTCCCAAAAGCAACCAAAAAATCAAATTGAAAATGCCCCCGCCGTTACGAAAACTATTCACCAGCGAAAGAAACATTCCCAACGTTCCGACACCTGAAAGTGTCGCAATTTTTGGTAATTCGATAGGCAAAAGCGGTTGAATCATCTCCCAGCCAAACCAACCACCCGCTACCAAAGCGAGGGTGATAATAGCCGGTAACAAAATCCCGATCATAATTTCCCTCCTTTAGGGATTTCCACCTCCGGATGGAGGCGAAATCTGATCAATTGGCACTACAGCCTGAAGTTGTTGGACAGGCGTTATCATTTGTGGTGGGTCAATTTGGACATAGTTTTCCACTGAACCTACTGCTTTTGCATGACCTTTAAAATGACCGATCGCCAATGCACCAACAATAGTCTGGTTACTCGGATCAAATCCAACGTTTGCCACCACACCTGTGCCGTCATTTACTTCGACACTGGCCTTATTCGTATGGCCAACTCGGCCCCCACCTTCCGCACCAACAATTCGTAAAAATGCATCAAGAATTTGAGACAAGTTCATACAACCTCCACAGGAAAAAATTCAGTCGATTTACACTCAACACCTTTTAAGGTGATTCGAGACAGTTGAATCTGAATTTTGCCATCAGGCAATGTCAATGCATTGACTTGAATTCCACACTTGAGTTGAATCACTTCACTCATCGTCGTCCCATCAGAAGTTGTCGACGAAACAGTCGACGACCCACCAAAGTTGAAGTTGATAAACTTCAACAGGGTCAAAAACGAAATAAGCGTCTTCATGGTGAAAATTGTGAAATCGGATGGTCTTTTGCCAAAACATGAGCCGTACGCATAACAGCCCTCAGATCTTCTACTCCCAAACGACCAAGGGTCTCCAAGGTGAATCGTACAGCATTCTCAGATATCGACAATTTTTCATTCGCCAATGCCTTTTCATTCGCCAATGCCCTCTGAAAATACAATACATCCTCATTAGCTCTAGCCAAGTCTTCAAGCCACAACACTCTCTGAAAATACAATACCACCTCAGCCGAATGCTGAGCCAATTCAGTCAACAGATGTCCAAAGAGTTTTGATTGATTCATCAAATCAAAATTTGGCCCATCAACCCTCTCTCGACGATCGAGCGGTAATGATCGAAAATGTGTGTACCAGTTTCGGACGTCAGCAGTCGAAATACTCCAAATGACTTCCATCGCAGTGCGATGTTTCTCAGGCTCTGGCGCCACGACGGGCGCCACCTTTGCCTGTGCTGGGATATTGCGCTGCACCATCCCAATAGTTTGCACTACCGGTTTTGGTGCGTCGTTTCCTGAAGACCACACGATCCAACCCCCAGCTGCTGCTAACGGAAATCCAAAAAGTACCAGTACCGTCGGCATCAATCCTTCTTCAGAACTACCATCGCCAAAAATAAAAGCCAAAACAAGCAACAACAATCCAAGGCCAGCTGCCACATAACCGAATCTTTTCATATCAACCTCCAATAAAAACACTATAGGATATTTTATCTTCTTCACCTAAGTTTTTAAGGTGCCATTTCTTCAATACCCAAAAAACTCGGCGCAAAACCGACTCCTAGGTGATAGAAATGTAGGCGAATTTTACCTCTATGCTATGGGATATGCAAACTCATCTGCTAAAATGCTTCCATGTTCCGCGAAAGCCGTCCTTCAAATCCAGAACAACCCAGCTCCAAAGCCTACAAAGATCTCTCGTCTACCTTCATCGGCAGCTTTCCCCTGTCTCCTCAGCAAATCTCTGGCCACTACCTAGTGTTTGACCTAGCCGCCCACTACTATCGCCATCATCAGCCAGAAATTATTGCAGCTGCTGCCAAAAATCCCCCAGCACCACACTTAGACATTCCCAAATGGCACATTCCTCTGCCCAGTCCCCAAGGAACAGCTGAATCTATCTGGGGCACTTTCATGTCTAAGCTGGCCAACCCTACTCCAGACGCACCCGAACCACCTCTCGAATCTCTATTTGCCTTTCTGGCTCGCACCGACCAAACTTTTTACGATGCGCACATCAAACGCCACGCTCCCCAACATCACATGAGCCATTTACGCCGATATTTTGTTCACGGCGAACTTCCTGCCCAAAACAAATTTTATGATTGGCTAAAAACCTACGGCAGCGAGTACTTATCCCAACACAAATCCAAACTTCTCTCATTGGCAGTGCATCCCGATACTGCAGCTCCTCGCTGGCAACAGGATATTAGTACCTATATCAAATTCTGGGACCAACACTTCATAGACGAATTCTTTACACGTTAGCGCTCAATTACTGGCTTAATCACTGCCCAAATCCGGTTTGCCACTGTCAACATTGGCGCATCCCCACCTACTCTTACCCAACCATACCGATCCGCCATCTGCAAATACATTTTCCGCGCTCGATACCATTCTTCTTCATCTCCATATGGATGATCCAACGGATGTGATTCTTCTTTCATTGGCCCATCAATAAATACTGCAATATCGGGATTCATCGAATCCTTGTTGATCTCTTCCATCTGCTCGATACCAAGACCTCGCAATACTCCCCACACCATCCCCGTACCCTTATAGTTTTCCGCCACTACCGTCACACCAGAATCTAGCCATGACCGCAAGGTAGACTCAAAATCTTTTCGATTTTGGGCAAACAATTTTTGCATCTCATCTTCTGGTAAATGCAATTTTTTCTTATGCAAAATTTCATCCAATTTTGCACCAGTAGGCTTCAGATCGTAGATTGGATATCTCAATGCACGCACCAATACTCCACGCTCTCTCAATCGCTCCTCCACCAGATTCATCAATTTACTTTTCCCTGTACCATCCGGACCATACAATGCAATAAACAAACCTTTTCGTGGTGCCATATCACAGTTATAGCATATAATGCTTTGGCATGGGTAAAAAAGCGTTGATTATCGGTGTCTCTTCTCAAGACGGCTCATATTTAGCGGATCTCCTCTTAGAAAAAAAATACGAAATAACCGGCACTATTCGTCGCACCACCAGTATTCAAAAAGAAAATATTAGTCATCTCCAAGGACAAATAGATATTCAGGCGTGTGATCTCGTAGATGCTAGCAGTATCGAAGAAGTAGTCAAAAATACTAGTCCAGATGAAATTTACAACATAGCCGCCCAATCAGTCCCCGCAGATAGCTGGTCTCATCCTATTTACACCGGTGAGGTCACCGCTCTTGGCCCAGTCAGAGTTTTTGAAGCTGCCAAAAAATTTGCCCCAAATGCTCGAGTGTACCAAGCCAGCTCAAGAGAAATTTTTGGCAACATTCATGCCGAATCTGCCAATGAGGCTACACCTATTAGCGCCAACAACCCTTACGGTATTGCCAAAGCTTATGCGCATATGATGATCGAAAGTTATCGCCAGTCATATGGCATGTTTGTGTGTGGCGGCATACTTTTCAATCATGAAAGTCCTCGCCGCAGCCTCCATTTTGTCACTCGAAAAATTACCGCCGCGGCTGCTTGTATAAAAAACCAGGTCAAACATCTCCCCATCAACGAAGTCGGCAAACCACTCATCGACCAAGACCAAAAACTCCACCTCGGACTATTAGACGCTCGTCGGGACTGGGGGTATGCCAAGGAATATGTTCAGGCCATGTGGCTGATGCTGCAAAATTCCCAACCCAAAGATTATGTCATTGGCACTCATACGACTCATTCTGTCCAAGAAGTCTGTGAAATCGCCTTCGCTCATGTAGGCCTACCATGGCAAGATCATGTCGTCTCCGACAAACAACTCCTCCGCCCTACAGAAATAAAAGAGCTCACAGGCGATTACTCTGCCGCCAAAAAAGACCTCGGCTGGGAACCAAAAACCAGCTTCAAACAATTAATAGAACTCATGGTCGACGCCGATCTAGAACGGTTCCACAACTAAGCCAGTGTCAGCAGCCCCACCCCTACCAATGCCGCCACAGCTGGGTGTTCCTTCACAAATCCCACAAACTTCTCCCACCAGGCATTTAAAATATTCTTAGATTCAGATTTGGGCTGTTTTTCCATACTTCTATTATATCAAGGCAGGCTTATTCGATTCTTTCGTATCTCAAACTGTTCCATAGTTTTCAACAAATGAATATAATTTCTGATTTTAGATGGTTCAGGATTAGCAAAATAGTCAGGCTCAACTGCAGGCACATCAGCCATCACTTCACTAAAATAATGTTTACCAAATTCGCGTACTAGAGTAGACAGTTGCTTTATATCTGCCTCTGGGTGTTTCTGCAATTCCGATTGAGCTGTTGTTCCAATCATGTCCAAGATCAGCGGATTCCTTTTCAAAAAATCATCCATTCTTTTGCCAAATGGTTCACTGGTGTTCTCTCCAGCAATCAATCGTTCGCAAACCATGTGAGTAATTCTGTCAACAGAAGATAAAAATGCTCTACGTCGAATATTTACTCTACGAAAATATCGCTTTCGAATCACTGCCAACTCTTCTGTGTCCTGTTCCGAAAGACCAACAGAATTTTTTTTATACTGCTCCAACCAATTAGTTAAAATGGGCATATTTGAGTCATCCAACTTTTCCCTGATTTTATCCAAAGAAACAGTATCAGAAAAATTTGGCACATTCATACGAAACTGTCCATCTGTAGAACCTATCCGACCTCGATCAGACAAAACCATCTCTGTTGATTCCAAATACTCGATAGCCAGCGGAGAACGAACAAATTTATTCAAGAAAGCAAAATCTTCAGAGAATGTGTTATAAGGATATCCATTCACTGCTCGAAAATTTTGCACCCTCACAGCCACTCGACTCCCTCCCGAAAAACGTGTTCCCGTATATTCAATGTTACCTCGACTAAAAACAAGCCCGTCATGAATATAAGACATGAATGAAGACATACGTTTTTCTACTGACTCACCAGGAATCAAATCGGGATATTCAGCAGTAACCACTTGAATTGGTTTGATAAATACACCAGAAGAACCGTCGTACTGTTCCAACAAACCAGCAACATATTTTGATTTCAAAAATACATCTCCATCAATAAAATCTATTATGCCCTGTCCACGTTTTATCTTTCGAAAACGTTCATATGCCACATGTCCACCAACATTTCTGGCATACCCAATAGGGTTAAATGTCGCCTCTTGCTCAGACTGGCTAAATGCCTTATCTTCACTTGAGCAATCAATTGCCTGAATATTTACCTGTCTAGTACGTGCTAAAAAGAAAACCTCTTGTTCTTCCTTCGTAAGTTTTAAAGCTTGTAACTCAATGGCCAACTGTTCATCAGACAAATCAGAACCGTATAAACTCAGAATTTGTATATGGCGCTGATTTTCCTCAAATCTATTTCGCAACAATTCAGCACTTGATCCCTCATATCTTGTTTGCGTATCCCCTGTTCCTTCGCTGGACTTAGCAGCACGTAAAGAATTGTTTACAACAACCAAAAATTCATAACTCTTCGTATCCACACCGTGTTGTGTTGCTGCACTACGTAATAAACGCCAAAAATTTCCACTATGCAATTCAGCCAAAGAAGGGATGACCACTGACAACTTTAATTCAGGATGAGGAGGCCGCAAATTCTGAGCATATTTATCAAGTATTTCTTGATGCTCAATTTCAAAATTTGTTATTTTTTCTGATTCAATAGGACTACCTTTTTCCATAATTATCCTAAAAATGCCAAGTATTCCTGGCGAATATGTTTTTTATCATTACACAAAAATGTCACCGCTTTTGGTAACACTTTGATATGTACGCCACCTGTATGTTTTACTGGATCGCCATCGATTTGCACAAATGGCTCACCCTCGATAAATAATTCTGTCGCCTGAAATTGCACCTTGCCCTTGTCCGAATAGAAGGGATGGACATATCCGCGAAATCTCAGATTGGTCAAATAGGCAAATTTTGACGAAAAAATCGTACAATCCATTTTTAAATCATTCAATTTTGCATTCGGTGCCACAATAAAGTTTTTGCCAATTGTCGGACTATTGGAAATCAAAAGACACGATGAATTTGCCCGCAATTTCACTTGTCTATCAATCGTGACATCTATCGGTCTATCCTTGTGCTCCACCAAACTCTTCACTGCCGCCACTGTATATGAATGCGGTCCAATGTACTGATAATGCGCCCGGTTATGTACCACTCGCGCTTCATAACCTAGACTGACTGAAAATACACCGATTCGGTTACCAGCAATATTTGTCTGCAACAAATCAATCGTTACAGCATTGGCTCGCCGTTGCAATACATCAAAGGCCTTATCCATTGTTTCTACCCCAAAACAATATGACAGAGCATTACCAAACCCAAACGGCAATACAGCTATAAGCGGTCGTTTTTTACATTCTACTACCGCCTGCGACACTGCATTAATAGTTCCGTCTCCCCCAGCTGCCACCACCACATCCACCCCGGCCTCAGCCACCAAGACTGCCAAATCTTTTACTTTTGTGATATCTTTCGCCTGTTCGTCTGGTATTTGATACCGTTTTTTTGCCGCCAACCAAAGCGCTTTTCCTCGGCCACCACCTGACAAAGGGTTATATAAATACAAAAATTTGGTTGGGTCCACCATACTATTCTAATCGATAATTAAGAGGTTGGCGTCGGCTTGTTCCAACTGGCAAAATCGCAGTCGGGATATCGGCTACAACCATAAAAACTCTTGCCCTTTTTCGTCTGTCGCATAATCACATCTCCTGTCGTGCACTTTGGGCATTTCACTCCGATTTTATTTTGATAATTCGCTTTATAATCACAATCCGGATATCGGCTACAGGACAAAAATTTACCAAATTTCCCTATACGAACAATCACTTCACCTTGTTGGCATTGTGGACAGGTCTCCCCTGTTGTTTCTACTTCTATTTTTACTCGAGCTGCATGCTCACCCACTTGCTCCAGTTCTTTTGCAAATGGCGCATAAAACTCCTTGAGAGTTGGTATCCATTTACGTTTTCCGTCTGCGATTTCATCTAACCTATCCTCCATATTAGAAGTAAATTCATAATTCACAATATCAGCAAAATTACCCACTAAAAAATCATTCACCGCAATACCCAAAGCTGTTGGTCGAAAACGCTTATCAATTTTTTCTACATATCGCCGATCCTGAATCGTCGTTAGTGTTGGAGCATATGTACTAGGCCGACCAATCCCCATCTCCTCCAATGCCTTAATCAAACTCGCATCATTGTACCGAGCCGGCGGCAGGGTAAATTTTTGCTCCTTAAACAGTTCAATAAAATTGAGTTTTTCTTTTGCAGTCAACTCTGGCAAAGCTTGCTCGTCTACTTTTTCTTCTTCCATTTCAGCTTCTTCATCTGGCTCTACTTGTTTTGTTTTAGTATGTACCTTCAAAAACCCATCAAACAAAATCGTCTCCCCCTTAGCTTCCAATCCATACTCAATATCACCTAGAGTATGCACCAACACTCGAACTCCTTCGCCTCTTGCCTCTGGCATCTGGCTAGCCACAAATCGCTTCCAAACCAAATCATACATTCGTTGTTGATCCCGATTCAATGCCACGACCCCTGCGCTATGTGGTTGCTCAGACACATTGGTTGGTCGAATGGCCTCGTGAGCTTCTTGAGCGACTTTATTTTTGGTCTTAAAAATTCGCGGGCTGGGCAATATATATTCCTGACCAAAAGTATTCAATAAAAATTCCTTACACATCACCAACGCTTCTTCGGCAATATTTGTCGAATCAGTTCGGTGATAGGTAATAAAGCCCTCCTCATATAGACTCTGCGCCACTTGCATAGTTCGCTTTGCGCTCCAACCCAATTTGTTTGCCGCAGTCTGTTGCAATGTCGAAGTGGTAAATGGCGCAGATGGAGATTTTTTTATTTCTCGTTTGATTACATCTTTTACTTCATATGCTGCTTTTTCCAAATAAAGAGTGACCTCCGATGCTTCAGCTTCCGAACCTACGCTATATTTTTCCCCAGCTTTTTCTGCGAGCTGCACTACAAATTTTGTCTGCCGCTCAGGCTGCAATGTAACTTGGATCGTCCAATACTCTACTGGTACAAATTTTTCTATCTCGCGTTCTTTCTCTACCACCAATCTCACTGCCACACTTTGTACCCGGCCAGCAGACAATCCCCGCCGTACTTTTTTCCACAACAATGGCGAAAGTTTATATCCCACCAAACGATCCAATATTCTTCGTGCTTGTTGAGCATCCACCAACGGCATATCCACGGATCTTGGATGTGCTAGAGCCTCAGATATGGCAGATTTGGTAATTTCATGAAACACAATCCGTTTAAAATCAGTCTTTTTCGGATTTAATAATTGACTCACATGCCAAGCAATCGCCTCCCCTTCTCGGTCAGGATCCGTCGCCAGGTAAACAGTGTCGGCTTCTTTTGTCAGTTCTTTTATTTCTTTTATTTTCTCTTTTTGTTTGTCGGTTTGGACATATGTCGGCTCAAAATCATGTTCGATATCTATACCGATTTTTCGTTCCGGCAAATCTCGAATATGCCCATACGTAGCCGCCACCCGCCAGGTGTTTCCCAAAAATTTGCCCAATGTCCGAGCTTTTGTTGGTGACTCGACCAAAATTACATCCATGACAGATATTATAGACTAAATCCCTTATTCACCGGTTTCCTGAGGAATATTTGCGTAGGGATAGGTATCACTTACATCAAAAAACTTCGCCAATATTTGCCGCGCAATCGGCGCAGCTGCATTAGATCCTTCCCCTCCTCCTTCGACCAATACCGTGACAGAAATTCGTGGTGCATCGGCAGGTGCATAGATTGTCAGCCAAGCATGTGTGCGCATTTTTCCAGATTCACCCACATATTCGGCCGTTCCAGTTTTACAAGCCAACACCGGCAAGATATCTGATGAAGATGTATACAAAGCCGTCGATTTTCCTGCTCTAGCTGCCTCATTCCAATCAAATAAAGGAAACGCCGTGCCACCTGGACTACACGCGCCCAACATTCCCTCATGAACGATTTTCAAAGCAGAAGCAGAAATTTGTACCGTTTCGCATTCACCACTGTTGGCTTGAATTACCATATGAAGTGGACATTTCCGACCATCCGCAGCCAACACATTGGTCATCCGATTGACTTGAATAGGCGTCAGTAATGTATCCGCTTGGCCAATTGCCATATGATATGTATCTCCCAAAAACCAACCCGAACCACTTAAGCGTTTACGAGTCTCAGGTGTCCCCACAATTCCTTCTACTTCTCCGCCTATTTCCACTCCTGTTTTTTCACCCATGCCCAATCGTTTCGCCCAACTAGCAATTTCTTGCGACCCCGTCATCTCTCCTACTTTGTAAAAAAATGTGTCCGTAGATCGAGTCAAAGATCGCGAAAAATTCACCACCCCTTCCGTCCCTCCATGTTTAGTAAACAACCAGTTTGTATATCGAAATGTTCCCACTGTCACCACTCCAGTATCCGTATAAACAAAATCCGATTTTACCTTGCCAGAATCAATCGCCGCTATTGTGGTATTCATTTTAAAAGTCGACCCCGGCGGATAAATACCTCCAATCGCGCGATTAAACATGGGCAAATTACCATCCGTTAATGCCGCAGCAATATTTTTTGGATCAAATCCTGGTGCACTTACCAGCGCCAACACTTCCCCGGTTTGAGGATTACTGACAATGGCCGCACCTTTTCTGACTCGACTCTTCATGAGCCCTTCATAAGCTACTCGAGACAACTCGGCATCAAGCGTCGTATACAAACCATGTCCAGCAGTTGGCTGACGCAAACCCAAACTTCGCACCACTGATCCAGCATTATCGACCTCGATCAGTTTTCCCCCATCGACTCCCCGCAAACTCGACTCAAACGCCTGCTCAAGTCCCATCCGCCCAATCATATCCTTCGCCTCATATTTCTTCCCAGCATTTTTCAACAAACCCACCTCATCCTCCATCACTTCACTCAAATATCCCAACACATGACTAGTAGCTTCACCATATGGATATATCCGTTTCCAGGCTTCACGTTCCCGACCCATTTCATCCGTATATGTATATTTTTCACCTCGAGCCAACTCTTTATCATTTCTGTCATAAATTATTCCTCGTTGTGCTGGGACTTTTAATGTTTTAATTCGATTTTCATCTGCCAACACTGTGTACATATCACCTTTAAATACCTGCAACACAGCCAGCCGAACAAACAACAGCCCAAACCCCAACAACATTACCAACCAAATCAACCACCCTCGCCGATAATCGCGCGTATCCTGTTCTTTCAATCGACTCTTTGTTCCCGAAAAATCCGACACCACAAAATCCGAAAAACTTACTCCCGGACGAAATCGCTTCATAGTATGTATTATCTTAACCCACCTGTCACCCGTACTCGTTTCAAAAGTTCTGGATCATCCAATACTTTTCCACATCCGCGCACCACACATGTCAACGGATCTTCAGAAATATATACCGGCATTCGCGTCTCTTCCGACATGAGCTTATCGATTCCAGGAATCAATGCTCCTCCTCCTGCCATCATTATCCCCCGCTCCAAAATATCTGAAACCAATTCTGGTGGAGTTTCTTCCACCAAATCTGCTACTGACGATACGATTTCGTTTAGTGTTGGCAGCATCGCCTCCCGAGCTTCATCAGAAGTAATCTTTATCGACTTTGGCAAACCAGATTCCACATCTCGTCCTCGCACCACCATATATCGTAGTGCTGGCCGAAGAACTCCTTTTTCATCTACTGCTGTAAATGCCTCAATATGGGCATTTCCTATAGAAGTTTTTACTTCTTCAGCCGTTCGCTCTCCCAACAATAAGTTATATTTGAGTCTCATGTAATGAATGATCGAATCATCCAGCTCGTCCCCAGCCAATCGCACAGATTTATTTACCACCACTCCACCCAATGAAATCACCGCCATCTCAGATGTGCCCCCGCCAATATCGACTATCAATGATCCACCAGGTCCATCAATCGGCAATCCTGCCCCAATAGCTGCTGCCATCGGCTCTTCTATCAAATATGCGCTCCTTGCTCCGGCTGAAAGTGCCGCTTCTTGTACCGCGCGCCGTTCCACTTCGGTAACCCCAGATGGAATACCTATCACGACTCGCGGCTTAGGTACGCGGGGAATCAATTTTCCACTCTCATGCACCTGCAAAATATAATGTTTGAGCATCGCTTCTGTCGCATCAAAATCTGCAATCACCCCATCTTTTAATGGTCTAATCGCCTCAATCGTTGCCGGTGTCCGACCCAACATTTTTTTCGCCTCTTCACCTATTGCCACCACTTGCTTGGTCTTACGATGTCTGGCCACCACCGACGGCTCACGAATCAAAATTCCCTTGCCCTTAACATGAACCAAAGTATTAGCCGTTCCCAAATCAATGCCTACATCATAGGATAACAAGCCGAAAAAATAGTCCAGCATACAGCCGGACTATACGATGTCTCGTTCACCTTATCAAGGCAAAAAAAATACCCCCGAAAGCGTTTCCACTTCCAGGGGTAAACAAATTGATAACTAAGTTTCAAAATCTGAGTCAGATCATGTCCGGTGATGAATTTGGATCGGTCATATCGTGAACCATTAAATACAATCCTGCCCCCAACAGACCAGAAACCACAGCCACCAAAATCACACCAGTAGAATTCATATCCGGGAAACTGTGAAAATAACCATAACTCTTTATCCATGGAACACAGAAGGTCATGATTTTTGTTTCCACAAAAGCCACAATACTCACACCACCAACCATTGGGAAAAAATGTTGGCCAGATGTACCACGCGTACCACTGTATGTTTGAAATATCCACGTCATCAACAATCGCCACAAAAGTGAAAGCACTGCTGGCACAATAACCACACTCCCCAGCATCAACACCGATACGATTATGATCATAATCTTACGCGTAAAAATTGGTGAATCGAAAGATATTCCTACCATTACTGCTGCAAAAAAAAATACTTACACCGATCAACAAGCTAATAACACGAGGCGAAATCACAGTTGAAGCTTTCATAACACACTCCTTAAGAAACTGAATTTGAATTATGCATAAATGCAAAAGTCGGAATATAGAAAATCGCCGTAACAACAAGCATCATTGATACTGAATTTTGCGTCACTACCATACGAGATTCTGAATATTGATTCACCCATTCCACCCCAAAAACATACAAAGTTGCTTCTAAGGCTAATACGGCAAACAAACCCATCACCCCAGCAAAGGCCAACTGCATGGTCGATAAAATCGTCAGTTTAGCCGCCAGCCAAACCGCCAATTTTTTCCACCAATATCCAAAGACTATTGGTACAACAATCATTGAAGTACCCAACAAAATCGGGGCAACCAAAAGTAGCAATTGCATAAATCCTCCCAAACACTCTTTTTTAGTTATCAATATCAAAGTACAAACACTCAAAACAGCCGCATATAGGCTTAGTAAATGTTTATAGGCCTATTATATCAAAAAAATACCCCCGAAAGCGTTTTCCACTTCCAGGGGTAAACAAATTGATAACTAGAACGTTCAGACAAACCGTCGCAAAAACACAGTCAGAATCAAATCTGTGAGCACGTATCCCAACAGCACAAAACACGTGCTGAAAACTTTCACTATTACGTCACTTTCAATTACTGGCCACTGCATCACTGCAAAAATCATCATCACGACATATGGATACAAGACCCATGCCAAAACTCCACCCACTACATAAGAGTAATTTCTCAAGTTGTCTGGAACATTTGGCAAAGCAAACCGCCTCACACCCAAACAAAACAAAATTCCAACGACAGCAGGGATGATCCCAATCCCAACAACCAACGAAAGAGTAGGCATATTCATGATAATTCTTAATTCACTCCTTCCAAAACTTTACGAGCGTTACCGTATCCCATCAAATAAAAAACCACTGCCACACTTCCAAACAATAGTCTCCCTGTCCAGATGTGTGCCATTGAGTTATCTGACGATCCAACAACCCAAGTATCTAAAGACCAAACGGTAAATTTACCTATACCATAACCCAGCAATATGGCAGTCAACACACCAACAAGTCGATCATATCTGAAATATCTTGCAGACCCACAAAGTGTTACGACCAACTTCCACAAAAGACCATAAATCACGTGCCCACAAACCAGAGGGACTAATACAAAGGCCACAATCCCCCCTAGAGCAAGAGCGATTTTTACAACAACATTAATGTAAAACATGAGCTCTGCAGAGGAAGCCAATGAGCCAAAAACCAACACGACAAGCAATATTGCAAACCCTAAAATACTTACGCTCACTAAATTACGTTTTTTCCCAGTATTCATACAACCTCCAATATTAGTTCCTCTGAAAAAATCGAAACAACACAATGTCAGTCAGGATATACCCCACACCAACAAGTGCAGCGCCAAAGATATTCACCAGTACTTCAATCGTGGAAAGTGGCACACGTAAATACTCGACCACATCAGAAGCCATATACATGCCAGAAAAAATCTGCATGGTGATTCGAGAATTCAAAAATCCCGACAACACACCACAAAACATGAGGGCAATCGGATAGCTCTGAAACTTCATTCTGGGCAACACAAATGATCTCATAATCACACAAGCCACTAAACCGACAGTCAAAGACGCGATCACTACGCTCGCAACCACCCATCCCAAACTTGCTGTAATATTCACAAAATTTCCTCCTTATTTTCTAGTTATCAAAATGTCAAAGAACACTAGCTCCTGAAAAAAAATCGCAAAACGATTTCCTCAGAATGGCTATAGGCCATTATACCCCACAAAATCCATCTGTTAAACTTATGCCATGCCGTTTGTCACCAAATGTTTACGCTTTTGTTTTGCTCTGATTTTTGGCCTGACTCCGCTACTATTTCTCCCCTTCACTTCCGAACTTTTCGAATTCAACAAATTATTTCTCATCTATCTTCTCACTATTATTATTCTTGGCTGTTGGGCAATACAAATGTTTAGCGAAAAACGTGTCATCTTCAAGCGCACACCATTAGACCTACCCCTTCTTCTGTTTCTAGGCATCTCTATAGTTTCAAGTCTCTTATCTATCGATACCCACACCTCACTGATCGGCTATTACGGCCGCTGGAACGGTGGTCTCTATTCACTTCTAAGTTATGCAGTGCTGTATTGGGCGTATGTCTCAAATATCGACAAAGAGGTCAGCCAAAAACTGATCAAATATACACTTCTGCCTTCTGTAGTCATCGTTGCTATATATGCTTCACTCGAACATTTTGGCTTTTCTTTTTCTTGTTTAGCTATTACCGGAAAATTCGGGGTGGACTGCTGGGTCCAAGATGTCCAAAACCGCGTCTTTGCCACCATTGGTCAACCAAATTGGCTGGCAGCGTATTTAGTGGGTCTGATATTTATTCCACTCGCCTATGTACTCGAATCAAAAAAAGCTCCCTATCTGCAAATAGCTATCAGCTACCTCTTATATATCTGTCTCATTTTCACCAAATCTCGCTCCGGCATCTTGGCCTTTGGCATCTCCAGTCTCATATTTTGGTTTCTGCCATTTTTTACTGCCAAAACCAAAAAATATTTACCTCTCAGTATTTTTTTTGGTGTAGCTATATTTTTTGGCTTACTCATCAAAAATCCAATTCAAGAATATCTATTCAAATCTTCTACACCAAACACCTCTGTTGGTCCTGCTCTTGAAGTCGGTGGCACCGAGTCCGGCGCCATTCGCAAAATCGTCTGGGAAGGCGCGATCAATATCTGGCGCGAATCCACCAAAACACTACTTATTGGCACCGGCCCCGAAACTTTCGCCATGGCTTATTACAATCATCGCCCACTGGCTCACAACAACACCTCCGAATGGGAGCTTCTCTACAATAAAGCTCACAACGAATTTCTCAACCAACTCGCCACCACCGGTCTTCTGGGCTTGGCTTCCTACATTTTCTTGCTCATTATGATGGCCAAACTATTTTTTGGCCACAAGACATCTTCCCCTCTCCAACTAGCGCTTTTTTGCGGCTGGATATCGATATCCGTCACCAATTTTTTAGGCTTCTCCGTCGTCGTCACTCAAATTTTGCTCTTTTTACTCCCCGCCATATCTCTTTCACTCCAAACTTCCAAACTGTCGAATAAAGTTTATGTTCAACCGTTATTTTCTATTGGTGTATTTCTCATCGCTGGCATAGCCATCTATTTTGTCGGCAAAATTTGGATTTCTGATATTCATTACGCTTCATCCCAAAAATATCTATCTTATTTCAGTCGCGCCGACAATCCAGACCCACAAGATCTACTCACAGCCTACAACGAAGCCAGTATTGCCTATGACCTCAATCCTAACGAACCATTTATCGACACTCAGCTCGCCGACACTGCCGCATACCTGGCTCTCTACACCGGCGAAAAAGATGCCACCACCTCCAGCCAACTGACTACGCTAGCCACCATGGCCAGCCAAAAAGCACTAGCCACGTCTCCACTTCACCCCCTACATTACAAATCCGCCGCCAGAGTCTATATTTTGCTTTCCGCCTTTAAGCCAGAATATCTGACCACTGCGGACAAAATCCTCCAGTATGCCCAAGATCTGTCCCCTACAGATCCACGAATTCCCTATAATCGGGCTATTATTGCCAAATACCAGCAAGACAAACCCAAGGCCAAACAACTGTTTTTGGATAGTCTAAAGCTCAAGTCCGACTTCGGTGATGCCATAGCTCAGGTCAGTCAATTAGCCTCAGACTCAGCCAAACCCAAAAAATGACGTTCACCTGATAAAATCGGAATATGTCAGCCATTGTCACTACCCCAAACCCAGTCCTCAAACAAGTGGCCAAACCTGTCACCAAAGTCGACAAAAAGCTACTCAGCCTCATAGACGACATGGTTCGCACACTTAATGCGGCCAAAGATCCGGAAGGTGTTGGTCTGGCGGCCCCTCAAATTGGCATTTCTCTACGAATATTCGTCATGCGACCAAACAAACGCTTCAAGCCTCGCGTCTACATCAATCCCGAAATTCTCAAGCTCTCCCAAAAAACCCAATCCGTAGATGACAACGATGGTGTCTATGAAGGCTGTCTGTCTATCCCCCACCACTATGCCCCCATCACTCGATCCCTTTCGCTCACTCTCAAATACCAGACACTAGATACAAATTCCGAGGCTGGATTGATCACCAAAACCGAGAAATTTACCGCTTTCCCCGCTCACATCATCCAACACGAAGTCGACCATCTAAATGGTGTTTTATTCACCGACCATGTCCTGTCCCAACAAACCAAGCTCTATCGAATCCATGGCAAAACCTGGGAAGAAGTCCAGCTCTGATTGCCATTTTTGACTATAAGATATAAAATTCCTCCACTAGGTTGGCCCTTTGACATCGTAAAAATGCGTTTTTCGACCTCAAAAGGCACTAGAATCTTTCGTGTGTTTTTAGGAAAAAGTGAGGATATAGTAATGGCAAAATTAGACATTCAATCAGCGGTGAGCCAGATTCAAAAATTGATGGACAAGCCCGGCGGCGCATCTCAACAAGAAATCGATGCCATCACGGCACAAGTTCCCAAAAGATTCCGCGTTCGTGTCATCCAACACGCCGGCGGAAAATGGACCGGCGAAGGTGAAAACCGAAGGTTTGTATACCGAGGAAAATCCTTCATTACCGCAGTCGCAATTCCAGTTCCCCAAATTTCATGCGGCCAGATTCAGGACTATGTCATGGAACTTCTGACACAATATCCATCGGGTATTCGCAGATCAGAATTCTGGAACAATATCGAAATCTTCGCTGGACGAAAACTATCGATTACCGACAAACAGTCCGCAATTGGGAAAGCACACGTCGTCCTCAAAAATGATGTGTACTACCCACTTCGTCCAACAGCTGCAATTGAACATCCGGCAACCAAACTTCAAAGCACGCAAGTGATTGAAATGTATGCCGACGAGATTCAATCTAGCACAGCTGGAAAACTAGGTGCACGTTTCGATTTTGGTGGAAAAGTGAAACTGGTCATCCAAATTTTTGGTGGGAAAAAGGAGTAAATGTATGTCGAGTCACGTGGCAAAAGAATACATCGTGCTCGAAATCATCGACAAAGTTCTAGCAAATCCACAACGACGAATCAGCAGACCAGATCTCTGGAAAATACTAGAAACAAATAGTATCCAGAACCAACACCGTGGAGCATATATCGGAGCCGCAAAACTAAGAAAAATCAATTCATCGGGAAAAGGCGTGTACTACGAGTTACCCGAACAGTACACTCGCGAGAGTTTTAACCAAAAAACTATCAAACTCACACCGCGAACTATCAGCGCCCCGACATATGAACCCATCCCTATGGAAAAGAAAAAACCCAACAAGTGGATTCCGATTATTGGAATAGCAATCATCTTGATTGGTATTGCAGTCGGCGTGGCCTACTGGGCCAGCGTACTCGTGCAATCCGCACGATAAGGAGAAAATTGTATGCTTAACGACGAACAATACGCCACTCCTGAAGCCTTCGTCATGGACTTGCTTCAACGAGCCGGAACAACTGGCGTGAAGGTTAATCAACTAAAAATGCTGCTCCAGCAACGAAACTATCCTTCACACGGTCGCGCACTTGGCATGCTTTTAGTTAAAGCAGGTACGATGAAAGTTGAAGACACCTACTTCAAACTAGGTATTGTCGAAAAGGCAAACATGTCCAGCTCTGCAATTAACATCAAACAGGCAGCCAAAGTTGCAAGAATGATTGTCGAATCTCAACCAGGACAAACTATCTTAAAAACACAATTTGTTCAAGAAATGGTTGCCAAAGGTTTGGACATATCAGTTCTCAGCCCTATCGAAAGGGGCCGACTTATCCTAACAGCCGGACTGGCAAATACAAATTTGCAAGCGACTCCAGACCTGGAAAACCCAGAAAACGAAATCTGCTACACGCTAAAAAGCGTAGCATTTCGGAATGCTCGCGCTCAAAATCTTCCGATGATGAACGGCCCGCACGGCTGGGCAACAGGTCAAGGACCAAAAAACGAAGAGAGAAAGAAGCGGCATTATCGCCGGCGTAATCAAAATCCCAATCCTCCACTCACTCCGCCATCAACCCAAGTTCCGACAGGAGCTATGGAAATCCCCTTCACTGCCGATGAAGTAACGATTAAAGGAGACAACTCCACCTTTACGAAAACTGGCAAATTCAAAGTGTATTTGGTGCCTGTCGGCATCGTACTCTTATTGGTTGCCGCCGGCGTAATTTTCGCCCCTCAAATCGCCAAAGCATTTGGAGGGTAAATGGCTACGTTAACCGAAGTCGCCACTGAACTAAGTCAATACTTTGCCGAAAAAGGAAGCGATGGCATAACGACGCAAGAAGTTGTCGCTTTTATGGTAGGAAAAAAAATAGTTGTGGGAGAAGTAATGAATGTGGTTCTACACAGCATCGGTGCAGAAAAAGTTGACGGTATTTACCGTCTCAATCCTAATGCACAAAAAACTGCACTAAATCCCAGCGTCGACACATGGGTAAGAGAGACAAAAAAACCCAGTGTTCCGGGAATTTCAAATCAAAAATAAAAGGAAATTGATATGTCAAACAGTGAATTCAAAAATGCTATCGATCGTTTGAAACCAGTTCTCCAACAAGCCGGCAGTGCCGGTGTTACATCACAAATGTTTTTGGAGCTAACTGCACATCTAGACAAAATTGCCCGAGGTCGTCTCATCGGCTCCTTGCAGGCATTCACTCTGTCAAATGGAAATATTGCCTTACGCAAATTCAAGACAACTGCCGAATCCGCTCCGGCATCTAATCACGAGTCTGGACCCGAATCTGCAAATGTGCATTCAGGTGTCAGCCAAGTAAGTTTTGAGGACAACGCAGGTCGATCCTTGACGTACGGCCCAGAAGCGGGCAAAACGTTTACAGTGATCGTCCAAGAAAACGCGAAAAAGTAACCAACCTATCCCAGCATGCCGAAGATTTATTTCTTCGTTGTGCTGGGTCTTTTTTTTGCCTGTCGTTGCTCCACTTTCTGTTTCCGACTCACTCGCAATTTTTCATGAATCTCTTGCACTTCATCTGGCACAAATGCTCCATCAGCAAGATACACCGGCACATCCCCCATTCGACTCATACCAGGAATTATTTTATGCGTCCCATCTGGCATCCGAATTCTGCGCACACGCCCTTTTACCACTTCTTTTTTCTCTCCCACATTCATGACATAGCCTTGACTCTCTACTCCGCCTTCGTCATACATATTTCCATCTCCACCCATTTCAGCATCATTTTCCGTATTCATTCCCAACTTTCGCTGGATGTCTGCAATACTTAGTCTTCGTTCAATACTCATCACGTATAATTGTACTATGAAGTTGCAAATAGTTTTCTTTGGCTCGTTTCAACACTATTCAGTCTTAGTCTTAGAACAGCTAGAAAAACACTTTGAGGTAATTGGTGTAGTCACTACTCCTCCTCGCCCTGCCGGCCGTCACCTCAAACTCACATCTACTCCAGTAGCAGATTTCGCAAACCTCCACAAACTCCCACTATTCGAACCGCCATCATTAAAAAACATCGATCCGACTACACTTATACCTACTCGACCAGACCTTATTGTCGTCGCTGGCTACGGCAAACTTATCCCCAAAAATTGGCTAGACTTTCCTACCAAAATGGCCATCAACATGCACCCATCCCCACTACCCAGATATGCCGGCCCCATGCCTGGCGAATGGCAAATTCTCAATGGTGAAACCCAATCCGCAATTTCACTTATTCAAATGTCCGAACAATTTGATTCCGGCGGTATTCTCGTCCAAATCCCGTTTAATATTTCACCTACTGAAACACGCGAAACATTTTACGATCGAGCCTTTCACCTAGCCGCAGACATTCTCGTAGCTGAACTACCAAAAATAGCCTCAGGTCAGATCACTCCTCACAGCCAAAATCCAAATCCCACAGCAGCCTCTACCTACGCCAAAAAACTCACCCGGGAAGATGGATTTGTCTCTTGGGAGGATCTAAAAAAACCAGAAATTTTAGATAAAAAACGGCGCGCCTTCTTTGGCTGGCCAGGACTGTGGTCTATCAATCCTTCTGGCAAAAGAGTTAAAATCGTCTCATTAGAACCCATAAAATTAATTGAAGAAGGCAAATAATGTCCGAGATTAACACTTCACCTGAAGTAATAAAAAATCCCTATACAGGTATCAGATTTGAACCAGCCCAACATCGCTTAATCGGCAAAGATAACTTCAGCGAACCATATTTCAATCAGGAAGTTGCCAAAAGACTGGCACTCTATCAACCGCAAGTTTTAACTATCGAAGGCTTACCTAATACTTTAGGCCTCGGAATGGATGAAGAAAAAGATATTCCATTTCTCACGCGGGTCATACCAGGACCAATCGAAACGGTCTACGGCAAACATACAGATGTATACGTCATAGCTTCTGACAACTTTGAAACTGCTGCTGCGGCATTCACTACCAGTTTAAATGATGACGCATACAGTAAAGACGCAGGAGAAAGACTAAAAAAAGAAATGTACGCCACCCTACCCGAATTTGCCACCAAACCAGCAATTTACGCGAGTGTGCTTTTAGTTGGACTAGCTATCGATAAATTCTCTACCAAAACAGAAGAAAAAATGTCTAGAAGAAATTTTCTAAAAATAGCTGGCAAAACTGTCGCAGCTGCCGGATCAGCGGCATTTCTCGCCCAATTAAGCACCCCCTTTGCTGCCACAATGACCACAACGGAAGAAAGTAGAGATCATGTGCTCAGTGCGTTAGACACCATAGATCAACTTATCCAACCCACCAAACAAAAAATAATCAATGGCAGGACTGCAGAGCAAATAGCCCAAACCCAAGACACTATCGACCATCTCGGTTTGCCCAAAAATACCGACGCAGCCGTCATGATGGGTTTTATGCACAGCTTTAATGCCCGCCAATTACTCAACGACCCCCAAGAACGAGATTCTGCCATTCGCGAACTGTTTAAAATCCACAAACAATCTACAATTGAAACCTGCAAACAGCTCAAACTCTCTGCTGAAGAAACCGGACTTGCCGTAAATGTTTATCTTCCCGAATTATTCAAACGTATCAATCTATTAAAAGTTTCCACCCAAAAACCCCACAAACTTACAAACATGGTTACATTCTATAGCCCTCAAATATCTTCAGCGATTCAAACAGTTCAAGAAGTATAAGTTTCTTACGCCGTTGCAACTTTTGCCGTCATCGTAGGCTTGTTTGCTCCCTTGAGTTTACGCAAACATTTGGTGCACAATTTTAGTCCCATCCAGGCATGCAAATTTGGCCGAAACACCTTTCGGGTGTGATGAGCACGTTTTTTCCAACGATTACCAGCCACACCACGATGGTGAGTCCCGGTTTCACCGTACTGAACGCCTTTTTCACAATAGTCGCACATATATGCCATAGTGGGAGAATTTTAGCATGCGATGCTAAAATAATCTAATGTTAGGTTTACTCTTTAGCGATCCCTACAGCTTTATCCTGACCCTAGGTAGTCTAATCCTGGCTATCGGCCTCCACGAAGCCGCCCATTGCTACATGGCCGACCGCCTAGGCGATCCCACCCCTAGATCTATGGGCCGCCTGACACTAAATCCCATTGCCCACCTCGATCCACTCGGTACTCTGTCCATTGTTCTAACTGGCATGTTTGGCTGGGGCAAATCTGCTCCGTTTGACCCTTACAACCTCCGTAACCCAAATCGAGATATTCGCCTCATCGCCTTAGCTGGACCAGCCACCAACCTCTTATTGGCCATCATAGGTGCAATCATATTTCACCTGATTCCCACACCTACACCAGTCGCCAATATCATAGTGATGTTCATGGCACTAAATATAAATTTGGCTCTATTCAATTTATTACCCATCCCTCCGCTCGATGGCTCAAAAATCTTTTTCCCAAAAACCGCCACCCAGCCTCGAAATTATCAAACTACATATATACTCCTCGTTATTCTCATCATGACTGGGATCGTCGGCCAGATTATCAGCCCAATTTCCCAAACCATACTTCATCTCTTACTCGGCTAATATGACTACCAAAGAAGCATATGTTCATGTAAAACCCCAACAGAGTGAAGACATGCTTACGCAAAAGCAAATCTTGCAAAACATGCTAGAGATCATCAACAACCCTCAATCTCCCAAATGGGCCGTCGATGCCGCCTTCGAACGCATCAGATCCATTAGATCTAAACCTGGCTCTCGTGCTTGACGAATTGGTATAATAGAGTTGTCCTACCGTAAAGGATAGTGGAGAAATTTTCCTTAACTATTTTTTCCTATAGGGCTTGCACAATTTTGTTGTAGTCCTCGTACTACAACAAACAATTTCGTCTTAGTTTCTTTGACGAAAAAGCTCGCCCACCTTTTCGAAGGCTTAGGGAAAAACCTTCACGCCTCAAACGGCGGGACACCAAAAATCCCCACGTTAGTGGGGATTTTTTGTTAAAATAAGTCAGTGCCATCTTAGCTCAGCGGCAGAGCAGCTGTTTTGTAAACAGCAGGTCCTCGGTTCGAATCCGAGAGATGGCTCCAAAAAAAACTAGTAGCTCAAAACAATTCTCGGCCGATTTGTCACCACCGCTTCTGAAGAAGAAATGTTCATACCATCAGCCCGAGGCGAATCTATAGCCAAAGTAAATACAGTACCAATATTCGACTTCACAAATGAAGTAATATCCAATTGTATCCATTGATTCGCCACTCCTCCACCAGAATTTGTCGCCAAAATCGTACCCAAATCTGGCCTATTGGCAAATGTCAGTGTTTCTTCAGTCCAAGATGTGTTCGCGACTTGACGAACACGCTGTGGACTAACTGAAGGCGCATCTTTACTCGCTGTAATCTTAAAACGTAATTTTGCCGAAGAAATATTCTTACCCAAATAGCCTCGAGTATCAAACTTCATATATGTAATTTTTGTCGGATCTCCATCTATAAATAATTCTGTAACGTTTGCATGGGTGATATTTGGATACACTGCGGTGACATAAGAATCTTCTACTGGCACAACCTCAGCGCCTTGAGTTGACGGAACTGGAGTAGTAATAACCGTAGGTACCACCGTCGATGTTGGCATCACAGAAGGTTGAATAGTAGCCGTAACAACCGGGAGTGTACAATTTGATCCATTATTTACTGGAACACAATTGAGATTGTTTGCAAATACGAGACTATCCAATTTCAGCCCATTTTCTTTTCCAACCACTCGAATACTGTGAGTTCCAGCACTCAAGGTTTGCAAAATTCGCGAGCCTGTCTGGCCATTCATATAATCCACCCACACCCATGAATTTGTTGCCATAGTTGCAAGATCCCCCACCAAAATCGGACAACCCGAATCTATTTGTAAATAATAGGCATTGGATGTAGAAGATCCTGCCATCATTCGGCTCCAAACCACATACTGGCCAGTAGAAGCAATAGATACACTCCCTGTTGCGACTCCAAAGGTGGTGGGAATGGCAGCACAAGTAGATAGAGTTGGCGTAGGCGTATTCGGCTGAGGAGTATTGGTGGGTTGACCAGGAATAGGAGTAGCTGTAGGTATAGGTGTAGGAGTATTTGTAGGCCGAATAGTATTAGTTGGTACAATAGTTGGAGTATTGGTCGCTACAGGTACAGGAGTAATGTTTGGATCATTCGTAATAGTAAACGAGTCAACAAGTCCTCCTCCGCCCACATTTATATAGCTATAAGCTATTTGTGAAGGTGAAACAATAAATTTTCCCCATCCATAATTTGAACTCACATTTGTGGATTTTTCAAAATATGGATATTCAGAATCTGTAGTATTCAAACCACGAAACCCTTGTCCACCAGTACCCAGTACATCAATTACCAACCCTTGACCTTGTATAAAATTTCCTCCTGCGGCACTCACGCAACTAGCCACATATGTCCCTGCAGTCGCACAAGATAACTGCTTTGATCTTTCATACCCATGCTCATGACCTTGTAGCACTAGATCTACTTTTTTATTGAACAACAATGTCATAAATGGTGTCCCTACTTCATTCCCCTTTTCCATTACCGAAATATAATTCTTATGCATTCCAACCACGACCCACTTAATACCACGAGCCCTCGCATCATCAATAGCATTTGAAGTAAATGTGTAACCAGTACCACCAACAGCATAGCTAATTGCACCAGATCCATACGATCCGCCTACTCCCGGTCTTACCATTACAAATCTAGCAATTGGGTTATTAACCGGGTAATCAAAATAATAATTATGTCCATACGTACCAACAATATTCACACCAGCCCTCGGACAATTAGCTATATATGTCTCAATATTTCCCGAGCTACTTTCACCAGAATCATGATTTCCTGTCACTAGTAATAAATTTGTGAATGTCCCCCATTTGCTACACCAGTTTTGTTCAGCAGTGGTATAAGCCAAATCACCCAAGGCCAAAAATAAATTTGGATTTTGCTGTCTGATACTATTTGTCACATTTCCAAAATTTGATCCATTTGCAAAGTCCCCCGCAGCCCCAAAACTAAAACTAGTCGATTGAGCAAATACCTTGTCACCAAAAAACAAGCTCATAAAAAACAGAAGTGTAAAGTATTTTTTCATATTTATTTAGTTTGCTGTAAATCAATCACAACTTCAACTGTATCTTCCTCTACTTCTATCCCTACATACCCGCTCAACATGCCCTTAGAGATATGAATAATTTGTTCAGATGTAGCAGTCTTGTCATTTGGAGCTTCGACTCTCCACCCCAGCTTTGTAAGCTCCTCTTCATACCATGCTTCCAATTGCATTACAGTTCTTTTTGTTGTAACCCACTTAGCATAATAATCTCCACTCGTATATGCCGGCATTATTCGTTTGCGTGATTCGCGCAGCTCCAAAGTTTCTGCCACTGGAACCATTGGAAACCCTTCGACTATTTGTGTTTCACTCTCCACTGTGTTTTGTTCATCATTCACAGGCACCTCTTGTGTCATAAATTTACTTTTTGATGAATTATCAGATACTGATTGTTTTACCCCCATATTCAACTTCCAGACCAAAACAGACACCAAAATTACTGCAAAAGCTGTCCCAACTATAGTCAAAATTTTGTGTTTCATTGTTCTAAAGGTGGCAAGGTATTTCGTAATATATCAATATACAAATTAGAGTTTTGTACGCCGTATGCAGCAGGCGCCGAAGTATCAAGTTCATCTTTACCAGTTGCTGAATTGAATTTGACTTTTTGTGCCGGCTCTACACCAGATCCTTCACCCCATTCATTCCACGTTTCTACGAGCCTCCATGTCGCAGACGAAGCATTCATTTGATTCACAGCTGAGGTAAATGCCGCACTATCACGTGCCAACCGCTCCGCAGAACCAGGATTATCCAACCAAAATCCTGGAGACACAGAAAAAGAATACTTTCCTTGATTATCAGTTCTGACCGCAGGAGCATATTGATGCCAAGAATCAGGCTGATCTGCATCAGATATATATCCAGAATGAACTTTTAAGACTGTATAAAAAGCATTTCCAACCTGAGCGTTCGCCTGTGCCCATCGCGTACTAGTCGCAGCTGATTCCTGCCCCCCATACACGAAAATCACTGGTTTTCCATTCACTCGCAGATAATACGGACTGGAAGCATAATCTGATTTTATGTGATTCAAATCCGCCACCAACGTAGATACGGCTGGATCAGCAAATCCTTCATCTTCATAGTACACTGCCCAACGTAAATTTGGATACGGATTGTCTGATCTAGCCATAAAATCTTTCAAAATATGTGACAAGGCCACATCTTCTTTAGTTCCTGGCCCCCACCAAGACGCAATTGCTGCTTCTAGTTTTGCTTCTTTCATTTTTGCCACCTGCCATTTGAAATTTGTGTAGTCATTGGCCGAATACAGCTCCCCCGCTGGATCAAATGCCGCAGTATTCGAATCCGGTAAATAATGCGAAAACCAGGTGTTTGGAGGCGAACCTGCATCCACATGTGGATCACTCCAATAACTATATGCCCCATCAGTTTTTGGATTTTTGTACCACATATAATAAAAGGTTGCATAATATGGAGCCATCGGTTGGAAAGAAGTATTTGTAGGTGATAGCGTCGCGGAAGGCACAGTTGTATTAGTAGCGATTGAACCAAACTGGATATATTTTCCGTCAGACGCTGAAGCATCAGCTACGATTTGAGCTCCTGCCACATTTGCCGTTTCTGGCTCAAATTGATTCTGTGCGGCCGCTGCGTAAACACTCCTGTTTGTCAAAATCGTCACAATCGCAGATTGATTAAAGCTAATAAATAAAAAAGCACCCAAAAATGCTACATACAGAGCAAGCCTACCTGTTCCTGCATAAAAAATTTTATCCCTGTTCACCTATCTATCCTGCTGCCAAAAATTAGCGCTGTCAATATGCTACGATAAATTATGGCCAGATTACCGGTAGTTGGGAGTGACGATGGAAATTGGGGTTCGATATTAAACACATTTTTAGGAGTCGCTCACAACTCAGACGGCACACTCACTAGCAATGGAACAGTATTCGTAGTCGCTTCTGACGGACCTACTACGTTTCAAAATGTCGCTACATACAACTGTGACGGCACTGCCGACGACGTCCAAATCCAGGCAGCCATAGACAGTCTACCTTCTACTGGAGGCAGCATCATGCTTAGTCGTGGCACATTCAACATAGCCGCTCGAATAGACCTAGGCACAAAAACCAATATCGATATTTGCGGCGAAGGCTGGAGTACGGTTATCAAACTCACTGCCAATACTGATACTCAACTTATTGGTTCATCAGGAGCATGCGCTCGAATCACTATTAGAAATATTGCCTTTGACGGTAATCGTTCAAACCAATCTACCGGCACCACTCGTCAAGCTATTCGTTTCACTTCCAGTAGCGCCCAAGACATCAAACTACAAAATCTATATATCCATGACACATACAATCACGGCATCAGTATTTCTTGTCTCAAAGTTCATATCACCAACTGCACAATCGCTTCTTGTGGACTAGGTGTTTCACCTGGCGACGGAGGCATAATTCTCAATTCCCCTTCAGACAGTTGCATAGTGTCAGGTTGTGAAATAAGAAGTTGTGGTGGAGACGGTATCTCAAATCAGGGCACTCGTCACAATATCGTCAACAACAAATCTCACGACAACCAGGACACTGGCATAAATCTGGCTGGTGGTGGTCATATTGTCATCGGCAACGAAGTCTACCTGAATTACAACTCTGGCATAAACACCGGTTCAGGAGACAATTTGGTCATTTGTTACAACATCTGCTATGCGAATGGTCGCAACACTGGCGCCAATCCTTCAAACGCCGGCATCCGTGTCCGGGACAGCACTAGCGTTGTCGACACTTCTACAGATGTGATTGTCATGGGCAATCGCTGTTATGACGACACATCTACCTACGCACTAGGCGGTTCCAGCGGCCAACTCTATGGCATCGAGATCATGCATGGTGCAGTCGGTGGCGCCAGCTCACCTGACTATCTAGTCATCACTGGCAACGATGTCCGCAGCAATCTAACTACAAATATTTATCGCAACAATGTCGGCTACAATGTCTTGATCTCCAACAATTTAGGCGACGACTCCAGCCCCAGACTGGTCACTGAAACATTTTCCATGATTACCCCTGGTGCCACAGCTATCACCTGGACATCCATGCCCTCCTCTCAAACCGAGTTCAATGGTGCTACGAGAAATAGAATCAAAGTAGATCTGACTGGTGCAAACCAAATTCGACTCGTGGCCAAAATCATTGTTGTCGGCGCTACTGGCTCCAAACTACGTCTCCAATACTCCACCAACGAAAGTTCCTGGACAGATGTCAGCACTTCAGGCGACGTGGCCTGCGATGCTGTAGCTACCACCGCCGGCTCCTGGGTCTCTATTCCCGACGCTGCCAAAACCGATATCTACCTACGCATCTCAGGACTATCTGGCGACGGCGCCACCTCTCCCCAATTTGGTCTAGCTACAGTTCAAGTCAGATAATTGTATAATCACTAGTATTGCTGGGATACCGAAGCGGTCAAACGGGCCTGACTGTAAATCAGGTGGCTACGCCTTCGAAGGTTCGAGTCCTTCTCCCAGCACAAATCCTTCAGTCTCAAATCTATATGCTATAATCACTATAGGATATTTAAACACTGCGTTTAAATTCAGTCTAGTACTTTAATAGTTGGAGGTATTATGTCAGCTACAAATCGTGTAGGTATTCCATTGCAAGAATGGGTAAATAACAATAATCCTTCAGAGGATCTGTATGCAAAAGGAGGCTTCTGGCGTCAAATCTATTTTGTCAGAGACGAACTCCCTTCTGCCCTTTCCAAAAATTACGATGAATACGTTGCAATCAAAGAAGAAACTCTTGTGATCTCTCACCACTGGTCAAAATCTGTACGCTTACCAGTGTATCGCCTAACGCTAAAAGATGGCACTACTCTGGTGATGCGCTGCAATTTTTCCGATTGGAAAGTTTCAGTAAATTCTCAAAGAGAAATTCGCATCAACTTTCTGAATCTATTCGACTCCACACCAGTAGTCCATCATGTCTACTGTGAAGGATTTCCCAAAGAATTAGTATTTGGCTCCTACTTACATAGCGGGAGGCAGTTCACATTCGAGATAACCACAAATTACAAACTGTTCACCTTTTGCTGGTTACTCACCCACAGTTAAACCTATGAAAACAAAGAAACTTATTCCGTTCGCTCTAGATCGCCTCAAACCAGTTCCGAAATTCTATGTCCCAAAGCCAGGTACAAAATTTGCTGATCACAAATTACGCCCAGACATAATTCTTGCCGAAACAGCCGCTCATCCACAAACAGGTTGGGTATATGTCGGTATTGTGTCAGAACACACACCGTATGGCCAAGGAATCTGCATCGCGATCAAATTTGAAGATCTTCGCGAAGCAAGCGATGGAGATATACTAAAAGCCCTACTTATGCCCCACCCTCACGACGATTTTTATGCCGGCAAATTCATGCCACCGAATGTGGGAAATGCAATCGAAGCAAAGAAATTTGGTCAGATAATAACCGATTGGAGATTGACCATTTCAAAGCAAATCAATCAAATTGTAGTCTCACACGGCTGGCAAGCAAAAAAAGAGAAGTCCTAGGAATTCAAGGAGTTGCAGTAATGCTAGCAAAAAAAATTCGCAGCTTCATTATCTTCGTATTGCGAGCCACAAGCAAATTGGAGCCTATACTAATCAGAGCTGAGTTTACAGCAATTGGTTTTTCCGGCCACGTATCAGAGGTCGACAAATCTATCGCAAGACAAAACAATTTCAAAGACCTAAACCGTTTCGAAAAATGGATTCTTAATCCCACAATCGAAGCAGAGAAAGAAAAACGTAAAGAAAATTTTCGACAAGCAGTGATCGAGGTCACAGGAGAAGATCCAGAAATCGATTGGACAGAATAAACCTCTAAATCCCAGCACCCTGCGGCTCACGCCAACGGGTGCTTTTTTTATGCCTTGTAGTATTTCACTTCAGCTATTGTTATGATTGGCATATGTCATTCAGATTTCGTTCAGCTGTCATTTACGATCGAGTCCATTTGTACGCCAAAGAAATGTACAACATGACCGGTCGCTTTCCCGAATATGAACGCGACGGTCTGATCAAAGACATTCGGTCCACCTGTCTCAATCTAGTCAAAGAAACCGCTATCACCTTAAACAAACCCAAAGGCCAAGAAGAAACCAAAGATTCCTACAAACAATGCCTCAATAGTATTAGTGAACTGGTGGCCTTATTTGATTTTGCCTTCCGAATGGAATACATCTCCGAAATTCTTCATACTCGGGCGATTCAATTTTCTGAAGATGCAATGAAATACCTCTACGAAGCCAAAGACGTCCACGGCAAATAAGCAAATTTTTGGTAAAATCTATTTCGTGCCTGGGTAGTTCAGTGGTAGAACGCATTCTTGGTAAGAATGAGGTCGAGAGTCCGATTCTCTCCCCAGGCTCACTAGCACTATTACCAAAATAGCGTCGAGAGATCGATCACGAACGAAGTGAGGGATAGAGAAAAAATCGAAGATTTTTTTGATATTCTCTCCCCAGGCTCAGATCTTTAGCAATCCTTCACCGTATTACCTTGAGCGTCACTGTGATATCGGGGACAATGTGTAGCCGTAGCAGCTGGTTTTTGTTCAGTAATTTTTAATCCTTGAGACGGTCCTTCTTCAAATTTAATATCACACCCAGATAGCCCCAATACCCCCATTACCCATACACCAGTAATCACAGCTTGGCGAATTGCTCGCTCCTTATCCATGATAAGACCCAATTATAGGGCAAAAGTCTGTCTAACGCGAATCGTACATCGTGCGCAAATATTCTTTTATGGTTGTAGCCCCATTTTTTACTAGCCGAATCCCCTCTGTATTTAGATCTGCAAACCCAGACTCCACCAATTTTTTCCGAAACTCTTCTTCCGTCCCACCTGCCAAAACCAAATCTCTCACCTTGTCATCCATCTTCAACATTTCAAAGACACCCACCCGACCCTTATACCCTGTCTGGACACACCAATCACAACCCTTGCCAGTAAATAGTTGAAAATTGGTATCCCCTATTTCTTTTTGCATCAATTTTTTCCCTTCCTCTGTCGGCGCCACTGCCGTCTTACAATGGTCGCACACTCGCCGCATCAAATGCTGAGATAAAATTCCTCGAACTGCATAATTGATCATGTACCGATCAACCCCCAAATCCATCAGTCGGTACAATGCACCTGCGCTATTTCGACTATGAATTGTCGAGATCACCAAATGTCCAGTCAACGAAGCCTGAATGGCCACCCGAGCGGTTTCTGCATCTCGAATTTCACCGACAAACACCACATCTGGATTGAGTCGCAAAATCATGCGCAAACCCGACACAAAATCCAAACCTATTTCCTGTCCCACCTCTATCTGATTTACCCCCGGCATGATGTATTCCACCGGATCTTCAATAGACATAATATTCATCTCCCCATTATTCAAATATCGCAAACAGGTATGCACAGTGGTAGTTTTTCCGGATCCAGTAGGGCCAGCAACCAAAAATAGACCATATCTTCCTGCAATACTTTCCTGCATCATTTTGCCCATTTCAGGCAACATACCTAGTTGGGCAAATTCAGAAAATTCCGGGATATCCAATACCCGAAATACAATCATTTGGCCAAAATTCGTCGTTACGATCGCTACACGACACACGTACGGATGACCTTCAATATCAAATCGAATTTTAGATTCCTGTGGCTTACGACTTTCCGTCACATCCATATTTCCCAATACTTTCACCCGCGTCAATACCTGGGTATATGTTCCAGGTGGCATTTCGCCAAACGTCGTCAACACCCCATCGACACGAAACCGTACCAAAGTTGTCTTTTCCTGAGGCTCAAACAAAATATCCGAAGCTTTTAGCCTGACTGCCTGGGCAAACACCAAATCCACGATCTCCACTGGCGAAGACATGCTAGACAATTGCAATAGATCAGACATAGGCAGTACTACTATTCTCCAAGCTAGACTACCCAATGTCAATCCGAGAAAAAAATGCTATAATTAGTGGCAATATGGCCAAAAAAGGTGCCCGACAAATTTATGCCTTGATCTGCAGTGTCTGCAAAAGACAAAACTATGCTATGGTCAAAAACAAAATCAATACACCTGAAAAACTGACTTTTGACAAATATTGTCCCAAGTGTCGCAAACACACCGAACACAAAGAATCCAACAAATTAAAATAACCAATTAGTGGTATGATCTGAAGTAGACATGGAGTCTGAGTCTAAGACATCACTCCTACCCCTCTTTATCGGCGTACTCATAATCGCCACTTCCGCCACCGGTTACATTCTTCTCCTCAAATCTCCACCTGATCCAGCCAAAAATCGTGTTCTATCAAAAAATATTGAGGTCTCCCCCACACCTGGCCCTACAACCACACCCACGCCCATCACCAAGTCACTTCCAGCTATCGATTATCCCAATACAAACTTTATTTCAGCCACTGCGACCGCCAGCCAATATTCTATAACCGACCCCAAATCCTGCGAACAATTTGATCCCACCAATGCCACCAGCCCCATCCAAACCAGCACCTTCCACGATCAAACTGTCTTTTACCAAACCTCAGGCACAGTAGAAGGGACAGTAGTCACCGAAACCCGCCAATACCACCTACCAAAAGACAACATCTGTGAAGAAAAAACTCTTACCCTCAAAACCACAAATATACGCTCCATCGACCCAGCCAAAAAAATCAAGGCCGTCGATACTGATCTAATCTGGCAACGACTCGAATCCCTCCTCCCGTAAATTTTGGTAAAATGACTTCATCTAGGGGTGTCGTTCAACGGCAGCCCCGCAGCTGCGGGGTCCAAAACCAAAATGTATTACGTCTACATTTTAAAAAGCGAACATGACGGAAATATATATACAGGTTACTCGTCTGACTTAAAACGTAGAATCCAAGAACACCAATCTGGAAAAGTAGACTCAACAAAAAACCGCTTACCTATAAAATTAATATATTACGAAGCATATCTGAGCGAAACAGATGCTAGGAATAGAGAACAGTATTTAAAAAATGGTGGAAATGCCAAAAACACGTTAAAATCACAAATACAAAACTCTTTAAAATAAACTGTTCATCGCAGGGCCGTGATGTCAATGGTAGCATGGGGGTCTCCAAAACCTCTCGTCCAAGTTCGAATCTTGGCGGCCCTGCATTGAACAATTACAAAAATTCGCAGTCTCCAATCCCGCCGCTGCGGGACGATTCCTTCCACCCCTGCCAAATCACACTATTTTGCAAAACCTCCAAAATAGCTTGTCAGATCGTCAAAATTTTCCGCAAAATACTCCAAGCTATCTACATGAGGTTTTATAAATATATCTGGACGACAATTTTGTTTTAAATAATGCTCTGATTCTATCCACAGGCTCTGAATCTTTTTATAAAAATAAACCTGCCAACCCATTTCTATCTCAGATTGAGACAAGGGATATTCAGACTGATACGTCGTCATAAACGCCTCGATATTGCCCATATCTTTCTCAGTCGGAACTCCTTCGACACACATATAATCCATAGATCTAATCACTTCATAAATCCTATGTCTCACTCCAGTCTTTTCAAAATCAAACACATGACTCACATTATTATTACCATCAAAAAATACATTTCCATCATGAAAATCTCCATGAATTTGGTGAGAGGGATTTAAATCAAAATTTGTATGATCTGGAATAGACTTTTCTACAAATCGTAGCTTGAGTTCCAGCCCGCGCAGTGCAATCCGATCAAAGTCATCCGATTCAGATTTAGATAAAATACTCTCTCTAATATTCTCTGCTTTATGTATAAATTCTGCCGTATCCCAGGTTTCTATTTCTCCATCAGCACCAAAAGGCAATTCACTCCCCAATCTATGGATCTTCGCCAGCATTTTTGCCATCGATTTAAAATGAACTACCTCCAAATCTCTTCTACTTATCTGTATCGCATCAACAAACGGAAAAAGTGCATACACTCCACCTTCAAAAGAAAAAAAAGTACCGTCTTTTCCTATCATGGGCAAAATTACCGGCACACCACCTTGAGAAAAAAATTTCTTTACCCGATGGACTTGGGCTACTTGTTCAGAGTCTTCAAATCGATATCTCTTCAAAAAATATTTCTGCTGCCGATTAGCCAAAATATAATTTTTACTCAGTACCCCTTTTTGCACCTCAGAAACAACCCTCAGATCATCACGTAAATCGAAATTACTTTTTATATACGCCAATAAATCATCCACCGCCAAATATTATCAAACCTCGAGATGAAATCAATCAAGTTTTGTCAAAAGTATTTTTATCCCCACCACTCCACACTTCTTTTCCTCTTCTTCAGAATAAAACTTCCGTATTTGTTCCAACAACTGTATTTTTGTAGTTCCTCCAAACCAACCCGGGTCAAAATCTGAAAACAATAATTCAAAACTTGGATAGCGCAATAGACCGACAACGTGAGCAGTAACCGACTCCATCAGATCTGGATTCTTTTTAAATACAATTTTGTCCCCTATCTGTATCTGTTGGCGCTTCTCGTCATATAGCCGCGATTCAATAATTTTTTTCCCAGACCTGATCGCCTCAAAAGGCTCAGGTTGAAGTTTCATTTCATAAACAATAGATTTTTCAAACTGATAGTGCGGCGATTCAGGCATGATCTGAACCAACTCTATTTTGTTTCCTTCTGGATCAAACAAGTATGCAGCCAAATTTTTATCTTTCATATTCATGATTTCGGAGTCAAAAACTACCCCCCTACTCTCCAAATCAACTTTCGTTTTCGCTATATCCTCTACCGTAAAAGCAATATGTCTTAATCCGATACTCTCTTTGTCGTCAAACACTAGACGTTTGTTTCCACCCAAACACAATTCCAAATACTGCCCCTGAGAAATATGTACATACACAATCCGCAAAGATCCGTCATCATTAAAAATTTTAAACGCTTCTGCAAACCCCAATCCCTTCACATAAAACCGCAACATGGTATCTATATCCTTGACCCGAATTGCATTATGCCCAAATCGCATAATCAAATATTACCAAACCTAGAGATGAAATCAATCAAGCTTTGTTAAAAAATTTCACCACAACTAATTCTGAATTTGCATAAATAATAACCAACTACTATAGGTTTAATTATGCTGGTTTTTTTGATATAATCTACACAGCAAAACATTCTGTTTTGAGCACATTCAAATCGAGAAGGCATAAGGAGCAGGAGTTATGAAAATCGATCCAAAAAATGGCAGTATTACACGCCTGACAAACGGTCATCATTTAGTTCGAATTGTAGGTAAAACGCACCTGGCTAACTTGCCGGGCATTGTATGTAAAAACCCACAAGCACCCGAAGCAAAACGCATCTATGAAAAACGTTTTACACAAAAACGCATCTATCTCCCTTTTGAGGCAGATATAGCACGAGAGAGCATACTGGGACGTACACGCGAAGATTCAATCGTGTTGGGCATGACCGGTTACTCAAGTATCAAACCCGAAGACTGTGCCGCCTGGGGAATTCAACCAGAAGCATATGAAGCAGCTTGCCAAGAAGTGTTGGCAAACATGGTTCTAGCAATTCGTACGGAATATCCCCGAGTCAATATTGCAATCGCCGATGGTGCATCAGATCTCGGTGTAGACCAAGCGGTCATTGGTGTCTCCAGACATTTAAACCTCCCCCATCTCGGACACTCGTGTCCAAACTACATGATGTATGTCAAAGATGACCACGATACTGTCTTGGTTTCAAACACTCAAGACGAATATTCAGATGAATTTATCCGCAGTTTAGATATTCTCTGTTCTGTCGGAGGCAGACTTCAAGCACTATTACACGACATCAAGGCCGCAATTCTGTTCAACAAAAAGGTTTTGTTGTTTGATCTTGTCAGAACAATTTCTATCAATCGTGGCGGTCCAGCAGCCCGGGGTGCAGATGGCGGCGTACACGATGCCACATCTGCATTTTTAGCAGCAATCAGACTATTCCAAGGCGAAAATCAAACTCAATCATATGAAGCAATGCGTGACTGGGTCAGAGACCAGACCGTTAAAGTCACTCGACCACTGGTCTCTCCTCAAAGCGCCTTCTCAAAATGGCAACGCGATCTCTAAAGCACCTCTGGGTGCAAGATAAAAATGACATGACAATTCTTTGCATATAGCGCACCAGAAAAAGCATCTCATTCTTATCCTTGCATACACCCAAGGTGCTTTTTCTTTTTTTCTTTAGTTGTACAATAAAATGGTGAAGCACAAGACGATTGTCATCCTTCTAATCTTACTCCTGCTCACTCTCATCCTCGTCTTTATCACTATAAAATTACCCAGGTGGACTACGTACAATAATATTTCCGGCTCCCCACTCTATGACGGCAAATTTGCCCATCTGACTATTTTTCCACCTCCCCTGGGCGGAATTAGCATCTTACCTCCAAACTACATACCCAAAACCAAAACCATATCTCTCTCAATTATCGACCCAAAAACAAAACAAACTTCCGAACTACCTCTCTTCAAAGATATATCTGAAATGCGCACCGTTAAAGTATTAGCCGACACATCAAAACCCTTACTTTGGGCAGTCGCCGAACCGCGCCAAGATTGCAGCTGGCCAAAATCCAAGCTTCCTCTTAGTGAATGCAAAACTGAATTCTACAAAATAGATACCACGACGGGTCAAAAATCATTAATATCTGAATTTGAATTCAAACCCAATAGATATATTATTCCTCTGGTTCAAGATTTTAAAAATGGTGCGATCTGGTTACTATCCAATCACAACCTCAGTGGCCTAAACACCAACCAATCGAATGCTTATATAGCCCAAGAAGAAGTCATTCGTTTTGATCCAGGCACTCAAAAATTTACCTCCTACAAAACCGCAATATATCCACAAACAGATAAGAACGATTGGAGCATTTTTACCAGTGGCTTCCCAGGCAGTAAAAAAATAGCCGATACAGATACAGATGGCAATTTATTTTTCTTAACTGAAACAGCCAGTGGCTCATCCCAACTCGCAAAAATCGATGTAAATCAAAACAAAATTATTCCCATCCCACTCCCTCAAACAATTGGAAATGGGGAATTTGTCATAGACAAATCAAAACAAATGCTTTATCTGACGAATTATTCTTGGGATGGAAACGGCCCCAGCTATCTATTTCAATACGACATAAAAACCAATCAATTTAAAAACTTCGGCACATTGCCCATTCATGACAGAGACGATGTCAGAGGTTTATTATTTAATCAGGGAAAACTATATGCTGGATTTTTCAAGGGATTAGGGATATTTAATCCCTTGACAAAAACATGGAAAATCATCACCCAAAAAGATGGTCTCTACGAAAATCCAGTCAAAAATATTTACCAATTAAACAAACAGCTGTGCGTCGACCACGAAAGCACTGCAATAAGTTGCCAATGACCAAAAAATCCTCACCTCCCACCTACTCTCACTACGTCATTATGACACTACTTTTACTATGTATTGTTACCAGCTTTTTTGCTATTCATCTGTTCAAAAAACAGCGTAGTGACACTGCCCAGCCACTGACTCAAAACTCCAACATCACAACAATCCAACCTGAATGTACGAAAAATAACTTTTTACCCAAAAACCAATATCTTCCTGCCTACCAAGTTAAACAAGGCGACACCTTACTATCTATCGCCAAAACCCAGCTCAAAGACGCCAGTCGGGTCAATGAACTAATTCAACTCAATAGCGATATATATCCTTCACTATCTATAGAAAAACCATTTTTGGAAAAAGGCTGGAAACTAGCACTACCTCCCAAAGACACAGTCACCAATGGCCTTGTCTATGTGGTAGCTGGTCGCGTCACCAAAAGTGCGTATGGCTGGGGCATTCACTCAAAAAATTCAAGCACAGGACCCTTTTTGCTATCCGAACTGCCTGAAAACATAGTCACTAACGACTGCGCCATAGTTATTTACCAGGGCAACGACATAAAAACTGGAATGGGAAGTATCAAAGTCTTTTCGGTCTTAAAGCAATAGTCTTACAAAGAGTTGGTATAAATCGCTACGAATATTGTCACAGTAATGGCCAAAATTATTGCAATCAAAACCAACAATTCCACGACGGCAATACCAGAATATTTTTTAAAACTAAAAAACATATTTCTAATTATGAATAGTAGAAAAAAACTTTTCAACACCAAAAAACAACGCAAACAGCTCAAATCCCGACGACAACAGTATATACTATACATATGCGTATCTTTGCCGCCATCATTGCGTTTTTTACCTCATTGTTTCAGCCTACTAAACCAAACATTGTTTTAGATGCACTTCCTACCCCTACAGAAATAATTTCGATATCCAAAATCAACCTTTCCTCACCGTCACCAACATTGCCAAAAGCAAAACAAGCAATTCAACCAACCACCAGGCCAACAAATTCGATTTCAGCTACTTCTAGCCCAGCTACATCTACCCGAGTCACTCCTACCGCAATTCCGACCGCAGTTCAAACTCAATCATTCACCCCTACCACTACTCCAATACCCCAACCTACCTACACCACAGCTACATCATGTAGCAGTGTCACAATCAGCGGCGCATCGTATGGTGGCAATCAATATGGCAAAGAAATCTACTACACCAATAGCAGCAGTACCATTACCATCACCGCCAATACCACACCACCAAACGGTAAGGTGGCCTGGAAAGTTGCTTCATTTTCAAACCAACTACCAAATGGTGGTAGCTTTTCAGCTACAAACCAACCTACCACTACCTACACGGCACCTCCCAACAATTCAGGTTCAGACCAGGGTGTAGAAATCCGTGGAGACATTTCCGAATATCCTGGTCCCTGGCTATACTGTCCACCGTTTACTCTGGCCATTCATACCAATTAATATCATGGCCATACATCTTCCTTTTACTATTGGTACTTCTCCCGATTTAAACATTCGCGGAATCATTGCCTCTGAACCAATCAAAAAAAATCAAATCATCGAACGTTGTCCCATTATCATGGTCAGCAAAAAAGAAGAGCCCGCCCTCAAACAAACTGTTTTATGGAAATATTATTATGAATGGAATCGCAATTTTCATTGTATCTGCCTCGGATACGGCAGTCTAATAAACCATTCATACACACCCAACGCCCGCTATGCATTCAATACCAAAACCCGCGAACTTATCTTCAAAGCCCTTCGCCCAATTCATCCTGGAGAAGAAATCACCGTCAATTACAACTATGTACCTGATTCCAAAGATCCCGTCAATCCTGAACTGATAGACTACAATTCTCACATGAGCTAAGTGGGCATTCCCCATAGTTCAAACATTTTTTCCAATCCTTCAGGCAACGGTGGCACAATCCAGGCCTTTGTCCTATCTAGTTGTTCTCGTTGATGCTTTACATACGAATATGCTCGCTCCAATCGTTTTGTATCCACCGACAATCGCACTTGATTGTCATCCCAGCTCAACAAACCTGACCCCACCAACGCCTCATAACACATGGTACTCGAATTCACATACGCCTTCATAGCCGGCGAAGAAAAATCAAAAAATACGTCTTTGTGATAGGCAACAGCCAAGGATGCAATAATTTTTTTTCTTTCTAGGGGATTGGATATTGCCCAATTTAAAAGAATCTCTAGAGTATTTGCATCTGGTCCAGATTCAGAATAAATTTTTTTTATTTTGGGATAATAATGATGTGCTTGTTCATGCAAAACATAAATCAGTGACTGATACCAACCCGCATCATTTTTAGTCTCACCGAGTTGTTCAAAAATTTGCCCAGCAAGCGGCAATTCTTTAATAGCTTGTGGAAACAAATAAAAAGTATTTGCCTCAGAAAATGCTTGGCCACAGGAAACAGATCCTACACCCCATCCACCTGCTGCCAATACCTGCAATATCATTGGCCGTTTATGCAGTCCTCGCCTAAATCGGGGATGCAAATCCTGGACTCGCTGGCGCCAAGGTCCAAATTGCTGTTCCAATGCATGATCTGGCATTGCCAAATACACTTCAGGCTCTGCTTGACCAATATTGGAGTCAGTAGCACCAATCACCATCAGTAATGGCAAGTCAGGATTATTGATATAAAAATCATACATACAGTGTTCCAATTCAGTATTCAATTCCACCAACTCAGCCCGACTAGTCACTTCAAACAAACAGCTCGTTCGTTGCAAAATTGGTCGATAAACACTTGGTAACTCTTTCAAATCTTGCTTTATTTGACCTTGTATCCTGCCAACAATTTCTGGCGCCACATCTTTCGCAGCCAAAAAAGAGCTCGCTCGTCCGCGTTCCAGCTGACAAACAAACAATTCCGATATCGGCTTCATCAGTCGCCCCAGATGTCTGACGGCCAGACTCTCTGCATTTTTTTCTATACGCTCTTGTCGCTTGTCCACCAAGTGTAAACGGCTACGCACATACTCAGCCGCATCTTTTGTAGTCGCTTGATAAAAAATCCCTCCACCCAACGCCTCAGAATCAAAAAATGGGATTTCCCCTTTCATATCTACCCGTTATACTACATATGTGAGCAGTCGTTTGCACAAATTTCAATCAAAAATGCTTCGCGACACTGCCATGGTCATCCTTGCTTTAGTCAGCGTATTTCTGATTATTTTTGAAGTCTTATCCACTCTTGGCTTTAGCGCATATCACTCCATCGGCTGGATCGACCTAATTATCTCCGGCTTATTTCTAGGAGACTTTTTTCTCCATCTCCACAACTCTCCAGACAAACAGCGTTTTTGGCGTAGGCACTGGTGGGAGCTCCTTGCCGCCATTCCATTTGTCCTGCCTATTTCGCCCACAATTCTTCGTTTTTTACGCATTGTCCGTTTTATCATCCGGCTCAAAATTCTGATCGAAGCCTCGACTGAATACGCCAAAAATTCCTATGCTATTTATATCGTTAATATCGTCTTAATTATTATTTTCTCTGGTGCAGCCGGATTTCATTATTTTGAATTTGGCACCAATCCCAATGTCCACTCATATTGGGACAGTATTTGGTGGGCCATTGTTACTAGTACAACCATTGGGTATGGCGACATTTTCCCAGTCACCACTGGTGGGCGAGTGGTCGCAATTGGGGTCATGTTTTTTGGCATTGCCAGTTTAGGAACATTTATTGCCTCAATAAATTCTTATTTCCTCAATCGCCGCATCAAGCGATTGAAAAAACGGTAATTGCTGCCTATACTACATCTATGGCCAAGACTCTGATACCCCAATTGTCATTGGCAGCTGGAGTCGTAGTAATTATCGCTTCAACCCTTATTATCACTTCCCATACATCTACCAGTCCCAAGCCAGCATTCGCCGCCAAAAACCCAAACCAGACTCCTACACCCAAATTACCAAAATTCTCTGACTTTGTTCCTGGAAAAATGTTCCAAGACCTAAAAGTTGTCAGCGTGTCCCCAAACTCACCAATAAATACCGTTACATTTAAAGGCCACCTGACTCTCGAGGGAGTAGTAGATGACAAAAATTGTCTCACCCAGCTAACCGCTTCTTCCTCTGCCCAACTACCACAAATCTCTCACAATAATCATCCCAAAATTTGTTTTAAAATTCCTCTCCCGATTACCAAAAATCTACCCACAAAAATTCGAGTCGACAATCTCGGCGCCAACCAATCAAATGGCGACTATCAAGCTACTTTCATCTCAGTAGTAAAATAGATACATGACTAAATCCTCATGGACTCCAAAATACCCCCGCACTGGATTTGCCGTTATGTTAGTCATTGCCAAATCTCGATCCAAAAAACGCACCCTTTACCCCTTACGCAGATTTTGTAAAAGCGAAAAAGAAATTGATAGATATATAAATGAAATCAACAAAGCATTTCAGGAAGAAAAAACCGGCCACCACATAAAATCTGTTTATGTGGCAGACTTACGCTTCTCCAAAAATTGGGAACTTTTACCCGAATATTGGCAACAACCAGGGGAGGGATTTGACCAAGGATTACGCGATAAATTATTTGTCGACTTTTTAGACGAATTCTCTCTTCGTCAATCCGGCTGGCTCATGCTGATCACTCCAGAAACTAAAATCCGCAACACAGAATTGTATTCTGTCCCCATGCCTTTACGGCTAATCAAACGGGAATCAGACACTGAAGCATTTATGCGTTATTCAAATTGGCATGTCGATCAAAACGCTACGCACGCCGCAATGTATACAGTGGAAAATCTAACCCAATACTACCTCAGTCGTAACATTCCACTTCACTAAGTAAGTTCGAATATTCCTTACCCGATAAATGCCAACTCCCAGGTCGATAGGGGTGATCCAAATCATCAATCATCACATATGGCGCATAAGCCAAAAGCGCCACTCCCAAAGTCAAAACATACTTCAACCACCATGAAGAAATAGGTAATACCAAAGACATAAACACGATCATAATCACAGCAAAAAATAAAAACATACGCAAAATAATCGGTGTTGTTCTACGACTATAATTCTCTCGCTGCTCTTTCCAATGCATAATCTTCGCCAATAGATCGTATGCAATCTGGGCTGTTCGTGAATTTTTATTTTGATCCTCTAGTGTATAAATCGCATCTTCAAGCCGCATCAACGCTTTATGGGTCATTTCAGCAGATGGTCCATGACCATGCTGCCAACCTGAATGCACCAGTGCCTGTAAATATCCCTTCATTTCTTCTCTTATTAATCCATGCAAACGCAAAGGCAAGTGTCTAGCTAACAAATGCAGCTGTTTCAAGGCATTTATTTCTCCATGGCTCGCCTCCACCAATCGATCCCACACATTCCATTTACTCTGCACCACAAACCCCGACAATACACTAAAAATAAACCCAGCCATCGAATATAGCCCCACAACTACCAAGATATCTCGCTCACTCAAAAAGTGAAACACGGGAACACTGCCTATCAACCAAAACAAAAATGTATAAACAACCAAAAAAATACTCAACAACAAAGCGACGCGATTGGGCATAAAATTATTGTATCACTCGAATCAGTAGTTTATCTCTATCTTTTGCCAAGATTTCATACTGACGAGGGGAGAGACCAGATCCCAACAGTCTCCAGTCACGAGTGATCAACAAAAACGGTTTAGGTTCTTGTTTAACCAAATCCGCCAAGCTCGGCAACACCTTGATCACTTTTTTGTTTGAATAAAAAACTACTGCCGGCACCGAATCATCGTCCAAATACAAAATTCCCGGGTATCCAGCTGCTTTTTGCGCCAATATTTGTTCATCTGATATATAACGCTGCGTATCCACAAACTCTGTCCAATTTCGTACCATCAACCCTATACCAATCATTCCAGCAAAACCCAACACCAAGCCAAGCCTTACGAATTTAAAGGGGACAAAGCTGGCTATCCAAATCAAAAATCCAAACAAGGCCAAGTGAACAAATGGATACGCTGGAATCATATGCCATATCTGTCCACGCGATGAAAATAAAAAGGGCAACATAATGGATACTGCTGCCACCACAGGTACGAAATACGCCCGTTTAAATCTGACCAGACTTCCGACCATACCCAGCATGCCATACCAAAACCACTTTCCAAATCCGTTGTAAAAAAAGGTTTTTACCTGAGCTAAATTTGGCAAAAATTCAAACCTCTGTCCCACACCCGGAAGTCCAATAGAAAAATATCTAGTCAAAAATATTTCCGAAGCTGCCATATTTGCCTGCACCCATAGCCCAAGAGGGAACAATACTAATATTACTCCCAACAATATCTCCCACCATCTATATATAGAAACTCCCCAAAATATAATTACTAGCACCGGAAAAACCGTCAATGGTACCATTGTCTTTGTCAAAAGCAGACTCACCAGCATGAGTAAAAACGGCCAAACATAGACCCGATTTGTCCTGGCCTTCCAAGCAAAATAAATAGTCGTCACGAAAAAAAATGTCAAAAATATATCCAAATTTCCTGTCCGCGACCGATACAAAAACCAAGGCGATGTGGCCAAAGAAAATGCAGCACAAAATCCAGCCAATTTATTGTAGAGCGCTTTTCCCAACAAGTAGACAAACCATACAGTCAACAAACCAACTACACTAGACAATATGCGCGAACCAAATTCATTTGCACCAAAAATTTTTTGTCCCAAAGCAATCAGCCAAAATCCCATTGGGGGATGATCAGTAAATACCGCCTGATTAAAATGCATTACCCATAAATCCTTACCCAACAATATTTGCTTGGCGATCTCTGCATACCACGCCTCATCCCAACTGACCAGCGACATTTGCCCCAACTTAAACAAAAACCAAGGGGAGACAGCAAATACCAACAAAATTCCTAACATGAGTTATCAAATTCTATACTCTTGACAACATTTTTCAAACAGTTCATAAATAGGGTATGGCACGTCTGCCCGCGATGCTACTAGTAGGGACTTCATTCATCGCTGCCACCTCCACCGCATTTGCCGCCACAGACCATCTAGTTATATCTGAAATTCAAACACGTAGCGTAGCCAACGCTGACGATGAATTCGTCGAGCTATACAATCCCACTTCAAGTCCTGTAGTCATTGACGGGCTTCGTCTACGTTTAGGCGCCAGTTCAAACCTTATCGATTCAATGAACGGCACAATTCCTGCTCATGGATTTTATTTAGTCAGCAAACCTGGTGCAAATCTACCTATAGCTTCCGATGCCACATATTCAGCTTCTTCTTCAGCTATTACCAGCAGTAGCACCATCACCTTACTCGACACAGATCATGCCACCATCATCGATAGAGTAGGGCTAGGTACTGCCACACTATTTGAAACTGCATCAGCTGCTACGCCATCGGCAGGAGGAAGTATTGAGCGCAAAGCCAAATCCACATCTACACCTACATCTATGCAAAGTGGAGGAGTAGACGAATTCGAAGGCAATGGGGAAGACACCGACAACAATGCCTCAGATTTTAATATCCGAGATATTTCAAATCCCCAAAACGCTACTTCCACAATAGAACCAACCGTGGCCATTCCGACACCTACAGCTACGCCTACATCAACCCCAATCCCAACACCAACTTCTACACCCACACCAACTATGACTCCGGCGCCCACAGCTACGCCTACACCCACAACGACTCCCATACCAACAATAGCTCCCACCATGACGCCCACAGCCACACCCACACCACCAGCTCCACCTAGCACATTTTTCCCCAAGCCCATTCTCAAATGCACAGTTACCTATATACCTCACGAAATGTTTGGCACTACAATTTATTTCCCCAGACTTCATTGTGAAGTCGTCAGGCTGTAGGGGAGAGACCTCTATCTTCAATAAAAAAAATTTATTAGTCTATATATATTGTCACCAAAACAATATCTACTCCAAAAAAAATAAAATTTTTTTAATGTATAAAGGCTTTTTCAATACTCAATAAAAAAACCAAGTTATCAACACTCACCCGGCTCCGCTAATTTTTCACACTCACCTGCCAAAATGATATAGTTTGATATCCTCTAGCAAAATTATCTCAGACTCCCCTTTGCTAATCTTTTTTTACTATATATTCATTTGTATACCAAAAAAAATTCTCATTCCGTGAAAACTTTTTTTCACAAAACAATACTACAAAAAAATAAATTTCAAATGACTAACTAACCATGATTTTAATTTACGGCCGTTTAAACGCCTTTTATCGCCTCGGTATTTTAGCCTCACAGAGCCGATAGACCGCCTCAAATAGCGGTCTACCAAAAAAATCTACTGTACCAATACAGCTTGCGCTGCTTTTGCACATTCCAAATCCTGACTCACATCCATAGAACCTCCGACACCAATTCCACCAACCAATACATTATTTATCTGCACTGGCACACCACCAGCAATAGTCGTCAGCTCACCAGCAAACAACGAATTAATATCATGATAAGGTTTTCCTTCAGCTGCATATGGAGCCATATCAGCAGTCGCCATACCCAAAGTTCCAGACGTATACGCCTTTGCAAAGGCAAAACGTGGACTAATCGTCAATGCACCATCCATTCGCGAAAACGCCACGAGTGTTCCATGTTCATCGACAATCGCGATAGAAATCTTTATTCCCAGGCTAGATGCTTTTGCTTCTGCGGCTGCAACGGCATCTTTAGCTTTAGTTAAAGTAATCATTATTTCACCTCCTTTTTCTGCACTGTAGATAACATAGCATGTAATATGGTAAAATACTATAGACAGGAAATATGGCGTTAGCCCGTATCGAGAGTCCTATAGCGCGGTCGTTCCGCGAGAGCTTGCAACCCAAAAAAGACGTAAAACTCCACTTCGGCAGCCTCGAATCAGATTCAGACATCAAAAATGGTATAAAACGAATTAAAAAAGGTGAACCTATAGCCTTCCAGTTCCGTAACGTATTCGGTCTTTGTCTAGATGGGTCAAATATTGACTCAATATCAAAGGTTTTGGGCACAAAAATGGACCCAAATTTAGACAAGCCCTTCAGTGCAATGATAAGTAATGAATTATTTCTATCTCTCGTGGACAAGTCAAAAATCAACCCAAAAATTGTCGAGCTCATGGACGATCCTGACGAATATGTAGCCAGAATTGGCAGTATTTGTCATATTCGCGCCCCTATCACCCTGGAAGCTACGCAGATTCTGCCAAAAAGTATGTATAGTTGGAAAGATGGAGTCCCCTACATGCACAACTTAGATACCACAGGCCACAGTATCCACGAACTAGTTATTGGGCTCGAAAATCAAGGCATACCAGTAGCAGTTACTACACTCAACCAACATGGCTATCCTGAAATTTCTAGACTACCTGATGCCCAAGCATACTTAGCCTCGCCATATAAAAATAAAGGTATCAAGTATGTACTTGAAGATACCACCCCCACCTTAAAAGAAGCACAAGGATCATTAACAATCGTCGAAATCACCGGCCGACCAGATGGAAAACTCACTGGAACCCGTCATGGACACATTCCTTACCCATTATTAGAAAAAATACTCGGTATTGAGATAGATTATACAAATGCCAACTCAGCGGCCTATCCACAACATGAAGGCTTCTCTACTCTTTTGGAATTAGGGCTTACTCCTCAGGAATTAAGACTGAAAGCTATTGCCCTAATGGCCATTAAGGCCTAGATATTTTCTCAGCTCCTTAGGAGTCAATTCCTCACCTCGTTGTTTTGCAATATCCAGAATAAATTTCACCTGTTCCGCAGTCGCTTCTACTCCCATTTTTTTAGCTGCCAACATGACAGTACTTGCTCCACTCCATGGACTAATAACAATTTCATGCTTTCGACCAAACAAATCTGGATCAATAGCCGAATACACAGTTCTTTCAACAATGCGCAATTTTTCCGCCAATTCAGCCTCATCTTGTCGCTCTGCTTCTGAGACCAACTCCTCCGCTTTTAACATAGCAGCAGTATGAATTCCCAATGAAGTCACAAAAGCATTTCTTGCCAGTGGTCCATGTTCAGAATTGGTTGTTTTAACCATAGATCGATACGTATCCACTACTGAATTCAATTCTTTAATATTCCATGGATTTTTCAATCCAGCCTCCGCCAAAATAGACGAAAAATTTATCAAAACTGATTCGAGAGATAAATTTCCGGCTCTTTCTCCAATACCACCACTGACTACATGTACTCTGTTTGCCCCTGCAGCCAACGCAGCCATGGCATTTCCCAATTCATTCCCCGTATCGCGATGGCCATGCCAATCAATTTTTACATCATCGCGTCCCATATCACGCAGTACTTGTCGTACATATGTTGTCACTCGTGCTGCTCCAATTGGCCGAGCCGTACCAATAGTGTCAGCGATACAAAAATAACTGGCTCCACTCTCGACTTGCGCTTGCACAATTTGCTTCAAAAATTCCGGTGGTGTCTGCGTAGTATGTTCCGTAGCACCAATTACACCAATCCCCTCTGCTCTCAAATGGCTTACTAACCATCGCATTTTAGACAAAACAAAATCTTGATCCCAATTTTCAACCAACATCCGTGAAGGAGCAGAACCCATAAAAGCTATGGAATTCAATTTGGGGTTGATTTCATGACAAGTTGCCGTCCATGTAAATGCCGGCTCAGTCGCCAAAGTCAAAACCACAGGTGTTACCTCAGGAAGTTCCTCATGCATGTCTGCTAAAAGCGTTTTTATCGCCTTATCTACTTTGTTAGACTCCCCTTGCTCTCCTGGATAAATACCCACCGTCATAGTTTTGATCCCTAAAGAATACAAACGTTTCGCATACTCCAAACGAGCCTTTGGCCCAGGTTGTTCTTTGATTCCATGAAGTCCATCACGCAAACATTCAGAAAGCACTTCAGCCGACTGCACTTGAGCAGGTGTAGGTTCGACATGTATTTGCAAACTTTCTTTAGAAAATGAGTTCCAGTTGAAATCTAGGGGCAAATCACCACTTTTCAAACGCTGGATTATCTCCTTGGTGTTAGCCATCTTCGTGCTACTATAAATATATATATTAAGCTGGTCAATTATATCCTATAATAATTAATGACGCAAGTATATTCCACCACTCCACAATCAAAACAAACCATCGAATCACTCTGGCGGTTAGAAAAAATTATCCTCGACACTTTAGACTTTAAAGAAGTCGTTCAAAAAATCGCAAATAGTATTTTAATCGAACTAGGATACTTAAAACTAGGTCATAGAATAGTAGTTCTGGCGCTGGTAGATGAAAAAACTGGTCTACTAAATCGCGTATCTATTTCTCAAACCGAAGAAGCCAAACAAGCTCTCGCAGCGTCCCCTATTCCTTTTCATGAAATAACCATCCCACTATCTCAAGAAGACAATTTTTCGATCAAAGCTCTAAAACAAAATCAACCATTTATTACTCACGATTGGTTCGACATACTCAATCCTGCATATTCAAAATCAGATGCCCAAAAAATCCAAGAAATAGTTGGTATCAAAACCAGTATGGTCTACCCTATCTCATATCATGGAAAAACCCGGGGAGTAATTATCTTTAGCATGGTCAAATCAGAAGATGAGGTCTCTGAAGACGAAAAAGACCTAATCAAAGGATACACTGACATCGTTGGTATTGCCGTTCAAAATGCCAAGCTCTATTCCAACCTCGAACAAACCACCAACAATCTAAACGATGCAAATAAAAAACTGATCGCCTTAGACAAAATCAAAGATGAATTTGTCTACCTAGCCTCTCACGAATTGCGCACCCCCCTGACCGCCATCAAAAGCTATGCTTGGATGGTCTTAAACGGCAAATCCGAAGCTATTGGCCCCACGACCAAAAAATATTTGGATGTTGTCTACTCCTCTACAGAGAGGCTCATCCACTTAGTAAACGAAATGCTAGATCTGTCCCGCATCGAGTCTGGCAAAATCCAACTCAAACCTGAAAAAGTTCGACTAGAAGAATTGCTCATGGTGGTCAAATCTGAATTCACCGCCCGCTCAGCCGAAAAACACCTCACCTTAGAGTACGACTCCACTACCGTATCAGTACTAGCGGACAAAGACAAACTCATGCAAATCTTCGAAAACCTAGTCGGCAACTCATTCAAATTTACTCCCGGTGGTGGCAAAATCAGTATTCACACAACCACTCAAGATAAATTTGCCAAAATCTCCATCTCCGACACAGGCAAGGGTATTTCTGAAGAAGATTTGCCAAAGTTATTTGCCAAATTTGGTCGTCTAGACAACAATAGTATGACTACCACTCCAGAATCAGGCACCGGGCTAGGGCTATATATCACCAAACAATTTGTCGAGCTTCATGGTGGCCAAATCGATGTCCAATCACAACTCGGTGTAGGTACAACCTTTACATTTACCATACCTCTAGCTTAATATCGTACCTATGCCAGATACCAAAAAAATTCTGATCGTCGAAGACGACCAAGCACTCCGAGATCTATATGTCACCATCTTACGAGACGCGGGTTATCAAATAGAGTCTGCAGTCGATGGATTATCAGGGTTTGAAGCCATGAAAAAAGGTGGCTACGATCTGGTACTCCTTGACCTAGTCATGCCAAAAATGGACGGCCTCACAGTGTTAGAAAAAATTTCCTACGAATCGAAGCCCGAAAACCCCATCGGCCAAATCGTCATTCTTTCAAATCTTGGCAAAGATGATGCCATCGGCAAGGCCATGAGTCTAGGAGCCAAGGGTTATATGATCAAGTCAGACTACACACCAGACCAAGTCGTCAAACAAATCAATCAACTCTTATATCAACAATAGTTGTATAATAGTTTCATGGCTACAAACTCAAAACTCAAAGTCTTGTTTGTGTGTGCCGAAGTCGCTCCCTTTTCTTCTGTCGGTGGTCTTTCCCAAGTCGCCTACTTTCTTACCAAGTCTCTCCAAAAACTAAATGTCGATGTACGGATATTTAGCATCAAATATGGACAAAATGATCAAAAAAAATACCCACTCAAAAAAATCACCGAACTTGCAGTAAAAACTAACGAAGCACCTGGCAATCCTGGTACGCCAGACACTCTCAACTGCGATGTCTTCTTGTATCAAAAAAACAAAGACTCCGTCCCAGTGTACCTGATCGAAAACGAAGAATATTTTAGTAAACGTGCCAATGTCTATGGCTATTCAGACGATCATATTCGCTTTGGTTTACTCAGCAAAGCGGCCCTAGAATTCATTCGCACCTCAAAAGACTTTATCCCCGACGTGATCCATACCAACGATTGGCATACCGGTTATCTCATCGACCTATTACGCCATGATCCAGTCTATGCTCAAAATCCGCATATGAAAAAAATCGCTACTCTATTATCTGTTCACAACATTTACCAAGGCGTATTCAATTTTTCCCAAGCTTCAGAAATGGATTTTGACGATGGCAAAAGCCCTCTAGCCTCTTTCTTTTCCGAACGATTCTACAAACAAAATCCCCTCAAACGCGGCATTATGTACGCCGACATTGTCAACACTGTCTCCGAAAATTACGTCCACGAACTCATGACCGAAGAATACGGTGGCGGACTACACAATCTATTCAAAGAACTCCGCGGTAAAGTCTACGGCGTCCTCAACGGCCTGGATACGGCAGACTTCAACCCTATCACAGACAAAATCATCAAGAAAAATTATTCCAAGACCAATCTCGCCAATCGCTCGGTAAACAAAACCGATCTGCAACAACAATTTGGCCTAGAAAAAAATCCCCATATTCCTCTCCTCGGGTTTGTCGGCCGGCTGGATTCACAAAAAGGCATAGATCTAGTCAAGCGTGAAATAGAATTTATCGTAGACGAACTCAATGCCCAATTTATCATTGTCGGTCCATCTGGCAGTGAAGACGCAGAATTCTTCTCCAATCTAGAAAAAAAATATCCTGGCAAAGTCGGTACTCATCTGATGTTTGATTCTATTTTGCCTCGCAAAGTCTTTTCTGGTGCAGATGTCATTCTTATGCCTAGTCGCTATGAACCAGGCGGCATCGTAGCTATAGAAGCTCTGCGCTATGGCTGTGTCCCCATTGTCCGCGCCACTGGTGGTTTAGCCGATTCAGTCGTGAACTATGATCCACAAAAAAATGTCGGCTATGGTTTTTCCTTCAAACAGTTTACAGCCGAAAGCTTTTTGACCGCCGTAGTTCGTGCCACAGAAGTCTACAAAAATCGCGCCGAATGGAACAGGATTGTCCGCCGCGCCATGGAGATAGATTTCTCCTGGCCAAAAAGTGCTGAAAAATATCTAGATCTATACGATCGCGCCATCGAATTTCGCAAAGAAGCTCTCGAACCAAACCCCTCCCCAGCGTTCCGGCCTCTGTACTCATAAAAAAAGGCGCCTTCGGATTTCTCCTCCAGCGCCAACGAATCTACGATTTGCCCTCAAACAGGTCTAGCCATTTCGGGGATGGCTTCCACACACCTTCATGAATCAACACGTATCCCAAAGTAACAATCTGCGCAACGGCAAACAGCAATGCGACACCTCGCGCAGTATTAACGATTGGAATTCTCAGATTCTCTGAAATATCCCAACCTTTCACCATACTCGTCGCGGCCGCTTCTGCCCACGAAGCCTCGATCAAAAAGACCTGCGATGTCACTACTGCCAAACAAATTCCCAGCACAATGTCGACCCGAAAATTTCCACTCTTGAGTGCAGCTTCAATCTTCGGCCCGAGCCATTTGGCAGTTTTGTAGATCAATCCAGCCAGAGCAATCAGTGCCCAAAGCAGGTTTTCACCTGCCACACGAAATAGACCCAACACTGCCTTCGCCTCTTCAACTAACATTTGTTTATTTACCATTGCAATCTCCTGTAATTCCTTCGGTTGTCATGACTAAAACAACGGCGTTCTGGTCTTTACCAAACGGATCTGTGGTATAGCGCATCGCAATCACATAACCCACGATCTCTGAATGATATTGCGCATTCGATGCAATTACTGGCCGACCAATTCCAGCGCCACCACTATCAAATAGTGCATAGCCTGCAGACAAAATCTTTTTCAGCTGCACAAAGCCAACCGTACCATCACTCAATCGAGTGCCGATACATTGTTCGGGCTCCATATATTGCAACCGATTTCCAGTACCACCTTCAGCTAGTTTCACAAGTCGCGTCCGCGACAATCCTTCAACTCTATCTAATCCAGTGGCAAAGTAGTCCCACCCAATCCCATTTTGATCGCCCCTTGGGACAAACACCGCAATGGTTTGCATTGCGACACTCATCTCCAACGGATAAAACATCGCCCGATTTTCCTTGCCCACTTGGGCCACGATCGGCCCTGCATGTAAAAAGCCCATCGAGCCACCATTAAATTTCACCGAGTCTGTGTAGACTTGGGTGATCTCAAAAAATCGCCACGGGTCATCTTTGACAAACTTCCATTTGAACTCATCGCCCTTATGAAGAGCATGCAACGAACCATCGCATCGTGCCCGGGCAATTTCAAAAATATCCGCCAACTGCCGCAGTGGACCAGGCTGGTTGTACGCCATCATGAGTCCTGGACAAACATTTTCTTGTGCCAAGACCGATTTTGGCAAAATAGCCAAAAATACAGCCAAAACGACCAACAATCTCACGAGACGTAACATATGTACCTCCTAAAGCAAATCTAGATTCTCAATGTACGGTTTTAGCCTCAAATTTCCTCCGCGAACGAATCAATTTTTAGGCTAAAAGCTATATATAATTATACCAGAAATTAGCCTCAAAATCAATATTATAGGATATATTGTAAGCCAAAAAAATGGCGCCCAGAGTTTACCTCTAAGCGCCAAGACTAATCTACACGACACGTTTTTGCTCATCCCCACCGCAAGATGTAGCGTCATCTGCCACAATAGCAATGACTCCATCAGCAGTAGTCGCAATCATGTCGGCAATTGGATCCGACCAGCCTTCGGCAGGATATATTTTCTCCCCTACCCAGACGGTCTTAGATCCAAACATACCCCAGCCTTCTCCAAAACTGTCCAATGTTACACTCCCCACTTCGCCATGAAGCAAAGAGCCTTGTACACACTGTCCAGGCGAAAAAAACTGGAGTCTTCCATATGGCCCTTGCCAAGCCATAGTAATCAGGGAATTTCCAGATTGAGGCAAAGACGACAGGCCCGTAACAAACGAATACCCCACGTCATTTTCTTCACTAAAACGCAGAATAGCCACTGTCTGCGAGCTGACATCTACGCCCATCACATAAAACAAGATGCGCAGATCTCTGCCAATCGACCCAACAACCGCCTCCCCGATATTTACCATTTGGCCGCCGTTGTACACGATACCTATATCAGTGACTTGTTCCAACACAAACCGCTGCAAGGCTTTGTCATTTTGGTCAAAACTCCATTCATAACTGTCGCCTACAGCTACAGCCCCAAATCGCACCTGGCAACCCATTCGTGCCAGATCTGACAGTGACAACGGCGTCGACACTGCCGTTCCTACCAGCCATTTACGACAACTCGCCCGTGCCAAGGGTACGCTTGGCCGAGGTGCAGACAATGTCGGCGGCACAGATAACATAGGCGTCTGTCTCACGCTAATCTGAAATCTAGCCCCGACCACAAACAGGACGAAGACGAGTAGCAACAATAGCCAAAACAGCCGTCTCATATCTCCTCCTTAGTGTCTCAGCATGAAGATCACAAACAAGACAAGCGCCCCAATGCCGACTCCTACACCTAGTAAACACAACACTGCCAACAAATGACTGAGCGATTTCCAGAATACTTCCAATCCGACCAAAAACTCAGGGTGCGACAACACCCAAGCTCCCAGCAGTAATAGCAAAATTACTGCCATGGCGCGGAACAAACCTCTAATATCCCTTTCCATATCGCCGCCATGTGAGCCCAGGTCTGGCTTTCATACACAATTGAACCAATTCGAAATATCTCTCGCCCTTACGCCAGATAGGATCTACAAAAGCTCCCGCGACCTTGTACTGATCAGTTTCTGCCGCAGGAAATTTCCAAGGCAATTGCATCTGTTCACAAATCTTGCGAATTTCCTCCACAGAGAAAAACAATTCCATCTGGTGAATGAGATCGTCTCGCTGGATTCGCTCATACAATGGTTTTCGCATTTGTTGAAATTCATGCACAAATCGTTTCCACGAAAATGCCAAAAATTTCCCAAAAACTGCCACTGTCAAATCCACATACGCGCCACGATCAAATGGTTCTGTATATCGCATAATGCCTCCAAAAAATTAGCTCAAATATTCATCCCAGCGCCGGGCGTCAATCCGCATTGCCTGAAAAACCAGCGCAAACAGACGATTCTGCGTCCAGGCTTCATGGACCAGGTCCTGCACGATACTGGCCTGACTCTGAATACGATTCTTTACTGCAATTCCCATACGCTCATGTATCAAATCAATGTCGTCCAAGGAATATGAAAGAATAATATTGATGATATCAATCACGGGAATCTTCACACTTAAATCTTGATTCAACCAATCACCCTTAGCCATAAAATCCCTCCTTGTCAAAGTACCTGCAGCACATTACTACAGGACATTATTTTACCAAATTTTGCACCAATTTTCCAAAGGCTGTTTCCGGGCTAGCAATTTGTTCAAGTGTTTTACCATCCAAATACGTTTTTTTGGCCACCGACCATAAATGATGGCAATAACTCTGATCAAACGCACCGGTGTCAGAATCTTCAAAAAACTTCTTCATCTCCCCTCCTTCATAGGTCGGAGAAAAAAAGCTACTTACGGGTTCCACATGCACTTCTTCCGGCCAATAATTCGCCAAAAAATGCGAATATTTGATACTGATTTCCGAATAATATTTATCTTGCGGTCCACTAGAGCGAAATCCACGCCACAGACTCTTTTGTGGGTCAAATCCTTCTAGCCAGCGCTGTAAAAACTGCTCGCCAGGTTGTGCCAAAACCACTGCATTACATAGCCCTACCAAATTCCCTGCCACCAGTTCTTGCCCCAACACTACCCTGTGATCAAACAACGGCGCAAATGGCCGACGACAAACCACATCCAAATCCAAATACACTCCACCTCGTTCGATCAGTTTATACAGTCGTAAAATATCTGCTTTATGTGCTGGATATGGTACCGCCACACCAAACGCTTCATTTATTGGTGCTACTTTTTCCACCTCCACCATTGGCAAAATCTTTTCCCACCACTCACCTGCCAGTTCCGAATCAGTATAAAAATAGATTTTTTCTGGACTGTTTACTTTGTAACAAGATAGTACTGCCAAATATTCAATCCACCCCAACGGCCGCCCCCCGAAATAACAAAAATGATAAATATTTGGCACCGCCATAAATTAGATACTGGGCAAATTTTGCATCAACTTTTCTCGCTCTATTTCAAACTGACGATAATTTTCTTCCACTTGTCCAGACCAATGCAATTTCCACAAATCAGCCAAAAACCCATGATATTGCTGCTCCATTTGCAATTTTTTCTCTTTCCCCGCCCTGACCGTTCGTACACATTTAGCCAACTGCTGCACTCCTCGTTCTACCAAATCCGGATGCCACCATGGCCAATTGGAAATCCAGTAGGCATAACATGAAGACAACCCCTTATCCAAATGCTCTGCTGCCGAGTCCGCCACCAGATTGTCAGTCTCTGACTTTGTCTCATCAAAAATTTGTTCCGCCAGCTTCGCCAATTCCCAATATTGGGTCTGCAATGGATTTTGGCCATTATTCCACAACCAAAACGGCCCACTCTGATACTTGTCCTCTCGTACATGCTGCCAAGAAGAATCCACAAAGCCTCCCTCCTCAGCCGGCAAATCCATCAGCTGATTCAATGTCACAAACTCTAGATCCTGCACTTCAAACAATTTGACCAACGTCTGAATTCGCTCCGAATAGTGATGCCCAAATACTTCCACGTCGCTCACAATCACTGTCGCCTCTTGTTCTCCCAATTCTCGACCAATCCACTTGCCAAAGCTATCACCCAGCAAGATAGACGGATACGATCGCAATACATCACACGCCATGCGATTGTTTACAAATACTTTCATTCCCTGATTTATAAAGACTGATTCGTTTGTAGTTCGCGCCGTTCCGTCTACTATCGTATAGTCGCCATAACGCTTGATGCGTTCCACTGTCTTCTGATCCACAGCCAGCTCCGGACAAAAAATACCTCTGCCTGGCTTGACCCCTACCAAATCCTGATATATCCATTCCGCTTTTTGAAATTGTCGCTCTATGGTCTCTTCAGACACCAGTGGTAATACTGGATGAAACGCTGGACTATTTAAGAGTTCCACTTTTTTCAGCCGAATTGCTTCTTTCAACAAATCAAAAAATTCCTGCTTTCGCAATTTATTCAGTTGTTGCAACAAACACGCCGAAATATTCAATGTCGCTCGAGCCTTGGGATGGTCCACCAACAATTGCAACACTGGCATATACGCCGAAGTCAGCACTTGTTTGGTCAACGCTAGGTCTTGGACTGGTGGTTGATAAAAGTGGAGCACCAGCCCCACACGTTTTGCCATAGCTGTATTATAATCCACCCATGCACTATTACGACAGACGCCTAGTCAAACAAGCTTTTTCTTCACTTTTGGTCATTACTTTTCTAGGTGCCATGATTTTTCTACTGAATCAAATATCTACTCAAAAAAACCCAATTCCCACGGTATTAGGGATAAAAAAAGGCGGCGAGTAACAAGTACTCACCGCCCAGATAAAAAACCTCTCAAAAAACTTTTGTTCTACCCGCACTGGGTATAAAAGTTTATTTAGAAGCACCTAACAACACATTTGCCGGCTGCCACTGGCGCCACATAGTAAAAGGCTTCCCTTCCTCCAAAGGCCCAGCACCGATGACAAAGTCGCCTTGTGGCAACTTACCATCTATCTCTTGTCCCACAATCTTTGTCGGAAACATCCATTTGATATTCTCGGGAATAGGATCGCGATACATCACGTTTACGCCACCCTTCATCCCTTCCACAGCCCAAAACAGCAAATGGTCGACATCCACCCATTCACCCAAGTTGGGCGCTTCGCCGTCATGTTGATCCAACCCCGGAGCTCGCAGCATAGTTGTTGTTGCTGGCTCATAATGCACCATGATCGGCGTCGACTCACCCGAATCCTGGTTATTGAAACAACACAGCGCATAGCTGTACTGATATGGATCGTAGACTTTACTCAACCAACGAAACAGTCCTGCACCCAAAGTTGGCCGCTTTTCGGCAGGCACCAGATTCAAGGCATTAGGGATCAGCTTTGCGGAATTTGCCAATACTACCTTATAAATACCGCTATCAAAAACCTCGACTCGATCTGTCGACATACTTCGAAGTGGCGGTGCTTTAGAAAAACTCATTTCACCGCGATACGCCCGCTCCATGTCTGCCAAAATCCGCGGCATGTTTGTGGTGTCCACAAAGTTTTTCTGGGTCATACCACGACCCTTCTTTGTGTTAAACAACAGCAACATGGCATTCGATCCACCAGACAGATCTTCTGGTGTATTTGCATACCATTGAACAATCTCATATCTCTTGGTCTTAGGATTTTTGACCAAATAGGTCCCAATTTTCGTCTGAGAAAAATTTGCCAAGTTCAAAGCAATACACATAGCTTACCTCCAAAAAAAATGAATGAATGAAAAATTACACAAATCGTTCAGACGCCCGAATTTGAACACGGTTTAACCACAAATGTGGATCTTTATCCGTAGTCAAATTTGCTTCAGGAACACCAAAAAAATTTGCAGGTGCCAAAGTAATACTCGGATATTTTTTACTACTGGGCAAATACCCTGCTGGCTCTGTCAAAATATCTGTAATTCTGGGAATGCTTGCCGTTCTAGCATACAACTGAAACACCAAATCATAATCCGCCACGAGTGGCGAACCAATTTGGCCATTGTGTTGCAAAGTTGAACTCAGTATCCCAATCTCACTTTGCGCCAATTCCAACATAGACCCTGCTACACATTGTGCAGGATCCAATACTCCATTTTCCCATAGACACTTATTGGCAAAATATGCCGGATATGCTCGCTTCAATGTAGTCCGATTGACTACACCAAAACTAACATGTTCCCCTGCTCTTGTAGGCAAAAATACTTCATCGCCCACTCGAAACAGATAGGCAAACTTTTTGTTTCGGTATGCCCACATGTAATCGCCGTTAAACATCACAAAACGCAAAATTTGCGCTCGACTAAAATCTCTCTCAGCCATACTCACCTCAAAACTTCTCGCAATCCAAAATCCTTAGTTTCCGATCAACCCACCACAACACATTATCCGGTTCCCAATGTAATGGTGGACATAGATCATCATCAGGAAATTGAACCAGTCGCGCCTCAACATCTTTAACGTCCATAAACACAATACTGGGATATTGTTTTGACGTCGGCACATATACGGCTGTTGATGGCGATCGGCGACGATCATCATCCGTGTTATATGGCACGATAGACTTTTGTGAATTTGGTATAGCCACTTTCCCAAACAGTTGCATCGACTTCCCCAATTCTGGCCGCAAATAAGTTTGAATCCGTTCACCTTTTTCATCCCGATATTGTTTGAATATCTGCGCTGTGCCTGCCTTCACATGTAGCATTGTCTCTGGACCGCAAACCGATGGATCTGTAGAAGCATTGTTCCACAATGACCTATCTCCAAAATTCACACAATATCCATGATCCAATGTCGAACGATTCATGATCCCGAAGCTTACTGCCTCACCTTTCTTCACAGGCATATAAACTTGACTGGGATCATTTGCAAAACGAACCAAATACGAGTATCGATTTTCTCGATACGCCCAAATCAAATCCCCATTAAAGGAAATAAATCTGAGCAAGTTATACTCCAATTGTCGTTGACAATTTGGCCCAAACGGAAACTTTTTCATATCCCTCCTACACAAATTCGTGCCGATAAATACCAAAATCGGTTTTACTAAAAGGCTTTTCGCCTTTAAAACCAAACCCATCCAGTGGAACGCCACGAAACAAATTCGCCACAGACAACATAGTTGTCCCATCGACCAAATAAATGACCGGGAACGGCACTTCTCCACAAAACAATCTAATATCTTTTCCTACTTCTACAGATTTCAATGGTTCTGTGGACATACCCTGATTACTTCTCCACGAGTCAATCACTACCTTCTGAGCAGTAGTCAACTCTATACAATGTTCACTCTTACACGACTTCGCTGTATTTGCGCCTCCTCGAAAAAGATTCTGCCCGCCCAACAAGACACAAAAAGACGAAGGATCTGAAGCACAATTCCATAGCTCTATTGCCAAGTTTTGCCAAGGCAATACAGGCAAATAGTACTTGTCCCCCCAACGAATCATGTATACAGGTTTACCGTCACACCGAAACTGCAGCACCTGATTGTCAAAACACATCAGTCGCATCAGTTCGAAACGTGAGGTATCTGTTTGGGGACGCATATACTCTGGCATACAGTGGATGACCATGTCACGTCTTCGTAGGTCGCGAAAAATAGAAAAATCCATCGATGCCAACAGAAACACCAAGATGAACAAAATCATCGTAATGGTTGGGAAATAAAGAAATAGATTCTGTTCCAGCACACAAGCGATCACAAACAAACCGGTAGCGGCAAAAGTAATGCCACCAAACGGTATGCGCAGCTGGCCAAAAATCATGCCAAGAAATGTAGTCCCAGCAAGAATTAGCCATACACCTAACGCAACTCCTTTAGGACCAATGTAAGTCAAAGGTACTGCATTCACAATAAATGCCACCCACAAAGTCACAAAGGTCATTCCGACAATACCTAAAACCTTTCTAATTTTTGGCATAAAGCCACCTCCAAAATGTAAAAGTGCCTATTACTTCTCTGTCTGAGCTCAAATATTTTTTAAGCACAGACAAAAAGTCTGGAGGAAGAGAATTTCTCTCCCTCCAGGTAATTTGATCGTCTCCCCTTATTAAACACTCATGATTTGTGAACGTAAATTTGGACGCTCACTAACCATTAGCGATTGCAAACCTTGAGTCATATCACTCTTATCGCAATATCGCAAAAATGACTGGGCTTTGGTTGATTTGTTATTCCCGGAAAGATCGTCCCAATCGACACCTAACCGAAAACACAAATCCTTAATATCGTTCTCGTCAAACCACTTGGCATTCAAAAATGAATACAAATGCAGCGCCAACGGCGACAGTTTTCGGTCTGAGTCAGACCCGGACGAAGCATTTGACTGACCACCTGCCACTTCAAAAACTTTCCCAGGAACAGATTCCAGACGAACATTGCGACCATCTACAACTGCACTCACCTCATTGCCACCCCAAAGAATTTTTGTGATAGCTTCGCAAGTAGGAACAATGGCCACATCCCGACTACCCGGATAAAAAGCCAAAATGGCCCGATCCTTAAATGCCATTTTCAAAATTGCGCGAGCCAAATTGTCATCATCATTGGTATAACACGAAACCAACATTTGATAATTGATTGCTGCCAACGCAATAGGCGGAACTTGCATAGTCGTCAAGATTTGGGTCAATACCATAGGCAAAATCCCCACCTCACGCGCCACCGAATCCAACGTTCCAGGATTCATCGCATCACTCAACGTATGATAGTTTTTCTGGCCCATATCTTATTTCTCCTTCGAAAGAATTTGCCCAGGAAGTGCATACCGAACCACACAGGGACTCACAAACTCTGGATTTCGCAATTTTGCCACAGTCACCGACACATCCACATCACCCTTGGGGTCAATAGCCACACAAGCCATATCAGGATAAAACACCTCCATGACTCGACGTGCAACCGATTCATTAGTAAGCGCCGACTGGCCCTCACGATACGCAGCTGCATATTCGATCGCCAGAATAAAATGCCTCAATTGTGAGGCAAGCAAATCAAGCGGCTTCATTTTTTGGTTCACGACCACTTGGAGCTGAGTCGGAGTCAAACCAAAATTTGCGGCAATCTGCATCAAGGCGTTTGTATTTTTGAGTTGATCAATTCGACCAAAAGCTTCTGACATATTTACCTCCCAAACACTTATCATTTGTTTTATCTAATTATTTCAGTGTTTCAAGACAATTTGGGCCAATCAGCGACACTCGTTGCGAACTTGGATTTAAGCGTTCGCAAAAACTGTACCAATTGTCCCCTTTCACCAACCTCGTCATATCTACGCGCTATTTCCCTTGCCAATTCAGGCAAACCTGCGGCTGAATACATAGTACGAATGTTTTGGTACTGGATAACATCTGCTACGCGAAACAACTCCATCTGAGAACAGTGTTGAACCATAAACGCACAGAGCGCTGTTCTATATGGGTCGTCTTTCATCCACCACGGATATCCTGTTTTTGTCCCATACGACATATTAGGACCATGTGGCACAACGCTCATATAATACTTTGGCCCACACCAACCAGGCTGACCCTTCACCAAATCTTGGAGATATTTGACCGTAGACTTGATATTAATCGCCCCATTTTTTTCAGTCACCAATACTGGCAACCCACCAAACAACACTTTCAAAGTGTAGCGCGAAAAATCCTCTGGCACGGCTGTATATTGTCCCAACAACCGACCAAAATCGATCAGTTTTACCTGATCGTGTGTTACAGGACTTTTACTCAAAACTCCTGCAAAAATGTCTTGGGTCAGGCCATATTGTTTCAATAAAGAATCATACGATCCTTGCGCCAATGCGCTAAGCGCTTCTTGAATAGTAGATGTCATTGTCCCTCCAAAAAAACTACATAGAAAAAAACTCCCTCGAAACGCATTTCGTAGGGAGACGATCCCAACACGAAAAACATCACTCAAAATCAAAAATGCATACATTTTTGTTTCTTGCGACATTTCTTGTCGGAATAACTCCCTACGACATAACCATGTAAATGTGCTGTACTTCTCTGTCTGTATTCAAATTTCTTTGAACCCAGACAAAAAGTCTGGAGGAAGAGATTGCTCTCTCCCTCCAGAAACACACGATCGTCTCCCTAACTAAAAGATTTGGACCAATCCACACCAGACTTCATTTGAGCCAGAGTTTGAATTAGCTTATGGGTCTCGCTGTCTCGCCCCATTTTCTGAATTAAATCCAAGATCTTTTCTCGTTTAGTTCCACCTGCAAGGTTTGATAAATCAAAACCAAGAGCGACTGCCAAGTTTTGAAACTCGACATCACTCAGGTTTTGATCGATCTGATCTCTGAAAGCAAGAACATTCATGCCCATAACTGCTCGGGTAGGAATAGCACCAAAATTGATACTAGGCACTACAGGAGCCGCTTGGGCTACCGGCCGAAAAAAGGCGCCGAACTGGCTGCACCTCCCGTACCGATCTGGTACTTCAAGCGCGGCAACGTATCGCTGGCCTTCCGTTCATCAAACGCCAATCCCGCTTGAGGATATGCAGATGCAAGAGCATCAAATCCTTTATGAGCCAAATTCATCACATCGCGGCGATCGGCATTGACGGTGGCATCAAACCCACCTCGGTTTCCACCCAACTCAAACGCAATACGAATCAGTTGCATGGTCTCAAAAGCCACACCAGCATAGTCACAATCCACATACTGTGTTGAGCGATTACGCGACAAAGGCTTACCGACAACCATCGGATCCTCTTGGACAAAGTCCTCGGGGACCACACCGATCGGATACAACCGAACCAAGCGACCACCGACATAAATACTGGGCTGCTTAAAATTGGCATCGCGACGAAGATCACTGATGTAGGCAGCAGTTTCCTGCACTGCCACTTCACGAGTCCCCGGCTTGAAAGCCACGACAGGTTCGTTTCCAAACTTGCCCTGCAAAATGCCAACGGCAATATTGTCCGGATCTGTCGGTTCGTACATGTCGAGCAATGCATCGATCTTGATCAAACCTAACAGCCGGCTTACATCACCACTTCCCATGAGCGCCATCATCAAGACATTTTGATCAACACCCAAAGTCTTTGCGATGGACTTGTCTTGTTGCACTTGCGTCTTGGTCGGCTTCACGATTTTCTTAGCAGTTTTCTTAGGAGCCATAGTAGATACTTCCTTTTTATACTGAATTGAAAAATTAAAAAACAAAAACTATTTCGTCGGCCAAGTATAACTTGGACGCATTTCGGCAGCCATATTCAACAAATCCCGCTGGCTGCCTCTGCGTGTACAATACAACCAAAGATTTGCGATCTTCACAACCTTTGTGTTGCCACCAATGTTGCTAGGATCAGCCTGCATGGCCGTACACAAATCGATAACATCAGCCATACTAAAAGCTTGATTGGCAACATCGGTAAATTGAGTAACCAGATTCTTTCCGACCAATCTGCGCGGATTCATCGAACACATCTGTTCAGCTGCTTCTTGCAATTTGTCGAAAGTGCCACGACGATTTTGGTGCTGAATCAGCTGCAAGGCCTTCCCTTCTTTGGTATCACCAGAAATATTCTCCCAATCAGCAAACTCCAAACAAAGCAGCATGATCTCGTCCAGATCAAAATTATCAACCAAATACTGTCGTAATTGCGGTGGCGTCTTTCGTTCTGACATAAAACCTCCATATCAAACAAAAAATGAGTATTTTTCCTCCCGTAGGGAGACGATCCCAACACGAAATAAGCCGCTTAAAATAATGGATGCATTCATCCAATCTCTTAGAGCGACTTCTCATGTCGGAATAACTCCCTACGAAAATAGCTTTTTAAGGAGCCAGAACACTCTGCCCACTTTAGCATATTGAACTCAAAAATGCAACTATAGGCCTAGTGAATAACCCAAAAAATGCGCCCTAGGGTGGAAATTCCACCCCAAGGCGCAAACATCACAATTTAGCGTAGCGTAATCGTCATGCGACGAGACGTCTTATCCAAGACTTTATCCAAATTTCCTGTCACTGGCGGTCGCTGACCTGCTGCACAGCAGCATCGCACTCTACCGGTAGAGATCTTGTCTGAATTTTGGCAATTCGGACATGGTTTGTTCTTCGGCGTCTGATTGCTGCCATTGGGCACATAGGTCAAACCATTACACGTCGGGCACGTTGCCCAGCCACTTCCCTGACATGTGCAAATCGAAACTGTTGCCTTCACTGGCTTCACGGAACTCTTATTCATATCTAAACTTACTCCTATCAAAAAACTGTGAATGTACGCTGGGTGTCCTTTGGCAAAAAATGCCGCGATTGGCCTCAGTTTTGCTCCTAGCCCCAGTCTGTCAATTATACCCCATAAAAAAAGCCGGAGAAAACCTATCAAGGTTTGCCCCGGCTGACCCACTGATATGCAAATACTATTTCACCAACTCCCGTTCATGTCGCACTCGCAAAAATTCCTTATGTAGATCCAAATCAGGCTGGATTTGCTCCCGCCAAACCCTGTCTACAAAGTCTTTTGCCCGCCGCTGCACAGCTACTTGTTCAGCAAACGACAATTTACGAGTCGTAGATTGGTTAAAAAATTTATCCCACATGTTTTTCCACCATTGTTCCATCCCTCCACCATCCTAAAAACGCTGCCCCTGTTGCCAGAGTCGAAAAACCAAATCCTACTTCCAAGCTCAGCACTACACTTCCCAAGGCATACGCGGCTGCCAACAATCCACCCAAGATAAAACAGACCAATGCCCAGATGGTCAGCCGATAAGCCACCCCAGTCATAAATACTCGCAAAAACCAGCCCAGTGCACCTAATGCTATCAAAATAGCCACCGGGGTGACAAAAGCAATCGCCTCAGGCACATATAGCTTGGAAAATCCATTTGTCGCACTCGCCAAAAACATTCCAGCGGTAAATGTCACAGTCGCTAACATTCCAAACACGACTCCCGGCCAAGACAATTGTCTTTCCATTCGATATCTCCTTCTAACGAATCACATTGCCCTGAGCATCCAATACCATGGTATAAGTTTTTCCATCATATTGGACAAAAACTCCAGTCCCATCCCAGGACATCATTGTTCCCACAGGCACACACGCCACATCTTTTGGCAATGCCACCACCGTCTCATTTTCTACCAACACCAACGCCACTTCACAGCCGCGTCGCGTATATAGACTCAGCATTCTGGCACCCAAAATGACTACATCTTCGCAGCCTTTTTTACCTACTGGCGTATAGCGTTTACCGTCAAAACAGGCCTGTCCCATTGGCGGAGCTGTTGGCACTGTCGCTGCGGCTAAATTTCCCACAAGCGCAGCTGGTTTTACCCCTGTCGTAGTGGGCACTGCAGGGTTTGAACAAGCACACAGTATCAAAACCAACCACCAGATAAACCATTTCATTTCACCTCCTTTGCATATCAATGTCAAAGTTCTAGACCAATCCTCCACTGCATCAGTGGGGTTGATCAATTTGAGCTAATTATAGGACAATTCTCACCATTGACGCAAATCAAAAAAAAGCGTTTACTAAATCCCAGCTGTGTTCAAGGAACCGAGGTGAAACTCCCGGACTGTGCCGCAACCGTAAAGTCGGAAAACTAGCAGCCTTATTATCCCGAGCAGGAATATGTCGTATCAAACAAAAGAAAATTATCATGTCCCCCAGTTTTGGTTTGAGGCCGAATATGCCAAAGCCCGTACTATTTTAGATTCCTCTCCACTTCCCGATGCCAAACACTTGATATACGACCACATCACAGATAGTCTCAAGGGTACTCACAATGAATTTTTCCTCAATTTAGATGGTCAGCGCAGCCCAGTGCTCCCTTTCAAACTCGAAATTCGCGACCAGCGTTTATATGGCTTTGGGGATTGGTATACCGACGCCATAAAAACTGAAGAACACCACGGCCAAACCAAAGCTACTTGCCAAAAAATCGAGCAGTTTCTCATCTCTGCCCCAGAAGGCAAACTGGCCTTCTTTGTCAGCCCATCTGGCCCCTCAGGCATGGAGGATGAACATGGCCAACCAGTTATTTATAAAGATACTGCTATTTATTTTTTTCAGCGTACCTCAACCACCCAAGTCCAATGCTGGAATGTCTTTACCGATCTATCTCTTTTAGAAAGCGAGCGCCTACTCCAATCGTATGGCATCAAATCCGACACGACAAAAGATTTACCAGATCGCATGGAGCATGTCATCGCTTCACCAGTATTTCCTTCTTCGGGTATTAGTGGGGTATTACACGATGTTCAGACCCTCCTCAATACCCCGTATATAAAAGGTACTCAAACATTCGAATATACTCAATGGTTAGTGGATAATCCAGATATTGTCGAGCAGTCTTGGAGCACATCAGAACAAATAAAATCTCTACTTTCTCAATTTGAACAACTCATCCAAGCTGCTCCTGACAATATCTTGCTAATGAGCACACTCCAACGGGAACTCCCCACTCTCCTACTCAAAATTTCTGCCGTTGCTCGTGGCAAAGATGCCGCAAAGGCGGATCTATCACATGAAGCGAGTTATATTAGCTCTTTAGACGGTTGTACGAGTTCAGGCAGCGGTCTGGAAAATATTTCCGGCTACCGCGAAACATATATCGATGGCGATAGCTACGTCATGTCTGGTGGCGTGTACCATTACGAAGTCGTTATCAAAACTCCCTGGGGCTACAAACGCTGCCGACCACAACCAGTTCTGCGCTGCCCACACACTGGCTGCAACAAAGCCTATTACGGCCAGACGCTGCCTGTAGGCTTTCGTTGTGACTGCCGGCAGATCTTCTGGGGCATTTGTTAAATAGCAAATTTGTGCTATACTATTGACAGCGAGCCGAAAGGCTTTTTTTTAATGGTAGAATACAATCTATGAACCCTGTCACGTACTTTAAAGAGACCATGTCCGAACTGCGCCAAGTCCGCTGGCCTACCCGCCAAACGACCATCCAACTAACCAGTATCGTCATTGTTGTCTCCTTAATTGTTGCCTTGTACGTCGGTGCTCTAGATTTTAGCTTTACCAAATTACTCTCAGAACTGGTCAAATAAACTGCTAAAATAAACATATGCAAGACGAAAATCCAAATAAATCTATCAACGAACGAGGTCTTGGTGGCAAAGCCATCCCTGGCCATATCGTCGTCAACAGTGACGTCGCACTCACCGAAAAAGCCAAATGGTACGTCGTCCACACCTACTCTGGCCACGAAGCTCGTGTCGCCGAAACTCTTCGCCAACGTCTCGCCACCCTTGGCCAGACCGACAAGGTCGCCGAACTCCTCATCCCTACTCAAGATCAAATTCATATCAAATCTGGTAAAAAATACTCCGTCAAAGAAAAGATTTTCCCAGGATATCTACTGATCAAAATGATCGTCGATGACGAATCCTGGCTGGTCGTTCGTACCACCCAAGGTATTACTGGCTTCGTCGGCGTAGGCAACAAGCCTACCCCACTCTCAGTCAAAGAAGTCGAAGCCATCATGCAATTTGCTCAGATCGGTGCACCAAAGCACAAGACCAACTTCACCACTGGCGAAGCCGTCAAAATTACCGATGGTCCATTTGCCGATTTCCTGGGCTCCATCGAATCTATCGACGAAGCTCACGGCAAACTCCGCGTCCTGGTCTCTATCTTCGGCCGGGAAACGCCAGTCGAACTCGACTTTTTACAAGTAAAGAAGATATAATCCCTACACTATATGGCAGCCAAAAAAATTAAAGTCATTTTAAAGCTCAATCTCCCAGCTGGTGGCGCAACTCCTGCACCACCTGTCGGTCCAGCTCTCGGTCAGCACGGTATTCCCATCATGGAATTCGTCAAACAATACAATGACCGCACCAAAGACCAAAAAGGTGACATTATCCCTGCTGTTATCACCGTCTACGAAGATCGCAGCTTTACCTTTATCACCAAACTTCCCCCAGTCTCAGCCATGATCAAAAAGGCCTTAAACCTTGAATCTGCTTCCAAAAAACCCGGCCGTGAATCAGCCGGCAATATCACCAAAGATCAAATCCGCGAAATCGCCCAACGCAAACTCGTAGATCTCAATACTGACAATATCGAATCCGCCGTCAACTCCGTCGCCGGCACCGCCCGCTCCATGGGTATCAAAGTGATCTAATGGACATTTACCTGCTTAGCAAAAACTCCGGCAAGATCGCAGCCGCCAACTCTGTCTTCAACCAATACCACATCACGGTAAAAAGTATTTCCGAGGAATTCCCTGAAATTCAAGCCAATTCTAGTGCAGAGATCGCCAAATTTACCGTTCTAGAAGCGGTCCAAAAACTCCAGCTCCCCGTCATTCGTGAAGATCATAGTTTGTATATTCATGCCCTCGGTATCCCCGGGCCATATACGGCATTTATAGAAAAGACTCTGCCAGCAACCAAGCTCCTAGAAATCCTCGCCCTGCATCCAGATCGTACTGGCCATTTCGAAATCTCCGCCGCCTATGCCGATCCATCTGGCACACTCAAAGAATATTCCTATACAGTTCCCATCCATTTCAAAATCCAAGAAGTAGTCCCAGACCCTCGTGGAGGTTGGAGTGGACTCATGTGTCTAGAAGGCGAAACACGAGCATTTACTGAATATCCAGAAGAAGACCGCCTATCTGTCTGGAACAAAAACTATATAGAAATAGCTAAATACCTCACTCAGGCTCAAGTATAGTATAATTAGCCTCCAGTCGAGGCTAAACACTTGACAAATACAATACTATAGGATATAATCCTATTTAGGATAAGTTAGTGAGATCCAACATCTCGTTGACCATCTCACTCCTTGTTCAGCTCTTTAAAAATCGAGCGTGGACAAAATACTTCTGGACTCTCTTCCAGCGGCCATCTACGGCTGCTTAACAAATAATCTAAACAATATTCAAGTTCGTTTTTCAGGAGGTTAAGTTATGCAAGCTAAGAAACAATCTAATCCATTCGCTATTGTTTTCATTGCCCTGCCAGTAGTAGTGGTAGTAGCACTGATAGTGTTCGGCATGTCCGACTCACCTTCTATCAGCCTCTCCACTGGAAACATTGCAGACGCAGCGCCAGAAAAAATCAATGTTTCATCGGTCAGCATGGACATGCCATCTATCGACGAACAATCACTAGAAGCTATCGTCCAAGTAGTAGAACCCGATGGTACATTGACGCTGCCTGCTGCAGATCCCGAAGGATTTCAGCATGCCATGGAACGCCGTGGCATTTCAGCTGCTGGCTGTCCAGCCAAAACGAAGTATGCAGAACAGGCCGTGAATCAAGGGTATTTCATGATTATGTCATGCTATGACCATGTTCGTGATAATCCCGAAGGCGCCTTTTTCTCACCCACCGCTGGAACAATCATGGTAATTGCCAACGCACCCCAACCTGTTGGGGCAATCGTTGTCATTTTCCAAGCAAACGTCCAGGGTGGAAATCTAATCGGCTTCGGCCGACCGTTAACCGTCTTAGTCAAAGGTGTAAATGTACACCGAGCTCGACTTTCTTCTTGTGCTAGCACACAGTTCTTTCCGCTAACCCAAGTGAAATTCCAGCCGGAATACGAACCACCCCCACTAGGCGGAGGCACCTGCCTCAAAAATAATAACGTCCATTCGTTTTAGTAGCCACGCTCGTAGCCACCAGCCGACTCTTAGTTGGCTGGTGGTCTTTTTTGAAAAATTTCAATTATTTACCAAAATATCGTATAATTTATGGAGAACAAAATTGACATGATACCAAAATCTGAAGTTACAGCTATGCGCTCTGACGCTCCGAAGGCAGTACAACCAACAGAACTGGATCAACAAAACGAATTACTTAGAGATATTGATATGCGAAAAATTGCAGAAGCAACCACAAACACGTCTATTACCCAAGAAATGGTTCAAAAACTGGTCGATTCAGAACCAGGGAGTTTGCGTAACCATTTATTTGGAATTAATGGCCAAAATCGAATGCGAAACCTCTGGCAAATATTGCAAATGAGCCTCTTGAGCGATGAAGATAAACAAAAAATGGTCGCGGGTGTAATAACTCAAATTGGGCTAGCCACTAAAGAAGCCTTAGACGAAAATGGATCAACAAAAGTTTTTAAACACGACATTACCCCAAGTGAATTACAAGTTCTAAAAACAGAAATGAATCCAGTTGTGATGAGTGAAGCCATGGAAATTCTAGACCATCCTGAAAAAATTGAATCAACCGAAATCACTCCTGCACACATTGCAGCCATTGCAATGTTAAAAATAAACTCCACTACGAAAGAGTAACATTCTCATAGTGGTTGATTCGTAACACGTCACCTTCTCTACCAAGCACAATCGCCACCATATCTATCCGGCAGGCCACTTCATCTCCTTTCAAATACACCTGTGCCATCCGTTTGACCTTGGTATATTTCCCTTTAGTAAACATCTCCTCAGGCCTTCCGTACCCTTCACCAATTTTTGTCTTCACTTCCACAAAAACCAATATTTTTTTATCCAGAAATATCAGATCTATTTCCCCAAAACGAGTAGAAAAATTCCTCTGCACCAGTTCATAACCTTTTTTCATTAAATATTGCTCAGCTATCCCCTCACCCACTTGTCCAGTCGCTCGATTTTGCTGCTTCATACCGTATTGTACGAGTATAATCCCCCACAATGGAACGCAATAGACCAATAAATCTGGATCACTATGTCGACGTCCTCGATGGCTGGCGATACAACAACGATTTTTTCTTAGCGCCTGAAGATATAAATCAGGCCGAAACCTATCTCCAAAATCAATATTCTCGTCTAGACACCCACATGCTCAAAGAAGTGGCCAGTCGCACAATATTAGATCAGGACAGTCGACTGAAACCCCAAATTGTCCTAGCCCGTCAATTCTTACGTCAATTTTTTGGTGATCTACCAGAACTGCAACCACTCACAAAATCCGGCGGCGGCATCGTTTTATACGGATCGCTGCAATATAACGATCCCAGAAACTTCGATGCAGATATTTTAATCGTAAATCCAGGCCAAAAAGCTATTCGGGACTTTTCCTCACCACAATATCTGCAAATCGAACGCGAATTTATCTCCAAGTGGAGTCGCTACGGCAGCGAACCCCATATCGACGAACTCATGCTCAAATCTGCCCCATCCCAACTCGCCAGCCTACAAAAAACCGAAGGCGGCTGGTTCAACAATCTATCAATTCACATTACCAAAGTGGTCACTGGACTTCCTCTCTGGCCAATTCCTACCAAATGGCATAACAATTGTTTCACTCAGGCCAAACAGATCTTAGAATCACACCCGCTCGCAGCTGCTCTAGCCAATGTCAGCATAGCCGAGACGCTCGATATCCGTCGCCAGCGCCAAAAACAAATCTAAATCATTTGCCGATACTGCAACGCTTCAGCCAAATGACGAGCCAGTATCTGCTCAGAATCAGCCAAATCAGCAATAGTTCTCGCTACTTTAATAATCCGAAAATAGCTTCTAGCTGACAAATCAAATCGTTCTACCGCCAATCTCATCACCCCTTCCCCTTCAGGATCCAGCTTACAATATCGTTTTACCTGTTTATTTTTCATTTGCGAATTTGTATACATTCCATCAGATTCGAGCCTATGTTGCTGGATATTTCTACATTGGACAACCTGTTTTCTGATCTGTCCAGAATTAATCTGCTCCACTCCAGCCGCACCAGTCAGCTTCTCCACCTCCACCACACTTACATTAATATGCAAATCAATCCGGTCCAGTATTGGACCAGACAATCGGGCTCTATACTTAGCAATTTGCTTAGGAGAACAAATGCACGCTCGCTTAGGATGCCCTAAATAGCCACACGGGCATGGATTCACAGCTGCCAAAAGCGTAAAACTAGCCGGATAACTCACATGAGCCGTAGCTCGGACTATGCCTACAACCCCATCTTCCATTGGTTGCCTCAATGATTCCAAGACCGATCTGCCAAATTCTGGCATCTCATCCAAAAATAATACTCCCAAGTGAGCCAAGCTTACCTCACCAGGCATAGGATTGGATCCACCACCTATCATGCCTGCCGCGGATACTCCATGATGTGGACTACGATATGGCCGTCTTCGCACCACAGATTCTCCCGGCTGCAGCAATCCAGATACTGAATATATTCGTGTTACCTCTAATGCTTCAGAGACTGAAAGTGGAGGCAAAATTCCCGGCATCGCTCGTGCCAACATCGTCTTTCCTGTACCCGGCGGCCCCCACAACAGCAAGTTGTGCCCACCTGCTGCCGCAATAGTCAGTGCCCGTTTGGCTTGTTCCTGACCAATCACCTCTGCCAAATCAAATTCTATATGTGCATCTTCCACTAGCTCTTCTACTGCCAGACTTCGTAGCTGTTCCACAGATTTCACACCATTCAAATGATCTACCAGCTCCCCTAATTGTCGTATAGGATATACCGCGACACCTTTTACAATCGTTGCCTCATTCGCAGATTCAATGGGCACAAAAATAGCTCTCGACTTGGCAAACAAAGCTACCAACAGCACTCCCTTGGTAGCTCGGACTCCACCGTCTAAGCCTAATTCACCATAAAATATTCTCTCCTCAATACTCGCCACCGGTATCTGGCCACTAGCTGCCAAGATGCCCACCGCTATCGCCAAATCATAAGCTCCGCCGTCCTTGGGCAAATCAGCGGGTGCTAGGTTCACAGTAATTTTCTTTGGTGGAAAGTCTAGACCAGAATTCCCGATCGCCGTCTTCACTCGCTCTCGAGCTTCTTCTACTGCCTTACCTGCCAATCCCACAATAGTAAATCCTGGAAATCCTTGATCTGCCACATCTACCTCCACCACAACCCCCACACTCTCCAGTCCCACATGTGCCACACTGTGGACTTTTACCAACATAATTTATGCTAACACAACACACCTCTAAATCACCCAATACTTTCCGTCTCGTTCTTCAATTTGTCCCAACAATTGTAACTGCATCAATTCATAACTTAGTACATCAATTGGCTTTTCAACTAATCGACACAATTCATCAATTGTTAATGGTTCATTTTGTAACAAACTATATAAATCAGTAGATTTAATGTATCGATATTTTTTCATTTGCGGCATCCAAAGTTTTGCCTGTCCGGTCGCAATCAAAGAATTGGTTCCCAAAGAAACAGCACTAGTAATCGGACCCGGCACAGCCCAAATTTCCTTGCCCATTTTTTTGGCAATTTCTACTGTTCCCAATGACCCAGATTTGACCCCTGCTTCGATGACATATACTCGCTGACAAAGTGCTGCCACAATTCGGTTGCGCAAAGGAAAAGTCCACAGTGCTCCTTTCTGTTTTTTCCACTCCGAAAAGATCAGTCCATCGGCTGCCAAAATAGCTCTTCCCAAATCATCGATTTGTTCATCAATTCCCCACCCCAAAACTGCAATAGTTTTTCCGCCCACGGTCAGACAAATCTCATGTGCGGTTCGATCCACTCCGTACATAAATCCGGACACAATTGTCCACCCGTCAGCGACCAACTGTGGCACCAAAATTTCCACCGCTCGTCTGCCGTATTGGGTCATCTGCCTGCTGCCAATAACTGCAGCCATTCGGGGTGGCATTTCACCTTGCCAATTACCCAAATACCATAGCTCTTTCACAATCGGTTTCACATCTGCCAACCACCTCTCCAACACCCCCTGATCTAGTTGCCCAGCAGTTAGCATATATCAATATTAATTATATTGACTTTCTATGTGAAGTATGGGCACAATAGATACATAGTTAGAACTTGTAAAAACTGGTAAAAACAGCTTCAAAAAATTGTAAAAAGTTGTCAAAACCAGCCCTGCCAAAAAATGCCCAAAACATTCACCGTCAAAGAAGTCGCTGATGCCTTGGGTTTTTCGACCAATACCGTCTACAAATACCTAGACGAAGGCAAGATAAAAGCTACCCGTTTAGGGTCAGAAGGTCGCTTCAAAATCCCAGCTTCTGAAGTAGAAAGATTACTAGGAAAACCCAAGACGGTTCAGGTCATAAATCAACCCGTCCAAACAGTCACAGTCGTAGAAGAAACTGCCGAAAGTTTGATCCGCGAAAAGCCCGCCTCATCCCCAGAACTTTTTGATTGGCTCCTCTCCCTAACTGCAGTGTTTACAGGCATCTCCCAACTGACCAGTCCAATCAAAAATTTTGCCCTAGCTTCAGATCAATTTCGCACTCTGTTTTCTATCGCAAATATTGACCTAATTTTGGCAGGTGGATCACTGTTTGCCCTGGACATGTTTTCCCCAAAAAAAACTCGCATATTTTCACTGATCGCACGCATTCCTCTTGCTGCCACTTTTGGCTATTTAAGCTACCTCCATTTCGTCACCAAAGACATGTGGCAAGCCAGTTATTTTTTTGTACTCAGTCTATTTACGTTTGCGTCATGTGTATGGCCGGAAAAACACTTTGAAACAAAGTGTTCTCTATTCATGTTTTCTCTTATTAGCATCACGGCAATCGCCTATAGTCGCAACCCTCAACCGTTTATTTTTTCCGACCCACGCTATGAAATTTCCAACAACCCCAATGGCTTTGTTATGGGAGTGCTTGCCGTCAGCGCCATCATCACCGCCATTCTGATTTTTGCCAAAAATCGCAGTCGAGTCCTATACCCCATCTTTACTACTTTGACCGGTTGCATCTTTTTGGTTTTGACCATCAGCTATATCGCTACTGGCGACTTAGCCAAAACCATTATTTGTTTATTCACTGGCTGCTTTGCCCTGATACTTCCACTCACCAACCAAATCGAGTCTTTCTCTCACTATACCAAACGCCAACTTGCAATTGGATTCATTTGGATCGTTGCTGCCATCGCTCTGGGAGTTGTCGGGGTTCAAGTCACCAAGGCTACCACTGGTTCTCTCGCTATCAAAAATGCAAAAGACAAAACCGACTCTACAGCCAAAGTAGCCGACCGCAGTATCTCTGATGCTTCACTGAATGTGATTCGTGCTGCCTCAGATGACCGACTCGATTCTCTTCCTATATCCGAAGCCTCTGAAACGACCCTACTGGAAATGTCCAAAAGTATCTATTTCACATCTTCACTTACTCGTCGAGTCTTTTTTGCCGACCAAGATGGGAACACGTTTGGTGTTTATCCCCCAATCAACTCCAATATCCGTTCAGTAGCTACGCGTGACTTCTTCCAACAAACCAAATCAACTCGCAAAACCGTAGTCTCAGATGTAATCCAACCCCAAGTAGCCCTTCCAGCCACCGTTTATATCTCCACTCCAATCATTTCTGAAGCCAATGAATTTCGCGGCACGATCACCATAGCTATTGATCCACAACTACTTCAGGATCGATTGACACTCATGACTCAAGCCGAAAACAGTCGGATTCTCATCACAGATGTCAAAGGTGATTATTTATTTGGCCAAGAGGTTCTCTCAAAAGAATCAGCCAAAAATCAAAACTCAATTGTATTCGATAATTCAAAAAATCTAGCCGTGCAAACCAAGTCAAAAGCCGAAGCTCTAGGCTGGAATATTACTCTAGTTCAACCATATGACGAGGTATTCAAAGAATCCACAGCCATCTCATCTTTCATCTTTTTTGTGAGCGCAGTCCTTGGTATTGGCGCTCTGCTTATAAACACCCACTTACCTCACACACAAAAAGACCATGAATAAACGCGGTATTTCACCCATCATCATCTTGCTCGTCATTGGCCTTGCTACTACTGTCACCTTTGGCACAGCCACGCTTGTTCGCCATTATTCAAACCCGTTCGCCAAAGCCAATCTCCAGCTCAATCTCAAAAACAGTCCAGACGTAATTGATGCCAGCAAACTAGCTGGAGCTGTACTCCAAAGCCCAGTCGTAGGCATTACCCAATTGGAATCTGGCAAATACACCGCGTTCCAAATCCAAGATGCCGATATCCAAAATATAGACAACACCCCAACGCTATCTCTCAGTGCCCGACTACTTTCACTTTCCAACGACCCAATATCTCTGAGTGGCCCAAACAAAATCGACTACATCGAACTCAAAAATCATAAAACTTCCAATGCGAAGGTTGTGATCCCTGGTATCGTCCAAGTCAAAACCAAATCCGGCGACATCATAAACGTTCTCCTTTCCCAGGCCAAAATTCGCAACGGCCAAATCATCGATGCCTTTTATGGCCAGGTCGTAGATTCAGCCCATTTAATCGCTGGTGTAGGTGAAATCTCCGGCAATCTTACCTACCCAGCTGTCGAAATCGGTGGCCAACCTGCCAATTCAGGCATTTCGTCACTAGTCAGACAAGCCATGCGGGTTGTACCTTCACTTTCACTAGATTCCCGACCAATTTCAATCTCCCAAACCCAAGGTACAGTTGTACTGGGTGCAACTACGGACATGCTCCAAAGTCTAAATCTAGATTTCTCTGCTCCATACGATGCTGTCTTCGATGAAAAGTCTGGCACTTGGACTTTGCCTGGTCAATCTGGCGTATCAATTTCTACCATTGCCACAGACCGCCAAGTAGCCAAGGCAATTGAAGACAAAATTAGTTCAGGTGATTTAGTGCTACCTACAGCCACAAATGGCATTACCGAAATCAAATCAGCCAACGACAAGCTTACAGTGACCACTAACGAATCGCTAGTTACTCTAAGACTATCACTCGTAAACAGTATCGACTCTGATAGTATTATTGACGGTTCCATCACCAATTCTGATATCTATTCCGGAGCAAATATTGGCGATAGTAAGCTAGATCAAATCAAATCAGCCAACAAAGTGGCTGGCTCAGCCATCCAACTCTCTACCACTGGTGGACTAGAAAATAATTCTGGACTATCCCTACTTACCTCATGTTCAATTAACCAAGTTCTCAAATGGGATGGGTCGGACTGGATTTGTGCTACCCAATCTGGTGGTGGTGGCAGTAGTATAGATATTCAAGAAAACGACAGCACAATTACCAGTGCCGCAGCTTTTCTGGATTTTCTGGGTTCAGACTTCACCGTCACCAACTCTCCGAGCGGTGAAGCAAATGTAGCTATCGATTACACAAATTCAGCCATCACTCGCTCCAATCAAAATGAAACTATCTCCGGTACTTGGACCTTTTCTAGCACACCCACCATCACCAATCTTCCCAATTCAGCTTTAGCCAACTCTGGTATTACTGTCACCGCGGGTACAGGCCTATCTGGCGGCGGAGCAGTCTCCCTCGGCGGTTCAGTCACCTTGTCTTCTACCCTCGGCACAGCCATCGATTCCTCTGAAATCACTAACGACACAATAGTCAATGCCGACATCAATTCAGCAGCCGCAATAGACTTCACAAAACTCGCCAGTCTGACTGCTGGGTATATCTTGCTCGGAAACTCTTCAAACGTAGTTACCGCCACCGCTCTTAGTGGCGATATCACCATAGATAGTTCCGGTGTCACTACCATCGGCGCGGACAAAGTCGCCCTGGGTACCGATACTACCGGCAACTACGTTGCTGGCGCCACCACAAATGGCGGTCTGGCACTCACTGGCACCGAAGCTGGCACACTCGGCCTCATCACTTCTTGTAGCGACAACCAAGTGCTCAAATATACAGCGGCCGGCGGTTGGGCATGTGCCAACGATACCACTGGTGGTGGATCAGGAAATTCATTCGAAACTATTTCCACTGCCTCTGGCACTTCCCCAGTCGCTGATTCCTCTACAGATACGTTGTCGCTTACTGCTGGTTCAGGAATCACAATTGTAGGCGATGCCTCAAACGACAGTATCGCTATTGCGGCAACGCTAGGCAACACTATCGATTCTTCAGAAATCACCAATGACACCATCGTCAATGCCGATATCAACTCTGCTGCCGCCATCGACTTCTCAAAGTTAGGTGCACTCACAGCTGGGAACATTCTTTTGGGTAACAGTTCAAACGTCGCCACCTCCACTGCCATGTCAGGTGATATTACGATCGACAGTTCTGGCGTCACCACCATCGGCGCAGACAAAGTGGCTCTGGCCACCGACACTACTGGCAACTATGTCGCCACTGTCACTGGCAATTCTCAAATCTCAGTGTCTGGATCTGGTTCAGAAAATGCTGGCGTTTCTCTTTCCATCGCCGCTGATAGTATTGGTGATTCACAGCTCGCCTTCAATACCGGCCAAAACCTGACCACTTCCTCCACGCCAACATTTAGCGCGCTAACACTAAACGGCAATCTGACTCTAGCCAATGCAGAAACCTTATCCAATGGTACCGACGGTCAAATTACTTTTGGTCGAAATGATGCTGGCACAGTCACACTGACTGCCGCTGACAATGACTCCACCGCAGCACTGACTATCTTGCCCGGCGGCGCCGCAGGATTGACTCTCGGCGGATCGTCTACCACGGCTATCACCATAACCACCGATGGCACTGGTGACAGTGAAGTCGTTCTACCTGCAAATTCCGTAGGTAATTCAGAATTGGTAAATTCTAGTATTACCATCAATTCCGCTGGCATCCTCTCTGGTGGCGCCTCAGTATCTCTCGGTGGAAATATCACCCTCACCGCCACAGAAGCAGACACGCTCAACACCGTTGCGGGGCGTGGTGCATCTACTGCCACTGCATTGACCCTCTCCTCCACCTCAAATGCCATCACCGCCGGCACACTAACCATCAATGGCGACACGTTTACTGATTTAACCGGTACCGGCTTGACCATTTCTGGCGGCGCTCTGCAAACTACACTTGGCACAGCAATTGATAGTTCCGAAATTACCGACGATACAATTACCGCCTCAGATCTAGCTGCCACACTCACATTCGCCGACGGTGATCTTTTAGATCTTTCCAATATCAACAACTCTTCTACATCTGAAGGCTTAAAACTCCCCCAAGCTACCGCTTGTACTTCAGCTACTGCTAACGGTCAAATTTGTTGGGACAACGACACCTTTGTTCTATATGTTGGCAACGGTACAACCGCCAGCTCCATCTCAAACCCCTTTGGTGTCAGTATCGACAGTAGCGAAATTACCAACGACTCCATCGTCAACGCTGACATCAACTCATCTGCAGCCATCGACTTCTCAAAATTAGCTACTCTAACTGCTGGAAATGTTTTACTCGGCAATAGTTCAAACGTCGCCACCTCCACTGCTCTTTCCGGCGATGTCACAGTCGACAGTTCCGGTGTGACCACTATTGGTGCAGACAAAGTCGCCCTGGCCACCGACACTACTGGCAACTATGTTGCTACCGTGACGGGAAACTCCCAAATCTCCGTCTCTGGTTCTGGTTCAGAAAACGCAGGCGTATCACTCAGTATCGCTGCAGACAGTATTGGCGATTCTCAACTGGCATTCAATACTGGCCAAAATTTGACCACCGCCTCTTCTCCATCATTTGCTAGCCAAACACTTTCAAACACTACCAACCAACTCGTTCTCGGTACGACCAACACTACGACCATTTCCAGCACTGCACCAAGTACATCCAGAACCTACACCATTCCAGACTTTGGTTCCAACGATTCTTTTGTTGGTTTAGCCGCTACTCAGACTCTAACCAATAAAACCATTTCCGGTTCATCAAACACACTGAGTAACATTGGCAATTCTTCACTCACCAACTCATCCATCACCATAAACACTAGCGGCATTCTTACTGGTGGCGCCTCCGTCTCACTCGGCGGCAACATTACTCTCACAGCTACTGAAGCAGACACACTAGCCACAGTTACAGGTCGCGGCGCTTCCACCTCGACAACACTTTCTCTTGCTGCTTTCACCGCATCTGACACTTTCACTCAAACCTATACTCCAGCCGGCACAGTAGCATCTCCCCGCGGCGTCATTCTGACTCCTACGTTTGGCATCGACGCTACAGATCAAACCTTAGCTGCTCTCTATATCAATCCCAACACCAACTCCAACTCAGATTCTGGCGACTCCCTCAACGGAATAAATATCGCCGCCATTACAGCTTCATCCGCCAATGAAACCGCCATTCTTATTGGCTCTGCCGGTGGTGGCTCTACTGGCTGGAACAATATATTGGCCGTCAACAGCAGTGTCATCATCAATGGTTCAGGTGTTCTACAATCTGCAGCTCTTTCCGGCACATATAGCAATGCTCTCACCTTGTCTTCAACCTCAAATGCCATTACTGCTGGTACAGTTACCGTCAACTCCGACGCTATCACCGACTTTACTGGTACTGGACTCCAGATGAACAGTGGTTCACTCGAAACCACGTTGGGCACAGACATTACCAATTCAGAAATCAACGCCTCCGCTGCCATCGATTTTTCAAAGCTTGCGACCCTCACAGCTGGCAACGTCTTGCTCGGCAATGCTTCCAACATCGCCACCTCTACTACCTTGTCTGGCGATATCACTGTAGACAATTCCGGTGTTACTACTATTGGTGCAGACAAAGTGGCTCTAGGAACAGATACCACCGGCAACTATGTTTCTTCAGCCACCACAAACAAAGGTTTAACTCTATCTGGCACCGAAGGTGGTTCACTGGGACTCCAAAACTGTGCTGACAACGAAATCCTCAAATATTCCACTGGCACTTCTACTTGGAGCTGTGCTTCAGATGCCACAGGCGGCACTATCAATTCTTTTGAAACTATCACCACTACCTCAGGCACTTCCCCAGTAGCCGATTCTTCTACAGACACTCTTACTCTTACAGCTGGCACTGGTATCACTGTCACTGGCGATTCTTCTACTGACACTATTACACTCGCCGCCACTCTTGGCACTGCAATTGATTCTTCAGAAATCACCAACGACACCATCGTCAATGCAGATATCAACTCGGCTGCTGCCATCGACTTCTCCAAACTCGCCGCGTTAACAGCAGGCAATATTCTTCTTGGAAACGGTTCCAATGTCGCTACATCCACCACTCTGTCTGGTGATATTACGATCGACAGCTCTGGCGTCACCACCATCGGTGCCAACACTGTTGCATTAGCTACAGATACTACTGGCAACTACGTTGCCACAATTACCGGCAACTCTCAAATCTCCGTCTCTGGTTCTGGTTCAGAAAACGCAGGTGTATCACTCAGCATTGCTGCCGATTCCATTGGTGATTCTCAACTAGCTTTCGATACTGGTCAAAATCTGACCTCCACTTCCACTCCTACATTTGGCGCCTTAACTCTAAATGGCAGTCTTACTCTGGCCAACTCGGAAACTATTGCAAACTCTACCAACTCTCAATTCACTTTTGGCCGCAACGATGCCGGTACAGTCACATTGACGGCTGCAGACAATGATGCCACTGCCGCACTTAGTATTCTCCCTGGTGGCGCAGCCGCTCTGACACTGGGTGGATCTTCCACTACAGCCGTTACTTTGACAACTGACAATACCGGCGATGCAGAAGTAGTTCTACCAGCCAACTCAATAGGCAATTCAGAATTAGTCAATTCCAGTATTACGATCAACTCTGCCGGCATTCTCACCGGCGGCGCCTCAGTCTCACTCGGTGGCAATATCACCCTCACTGCGACAGAAGCAGACACGTTAGACGCAGTTGCTGGCCGAGGCGCCTCTACTTCCACAGCCCTAACTTTATCCTCCACATCAAATGCCATCACAGCTGGCACACTTACTATTTCCGGAGATGCCTTCACTGATTTAACAGGCACCGGGTTGACTATCTCTGGCGGTGCTCTTCAAACAACACTAGGTACTGCCATCGATAGCTCTGAAATTACCGACAACACCATCACTGCTTCAGATCTCAATGCCACATTGACCTTTGCAGACAGCGATCTACTAGATCTTTCCAGTATCAACAACTCCTCTGCCAGTGAGGGGTTGTTATTACCCCAAGCCACTGCTTGTACTTCAGCTACCGCCAATGGTCAAATTTGTTGGGACAACGACACATTTGTGTTGTACGTTGGTAACGGCACCACAGCCACCTCAATTTCAAATCCTTTTGGCGCCAGCATTGATTCATCTGAAATTACCAACGACACCATCGTCAATGCCGACATCAATTCCGCTGCTGCCATCGATTTCTCCAAACTTGCGACCCTCACAGCTGGCAACGTCTTGCTCGGCAATGCTTCCAACATCGCCACCTCTACTACCCTTTCCGGAGACGTAACCGTCGACAGTTCTGGTGTGACAACTATTGGTGCAGATAAAGTCGCCCTGACAACAGACACCACCGGTAACTACGTCGCTTCAGTCACCAACGGCAACGGTATCACCGGTGGCAATGGTGGTTCCGAAGGCGCAGCTCTGACTCTCGCCGTCGACCAAACCTACGCCTTTACCTGGACTGGTCTCCAAACCCACACCAACACCATTACCGACGACGGTAGTCAATCAATTTTCAATCTGACGCTTGGCAACGACGCCAATACCGATACCGTTTCCGCCATCAAAGTAGCTGCTACCTCCGCCGCCACCGGTGACGCTGATACCATCTACGGCCTAGATATTGCCAATCTTGCTTCAGCAAACGCTACTGTTGCCGAACAGGCTATCCATATCGGTTCTGGTTGGGACAATATCTTTGATATCAACGGCACACTTATTTCAGCCACTGAAATTGGCTTGCTTGATGGTCTATCTGGCACAATTCTGACTTCTGGCAACTACTCTTCCACTCTGGACAGTGTCTACGTCAACGTCGGTGAATCTCCCGCTGCTGGAGATATCACTGGCTCATTCTCCGGCGGTTTAACTATCGGTTCAGACTCAGTCGCCTTAGCCACTGACACTACCGGTAATTATGTCGCCACAGTTACTGGCAACTCTCAGATTTCTGTTTCAGGATCTGGTTCCGAAAATGCCGGCGTTTCACTCTCAGTAGCTGCGGACAGTATCGGCGATTCCCAACTTGCCTTTGATACTGGTCAAAATCTGACTTCCACCTCCACTCCAACCTTTGGCTCATTAACTCTCAACGGCTCCCTTACCCTGGCCAACTCAGAAACTATTGCCAATAGCACAAATTCCCAATTTACTTTCGGCCGCAACGATGCCGGTACAGTTACTCTGACCGCTGCCGACAATGATGCTACTGCTGCTCTGAGTATCTTGCCTGGCGGAGCAGCTGCATTTACTCTCGGCGGAGCTTCCACTACTGCCATAACTCTCACTACCGACAGCACAGGTGACAGTGAAGTAGTCTTACCAGCCAACTCAATCGGTAATTCAGAATTAGTGAATTCTAGTATCACCATAAATTCTGCCGGCATCCTCACTGGCGGTGCATCTGTATCCCTCGGTGGAAATATCACACTCACTGCCACTGAAGCCGACACTCTAAATTCAGTCGCCGGTCGCGGTGCATCTACTGCCACAGCTTTAACACTTTCCTCTACTTCAAATGCTATTACTGCTGGAACGCTTACAATCAACAGTGACGCGTTTACAGATCTGACAGGCACTGGTCTGACAATCTCAGGTGGAGCACTGCAAACCACACTCGGAACTGCTATCGATAGTTCTGAAATTACCGACGATACAATCACCGCCTCTGATCTAAACGCTACCTTAACATTCGCAGACGGTGATCTAATCGATCTTTCCTCAATCAATAACTCCTCCACCACCGAAGGTCTAAAACTTCCCCAAGCCACTGCCTGTACTTCAGCCACCGCCAATGGACAAATTTGTTGGGACAACGATACATTTGTGTTGTATGTCGGCAATGGTACTACTGCTACCTCCATCTCCAATCCATTTGGCGCTAGTATAGATTCTTCAGAAATCACCAACGACACCATAGTCAACGCGGACATCAATTCTGCCGCTGCAATAGACTTCTCCAAACTAGCCGCTCTTTCTTCTGGAAACATCCTCGTCGGTTCAGTGGGCAACGTCGCCACCTCAGTCGCCATGTCTGGAGACGTCACTATAGATAATGCCGGCGCCACAACTATTGGTGCCGACAAAGTGGCACTAACAACTGATACTACCGGCAACTATGTCGCTTCAGTTACCAACGGCACAGGTATTACAGGTGGCAACGGTGGTTCAGAAGGTGCTGCTCTAACCTTGGCAGTAGACCAATCAACAGCATTTACTTGGACCGGTCTCCAAACTCATACCAATACAATCACAGACGACGGATCTCAATCTACCTTCAACCTCACCCTTGGCAATGATGCAAATACCGACACCATTTCTGCCATCAAAGTCGCCGCCACTTCGGCTGCCACTGGCGACATCGATACAGTCTACGGACTCGATATCGCCAACCTAGCTTCCGCCAATGGTACTGTCTTAGAACAAGCCATTCATATCGGCACAGGTTGGGACAATATCTTTGATCTAAACGGCACACTTATTTCTGCCACTGAACTAGGTCTTTTGGACGGTCTATCAGGTACACTACTTACGTCAGCCAATTACACGTCCACTCTCGACAGTGTCTATGTCAATGTCGGCGAATCACCTGCCGCAGGCGACATTGCCGGTTCCTTCTCTGGCGGCCTAACGGTCGGCGCTGATTCCGTTGCTCTAGCTACAGATACTACTGGAAACTATGTCGCCACTATCACTGGCGATTCTCAAGTTTCAGTCTCTGGTTCTGGATCTGAAAATGCTGGCGTATCTATCTCCATAGCTGCAAATAGCATCGCCGACGCCCAACTAGCTTTCAACACAGGTCAACACTTAACCACTACATCCACACCTACTTTTGGTTCACTCACCCTCAATGGATCCCTCACTTTGGCCAACAGCGAAACGATTGCAAACGGCACAGACGGCCAAATCCTCTTCTCTCGCAACGACGCCGGCACAGTCACGATCAATGCTGCCGATAACGATGCCAATGCAGACCTCGTAATCAGAGCTGGTGGCACAGGTGCATTAACCTTTGGCAATGCAAGCAACACGTCCATCACCCTTACCACTGATAGTACTGGTGACGCGGAAGTCGTCCTACCAGCAAGCTCAGTTGGCAATTCTGAACTAGTAAATTCCTCAATTACCATCAATTCATCAGGCATCCTAACTGGTGGCGCTTCAGTATCTCTTGGTGGAAATATTACCCTAACCGCCACTGAAGCAGACACTCTAAACTCAGTCGCTGGTCGTGGCGCATCTACTGCCACTGCCCTGACACTTTCTTCCACTTCAAATGCCATTACTGCCGGTACGATCACAGTTAACGCCGATGCTATTACAGACTTCACCGGCACTGGTATCACGATTTCCGGTGGTGCACTCCAAACCACTCTCGGTACTGCGATCGATTCTTCAGAAATTACTGACAATACTATCACTGCCTCAGATCTCAATGCCACATTGACCTTTGCAGACAGTGATCTAATCGACCTCTCTGCCATAAACAACTCCTCAACAACTGAAGGCTTACTTCTTCCTCAAGCCACCGCTTGTACTTCAGCTACTGCCAACGGCCAAATCTGCTGGGACAACGATTCCTTCACACTCAGTATCGGCAATGGCACAACTACCACATCCATAGGCAACCCCTTCGGTGCCAGTATCGATTCTTCAGAAATCACCAATGACACCATCGTTAATGCCGACATCAACTCCGCTGCCGCCATCGACTTTTCCAAGCTGGCCGCTCTTTCCTCTGGAAACATCTTGGTCGGTTCTGTAGGCAACGTTGCCACATCAGTTACCATGTCTGGCGACATCACTATCGACAACACTGGCGCCACTACTATCGGAGCAGATAAAGTCGCCTTAACTACCGACACCACTGGTAACTATGTCACTTCCGTCACCAACGGCACAGGTATTACAGGTGGCAATGGTGGATCTGAAGGTGCAGCCTTAACCTTGGCTGTAGATCAAACCACCGCTTTCACTTGGACTGGTCTCCAAACCCACACCAACACCATCACCGACGATGGTAGTCAATCTATATTCAACCTCACTCTAGGCAACGATGCTAACACCGACACTATTTCTGCCATCAAAGTCGCAGCCACTTCTGCGACCACTGGCGATGCCGACACAGTCTACGGTCTAGATATCGCCAACTTATCTTCAGCTGATGGCACTGTTGCAGAAAATGCAATTCACATCGGCACAGGCTGGGACAACGTCTTCGACCTCAACGGTACTCTTATTTCCAGCTCAGAACTTACTTTATTAGATGGAGTTTCTGGCACTCTCGTCACCACCACCACCAACCCCACTTCAGCCGACATATCTGGTTCATTCTCAGCTGGATTCACAGTCGCAGCTAATGCAGTAGCCTTAGCTACCGACACTACTGGCAATTATGTCGCAACCGTCGCCGGTGATTCCCAAATCTCAGTTTCAGGCTCTGGTTCAGAAAACGCTGGAGTTTCACTCTCAATTGCCGCCGACAGTATTGGCGATTCCCAACTCGCTTTCAATACCGGTCAAAATCTAACCACTACTTCTACTCCCACCTTTGGCTCACTCACTCTCAATGGCTCTCTCACCCTCGCCAACTCAGAAACTATTGCCAATGGTACAGATGGTCAAATTCTTTTCTCTCGCAACGATGCTGGCACTGTCACCATAAACGCCGCAGACGATAATGCCAACGCAGATCTGGTTGTCAGAGCCGGCGGCACTGGCGCTCTTACACTCGGAAACTCTAGCAATACTGCCATTACACTAACCACTGACAGTACTGGTGATGGCGAAATCGTTCTACCTGCCAACTCTATCGGCAACTCAGAACTCGTAAACTCTGCCATCACCATCAATTCCGCTGGCATTCTCTCCGGAGGCGCTTCCGTTTCACTAGGCGGCAATGTCACTCTAACCGCCACTGAAGCAGACACGCTCAACACAGTTGCAGGTCGCGGCGCCTCCACTGCTACTGCCTTGACACTCTCCTCCACATCAAACGCCATTACCGCCGGAACCATCACCGTCAATTCAGACGGAATCACCGACTTTACTGGTACTGGCTTACAAATGAACAGTGGATCCTTAGAAGCCACCCTGGGTACCAGTATCGTTTCCGGCGAAATCACCGACGACACTATTACTGCCTCAGACCTAAACGCTACTCTCACATTTGCTGACAGTGACATGATTGACCTCTCCAGTATCAACGGTTCATCTACTACTGAAGGGCTTAAACTCCCACAAAATACCTCCTGTGCTTCATCTACTGCCAATGGCCAGATTTGTTGGGACAACGACGGTTTTGTTCTCTACATCGGTAACGGCACTACGACCACGGCCATTACTGGTGGTGGCGGAAATTCATTTGAAACTATCACTACCACTTCTGGCTCTTCCCCAGTCGCCGATTCTTCCACCGACACACTCACACTTACCGCCGGAACCGGTATGACCGTTACCGGTGATTCCTCTACTGACACCATTACTCTCGCCACTACTCTCGGCACTGCTATCGATAGTTCAGAAATCACTAACGATTCGATCGTTAATGCTGATATTAATTCGGCTGCCGCCATCGACTTCTCCAAGCTCGCTACCTTGTCTTCAGGCAACATTCTCGTTGGATCAGTCGGCAATGTCGCCACATCAGTCGCGATGTCTGGCGACGTCACTATCGACAACACAGGTGCCACCACCATCGGTGCAGACAAAGTTGCCTTAACGACAGACACCACTGGCAACTATGTCCAAAGTATCACCAACGGTACAGGTATCTCCGGCGGCAATGGTGGTGGCGAAGGCTCAGCTCTTACTCTTGCAGTGGATCAAACCACGGCCTTCACTTGGACAGGTCTACAAACTCATACCAACACTATTACCGATGATGGGGCCCAATCTACCTACAACCTCACCCTCGGCAATGATGCCAATACAGATACGGTTTCAGGTGTAGCTATCAATGTCACCTCCACAGCTACTGGTGACGCCGACACACTCTACGGTCTAAACATTGCCAATATCACTGCCCAAGCCGTGGTCACTGAAACCGCTATCAACATCGGCACAGGTTGGGAACAGGCTATCAACGCCGGCGGTACGTTGATCTCCCTCTCAGAACTCCAATTAATCGATGGTGGTATAGCTCTATCTGAACTCACTGATTCTGGTACTCTGACAGCTGGCACAGTCGACATCAACGGTGGCGCAATTGACGGCGTAACTATTGGTGGCTCTTCAGCAGGTGCCGGCACATTCACCACCCTAACAGCTACCGGCGATGTCACCATGAACGATGCTGGCGCAGACAATATCTTAATCGGTGCCGCCGCAGACACACTGACTCTGACATCAAATTCCCTCTCGCTCACCGATGACAACTGGAGTATTTCCACCTCCGGCGCTCTTACCACTTCCGGAGCCATCAATGCCAACGGCGGCATCACCACATCCACTTCAAACACAGCTCTCGCTTTCACTGTAAACGGATCTGGAGACTTCACCTTTACTGCCGACAGTGACAGCCAAGTCCAAATCAGTCTCGACGACAGCAGTACCAACACCGGTCTCGAACTTCTGCGCCTGACCCGCACTACTTCCAGTACAGCAGCTGACAGTATCGGTGGCTACATAAGCTTCTATATCGAAAACGATACTAGTACTGCCGAAGCTGCCCGCATCTTAGCCAACCTCCGCGATGCCAATGTCGCCACAACAGTAGGTACAGATATAACCATGTACGTAGCACGCGACGGATCCACCGGTGAATTGATCGACGGTATGACAGTCTATGTGGACGCTGCCAACAAATGGGTCTGTGGTAACGCCAACAAACTCGGCAACGATGGCTACGACTGTTTCGGTTTCCAAATCGGTACATCCAACATCATCAACTTTAGCTTTGATGGGAGTAATAGATTCAATGTGGATTACAGTTCAGGTAGTACTCAGCTAGCTCTTTATTCTGTAAACAGTGGCGACGATCTCTTGGTTAAAACTCTCGGCGACCAGGCCATCAGCTTTGACCAAAACAACGACGGCAACAACATGGTTATTGATACTGATGGCCAAGTAGGTATCGGTACTGATACTCCAGCCAATGCCCTAGAAGTCTTGTCTACCACCACTCCCCAATTTAGAGTTTCCTACGACACCAGCAACTACACCACTTTCGCCGTTTCCTCCACCGGCGTACTCACCATCGACTACACTGGTACAGCTGGCGGAATTACTCTAGCCGATTTCACCGGCGGTGGCTCTGGCTGTTCAGCCCTGGAGACCAACAGTTCAGGCGTCCTTGCCTGTGGCACAGACGATACTGGTGGATCCTCCACTATGCAAGGTGTATATGACAACGATGTCAACGGCAGCGATGTTACTATTGCCATGAATACTACAGACGGCTCAATCATTTTCACAGAAGCTGCTGGTACTAATCACCAAATCACAACCACTGCCGCCCCAACGCTTGACCAGCTGGCTCTTACAAATACTGGATTTGGCACCACCACTGATGGTGTAGATGGTCTATCAATTGTCTTCGAACAAGCCGACGATGCCGACGCCACAGATACAAACGCCGGCCTAAATGTTTCCGTCTCTGGAGCCTCTGGAGACCTAGGAGATATCCTTTCAGGAATCAGTATTAACACAACTGCTCAAACAGCCAACAATCGCGAAATTGGTCTCACTATCGGTACAGGATTCGATGAAGACATTCGCTTTGCTTCCGCTTCTGCAATAATTCGTATGCAAGACGGTGGCACACTCAGCTTTATGGATGGCTCATATGGCCAAGGTGCTACAAAGGATCAACCAAATGCCCGCGTAATTGAGTACTTTAGCACCGCAAACTATGGCGTCTTTGAAGCTGGTGGGTTTGTAAATATTGATGGTAGCTACTATCAAGATAACTTTAGTATCCCCATGACAGCAGTAACAGCGGATGTGACTAGTCGCACAAACCGATTTGGTGACCATGGAAACTGGTCGTTTGACGAAGCCGGTACCGGCGGTGGCTCAACCGCGACCAACTCAACAAAGTATGGATGTACTCTATCTCAAGGTGGTTCTGGTGCAGGAGCTGGTACAAACACATCCTTTGGTCGTTTAGAGTTCTCTCCAGATTTGGGAACACACACACATACTGCCGCAGATTCTGCCTGTGTCGCCCATCTTGGTATAGGCACCGGCACAAACACTGCTGGTGTATTAAACGCTGCCTACAAATATGTTCAATATTTCAAAGTTGGTTTTTCATCAGGTTTCACCAACAACAATTCAGCCAATCAAGCGTTTGTAGGTGCACACAATTACACAGAAGCCTGGGGACAGAATTGGAGCTCAATTGCAGCAACTCATGGCTTTATTGGGTTTGCGAATCTTATCTCCACAACCACAGCCACAGATGCACAAGGCGGCACCCAATGGAACGGATTTGCTCGCGTAGGCAACGCTATTAGCTCGGTCGCCTGTGGAACAACCGGAAATATTAGTACAGCTTCAAATGCCTGGGCACTTATGCGTATCGAAGCACGTGCCACAAATGACGTGCACTTCTTTATTGATAGTGACGTAAGCAATGGTATAGCACTAACAGAGTGTGGCGCTGGTGTTTCTTCAAACATCTCCACTCGCAACTTAAACCCAGCCATGAATGTTGTCCATCAACAAAACCTTTCCTCTGCCGGTAATTCTTGGACCATGTATGTAGACTTATATGCCCACGTTCAAGACGATCCAAAACCAGAAAATGGTCCAATAGCCTTCAGTGACACAGTAGACACCAACTCACCACTGGATCCCATTTCTGGCGCGGACGTAGCCGAATACTACCAAATGCCAAACGGCTATGATTCTATAAACATTGGTGACATCGTCTCCTTGGGCTCTGAGCCAGGCAAGGCTGAAGTTGCAACAAAACCTCAAGACCGAAAAATGCTAGGTGTAGTTTCCGAAAAGCCTGGACTCACACTCGGCCAATCTGAAGGCCAAAACATGATGCCTATTGCTCTCACCGGCCGCGTACCGGTTCGTATTAGCTCTAAAAATGGCACCATTAAAATCGGCGACGCAATCACCTCTTCAGATATACCAGGTGTAGGTATCAAGGCTACCCAACCAGGAAAAATTCTCGGAACTGCCATGGAAAACTTCGACTCAAATGACGAAGGCCGCATCATGGTAAACATCAATGTCGGATATTACCTAGGTGAAGAATCTGAACAACCCCTACTCGTCCAAAAAAATGAAATAAACATCACACCTTCTATTGAATCTGACACATCAATGGCCACAGATAGCGCTGGATTAACAGCTGGGTCAGTCGGAGAATTTATCATTAACAAACCCTCAGTGTTCCAACAACTCTCTCAATTCATGAATGACATAATAGTGAACGGCAAAGCGACGTTTAACAATTCAGTAGCCTTCTTGGGCAACACACTATTTAAAGGTAAAGCAACCTTTGAAAAAACTGTAGAGTTTAATGAAGACGCCGCTGGTTATGCTGTAATCAAAGCCGGCCATCGTGCAGTGAATATTACCTATGCTACTGAGTATTCAAATAATCCATTAGTAAACACCTCTCTCGTCGTCACCAAAATTACTCCAGAAATCTACACTGATCGTGTATCTCGCGGCATCTGTAATGAGACGGCCGGCATGCAAGCCTGCCAAGACAATATGGTAAATGAGGTACTTGGAAACGATGTAAAATTTGCCATCGTCGACAGCAGTACCCAAGGATTCATGATTCTTCTCAACAAGCCAACTCAAGTAGACATGACCTTCTCATGGACAGCTACTGCAGTAACAAAAACAAAGGTAAGCACAAGTACAACCGATCCAGCTCTAGAATCAGCATTTAAAAATATCAGCGAGTCATCGTCTGACTCAGCTAGTTTAATCCAGGAGATAAACGAACAAATAGCTACAACATCAGCAATTCTAGGAAGTCAAATCAGTATAAATGACCAATTGTTAAACGAAAATTCAGCTACTTCTTCAGCCTCACCCTCAGCATCGACATCCCCATAGCATCTAATTCAGGTGCAGCCTCAAACATAAACTTACGAGTAACTTCAGTACATTTATCAGGGTAGCGATCACAAGTATAAGTCTGAAGCAGATAAACATCTTTTCCTTTAGCTAATTGTTCTTGAACAAATTCTTGGGCAGAAGTGTTGTATAAAAAAGATCCATAGTAAACAACAGTGTGTCCATGCAACAAAGACAAAGCGGTCATCGCATGTATGACAACCGCATCAGAAGAAATACGCGGTGTCACGTAATCCTCAATATATGTATGAACATCCCGAGGTCCCTTATCCACATACTCATAATAAGGAGATACAGAAATCATTCTTTTATATCGAAAAACAGTCGGCAAAAGCGACAAAGCCACCACAACACTTAAAAGTATAAAAAAACTCTTTCTCTGACGATGCACAAAATACGCTCTGAGTAGTGATGCAGAATACCAAACAGCTAAAATCGTCAAGGGAACGACTAAAATTAAAAAATATCTACCATAAGACCCAGAATACTCAACAGAAAAAAACTCCCCAGCAAAATAAAACGAATAAATTAAAAAATAAAATCCAAACCAAGCAACAAACGCCCACTTACGAACATCTTTTATGGTCAAGATGCCCAGCAATGAAAATACAGTAAGAACCACCGGCCACTCAGGCCTTTTAAATAAAGACAAAATATTGGGTAATGTATTCCTAATAACATATCCCACACTAAATGCTTCTAAAGGAGTTGCGTCTCCACAACACCACGTTTGACCTAAAACAGATAAAGACACGATAGCTCGGAATCCAATCAAGCATCCACTAACCAGCGCGTAGCCTACATCCTTTTTAGTAAAAAGAGGCAAACCCAACTGTTTACGAATAGCAAAAATAGCCATTAGCTGAACTCCCAAAAATAAAAAGGCTTCCAAACGCACAAACAATAAAAGTAGGGTAGCCGAAAGCAAAAATAACCAACTCCCAAACGCTGGACGAGATCCATACCAAGCAGCTCCAATGAAAGCAAGTAAAGCAAAAAAAACAAAGTAAGAATCCAATCCAATAGACAAACTCCAAAAAATAGGCACTGGTAATATAGCAAAAATTCCAGCAGCCACCAAGCCCATACTACGTGACCGTAAATACATAACTACAGCTATAAAAACAAAAATAATTTGGCTAGTGCTAAAAATTCTTGAACCAATAAATAGGTATTTTTCACTATAACCGAACACTTTAAATATCCAAGCATTTAAAGTCGGAACTGTGACTCGCGCAACCAAATCCGGATCGCCTGTGAGAAAAGTATCATTTGTCGCAACGTTTATCAGACGCTGAGTGCCGAATTTTGCAAAAGTTACAGCCCCGGAAAGATAACGATCCTCATCAAAATAAATTCTATGTTGATCTGGACTATAAAAACGTAATAGTCCTCCAACAACAACAATAACTCCAAGCAATACCCAAATCCAAACAGACTGAGATCGACAATATTTAAAAATTTTCCCTAGCTGAAACAACCCAATAAATACTAAAACAAAACCACATATACTTACAACCCAAGGAGACACATCCGAGATAAGCCAACTTCCCATATTACTTATTATCACTATCTGCTTCATCAATTGCCACACCAAAATCCTTAGCGACTTTCCTTACCCGTTCCCGTTCATCAGGAGGAAGTGGATAAGAATTATATCTCTTAAAATAATGTTCAGCTTTCGGGATATCGTGCAAACATCCTGCATACAAAACAGCAAGATCCAATACTGCCTTTGACACATTTGTTTCCTTGCGCTGGTCTAAAGCCAAAATAAACCATTTCTCAGCTAATCGACACTCACCCTTAGCTGCTTGAAGCCGAGCCATTTCCACCATGACGGAAAACGACCAATTTGCATCAGGAATTTCCTTTAAAATCCGCTCTGCATCAGCATAACGCTTCTGAATCCGCAAAACAGTCGCCAACTGACCTCGGGCTAAAACTGCGTGTGGATAAAGTTTTACAAATCTTTCCAGTTCCAAAATAGCTTCATTACTTTTTTCAGGATCAAATCCCAAACTACGTCCAAACGTTACAGCGGAAAACCCCCTTGTCCTCAAATAATCATTTGACACTGCCGTTTTTCGCACATATACAAAGCCATCTTCATCAAAATAAACAAGAGACCAATCAGGACTCTTACTTGTCGTGGCTATAAGATAATCAGCACTCCGACTCAAAAGAAGTGCATTAATGTTCTGGTCACGATAAAACCGTTCAAATGCACTATTCTGTTCAGGCACCAATAAAGAATAAACATTAATACTTTCATATTCATCAAAAAACAAATCCATTACATCCAAATTCGCTAACCGTGGATATTGCACATAAAACATGTAAGCCGAAATATCAGGAGTAGTCGCTATATTTCCTTCTATATGTAGACTTCGAAGAGATCTTTCAGACTCTTGAGGTAAACGAAGAAGCAAGGCTTTGGGCGGAAAAAAAATAGTAAATACAGTTATCCCAAAAGCCAACCCGCAACAAATCAAAAAGATTTTTTTATAAAAAACTTTCTCCCAAAAGAGGTTCGTTAATATCCACGCAAACGGTACAATAAGCAAAATCCCTGAAAAAGGGACAAAACGAACCCACCAATACCCACTTAACGAAAGAATAAGTAAAGGTAAAAATACAGTAACACTAACAAATCCATTCCAGCCTCTACGTACCACATAAATCAAAAAACCCACAACACTAAACAGGCTAAGTAATAGGAAAATTACATAGGGGTATGTGGATATATTTTCTCGAATATAATTTGAATTTGCTGCAATCAATATTCCAGATAGCGAGCTGTAAACCTTATTCGCACCCGACAAGAGCCGCAAGTTATCAATATTCAACCACAATCGAATACCGTGGGGATTTATCAGTGTCAACCCAATACTCACAACCGACCACACGATCAAAGGGCTGATTTGTTTATTTGGCCGCTTGAAATCCAATTTCCATATTCGACTACAAATTATATAAATAGATTCCAAAATACATATCAAAATTAACAACCCAAAACCCAAAGCAATATACTCACCCGCCAACTGTGCCCACAACCACATCACAAGTGGAAAAAGAATAAAAAGTGTTTTTCCTTTCAAAACCCATCGCTGATACACAAAAAAGAGGATCAACAACATAGCGGGAACCAACACCAGTGGATGAAGTTTCCAAAAAATCCCCACAAAAACCGCACTAAACAACCACAGCACGAGTAAAAGAGGCTGAGGAATTTTTAGTTCTTTACCCAGAAAAACAATGAGCCAACCTATTCCAAACCACAATAAAATTAACACAGAAACAACACTCCATGAACCGGCCAAAAATAGTACATAACTTAAAAGATCAAATAGCCACGAGGTGGCAACGAGTTGGTTTTCAACAGGAATTACTTTAAAAGAGATATCTTGGTGATCAGGTATGTGTCTATTTTCCAAAATAAACCTTCCAATACCCACATGAATCCATGAATCAGGAGCCATAAATGTAGCCAAACTTCCCACACGAAAAAGAATACATACTGAAATCACACCCATAACCAAAAACAACCAAGACTGTTTAATATGCGTCCACATACTCATATACTAATCTAAAAATCTTTTCAAACAAATCATCACTTTTAGCCATCATGCACAATACGTAGGGTCTCTTCGGTCGGTAGACCAAACGGCAATCTCCAACGTTATTTTTTGATTTGAATCGAAACATGGAAACATCTGCTTCAGACACGTGTTGAACATGAGATTTTAAAATTTTATTTGAATTTTCCAAATCTAAATAAGTAGATAAATACAAATTTCTCAAAACAGATGAAAAATTCTTAGGACTCACGACCAAATCAGAATCGTTTTGACTCTGAGGAAAATCTAAATAATCAAAAATAGGCTGATGAGAATTAAGGCTTTCTAATTCATTCAAAAGCGGAATCTGAGTCGTAGCAAACATGGGCACCTTTTCGTTTACCCCCACATAGACACCTGAGGGTAAATATTCAAAATATATACCCATGGCAGTATTCGCCACAATTTGCTCCAGTTGAGTTCGTAAGGAGACAAAGTTTATAAGAACATCATTTGGCTGGTTTATAAATACTCTCGGTGATAAAAACCGATAGGATAAAACACTTGCAGATTGGAGCGATGAAGCCTGAACGGGATTATAGACGCGACGAAATATGATAACAAATAAAACAATATTTGTGACACATGATGCACAGAAAAAAACCCAAAATGAATGTTTTTTTGTCATGGAGTAGGTAATTTTGACACATAGTCATATACAATAGTAGAAATCCCCTTCATAGTAACATCAGCTTCTGCCTCTGAAGAATTAATCATCATACACAACAAATACGGTCTTTGAGGTAAATAAAAAATTCCGCAGTCAGTAAATACATCACTTACTCCTGGCTTTCCCTTTCGTACACCTATTTTGTGAGCAACAGTCAAATCTTTTGGCACCCCAGCTACAATCATGTCGGAAAACTCACTACGACTAAGCAAATCCAGAACTGAATTGGAATTTGTTGGATTTATAAAAGACGAAAAATATAAGCTTCGCAAAATTGAAGAATAATTCTTAGGGGAAATCGTTGGCTCTTCACCAAAATCTTTAGGAATTCCCAAATAATCATAAACATCCACTATTTGTTGCTGAGATACAAGTTTGAACAACAAATTTCTGGCAGTATTATCAGATTCTGCCAAAATTTTTTCCAAAGCGACAGACACGGTTAGTCGAGTACCTACCCCTTGTTTATACAACTCACCAAAATTCGGGTCTATGTCTTGTTCGGCTATTTCGATTTGATCCCCCGTACCAATCCTTCCACTTTCGACTTGTTTCAAAACCGCCATGGCTAAAGGAATTTTCAACAACGACGCTTGAATAAATTCTTGATTTTCATGAATGCCAATAGACGTCCCACTGGGCAAATATTCAAAATACAATCCAACATTATCCTTTGTAGCCAGTATCTCGTTGAGAGCGGAACGTAAAACCACAAAATTAGTTAACAAGTGATATTGATGTCCTGCAAAAACACGCCGTGAGATATAAGGATACTGCTGGCTTAAATCTGAAGCCTGAGACACACCACTTTCCAAAGCTTTGGGTGAAAAATTAATTAAAAACGCCGCTAAAACAATATTTATACCAACAGAAACACAAAACAAAACATATTTCATAATTAGTAATCCCTAATATATGAATATACATCCTGAGAAATACTCTTAAACACGGATCGAGCCACATCTTCACTAGACTTCATCATCAAACATAAAATGTATGGCCGCTTCGGCATATATACTATTCCACAATCTGTATATACCGAATCTGGAGTATCAGGTGAATAAACACCAATTTTATGAGCCACTTTTACCTGTTCAGGTACACCAGCTCGCAATTTATCGGTAAATTTACTTTGAGTCATTAAATCCAATATCTCATTTGAATCAGCCATATCTAAATAAGAAGATAGATACAAGCTTCTAAGTACCGAAGAATAATTTTTAGGTGTCACCACTACAGTATTTTGTTCTAATTCCTTAGGAATATCCAATGAATCAAACACATCTTCAATCGTTCCTGCAGGCAATCTATTAAACAACACACTTTTTGCCGTATTGTCAGACTCGGTAAGCACCAAACGAACCGCATCATTTACTGAAATTTTCGCCCCCACCCCCTGTTTCCAAAAATCCCCAAAATTATTATCTATATTCTCAGGTTGTATGGTTAATATTTCATTCATATCCAGAGCATGGTTCTCTTTCTGTTTATATACACCCATAACCATAGGGACTTTCAAAAGCGACGCCAATACAAACTGTTTTTTTTCATTAATCCCTATAGATACACCCGAAGGCAAATATTCAAAATACACACCAAGTTCACCTGAAACAGTCGAGGAATTAATTACTTCTCGTAATTCTGACCGCAATTTCACAAAATTTATAAGTATTTCATTCTTCTCACTCGCCATTATCCTCGGAGACAAAAATTGAAATTCCTGCTTATCATAAACATGCAAATGACGAAATGGCCTACGGAGCAAAAAGTAGCCATTGATGATAAGGCTAACAATCAAAAACCCTAGCAAAAGCATCCTGCTTCGCATGAATATATGCAGTATACTCCAACCCATGCCAAAAAAAATTGTCCTTACTGGTAGTTCAGGTTTTTTAGGCCAGCACCTTTTCTCAAGCCTGAAAAGAGTCTACCCAAAAAGCATTATCAGTACTCCCAGTTCAAAAGATGCAGATCTAAGAATTCTTGAAAATTGTCTAAAAATTACTACTAAAGCGGATTTAGTAATCCACGCAGCAGCTAATGTTGGAGGTATTGGTAAAAATCAACAACTTCCCGGTACCTTGCTTTACGACAACGCCATCATGGGTCTGTATATGATCGAAGCAGCTAAATTAAATAAGGTGTCTAAAACAATAGTTATAGGTACGGTATGTGAATACCCCAAATATACCGACATTCCGTTCAAAGAATCAGATATATGGCTCGGATATCCTGAATCAACCAACGCGCCCTACGGACTAGCCAAAAAACTTCTCCTTGTTCAAGGTCAAGCATATCATCAAGAATTTGGCATAAATATCATCCACATCCTACCCACAAATTTATATGGACCACACGACCACATAGACGCACAATATGCTCATGTAATCCCCGACCTAATTCGCAAATTTCATACCGCAAAGAACACAAAACAACCCACTGTCACACTCTGGGGCGACGGCTCAGCCACCAGAGAATTCATGTATGTAGCAGATGCGGCTGATGCAATTGTACTAATTAGCAAAAAATACGATTCCCAAGATCCAATAAACATTGGCTCAGGCGAAGAAATCTCTATTAAGGACCTAGCCGAACTAATAAAAAATAAAATAGGGTATACGGGTGAAATAATTTGGGACACCAGCCGTCCAAACGGCCAACCTCGTCGGCTAATTGATCATTCTAAACTTGCGAGTCTGAAATTTAAACCCAAAACAAATATTTCCACTGGACTAGATAAAACAATTAATTGGTATATCAAAAGCATTCAAACATGAACAATCTGCAACGTTTCTATCTCAATCAGCATTCAAACTTAATCAACCATCTAGTACCAGTTGGTGCCCATTCCAACTATCGAGTACTAAATGACAATATTGGCGAACAAACAGATATTTTAAAAACTCTAGAAAAAGCCCGAAGTGAATTGTCTGCCAATGGTCGGATAGTCTTCACATCTATTAATTTCCTATGGCAACCCATAGTTACCCTAGCTGAGTACCTAAAAATCAAAAGGCCACAACCGCAACAAAGCTGGCTATCACATACCGACATAAAAAATTTACTCTATCTTGCAAATTTTGAAGTTGTCACATCAGGCACCCACCTCCTATTGCCTATCTATATCCCTTATTTCAGTTCATTTATAAACCAATATATAGCTCGTCTTCCTATTATTAAACACCTTTGCCTTATTCAGTATTTCGTCGCCAAAAAAATACCCCAGACAAACCCAGACAAAGACTATAGTGTATCTATTATCGTCCCAGCCAGAAACGAATCAGGAACTATAGAGACCATTATCAAAAACCTACCTTATCTAGGCACCCATACAGAAATTATTTTTGTCGAAGGTCATTCAAAAGATGGTACCAACACAACTATTCGCCAAGCAATTACAAAATTCAAACATAAAGATATAAAACTAATTACTCAAACCACTACATCTGGCAAAGGCGATGCCGTTAGAAAAGGTTTTAATCGAGCCACTGGTGACATACTTGTGATATTTGACGCAGATCTATCCATGTCCGCAAATGAATTACCCATTTTTTACCACGTGCTTAGAACCCACAAAGCAGACTTTGTCATGGGTTCGAGACTTATTTACCCCATGGAAAACCAAGCCATGAGGTTTCTAAACATTTTAGGCAATAAAGCATTTAGTCTCATTTTTTCTTGGATTTTAAATCTACCAGTAAAAGATACGCTCTGTGGCACAAAGTGTTTATTTAAAAAGGACTATCAGTTAATAGCTAAAAATAGAGCATATTTTGGCGACTTTGATCCCTTCGGCGATTTTGACCTCATTCTTGGCGCCTCAAAAGCAAATCTAAAAATTATCGAAGTTCCTATTCATTACAAAGCAAGAGTCTATGGCAAAACCAACATTAGTCGTTTCCGCCACGGTTGGTTACTAGTACAAATGACTTTATTTGCCGCCAAAAAGCTCAAATTCTTTTAAAAACCAGCCTGGTAATAGGAAACCAGGTCGGATTTTTCTCCACCAAAGCTAACCCCACACTCCTGGCTTGATTCACAATCTTGGGCATATCCACTCTTTGATGAGGACCTTCAGGCATTTTCCAGCCCATTTTTTCCCAGACTATCAGTAACGGCTCCCAAAACGGACCCACAAATGTCACTATCAGCCGACCATCAGCTTCTAAATGCGATTTAATCCAATCCAAGTCCCCTCTCAGATCCATTGTGTGCTCTACAACATCTGCCATAATCACTGTATTAAATTTGTCTTTTATCTCTGATTTTTTAGCCGTAAATCTGAAGTTTGGGAATTTTCTTGCCGCAAGTTTTACCATTTCACTACTAATATCAAAACCTGTTCCCATTATCGGGTCTAAATAAGCCAATATCTGGCCAGTTCCGCATCCATAATCTAATACGTTTTTTTTATTACCAGCTTTTGAACGAATTATCCTTTTAAGTACACTATAATAAATGCCATTTTTTCGCTTAAAACTGTCATACAAATGTGCGATTTCATCAAAATGTTGTTCTACGTCGTTTTTACAAGTTTTTACCATATTTTAGCCTTGTTTTTACAAGTTTTTACAACTTATTACAAGTGTTTACAATCAATAAAATGCTTGCAATTTAGATAAAAATAGTGCTAAGGTAATTTTAGATGGCATTTATTACCAAAAAGAAACTCCTTATTGGCACGGTTGTCTTACCATTTATCGCCGGAATTGCTGGCGGCGGTTATTATTTCTACAAACAATATAGCACTACCAAGTCCCAACTAGAGCAACTCAAGTCTCAAGCTCCAAACAATGCTTCAGCTGAGGAAAACCAAAAAACCGTCTCCCAAGTAGCCAAGCTCATGGACCTCCCATCAGATCAGCCAACAGTAGCAACCATCACAGACAAAGAAAAGCTTAAAGATCAGCCATTTTTTAGCCGTGCAGACAACGGTGACAAGGTTTTAATATTCGCCGCCTCTAAAAAAGCCATTATCTATAGACCTAGTACAAACAAAATTGTAGATATTGCCCCAATCAATATCTCAAATGCCACACCCTCTGGTCAAACCGCTCAGCCGACTGGAAAAGTAGCCGGAGCCACGGCCTCCACACCCACGACTAAACCCCTGAGCGTACTACTGGTAAATGGTACAGATTCTTCTGGCTTGACCAACAAATTCGAAGCCTCTGTCAAAAAAGTAATTACCGGAGCCACTGTCACCAAGGAACAAGGCCAAAAACAAGATCATGACAAATCAGTCATTGTCGTCTCAAAAGATGAATTTAAAGACGCCGCCGACAAACTCAGCAAAGAGTTAGGTATATCTCTGGGAGATTCCCCCTATGGCGAAGATCTAGCCGGCAAAGCTGACATCGTAGTTCTATTCGGCACAGATAAAAAATAAACCAAAACAAAGGCAATTCACTTTTTAAATCGAATCTTGTATAATCCTCCAAGCCATGGGTAAAAAACGCGCTGCAGTTCTTGGATCAGACCAAGAAGAATCATTAAAAGCTGAAAAAGCCGTCAAACGCGAGCAAAAAAAATTGCGTGAAGGCCAAACAGTAAAAAAATCTTCTGAAAAAGAAGCTGCTCCTGTCATGGAACAAACAGCCCCTGAAGTAGAAACCAAATCCACTTCTCCCAAAAAAGACCATCATCGCTCTAAAGCCTATCAAACAGCAAAATCCGCAATTGACAGTAATAAAGTATATTCAATCGATGCTGGACTTACTCTGCTTCGCAAAGTTTCACTTACCAAATTTGATTCCACCGTCGAGCTTCACATTGTTCTCAAAAAAGCCCCAGAAGCCAAACTCTCAGTAAATCTTCCTCACAACACCAAAGCTGGCAAAAAAGTTTCCCTCGTTACCGATGAACTCCTAGCCAAGCTCGAATCTGGCAATACCAATCTTGATCTAGACTTTATCGTCGCCACTCCAGCTCAAATGGGCAAACTCGTCAAATTTGCCAAAGTCTTAGGTCCAAAAGGTCTAATGCCAAATCCAAAAACCGGAACCGTCAGCGAAAAGCCAGAAGAAGCAGCCAAAAAACTCGCCGCAGACACCTCCATGGCTTTAAAAATCGACAAATCCGCCCCAGTAATCCACACAACAGTCGGCAAACTCTCACTCAAAGACGATCAACTCCAAGAAAATATCCAAGCAATTCTCACTCTTTTACCCGGAAATCTGAAAAAAATCGTACTCAAATCAACTATGTCCCCAGCCATCAAGTTGCAAGCCTAAGCTTCTCTTGATACAATACGTATCGTTAACCAAAGACAGCGTGCACACAAATAAGCCACGCCGAGGCAAAATATGGCTCCCAAAAAACTATCCACCAAAAAAACAGATTCATTAGCCAAAATTAAAGATTTACTTCAAAAATCTAAATCTGTTGCTGTCGTCGACTACACTGGTCTAAAAGTCTCCCAAGCTACTGAACTTCGAAAAACTATTCGCCAAGCAGGTGGTGAATATTTAGTTACCAAAAATACCCTCTTCAAGATTGCTACGGGAAACGACGAAGTCAATGTCACTGGTCTTTCAGGCTATGTCTTTTCTACTAAAGATGAAGTCTCAGCTATCAAATCCGTCGCAGAATTTTCAAAGAAAAACAACGTTTTAGCCTTCAAGGGTGGCATGCTTGGAGAAAAAATCCTGTCAGCCGAAGAGGTTTCCCAACTAGCTTCCCTACCAGACAAGCCAACCATGGTCGCCAAAATGCTGGGCAGTGTCAAAGCGCCTCTATTCAATCTAACCTACAACCTCAACTGGAATATTTCCAAATTAGTTCGCACGCTCGATGCAGTAGCCAAATCAAAATCTTAAAGGAGGTGACCAATTAACAATGTCAGACAAAGTAACCAAAATCATAGAACATATCGAAGCCTTGACCGTTATTGAACTCAACGAATTGGTCAAAGCATTAGAAGAAAAATTCGGCGTCACAGCCGCAGCCCCAGTAGCTATGGCCGCAGCCCCAGCCGCTGGTGGAGCAGATGCTGCTGCCGCAGGTGAAGAAAAGTCTTCTTTCACCATCGTCTTGAAAGATGCCGGAGCTCAAAAAATCGCCGTCATTAAAGCTCTTCGCGAAATCAACCCCAACTTAGGTTTGAAAGAAGCCAAAGATCTTTCAGAAAAAGCTGGTGCAGTTGTAGCAGAAAACGTCAACAAAGCTACAGCCGATGAAGCCAAAGCTAAACTCACCGCCGCAGGTGCAACCGTAGAACTGAAGTAAAGCTTCCTCTACAAACAAAAAAAACGCTCCCATAAGGAGCGTTTTTTAATCCAAATTACCCTCTACGCAGAATTTTTGCAGCCACATACACAGACACCCTTTGTTCATGAGAAAGCCGAATGGGAGAATCAGGATTTGCATGAGATTTAATTTTTGCCGACGCGTCATCAATAAGCTGCTGCAAATATACCCCAGAATTTCTGGATGTTTGGCGATTATTCATCGCACGTAAAGCAGTCACAACATCAGACACAGAGTCTATATACAGCTCTCCTGATGCAAAAAGTTTATCCAATCTGTCAGCACAGGCCTCATTGACCAATCGCTGTACGTCTCGTTCTATCATGGCGGTATTATACTATAAGTCTAAAAAAACAGCCAATGTTAAAATAAATCCCAATCCCCCTCGCACATTCAAAAAGGAGTTTGATAAAAATGGTAAATGTTTTGTTATTTATCAGTATCGTTCTTATCTCTGTAACCTTGCACGAAATTGGTCACTATATCTTCGCAAAACTATTTAATGTGTTTACAAACGAATTTGGCATCGGCGGACCTCCGTTTGGTCCTAAAAAGGTTTTATTCAAAATTGATGGAATGCCAGTTGTTCTACGCCCAATTCCTATAATGGGCTATGTGAAAGTTGCCACCGAAAAGGAAGACGTACCTTCAAATATGAAAAACAAGTTTGCCCTAGAAGAAATTTCAAAAATCAAGCAAATATTTTTCCTACTCTCAGGCGTAATTATGAACTATATCCTAGCAGTATTTGCATTTATTCTAGCTGCTATAGAAAAATTTAATGGTCATTTACTTGAGTTGTTCCTTCGAGCCATATCCGCACCAGTTCTTGGTATGGGTTTTATGTTTCAGTTGTTTTTTGGGACATTAAAGAATGCTTCATTCACTGACTTTTCAAATGTAAACGCGCTCGATATTGTGTCTCAAAAACCTACCATTGTTGGTAGTGATATTTGGGTATATGTATTTTTAATCAACCTGAGTTTAATTTTCTTCAATCTATGCTTACCAATTTTTGGGGTAACTGATGGTGGAAAAATCATTTTGATAGTTATAGAAAAAATCTTTGGCAAGCATGGACCGTTTATCAAACAAATTTTAACCGCAACCGGAGTATTTGTGTTCTTATTATTTGTTTTGGTCAGCTGTGGCGCTGATGCTTTTCATCTAATAACACGCAAATAAACTCTACACCCCAGCATCACAATTGTGATTCTGGGGTTTTTTATTTCTTAGTCACACTTTTTTTGTACAAATCCAAATTTTCAATCGCAATTCCTGTTCCCCGAACCACACATAATAGCGGCTCTTCAGCCACATGACATGGCACTCCAGTCAGTTCTGTCATCAATCGATCAAAATTTCGTATCGTGGACGTTCCGCCACTCATGACAATCCCCTTATCAATAATATCTGATGCCAATTCTGGTGGAGTTTCCTCTAGCACTCCACGAGCGGCACCCACTATTTGCATCAAAACTGGTCGGATAGCCTCCGTAATTTCAGTGGAAGTTACCATCATTGCTCTGGGTAATCCGGTGACATAATCCCGACCCTTAACCTCCACTGTTTCAACGACTGGCAATACTGTGGCTGAGCCAATTCGTTTTTTTACCTCTTCTGCCGTCGTATCACCCACCAACAAATTATGACGTTTTTTAAGATACATAATAATCGCCTCATCTATTTTATTTCCCGCCACCCGCACGCTTTTATGTACCACCACTCCACCCAAAGAAATCACCGCTGCTTCGGCCGACCCACCACCAATATCGATAATCATATTTCCACTGGCTGCAGCAATCGGAATTTTTGCTCCAATAGCGGCTGCCAATGGCTCATCTATTAAATATGCCACCTTAGCCCCTGCTGAAAGCGCAGCATCCAATACCGCCCGCCGTTCAACCTGGGTCACCCCTGCTGGCACGCAAATCATTACTTCTGGTTTGAGAAAAAACACTCTTCCGCAGACTTTTTGAATAAACACCTGCAACATAGCTTGGGTTACTTTGTAATCCGCAATCACCCCATCACGCATCGGGCGTGAAGCTTTAATATTGCCGGGGGTCTTCCCCAGCATTTCTTTTGCCTCATTCCCCACCGCCAATACCCGACCATCATCACTCGAAACCGCCACTACAGTTGGCTCATTCATCACAATCCCTTCTCCAGCCACATAGACCAGACTATTCGCAGTCCCCAAATCAATACCTATACGTCTTCCAAATTTCATAAAAAAAATAAATATCTAACTCGAGCAGATTGTACAGTAAATGCTAGAATCTATGTATATGCAAGGCGCATTAAAAACTCGCATCCTCCTCTCATGTCTCAGTGTGATTGTCGTGATTATTGGAACCATCTTCGCCATTAAGTTTGCCAAAGGTTACCGACCAGATTTACAAAATGGCACTTTTCGACCAACCGGAATCATTAACATGGAGTCATATCCTGAATCCGCAAAGGTTTATATCAATGGCGAATACAAAACTATTACCAAAGACAAAATAAATCTTGACCCAGGTATCTATGATGTAGAAATTCGTCTCGATGGCTTTGTTACCTGGAAAAAACAAATTACAATCGAACCCGAAGTCGTGAGCAACGTCACTGCCTGGCTTTTCCCATCAGTCCCATCACTCAAGGCAATTACTAGTAACGGCGCCAGTATGCCAGTCATCTCTCCAGATGGCACAAAAATTGCCTATATCAGAACAGAAAAAAATAGCAATAAACTATACACACTAGATCTTACAGAATCAGCTTTTGGCTTCATCAGCCGCGACCCAAAAGAGATCTCTACTGATCTTTCTACTCCAAATTCCATTCGTTGGTCACCTGACAGTCGACAAATTTTATATTCCGCCTCCGCCTCTGCAATACTTATTGACACCAACGGTCAAAAAACCACCCCAGATGTCGTAGCACTCCAAAAACAATGGCAAACACTCGCCGACCAAAAAGAAGCAGATAAATTTGCGAATCTACCAGAGAAACTGCAACAGATTTTTGCCACTTCTTCGGCCAATGTTGTCTGGTCACCAAAAGAAGACAAAATTATGTATACCGCTACCGCTTCGGCCGTTATAGCTGAAAATATCATTCCCCAATTACCCGGATCCAGTTCCCAAATCCAACAACGTACACTAGTACCAAACCATGTTTATATTTATGATGTCGAAGAAGATCGAAATTTCTTAATAGATACCATCAATCCAGTAATTCCTACTCAATGTCCACCAAAATCCAAATGCCCAAACATAAATCCTGTGAACACGTCAGCCAAAAATAATAATTGGCAATGGTTCCCCACCTCAAACCACATTATTCGCGCTCTTGATGGCAAAATTACAATCATGGAATACGATGCGCAAAATGCCACCACTGTCTATGCAGGACCCATGGAAAGCAATTTCATCGCCCCATACCCATCCACCAAACAAGTACTCATCCTCTCAAATCTCAACCCCACTCTCTCCCTCACACCCAACCTCTACGCAGTGAGCCTTAGGTAATTGTATATAATCATCTCTGACGCCCTAGTAGCTCAACGGATAGAGCAGACCCGTCCTAAGGGTAAGATGAGGGTTCAATTCCTTCCTGGGGCACCAAAGAGTAAAATAACGTGATTCTCGGGGTGTAGGTCATCGGTAGACCGCCTGTTTCGGGTACAGGAGGCAGAGGGTTCAATTCCCTCCACCCCGACCAAATGGAGGAAATAAAAGACACCGCCTTCGCGGTGTCATAATAAAAACTCCAACCAAAAATATCCTACGCAAAATCTCCACCGACCAACAAGAAATCTTTAATAACGGAAAAGATATTTTTTACTGTCACTGGTTTCTCTTCCACAATGGGTGAAGCGATTTTTTTGATTACCAATCCTTTTATCTTTATAGCAGTCATAAATATATAGAACCACTTAGCTCATAGTACTGTCAATACCCAGAAATTAAAAACAAACACAATTTGTGTTCATTTATTAGACCAATATATACTCAATAAAATGCCTCAACATCGGCCAATAAATAAAATTAATTAATCAATTTTTATATACAATTTCAGAAGAGGACCAAAATACTATGAGACTTATTTTCTCTCTTGTTCGGAGTATACCAATGCATCCATGCCACTTTGATAATCAAAAATTTCTTCTTTTTTAAACAACATAGCAATTTCTTTTTCTGCTGATTCTATTGAGTCAGAAGCATGAATCATATTTTGTGCACCACTCATTCCGAAATCTCCACGGATAGATCCCGCCTCTGCTTCTCTGCCTTTTGTAGAACCAACTATTTTACGAACAGCAGGAATAACATCATATCCTTCTAGCACCATAGCAACTACTGGTGTCCATTGCATAAAACTCTTCAATTCACCAAAAAAACTCTTCTCCTTGTGGTGAGCATACCAAGTGTCAATAATCTGATCAGTCAACGCCACCATTTTGAGCCCTAGAATTTTTAGTCCTTTACGTTCGAATCGATGAACTATTTCACCCACCAAACCACGTTGCATGCCATCCGGCTTTATCAACACAACAGTTTTTTGCATATTTATCATTTGCTGATTATATCAAAGCTAATCCAAACTGAGAAGACTACGCAAACTCTTTGCTCTGTCTTTATTGACAGGTCCCACCACTGCCAAATTCAAATTCTGAGTCACAAAGATATCTTTTGCTATATTTTGTATATCGTCCACGGTAACTTTATTCATACCCTCTTCTATTTGCGAGTAGGTCAACACCTCCTCTGGCGTATCTAATACTTGTTTGGCATAAAAATTCATTTGGTTAATTGGATTCTCCATTGAAAACAACATCGGTCCTCGCAGTTTCTCTCTGGCAGCATCCAATTCAGATTGAGTTAATTTTTCCGTCTTCATTCGTTTTAGCTCAGCCAGAATAGCCACGATCGCATCTTCCAACTTTTCAATATTCAACCCAGCATAGACTCCCCAAATACCAGTATCTGGATACCGCTCCTCCGATGCATGAACGGCATAACACAAACCTCGCTTCTCTCGTAGTTCCAAAAACAACCGACTAGACAATCCGCTACCCAAATAAGAAGTCAATATTCCCAATGCAAACCTACGCGGATCTTTTGAAGTCAATCCTCGCAAACCAATCTCGATGTGTACTTGTTGTGCCAAATCTTTTTCATGAACCAAAATTTCCGGACCAGTTTGATTGACCTCAACTGGAGCAAACCCACCAGGCTCACCATCCCGAGCCCCCAAAAACCAGTCACCGATGACCGATCTGACAGTGGCCATATCAGAGATTTTTCCCGCCAAAACTACGACGATATTTTTGGCCACATATTGAGATTGGTGATAATCCAAAAAATCTTGACGCGAAATCTGTTTAATATTCTCTGCCGGACCCAAAACAGTCATACCCAAAGAATTTTGACCAAATAACAACTGGTACAAATCTTCAGATACAATCTCATCTGGACGATCTTCACGTCTGTTAATTTCTTCCAATATTACTCCACGCTCAATTTCCAGATCATTAGCAGGCAATGTCGGGTTCAGGGCCAGCTCTTTCACCAGTTCCAGCCCTTCAGACCAACGATTATGAGGCACCTTACACCAATAAGCCGTAGCATCTACATCCGTCCAGGCGTTTTGGATGGCACCTAGTCCTTCCAAATAACTTGTTTCAGTATGTGAAGGGTATTTCTTGGTTCCTTTAAATACCATATGTTCCAAAAAATGTGAGATACCATTAATTCGAGTAGATTCATATCGAGATCCTGTTCCCACATAAACACCAATAGCAGTACTTTGTACACCTTCCATTGGCACCATAACTACTCGCACACCATTTGCCAATGAATATTGTTCAAAACTCATCGCTGTATTCTCCTACATTCGTTTCACTGCTTCAATGCCCAAAATATGCAGGCCATTTTTCAATACCTGGCCGACAGCGGTAGTCATTAAAATTCGAAAATCCCGCTGAATAGCCTCATCTGCCTGCAATACACTAAAATTATTATAAAAAGCATTGTAACTTTGGGCTAATTCAAATAAATAATTACATAGCAGATTTGGCTGTAGTCTGCTAGCCGACTGTTCAACAACAGAGCCAAATTTAATGACAGTTTTTACAACCATTTCTTCAGCCAAATTTATCCTGTAATCTTTAAACATGTCTATATCAAAGGATTTTTTTTCATATTTCTCTAGGATACTTTGCGTACGCGCATATGCATATTGCAAGTAAGGTCCAGAGTTACCTTGTAAAGCCATAATCGACTCCCAATCAAAAACAATGTCTGAAGAAATATTGTGAGACAGATCAAAATATTTGACGGCACCTACACCGACCGAAGTTGCAGTCTCGCGATCGTCCACCCCTAAACGAGTGGCCCGATCGATCGCCTCCTCCAAAACAGCCTCAAGTTTAACAGTCTTACCAGAACGAGTGCTAAACTTTTTACCATCTGGCGCCAGGTATAAACCATGTTTTGTATGAACAAGTTCTGTAGAAGCAGTGGTATAGCCCAACGCCGATGCCACGGAAAATATCTGCTGAAAATGCAATGTTTGTTCATGACCCACTTCGTAAATAATTTTTACCGGTTTCCACTCTTGCATACGAAACTTTATCGTCGCCAAATCTCGAGTTGCGTAGGTACTCGCCCCATCGCTCTTGACCAACATTAGAGGCGTGTGACTACCGGGTACATCTATCACAAGAGCCCCCTCACTTTCGTATGCCAAACCTAGACGTTTTGCATCGGAAATCACTTCCGGCATAATTTGCTCGTAAAAACTCTCACCATACGCATGATCAATCGTTACATTTAGCAGTGAGTAAATCGGTTTATATTCAGACATAGATATATCTACACATATCTTCCATAGTTTCTTAGCTTGTTCATCTCCAGACTCCAATCGTTTAAACCATTCTCGCCCAGCTTGTTCTAATTCAGGCTCTTTCTCCAATCGAGAGTGAAATTCTACATACCACTGCTCTAGTTTTTCGATCGTGAGATTTGAATCCTTTTTTTCATCAATCATGTAAAGCAATTTACCAAATTGTGTACCCCAATCTCCCAAATGGTTGTCCCCTATGACTTTATAGCCCTGGAATCGCAAAAGATTATAGAGAGCTTGACCAATAATCGTAGACCGCAAGTGGCCAATCCCAAAAGGTTTTGCTATATTAGGAGCAGAATAATCGACAACTATTCGCTTCTCTTCATCTATTTTACCTTTTCCATACTCTTTACCCTCTTTTAGCACTCTATACAAATCTTTGATAACGCAATCAGTTTGGAGCCATATATTGAGAAAACCGGGTCCTGCAACTTCTACCTTTTTAATAATTTCATCACCAGTAAGATTTGCACAAATATAATTGGCAAACTCTTTAGTATTACTGAATTTACTAGGAATATTATTAGTTTTAACTCCAGAAATTGAAGTTTTTATTTTTTTAAATGCTATTAAAGCCAAGTTTGTTGATATATCACCAAATTCACTAGAGTCAGGATATTCTAAATGTATTTCTGATTCTTCAAAATTTTCAATAATTTGATCTTTTAAGATATTAAATATTCTTCTTTTAATATGTGATTGTATATTATCCATAAGCCAATTTTACTACAATGTTCCGATACCAATATAAACTTGAACACTATTAGCCTCGACCACCATCACTCCTTTATCTACCCACATTTCATCCTTTTTTCCGTTTCCTTTTAGGAGGATCAACTTTTTAGAAATCATCGAAACAAAATTTGCGTGCCCCGGCAATACATCGAATGCACCGACCGTGTTAAATGAGCTTACAGCGGCCAAATTACCTTCAAATATTAATCCACGTCGACTCCGAACTATCACCTTTAAATCGTCTTTCATGCGGTCTTTTTATCCAAATCTGAAACTGAACCAATATACAAAAATTTATCTTCAGGTACCTGATCAAATTTACCCGAGATGATTCCGTCTACACCAGATAAAGTATCTTCTAGCTTGACAAATACTCCAGGTTTCCCAGTTTGGGCTTCTGCAACAAAGAAATATTGTGTCATGAAGTTTTTCAGCTTCTTCACACGTTTATAAAGTAATTGATTTTCAGGACTCAATTCAGATTCACCAACCAAAGACACCATACGTTCTAGGCTTTCAGCCTTTTTCAGCATTACCTGTGCAGCCATCGCCGTACGATAATGCCGCTCACCAACCACTCCAGGACTCAAAACAGATGAGGAGGAACTCAACATATCTACTGCGGGTAATCTACCTTCTTGATACACACTACGAGACAGTGTCACCGTCGAGTCTAAATACGGCATAATAGATTGTACCCCTTGATCCAACAAATCGTCAGATGGTACATAAATAGCTTCAATTGAACTCACCACACCAGACTTGGTGCTCGTCAGTCGTTCATGAAACATAGCCATTTCAGAAGATAATGTTGCCTGATAGCCATCTTCAGATGGAATAGTATGCATCAAGGTGGCCAGTTCATTGCCTGCTTGAGCCAAACGAAATACATTATCAATCAAAAACAACACATCCTTACCCGAATCGCGAAAATGTTCAGCCACAGTCGCCCCTGCCAGACCAGTCAAAAACCGAATCGCCGCGTTCTCACCCATCGGACCAAATACCAAAGACACATACGGCAAAATATTCCGCACACGCAAGGACTCTACCAACTCCTGTCCCTCGCGCACACGCTCACCTACACCAGAAAACACAGAGACATTTTTTCCATCTATTCCCCCACCTACGTTATGCATAATCTCAGTCAGTAGCAATGTTTTACCTACACCTGCCCCTCCGAACAATCCCATTTTTCCACCCCGCAACAACGGTGAAAACATATCAATTACTTTTATACCAGTAATCCAAATTTCTTCTTTAGCAACTACATCAGAATAGTTCAATCTCCTATTAAACAGACTCAATTTATCCTTTGTTGCAATTTGTGCCCCACCATCAACTGCCTGTCCAAAAACATCCACAACTCGGCCAAGTAGTTGTTCGCCTACCGCAATAGACATCACCTCTTCAGTCCGCCTCACCGTCATTCCTCGAGACAACCGGACTCCACTCGTCAGCATCAGACAAAAAAATCTAGCCTCACCTGAAGACTGAGTTACTTTCATACGAATTGCCAAATCATCATCAATCTCTAATATTTCATGAATAAATGGTTTTGCTCCCAAAAACTCCACCTCAACAATATTTCCTCTTAGACCTACAATTTTTCCAGTTGTTTTGTTTAATTTGTCCATAATGAAACTCCAGAAATCGTTGACAATTGTTTTTTGTTACGAATCTTATGCATGATTCGCACGCGTTCCAATTCGACCTTTGCCAAACGATGATTAATGCTATCAACAGATCGATCCAATGCCAACATACGAGAAGCAAACTTTGCCAATTGTGATTCATGCAGAGTCTGTTCAAACAAGCTTCCCAATATCTCGCCTTCAAAAATTCTAGCAATATCTTCCACAGACGGCTCAAACAAATACTTTGTCGTATCAGTCGACTCATCTACTGTCTCACTGACTATTGCATCCCCAGAAACAATTGTTTCCACAGGTATCTGTGACAACAAAGTTTTGAATTGACCGTGGAATACATAAATACGCTCAAACTGTATCAAATAGCGCATTATCATATCAAACCCTTCCATATCAATGCCTTCATCCAAAAAATCGAAATAATTAAAAAACACCGAATTTAATTTATCTTGCATCGTCTTCATACCCACCTTACCCAAAACAACCACATCGGGTGAATTGGCCTGCACAAATTCCGAAAACCGCACAAATGTCCTATCCACAATATCCCCATAAAGACCAGCATTTGAAGATACAAATACAGCTACAGTTCTTCCATTCATCCTCCTTGCCTCTTTTGGTTTATTTGGTAAAAGTTTATACGCTCTTCGGACCTTTTTAAAAACCCCGACTAGGCCATCCATAAAGGTTCGTGACTGTAACACTGCACCACGAACACGTTGCATCCTGGTCGCAGCCACCTCTTGATATACCTCAACTAAACTTTTTAATCCAAACAAACCATCTATCTCAAGTAATATTTGTTTTTTACTAATCATATTCAGTTTGAAAATAAAATGTTGGCTATAGATCGGATTTTTTCAGTCAATTTTTGCAAAGAATCAGAAGAAGTGACAGCAGTCTCAACTTTCTTTTGATAGTCCTGATCTTTCGTATATTTCTCTACTAGTGGCGAGATATTTTTACCATCCCACATCCCAGAGAGTAATGCAGCAAGTAACACAAGTTGTAAAGAAAATGGTAAGGGTAAATATGCAGGTTGATCAAAAAATGCCAAAATTTTATCTCCCAAAGCCAATATTTGCCTGGAATTTTCTCCGAGTTCGGCACCAAAACGCAAAAATTGCTGGGTCTTCTCATACTCTCCCATGAGTTGTAACAACTGTCTACCTGCTTCTTTAGCAATCAAACTCTGCGTCTGATGACCTACACGAGTAACCGAAATAAACGGATTTATAGCCGGTCTTCTTCCTTTGAAGAATAAATCACTGTCAAAATAAATATGCCCATCTGTCATAGACATCAAATTTGTCTGAATATAACCAGTGATGTCACCTTGAACAGTTTCTACAACGGGCAAACAGGTAATAGAAGCTTCTTTATCCCCAATTTGAAAATTTCCCGCCCGTTCTACCAGCTTTGAATGAACATAAAATATGTCACCGGGATAGGAATCTCTACCTGGGAATTTCCGGGATAATAAAGATAATTCTCGATAAAACTTTGCGTGCGTGGACATATCATCAAAAACTACCAACACATCTCGACCTTGATCTCTAAAATACTCCGCAATTGTCATTGCGGTATAAGGAGCCAAAAAAATCTCCGCTGCAGAATCTTCTAATGCTGCACCTACGATAATAGTATTATTACGAACACCTTGTTGGACAAATAAATCGCCTATTCGTGCTATTTCAGTATTTTTTTTGCCCACTGCTGCATATACACACACTGTTCCAGAACGAGCCTGATTTAAAATCGTTTGAGACAACAAATAACTTTTACCAGTTTTACGATCTCCCATTATCAACTCACGCTGACCATAACCAATAGGCACCACCAGATCAATCATGGCAACGCCCGTCACTAACTGTCGGCCAATTTTTCGTCTAGGCACAATACCCTGAGGTGTAATATCTATTTCTCGTGTTTCGCTAGATTCGAAAAAATCTTCCCCTACACCAATTGCATTTACCGACTTTCCCAAAAGGGCCTCTGATACAGAAATTGTTAATGCCGACCCAGTACGAGCCACACGTGTCCCTACAGCCACTGGTATAGATGACAATACCAAAACTTCAACAGTTGATACTGTCAATGCAGAAACCATCCCCGACTGACCACTTTCAAACAACACCAGTTCACCCAAACGCACAGTCGGCAATCCATCGACAATTGCCACCCAATGAATAGACTTACTTACAAAGCCAACCTCACCCAATTCATGAAGGCATACTTGAAAAGTTTTGATCATAACTCAAAATACCCCCTAATCCAGTCAGATTGTTTTGAAAAAAAGTCTAAAAATTTCGTCTTAAATGATAAATCAATATAATTTCCCTTATAAGAAATAGTCGCTCCAGATATCAACCCTGGATTGTAAATAAATTCGACAAGACAGGCCTCAGAAATATTCTCTTTCACCCATGAAACGATGCTATTTTGTGATTCCGAATCTAAATTTATGGCTATTCGCAACTCTACAATATCCATAGCTAATATTTGCTCAGATATTTGAGATAGCAATCCTTTACGAGGCAAAATATCAGTTCTATCTTCAATATTAGAATCTAAAAACAACCTCAAATTATCAGCAATCTTTGAGGATTGCTGACTAATAACAGTTGGAGTAAATATAGATTTACTTAATTGATCTATTTCAAATAACCAATCAATCTGCTCTGATCTCGTACCGATTTTTTTAAGAAGTTCAGAATACATGCCCCTCCTTTGCTTCTTCCAAACTTTTTAAAATAAATTCCTTTTGGGTTTCCGGTTTTATTGAATCAGACAAAACTTTTAAAGACAGTTCTTTGATAAAAGACATCATGCGGTTATTAATTTCAATAATTTTTTTCTGCTTATAATCATCCACTTGTTGTTCTGCGGTTTTTAATAATTCCCGCATTTTATCGTCTACAATATTTTTACCTTCAATTATTTCCCGCACACTCGAATCTTCGATATCTTTTGATACCTTTTGTATTGTTTGTTTATATTCTTTGAGTTCTGTTTCATTTACCGCATCTAGTTTTGAATCAAGACTATTTTGAATTTTCTTCGCATCTACATGAGCCGAGTCAACGATTCTTATTGCTTCTGCGTTTGCATCATCAATAATCCTCTTTGCACGAGCCTTCAATTCTTTCTCGTGTTCAGAGTTTACAGATTCCAGCTTTGATATTTTCCGCATCCGAAGCTGATATACCCACAACAATGCTGCTACACAAATTGCCAGTAATAAAACAATAATATGTTCAATAATCATATAATTAGAGTATCAGAATAATATAAGCTAATACCAGGCCTGCGACCATAATGAGCATCGTAAAGAGTAAATTCAATAACACATGGACCTGAATTGCCTTGGATGCCAGTGGATTTCGTCCCATTGCCTCGACTCCAGTTCTGCTGACCCTGCCAAAATAGAAAAAGCCCAATATAAAGGCAAATATTGCAATAAGTATAGCCAACAAATATCGAAGAGATGCCAAAGGTGTCAATGAGGGAGCCAACAATCCAGACTTCAGTGTATCTACCAAATTATCTCGAGCCGATGTAGCGACAATAGCAGGACGAATACCAATCGCCACTTCTATTCTCCCGACTTGAGTAGAATCGGTATTTAAATAATCTTCAAAGGCAATTCCAATAATGTTTCCACTTTTGGTCGCTCGTTGACCCACCCCTGGTACCGTTGACGTAGTAATAAAATCCCCTTGGTGAATTGCGCCGTTTATTGTCGATACCTGAATAAACGCATTCCCCGATGAAACAACAGTTTTTGGATCAACAGAGCCGGATGATTGCAAAATAATTGCTGGAGACTCGGAAAACACACCAAACGCATTCACCGCATATTCAGAATTACATAAATTCAAACCAGTATTCGAAGAACAAACGATTGCTCCATCTTTTAGTTCAGCTGAATTAATTTCCACAGACACTGCAACACCCGATGAAGTAGTTTCTACAGCTTGAACACGAAAAACACTTACAAATAAACACAAAAACACTGCCAATAAGCTAAATAATATTTGTCGCGCGAGCATACCTCATGCTAAAAGCAATCTCAGGCTGTGTCAACCAATGTCCAAGTTTTTTTCCCGAAAATTTTGAGGCTAAAAATTTTTTTTAAGTCAAAATTGAACAGATCTTGTATCCAAAAATGATCGACATAAAAAAATGAATACTCTAGGATATTTACCCTGCAAAAAATGTCCAAGATTTTTTCCGAAAAAAATAATGTTTTTTTGACCTATTTATTTTGGAGAAATTAGCTTCATTTGTCCAAAAATTTTACTGACAGAATTGTAAAAGATTTTTTGACTGATCAAAAATAAAAACTACATATTGACACAGGAGTCAAAATTACCGTAATCTAAAGTTAGACATACTTATACATTTCGATTCTGCCAAAAATGCCCAACTCAATTTCAGATTTAAATGCAAATTCCCGCTTAACTATTCAAGAAGCGGCAAAAATTCTCAAAGTCTCCACAAAGACTCTTCGTCGTTGGGAAGCCCAAGGCTTGATCGTTCCAGAAAGAACACCAGGCAACCAAAGACGCTACAACAAATATCAATTAGAAAATATTGGCAAATCCCCTATTTTAGTCAAAGCACCAGTCATAAATCCCGAACCAGAAATTGATTCCATCATCGAAGAAAAAAATAACGAAGAAGTTGTTCATCAAATTCCCGCATCTATACCCACCACACCAAAACGTTCATTGTCCAAGTTCCCCTTTATTGCCACTGCAGCCATAGCTGTATTCATAGGTCTCATTGCAGCTAGTAAATCATTTAGTGCGGAAAAACTTACCCAAATTCTCCCTAAATTCACTGCCTCAAAATCTGAACCCACTATCAAAGCAATCGCCCAAGACGTCAAAAATATTCAACAAGGCACAGTTCTTGCAGAACAAACATCCGCGCTAAATGACTATATATTCTCAGTCAATGTTCCAGCTAAATTTGCCCAAGATGCGACCATCTCAGGCAAGTTGACTGCTCCTAATGTCGTTTACAATATAAATGCAGGCACAGGTATCACCCTTTCTGGCGATCCACAAACCCCCACCATCTCAGCAAACACCTCCGCCTTAGATTTCTTTAATAGTATCAAGGTCTCTGGTCAATCAGATGTAGTGGCCAATACCAACAACGATAGTTTTACCTTAGTCGGCGGATCCAATGTTTCTATTACTACAGATGCCACAAATAAAAAAATTACTATCACTTCAACTGATACTCAAGGTCTTACAGGCACAATTGAAGTTGGTAATGGTGGAACTGGTCTCACTTCTTACACCACTGGAGACATTTTATATGCCTCAGCCGACGATACTCTTAGCGCTTTACCCATCGGCAGTGCCAATCAAGTGCTTACAGTCTCCGGTGGCATTCCTTCATGGACCACTTCATCCTCCAGCTGTGTTGGTGGCTGTGTTGGCCTGAATCCTTCTGCCACTCAGACTATCACTCCCGGATCTAGCACTGTCACTGGCTTAGTAGTAGCCCAAGCCTCTAGTGGCTCAGTGGATGTCTTCTCTGTTACCAACAATGCTGGCTCCACCAAATATCTATATGTAGATTCTACTGGCAGTTTAAACGTAAATTCGCAAATAAGCTTTCCCGGTGCTGGCAGTGTCAAGTCTACTTCGACAAGTAGCCTCACTTTAGACTCTGGAACCACCGGAGATGTGAACCTGGGTACTGGAAACAATCCCAAAACCGTCAACATCGCCACTGGTACTGGTGGAGACATTACAAATATCTCCACAGACAACACCACCGCCGACACTATAAACATTGGCTCCTCTTTAGATACCACAACCATCCTCGGTACCACACTTATTCGTGGTGCAACTACTATCAACGACACTGGATCCACAGCTACAAACATCGGTACAGGCTCTTCGACTGGCACCATCACTCTCGGTCGAACAACTGGTACAGACCTAGTCTTAAACGATTCAAACTGGAACATTTCCGGAGCTGGTGCAGCCAATTTTGCCACTATCGGCGCCACCACTCGCGGTACCGGCGCCTTCACTACACTTGGTGCGAATTCCACAGTCACCTTCTCTGGACTATCATCTGGATCTGGAACAAATCTATGTCTAGATGGTAGCAACAACGTTGTTACTTGTAGCGGTGCTACTGGTATCACTGGAAGTGGCACCACAAACCGGCTCGCCAAATTCACATCTGCCTCAGTCATCGGTGACGCTATTCTTTCAGACGATGGCACTACCGTTTCTTGGACTTCCACAGCCACCACCGCAGATGCTCTTGATATCACAGCTTCATCACTCACCACAGGTAAATTGGCCAATTTCACAGGTACTTCTACTCCAGCTACAAATACAGCTACAAGTCAAAATCTGTTTGATGTCACCTACGCTCAAAGCAGCTTGGCCAACACTGCCGGCTTTGCTGGTATCAGCCTAAACTTTACCAACAATCCTACAGTTGCTGGCAATACCGAATATGCGATGCGAATTCAAAATCAAATCACTACAAACACTACTGACAACGCCGTCGCCGCTTTGCTCTTACTAGACAACGCTGACACTGCTGGCACTGGATCCACTGTAGTGACAGACGCCCTACGCATTACAAATTCCGGAGCTATCGGTAGCGGTATTACCAACGGTATTACATTTGGCTCTACCTCTATTGCTACCGGATTAAACTTCTCCTCCACGCCTACTACAAATTACGTTTCAGGCACAAATTGGAGTATTACCGCAGCTGGTGCGCAAACTCTAGCCTCCTCACTCCAAGCCACAGCTGGTACCTTTACTACGGGAAATGTCGCCATCACTGCCGGAGCTCTCACTTTAAATGGCACTACCCGCATCGCCAATTCAGGTGTAGCCACTTTGGCCGCCAACTCCACTATCGGTACTCAAACTTTTAGTGCCAATAGCATTACCGACTCCGGATCGCTAACCATCAACTCAACTAGTAATAATGCCCTGACATTGGACTCCGGTACTACTGGTACCGTAAATATCGGTACAGGCAGTGCCGGCAAAACTATCAACATCGCTACCGACAATTCAAACGCCGATACTATTAATATTGGCTCAGGCTTAGACACATTAACACTTCTTGGCACCACCAATATCAACACCACCGGCACCGCGACCACTACTCTTGGCGCCACTAGCAACACAAATCTAGTTCTCAACGACGCAGATTGGAACATTTCCGGCGCAGGAGCTGCAAACTTCGCCAGTATCGGCGCCACCACCCGCGGCACTGGAGCATTTACTACCCTTGGTGCTAATTCTACCGTCACATTCTCCGGCCTATCAGGCGGCAACGGTACAGCCTTATGTCTAGATGGTTCCAACAATGTAGTTACCTGTACAGCCGGTAACGGTGCCATCACCGGTTCAGGTACCACCAACCAACTAGCCAAATTCACAGCTACAGGCATCATCGGCGATAGTAGTATCTCAGACAACGGCACTACTGTGACCATCGCTGCAGGTAAAAACCTCAGTCTAGCCGACGGGGTTGGTACATTTGCACAAACCTTCTCTCCTCTAGGAACAACTGCCACTGCTAACGGCCTTACAATTACTCCCAAATTTACTCTGGATGCTACAGATCAAACCTTATCTTCAATATATGTAAACGCCAACAGCAACTCAAACAACGATTCCGGCGATACTCTTTATGGCATAAACTTGGACAACATCACTTCCTCTTCAGCCTCAGAAACAGCCATAAAAGTCGGCACTGGTTGGGACAATATTATTTCATCCGCAAACTTTACAGTTACGCAGTCTGGTGGAGTGACTGCTACTAGTGCTAGCCTCACTGGAACAGTCGACATCAACACTTCTGGATCAGCCACCACCACCATCGGCGCTGCATCTGGCACGAACCTAGTCTTGGCCGATGCCGATTGGAATATCGCCGGCAACGGTACGGCAAACTTTGCCAGTATCGGCGCCACCACCCGCGGCACCGGCGCCTTCACCACCCTAGCCGCCAACTCTACAGTCACCTTTTCAGGTCTCTCATCTGGTACTGGCACTTCACTTTGTGTAGACGGTTCAAACAACGTCGTCACTTGTACTGCTACTTCTAGTCAATGGCAAACAAACAGCAATGTGGTCAATCTGGTCACTTCTACTGACAATGTCACTGTCGGTTCAGCCACAAATCTGGGCAAACTCGCTGTCGATGGCGACACAGATGAAGTCCAATTGCTTATCCAAGGCAATGGCACTCAGACTTCAAATCTAGCCGTCTTCGAACAAAGCGATGGCACAGACGCCTTCTCTATCACCAACGCTGGAAATGTTACAGTTGCTGGCACAATTACAGCCGGTTCAGGTGGTCAAGTAATCACCACTTCAGCAGGTAAAATTGATGCAGACGCAATTGGCCTTATTTCCTCTGATGGTACTGGTGGCACTAGCTCTGGATCTGGCCTAGAAGTAGATACAGATCGACTAGGTCTATTACAAGGTTGTAGTGATGGCCAAGTTCTCAAGTGGAACGATTCAAATACCAATTGGGAATGTGCCAACGACACTGGCGCCACCTCAGCTGTCGTAAACATTCAAAATAATGATGTAGCCGTTGGCACTAGTGTAGACACTATCGATTTCTCAACTGATTTCTCAGTCACAGCCTCACCTTCAAACGAAGCCAATATCGCCATCGATTACTCTGCTTCAGGTATTACTCGCAAAGCTCAGGCCGAGAGTATCACTGGTGGCTGGACATTTGGTACAGGCAGCACCACCTTCAATTCCCTTTCTACCTTCAACACCGACGTAGATCTGACTTTTGCTGGTACAGAAAATCTTAGCCTTACCTCAGATCTAGCCGGCACTGTAAATCTCGCCTCCATAGTAGGTACACCTTCTTCTACTTCAGGTACCACTCGCGGTCTATTTATCCAACAAGCCAACAGTGCCAATACAAACGGGTTAGATACAGCCATCGCTATAGACAATGCTGATGCAGATCTAGCTCTCACCACAGCTATTAGTATCGCCAATTCTGGGGGTGGTGGCTACACCACTATTCTAGATACCACTTCCCTCGACATCTCCGGCACTGGTGCTATTACAGGTGCCACTGGTATCACCTCCTCAGGCACAATCAACTTCTCTGGTCTAACGGCCAGCAAAGTCGTCTTTACTGATGGTTCAAAAAATCTGACCTCTTCAGGCACAGTCGGTGTCGATCAAGGTGGTACTGGTGCCGGTACATTTACAACCAACGGCGTTCTCTATGGCAACGGTACTTCAGCCATTGGCGTAACCGCCGCAGGCACAAATGGTCAATTATTATTAGGCGTCACTTCCAGCGCTCCAGCCTTTGGCACTATGAGCGGCGATGCTACCATAAACAATACCGGCACACTCACCATAGCCGCGGATGCAGTAGCTCTCGGCACAGACACTACTGGAAATTACGTCGCCACAATTACCGCTGGAAATGGTATTTCCGGTTCAGTCTCTTCTGAAGGATCCACTCCCACTATTGCTCTATCAGCACTAACTGGAGACTGGGATCAAACCGGTGCTTTCGATATACTTCTAGATAATGCTAGCTCAGAATTAAAGATTTTAGAATCTTCGGGTGCCACCTATTTTGGCATCATTGATGTCGGTGACCTATCCGCAGATCGTACGTATACTTTCCCAGATGCCACCGGCACTGTGTGTTTAACTTCTGGAAACTGTTCTGGTGTCGGCGGCAGTGTCAGCACTGCGGGTGGCAGCACTAATCAACTGGCCAAATTCACTGGCGCCTCCTCTATTGGCGACTCAAATATTTCCGATGACGGCACTACAGTTACCATTGCTGCTGGCAAAAATTTAGCTCTAGCCGACGGAGTTGGCACATTTGCTCAAACTTTCTCCCCCTTAGGTACCACTTCTAATGCCAATGGTCTGACTGTCACTCCTAAATTTACTCTGAATGCTACTGACCAAACTCTATCAGCCATCTACATAAATCCCGACACAAATTCAAACAACGACACCGGTGACACGCTCTACGGCTTAAACATCGACAACATTACTGGATCTTCTGCAAATGAATTTGCCCTCAGACTTGGATCTGGTTATGACGCTCCCATCTATTTCGAACTCGGCTCAAATGATCTCAAACTCACCGCCACTGCCCCATCTGGTGCAACTCGTGCAGTAAACATTCCTGCAGTTTCGGCTGACGATGAATTTTGTATCCGCACACTTGGAAATTGTTTTGGTGGCGGTGGTGGTGGTATCACTGGATCCGGTTCGGCCAACCAAGTCGCCTATTGGTCTTCTAGTTCTGCAATCGCTGGAAATGCTGGTTACACCTTTGATCCTTCCGCCACTACCGGAAATACTCTTGCGCTTTCAAACACCGGTCTAACTACCGGAAAGCTGACCTCATTCACTGGGACTTCTACTCCAGCAGCCAACACCGCTACTACTCAAAATCTATTCGATATTACATTTGCCCAATCTACTGCCGCCAATACCAATGGCTTTACAGGTCTGGGAGTAAATTTCACCAACAACCCATCTATTTCTGGAAACACCGAATACGCAGCACGCATCCAAAACCAAGTTACTACAAACACCACTGACAATGCCGTCGCCGCTTTATTACTTTTAGACAACGCTGACACCAATGGTACTGGTTCCACCGTAGTTACCGATGCGTTAAGAATTACCAATTCTGGTGCCATCACTGCCGGCGTCACCAACGGTATCACCTTTGGTTCCACCACTATCGGAACTGGCTTAAACTTCTCTTCTACACCAGCTACTAACTATGTCTCTGGTACAAATTGGAGCATCACTGCCGCTGGTGCCGAAACACTCGCCTCTTCACTTCAAGCTACAGCTGGTACTTTCACTACAGGTGACGTCGCCATCACTTCTGGCGCCCTCACTTTAAATGGCTCAACCCGAATCTCAAATGCTGGTGTCGGCTCATTCATCACCGGCACCACTATCGGTTCTCAAACATTCACGACCAACAACATTGCCGATTCAGGTGCTTTGACTATCAAATCTGCCACATCAAATGCCATTACTCTAGATTCCGGCACCACTGGTACTGTCAATATCGGTACCGGCTCATCCGGCAAAACTATTAATATCGGCACTGACAACACCAATGCAGACACCATCAACTTGGGTTCAATTGCTGACACCACTGCTATTTCCGGAACCATCAACATTGGCACTGGCTCAAACACTGGCACCATCACCCTCGGTCGCACTGCTAGCACAGATTTAGTCTTAAACGATGCTGATTGGAATATTTCTGGAGCTGGTGCGGCAAATCTAGCCAGTATCGGTGCCACCACTCGCGGTACTGGTGCATTTACCACGCTGGCTGCCAATTCCACAGTCACTCTTTCTGGCATATCCTCTGGTTCCGGCAGTGCTCTATGTCTAGATGTTTCAAACAACGTAGTTACTTGTTCCTCAGGATCCTCCGTCTCCGGTTCTGGTGCCGCAAACCGAGTTGCTTATTGGTCAGGCGCCAGCTCACTTACTAGTAGTGCCAACTTTACTATCGATCCTTCAGCTACCACCGGCAACACTCTGGCTCTTACAAACACTGGTCTTACCACAGGCAAACTCTTAAACCTCACTTCCACCACCAATTCAGCCGCAAACACTGCCTGGGCTGCCAATCAATTCAATGTCACCAACGCTCAAGGTACTACTGCTGTCTCCACCGGTTCAATCGCCGGAGTCGATGTTCAATTCACCCAAGGCACATCAGTTTCTGGCAACAACGAAACCGCCCTTCGAGTCAATGCAGCTCAAAACGATTCTTCCACCACAGATGCCACCATTGCTTCACTTATCGATGTCGCCAACAATGATACGTCCACTGGCAATCAAATCACCGTTACTGATGGCTTGAAAATTACTGGCTCAAACATCACCAACGGTATAAATCTATCTGGCACATTCGGCACAAATCTCATCACTTCTTCAAACTTTAGTGTTTCCCAAGCCGGTGCCATCACTGCAGCAACTTCTAGCAACACCATCAATGGATTGATAATTAATTCTGGTGCTCTTTCCGGCATCACTGGCTACACCCAAACCTCAGGAAACTTTGCCATGTCTGGCACAGGCAGCTTTGGCACAGGTACTGGCGCCATCTCTCTCAATGGTGATACTACTATTGCTGCCGACAAAAACTTCGTCATGACTTCTGGTACTGGCAACTTCACTGAAACTTTTGCCCCAGCTGGCACTTCTGCTACTGCCCGAGCCATGATCTTGACTCCCACATTTGGCATCGACGCTACAGATCAAACTCTCGCGGGTCTATACATTAATCCAAATACAAACAGCAACAGTGATTCTGGTGACGCGCTTAACGGTATAAATATCGCCGCGATTACCGCTTCATCGGCAAACGAAAGCGCGATCCTTATTGGTTCAGCTGGTGGTGGATCATTGGGCTGGAACAATATTTTAGTCTCAAATAGTACAGTCCTTATCAATGGTTCAGGTATCGTCCAGTCATCTGCCATCTCTGGTAGTTACACCGGTATCACCGGCACCGGTGCCTTAGATGCCGGCTCCATCACTTCAAACTTTGGTGCCATAGATACAGGTGCCGACAACATCACCACGACTGGTACAGTCTTTGCCAACAACTTTGATCGCTCCACTTCTGGCGCCCTCACCTTTGGCAACACCAATGCCACCTCAGTTTCTATTTGTAACTCAGCGGCATGTGACACCATCGATATCGGCACCAACACCGACGCAGATACTATTACTCTTGGTGACACAAACGACACCCTCTCTATCGCCTCCACTGGTCTAAACGTCTCTTCTGGTGGCGCACTCACTGGAGTGGCATCAATTGATACTATTGCCACCTCAGCTACAGCATTAACATTTGCCGGTGCTGGCACAATTTCTTCAACAACCACTAGTGCTCTGACACTAGATACTGGCTCAACTGGTACATTAAATCTCGGCACAGGCAACAACGCCAAAACTATTAATCTCGGCACAGGCAATGCTGGTGACACTATCAATATCGGTACAAACAACACAGTTGCCGATACAATCAACATTGCCTCAGCATTAGACACCACCACAGTAGCTGGAGCTGTTAAATTAACCAATCTTTCATCTGGCACAGGCAATGCTATTTGTCTGGATGGCACAAATGCACTAGTTACTTGTACTGTTGGTTCCGGCGGCGTATCCGGCTCTGGTTCTGCCAACCAAATCACCTACTTCAGTGGCACCTCTGCCGTCACTGGGAATGCCAACTTCACTATCAACCCCGGCTCTACCACTGGCAACACCCTTGCACTGGCCAACACATCTCTGACTACAGGTTCACTGGCAAACTTCTCCGCCACTTCCACACCCACCGGCGCCGCATCTACTTCAAATGGTATAACATTAGATCTTACTGAATCAGCTGGTACCAATGCCACGACATATACAGGCTTAAATCTTAAATTCACCAGCACTCCAACTGTAGCTGGTAACACCGAATACGTCGCCCAAATCCAAAACCAAGCCACCACCAATACTACCGACAATTCAGTAAATGCACTTCTTTTACTGGACAACGCTGACACAAATTCTACTGGCTCAACCGTAGTCGCAGACGCACTCCGCATTACCAATTCTGGTGCTATCTCTGGCGGTATCACCAATGGCATCACTTTTGGCTCAGCCACCATTAGTAATGGTATTAATTTCAGCAGTGATCCGGCTTCCAAATACATCAACTCCACCAACTTCAATGTCACCACAGCTGGCGCCATGACACTCGCCTCTTCACTTCAAGCCACAGCTGGTACTTTCACTACAGGTGACGTCGCCATCACATCTGGCGCCCTAACCCTAAACGGCTCCACTCGCATTTCCAACGCCGGTGTCGGCTCGTTAATCACTGGCACTACCATCGGTTCCCAAACCTTTACCACCAACAACATAGCCGATTCAGGTGCTTTGACTATCACCTCAGCCACATCAAATGCACTTACACTTGATTCAGGCACTACTGGCAATGTAAATCTCGCCACTGGCAATAATGCTAAAACCATTGCTATTGGCACTGGAAATGCTGGTAACACCTTGAATATCGCCACAAACAACACTGTGGCCGACACTGTAAATATTGGCTCTGCTCTAGACACCTTAAATCTCGTTGGCACCACAAATATCACTGGCGCCGCATCCATAAACGTTTCCGGATCATCAAATACCGACATCGGTACTGGTTCTTCAACAGGCACTATCACCTTAGGCCGTTCTACTGGCACAGATTTAGCTTTAAATGATTCCCAATGGTCTATCTCTGGCTCTGGCGCTGGCAGTCTACAAACTCTGTCTCTTACTGGCCTTTCTGCTCAAACCGGTTCCCAACTTTGTATCTCAGCTGGCAACGCTATCGGTACTTGTTCATCTGGATCTGGTGTCTCTGGATCAGGTACACAAAACTTCATTCCAAAATTCAACAATGCTGGCGGCACCAGCATTGGCGACTCAAACATTTCTGACAACGGCACCACCGTTACCATCGCTGCTGGCAAAAATTTGGCTCTAGCCGACGGAGTTGGAACCTTCGCTCAAACTTTCTCTCCTCTGGGTACCACAGCGACTGCCAATGGTCTGACAGTTACACCTAAATTTACTTTAGATGCCACAGATCAAACTCTGTCCTCCATCTATATAAACCCCAACACTAACTCAAACAACGATTCCGGCGACACCCTCTACGGTCTAAATATCGACAATGTTACAGGTTCAACTGCTACAGAAACAGCTATCCGACTTGGCACTGGTTGGGACAATCTGGTAAGTTACAATGCTACCCCCATTATCAATGGATCAGGCGTCCTTCAATCTGCCGCACTCTCCGGCACATATTCCAACGCTCTAACTCTTTCTTCTACTTCAAATGCCTTCACTGGCACAATTGGCCAATCCACCCCACTCGCTGGTTCATTCACCACCCTATCTTCTACGGGTGTCACCACACTAGGCAACAATTCTTCCACCGTAGCCATCGACACCACTTCTTGGGATGTTAGTAGCACTGGTGTAGCTAGCGGTCTCACTGGTCTCACTTCATCTGGAACTATCACTTTTTCCGGACTCAGTAGTGCTGGCCTAGTCACAAACACCTCCGGTGGTGTACTTGGCACCACTACTACTATCGGCGCTGCATATATCACCGCCGATTCCTTAGACTTCACTGAATTCAAAGACTCAATGGCCCTCGACGCCGCCCTCACCATAGCGCAGGGTACTAATACTTGGACTCAGACATTCACCGGTACGACTGGTCCTGCCATATCTCTGACCGCCTCTGGCAATGTTTCTTCTGGTAATGCCTCTGCTTTGTATATCAATGCTTCAAATGCCTCATCCAGTGTCTCACCTGTCATGATTAGTAATAGCTCTGCTCAACCCAGTATCTGGATCAACGACGATGGTACAGATGCCGACAGTACTCCATTTGTAGTTGATGCCTCTGGCAATGTCGGAATTGGCGATTCAACACCAGACAATGCCTTAGATATTGCCGGCACCACAAATGGTATCTACGGTATTGATGTCACCAACTCCAGCAACGGCTCGGGTGCCGTAACCACAGCCAGCTTCACCAACGATGCTTCAGCTCAAGTGCTAGTCGGTATGGGTGGTTCCAACGCCATCGCCAATGTATTAGGTAGCCGAGCATTTATGCAAAGCAACTCTACTTCAAACGGTATCTCTCTAGTCGCAAATGGATCAGCCGACGACATTCGCTTCTTCACCGGTGGCCAAGCCACTACCAATGAAAAACTTAGAATCTCAGATCTTCCTGCCGCAGGGGCTTCCGGAGACATCATTTCCTCCACCTACACCTTAAATGCCATGGATGGCTCAGACACTGTCAATGCCATGATTCTCAGCCTTACCAACCCCAACCACACCATTGGCTCAAATGTGCTAAATGGCATAAACATTGCTGGTATTACAGGTGACGCAGATGCTACTGAAAACGCCTTCCAAGTTGGAACCGGTTGGGACAATGTCCTCTCATACAACAACACCGCCATCATCAATGGTTCAGGCATACTACAATCAGCCGCTCTCTCAGGAACATATTCAAATGCCCTAACGCTCTCCTCAACTTCAAACGCCTTCACTGGTACCATTGGTCAATCCACAGCCCTAGCCGGATCATTCACCACTCTATCCTCAACTGGAGCCACCACCTTGGGCAACAATTCTTCCACAGTTGCTATCGACACCACTTCTTGGGATGTCAGTTCAGCTGGCGCCATCTCCGGACTCACTGGATTCACCCAAGCATCCGGAGCCTTTTCCTCCACTCTTAGTACTACAAATACTGCCACTTTCAATTCCACCACAGCCAATTCTGACTCTATCGGTATCAAGCCCCAAACCACCACAGCTACTAATTCTTTCACTGGCACCATCACTTCAGATGATCTGACTGCTGCTCGCACCTGGACTCTTCCAGATGCCACCGGTACCATCTGTGTCTCTGGCCAATCATGTGCTTTGACCGGTACCGTCACTTCATCAGGCAGTTCTCTAAACACCCAACTCGCCTACTTTACTAGCGACTCAAATATCACCGGTAGCAGCACCTACACATTTAGTCCCAGCCCCACAACTGGTGCTGGTTTAGCACTTACTGGTTCTGGAGTGACTTCCGGATCACTCTCTCGCTTCACTGGATCTGGCGCCACCATGACTACCGGTGGTGAACTCCTAGACTTAGTCATGGGTGCCAACACAGTTGGTGCTGGCATGACAATTACTTCTACTGGTGTATATACCGGAACTGGCGCTGCCGATGGTCTAATAAACGTCGTCGCCAATTCTCTTACCACCGGGCTCGGATCTCAATATTCCTACACCGGTCTTACATCTGGATCTGGTGAAAGAGTTACTGGATCTGGCGCTACCATGACTACTGGTGGTGAACTTCTAGACTTAGTACTTGGTGCCAACACTGTCGGTGCCGGCATCACCGTTACCTCTTCTGGTACCTACACTGGCACTGGATCAGCCGATGGACTCATCAATGTAGTTGCCAACTCTCTCACCACCGGCGATGGTTCAAAGATGTCCTTCACTGGTCTGACTTCTGGCACAGGTTTAGAAATCATCGGCGGTACATCAATGACTACCAACGGTGAATTAGTAGACTTAAATATGGGTGCCGCCACAGCTGGAAATGGTCTAAACATAAATACTTCAGGCGTCTATACAGGTACTGGCCTAGCCGTTCTTACTGCAAACGCCATGACCACAGGCCAAGCCATGAGTATCTCCACTACCGGACTCACATCTGGATCCGCTCAAAGAATCACCGGATCCGGAGCAACAATGACTACTGGCGGCGAATTAGTAGATTTAGTTCTAGGTGCCAACACAGTTGGCGCTGGTATGACCATCACTTCCACGGGCGCCTACACAGGTGTCGGCACTGCTGACGGTTTAATAAACTTAACTGCCAATTCACTCACCACAGGATACGCTAGTCAAATATTTACCAACGGCCTCACCACTGGTAGATCACTAAACATCAATTCCACATCAACAGCATTAACTACTGGTAGTCTTGGATATCTCGAATGGGCTCCTGGCTCCAGTACCACCGCCACATCTGCAGATCTTTTCCGCATCAACATTGGCACAAATGGTAATCTGTCATCAGGCAATTTATTCAATGTCACAGATGCCGGCACCACCCTCTTCTCTGTCAACGAATCTCAAGTTACTTCAGCTCTTCCACACCAATTCACCGCCTCAGGAGACGTATCTATCGCCTACGATCTCAATTTCACCAATCAAACTTCCAGCTTTATCAAATCCAATTCCTCACTCACTATCCAATCAGGTGAAAGTTTCGAATCAAACAATCTGACTCTACAAACCTATGGTTCTGGCCGAGTTGTCTTTGATGTCAACGGTACAGCCAACGGCGGCATCCTACTTTCAAATGCTCCTTCTTCCCAAACTCCCAAAGGCTTATTCATGGTCTCGGGAACTGCCACAAACAATGCGCTGGCCATCTTCAATGAAACTGGCAGTGCTGCCATTCTTACAGCTTCAAACTCTGGCACAACCGTCATGACCCTCACAAATGGTTCTGGTGCAGATCTTATTATCGGTGCCGATGGTACCAATACTGCCGCCAACATTAGCGGCAATGGTCTACTCGCTTATGGCGCCATCTGTGCCGACGACACTCTAGACACAGCCGACGATTGTATCGACGCTTCCCGCACAGCCGGAACAGTGTATGGAATTTCTTCCAGCTTCACCATCGATGACGTTGGCGAAAACTTCCCCACACTCGACAACAACATTCAAGCCGGTGATGTCGTCAGTACAGATTATCAAAGCATTCCCAATGAACCAGCTGCTGAAAACTACGCTTACGAAACTGAATTCGTTAAAAAAGCTACAAACGGAGATACTTCAAAAGTCTTAGGCGTAATCTCCGAAAAACCTGGCGTACTTCTCGGTGGCTGGGGTCAGAAAAAAGATCCACGCTCAGTCAAAGACGTGGCCATTGCCCTTTCTGGTCGTATTCCAGTTAAAATCTCTCAAAACTCAGCTCCTATTCAAGCCGGAGATTATCTGACCACCAGTTCCGAACCTGGAAAAGCCCAAAAAGCCACCAAACCAGGCCATATGATTGGAAAAGCTTTAGATGCCTGGAATCCTAATAGCGGAAAAGACACTGTCCTATTCTTTGTCCAAAATGGTTGGGCGGATCCAACCAATTTCCTTGCTTTCGATGACAGTGGAAATCTTGTAGTGCCTGGTACAGTGACTGCTTCAGAATTTGCTGCCAAAACAACAGATATCAACAATCAAACAATTCAAATTACCAATATCAAATCAGAATTAGATGTCCTAAAAGATCAAGTTGCTTCTATCTCTGCCGAACTAGCCAATCTCCAAACAAACAACGCCTCTTCTAGTGGTCTACCAATAGATCAAAACTGGGCAATTTCTACAGATTCTGGCCGACTAGTGACCACTCTAGCCGTTCAAGTACCTCAGCTCTCAGTTACTGGCAGACTCAATGTCGGTACACTCGTCTTTGACGACATTCTCTCAGACATCACTTCATTAACAGGCGAAATTTCTCTCAACGGTGGCGTAGTCACGATCGACGATCAGGGTAATATCACCACCACTGGCACACTAGCCGCCAAAGAAATAACCACTGAAAAAGTAAATATCCTCGGTACGGCGACAGAAAGTGCCTCACTTGGCAAAGCAGTCATCCCCACTGGTACGACAGAATTCAGTATCGACACTACAGCGGTCTCCACTAGCTCATCAGTCTTTGTTACTCCAGAAATCCCAGTTGCCATCTCCGCAAGTGCCACAGAATCTGGTAAGTTTGTAGTTCGTATCCCCCAAATTCAACCTACTGATGTCAAATTCAGCTGGTGGGTCATTAACTAACATGCGTATCAAAAAACCCAAATTCACCAAGAAAAAATTCTTTAGTTTTATCAGCAGTTTATTTCTTTTTATCGGAATTGCGGCAGTCTTTATGCGGCTTACAGCACCGGCAATCGAAGCCGCTTGGTTCGATGATACGTATGCCTATCGTGTCAAACTCATTTTTACCCACAATGCCACTATTGGTGACCCTCGAGCCGTGACTTACAGGCTCGATACCGCCGAACTCATTTCGGCCAACATGATGCAATCAGATTGTGATGATATTCGGTTTACAGATGTAAATGGCAAATCATTACTCTATGACCTTACAGGCACTTGCAACAACGCCACCACTGCATTTGAAATAGTTTTTCCCAACATAGTAAACGGATCAAATATTGCCTATGCGTATTACGGCAGTCCAAATGCCGTGAACGGTGAAATCGACTCTACCCAATTTACAGCTCTCACCCCATCTGGAGGCGATCCATCAGACGAAACCGCACCCACCACCAATCAAGAAGTAGGCCCCGGCCCAATTCTGTATTGGAAATTTGATGAAAAAGTCGGCACTACTGCATATGACAGCACCTTAAACAGAAACAACGGCACGGTTGATTCTGCTTCTTATTGGAAAACTCCAGATTTATGTGCCAGTGGTCCATGTATTTATTTCACCGGTGGCAACAATCGTGTTTCCAAAAGTTACAGTTCAGATACTGAACTTGATCCTGGCAGTGGCAGTATGACTATCTCAGCCTGGACAAAACGTTCAGCCACAGCTACTGATACAGACTATATCGTTTCCCGCGAATCTACCGGTGGATACAACTTATATATGAACAGTAGCGGCAATCTGTGTTTTGAAATCAAATCCGGCGCCAACACAGACACTGCCTGCTCCACCACAACCTATGTAGATTCTACTTGGCACTATATCACTGGAGTAAAAAATGCCACCACATCAATAACTCTCTATATAGATGGCAAACAAATGGGTCAAGACGCATCAATATCCGCCACCGGTTCAATCAGCGGTTCGTCCCCTACATTTTCCGTTGGTAGAAATTCCGACGGCGTCACTACAAATGAATGGGTAGGTTTTATAGATGAAGTCAAATACTACAATTACGCCAAATCCGCCACTCAAGTACTGAATGAATTTAGCACCAAAACTCAATCAAAAGGTACCAATGCATCTTTTGGCGATAGTAGCACTACAAATCTTTCCAGCAATGGCCTGATGGGCTATTGGAAAATGGATGAGTACACCTCAAATCTCTGTTCAGGCGGCGCAAATGATAGTTGTGACTCATCTGGAAACAGTAATGATGGTCTATGGAATGGCAATGTCGCCGCCGTCTCTGCCACCAAATATTTTTACGGCACATCCTACGACGGTACTGGAGATTATGTTGGCACTTCAAACAATAATTCAGTCAAAGGTAAATCCCAAGTTTCGGTGTCTATGTGGATCTACCCCACAACAGTCAATTCCGTCCAACGAGACATCTATGCCGAACCCATAAATGCCGATGATTCAAATCGTTTTGAGCTAATGCTAGATTCTGACAACGCTATGTATTTTGGTGGCCGCAGCACCGACACCAACAGTTTTGAAGATTGGGCAGATGGCACTACTACTATTAGTGCAAATAATTGGTATCACATTGTCGCTATATACGACGGTGTAACCGGTAAACACAAACTATATGTCAACAATATTCTCCAAGACTCTTTCTCGACCACCCCAAGAGCCTTTGACAACACAAATCCATTTGCAGTCCCAAGAATTGGCGCCAACACTCTCGGAACTACTGGATTCATAGGCCGAATCGACGAAGTCAAACTTTACAGCCGAGCCCTAAGTGCCAATGAAGTCACCAATTTATACGATGTTGGACCTGGTCCAGTCGGATATTACAAACTCGATGAAGCCGGTGGCACTACTGTGACAGACAATGCCAGCGCAAATACAGGAGTTCTCACTTCTAGTCCTGTTTGGGTCACCGGCAAATACGGACAAGGTCTAAAATTTGACGGCAGTGCTTCGTATGTCCGTGGCGACTCCCCTTCTACAAACTTAGCCTTAGTAGAAAATGTCACTGTCTCTGCCTGGGTCTATCGCCGCGTCGCCGGGGCCAATCACACCGTCGTCGAATATGCTTCAAATGGTGAAACCGAAACCACCAACGAAGCCTACAGTTTATTAATCAACTCGACAAACAATCTGGAGCTAAATTGGGAACATAGCACAGGGACAAACGATAGCACTGTTTCCACCGCCACGCTAACGACCACCTCCGGCGCCTGGATTCATGTCGCCGCAGTACGAGATATAAACAACAACACCGTCAAATTTTACGAAAATGGCGTTCAGTTAGGCACTACGGTTTCATATACAAACGATCCATCTGGTTCAGACAGCTCGTCAAATCGTATAGATATCGGTCGAGATGCCAGCAATGGTACAAACTATTTTGACGGCACGATAGATGATGTAAGAATTTATAACTACACGCTCACCCCCAAACAATTAGCCATTGAAATGAATGCCGACCATCCCACAGTTGGCACACCCGTCGGCGCATATATCTCCTATTGGCCATTTGATGAAGGACGGGGTACTACGGCCAATGACAAATCATTAAATGCCGACAATCTCACTCTTTCCACTTCATCCTGGACCAGCACTGGAAAATTTTTCAATGCCTGGAATGGCCTTGGTACAAACTACATCTCTCGGTCAAATGACAGTGATTACGATGTCGACACCAACAGTTTTTCAATTAGTTTTTGGTTCAAGTCAGACAACAGCGGCGGCTCAGGTACCCAGTACATAGTAAACCGTGCCTCGTCCACCATCGCCGGATTTGCCGTCTATGGAAATTCTTCTGGAAACATTGTCTTTGGCGTGGACGACGACACCAGCTGGGGGCCAGATGCCATCGTCACCTCTTCCAGCAATTTATACAATCAAGCCTGGCATCACATTGTCGCCGTAAAAACCGATACTTCCAGATTAGACCTGTATGTCGACGGCAAGCTAAATGCCTCAACAACTACTGGTGTTCCCACTGGCTCTCTTTCAAACGACCTTACCTTATATATAGGTGATCGCGACGGTACAGACAATGGCGATGAAGCCTTGGTGGATCTTGATGAAGTCAAAATTTATTCTGGCGCCTTGTCTCTTCAAGATGTCCAAGTCGAATACAATCACGCTTCCCAAACCCAACTCGGATCGCTCTCCACCAGTTCAGATGGTGTCACCATAGCAAACGATACTGCACGTGGATACTGTGTCCCTGGCGATACCTCTACATGCAACACCCCAGTCTTAGAATTACAAATGGATGAAAACTCAGGCACATCAGCATTTGACACCTCCGGAAATGGCAACACCGGCACACTCACGTTAGGCCCCACCTGGACAGCAGGCAAATTAGGCCCAGCCGTAAGTTTCGACGGCTCAGACGACTACATCACCGTTACAGACGCCAACAGTTTAGATCTCACCACCAGCGGTTCAGCCATGGCCTGGGTACGTCGAACCAGCACAGGTACTTACGACACGATCCTAGGCAAAGGTGCAGCAAACGCTGCAGCATCCCACAATTACGCTATGGAATTTACCGATACAAACACAATGGATGTCATTGTCGGTGGTGGTGGTGTGAGTGGCCAAACTTGCAACGACGGTTCTACGACATTTACAGACACCACCAACTGGCATCACTATGCTATGACGTGGGACAATTCAAATATACGTTTCTATTACGACGGTAAACAAGCATTCAGTTGTACTCAAACTGTAGCAGGCACGGCAAATACAGCAGCATTATTAATAGGAATGTTTGGCGGAAGTGTGGACAATCTCGCCGGACAAATAGACTCAGTCAAAGTCTACAATTACACTCGCAGCGCATCTCAAATATCCTGGGATTACAACCAAGGCAAATCAGTCGCATATTGGAAATTTGATGAATGTCAGGGATCTACTCTCTATGATTCATCTGGTGGCGGCTACAATGGTACTTGGAATGGCGCTTCCAGCGGCACTCAAACATCAGTCGGCTCATGCAACACTTCAAGTACTGCCTGGGGCAATGGCGCTACTGGCAAATTCAGTTCATCACTAAACTTTGACGGTACAAACGACTATGTCGAAGTCGCAAATGCCGCAGCATTAAATTATGTTTCTAGACCATTTAGTATTTCTGTATGGCTCAATAAAGGTAGTTCATTTGGCTCAACCTTTGCCCGCGTAGTAGACAAAATTAGTGCCGGCACAGGAAATGGCTATGGAATAGATATGCACGACACAACCATTCGCATCTTGGGTAGCACCAGCGTTGGCTTTACCTACTCTACCTCATCCAGCACCTGGTACCATCTCGTAGCCACATATGACGGATCAAGTACTGGTACTTTATATATAAATGGAAACTTAGTTAGTTCTGGCTCATATGCAGCAGCCAATGCCTACACCGGCACACTTCGTATCGGTGCCGCCAGCGACGCCACCTCACCATTTACCGGTAAAATTGATGAAGTACAAATATTCCCCTATGCACTCACCGCCAGACAAGTAAAAACCATTTACAACCAAAACTCTGCCATTCGCTTTGGTCCACAAACTGGTACACCCTAGCTAGCTTATACCCCTTGACTCAAATAGATCAAAGTAATAATCTGTACATCAGATGACATCAGCAAATCTTTCCGAACTTCCAGACCTTCTCACTGTCAAAGAAGTCGCTGCTGTCTTACGAGTTTCAGTTCTTACAGTCAAACGCTGGGGCAAACGCGGTAAGCTCGTCCCTATCCGTATCAACTCCCGCGGCGATCGTCGCTACAAAAAAGAAGCCGTCCAATGGCTTCTCGGAATAACTCCTAAATAGCAAACTCCTGAATCTTATCTCCTACCCGCACCATATAGTTCCCCTTGGTCAAATCCAATATTTTTCCAATATATCCATTATCTCCCACTCCTGTCATTGGTAACTGTTGCCACTCACTCGCACCAACTGATTTATATTCCACTAGATCCACCTTCTGTCGACTTACCACCGTTACCAAAACAGAACGAGAATCTATAGGCAAAACAGAAATACTAAATATTTCAGACTTTGCCCCCACCTGGGTATTCTGAGACCGAGAAGCCAATTTCATACTTACCCACAATCCACCCAATAGAAAAACAGCCACAAAGCTCAAAAATAATACCCGCGGCGCACTAGCAGGTTTTGATCCCGCTGCTCCATCACTAATCTTTTGTACAAACAGCCCATCTCCTCCATACCAACGTTTTCCACAGCGCACACAATATCGTACTTCAATAGTCACTGGCACATCTTCGCCCACATATCGCTGCAACATCATTCCATCTTGAGGACACACACCAGTACCCCCCTTTAACCATAAGGAATCGATTTTTACTCGCCTCATGGCAACGAGCGCATGGGGATCGATCTCAGAAAATGTATGCGCATCAGCCCAAAATCCCCCACAATGAAAACATCTGTACAAAAATTTTCCATCGATTTGTATATCGGACAATCGCGAACCACAATCAGGGCATTTCATCTTGTTTAGTATACTCAATAACTAGTGGGTATTCCCGCTCAAATATCTTATAAATATAGTTTCCTGGGGTAAGTTTTCTCAAACTCGCTCGATACCGCCGACCATCAAATTGAACCGGAACTGTAGAATAGTTCAGTTGGCCTGCAGGACGATACAAAATATTCGACACTGGCATACTGGAAGCAAAAACAATATCTACATCTCCCTGACCAATAAACACAATAGCAATCCCCGACGCCTCACTACTCGCAGAAATTCCCACCCGCTGTGGCAGCTGTACCAATACGATTGATGTTGCCACCGCCCCAATGACAAAAATCAAACTTAAGGCCGGCAACGCTACCTTTTTCAATCCATCCTTATTCCATTGCAAGGTATACTCACGCTTAGCTTTCATTGCTTCATAAAAAGTGAACAATGAATTGTGCGGAAACCACCAATTTCTACACGCATCACATACACCTGCCACAAATCCCTCTGGCACTAGCTCACGATGTGGCGAGTTTAAAATCCAGCCATCGGTAGGACACGCATTAGTCCCTCCAGCAGGACTTTCGCCAGCATGTTCTTTTACTTCCAAACTCTTTCCTTCTGCCAACGCATTGACCACCCAATTTGGCACCCAAAATCCTCCACATCGAGCACAACGAAAAGACTCATCAATTCCTATGACAGAAACAGTTTGCAGCTCCGCCGCACACCCCGGACACAACATATAAAAATAGTATAGCTTAACCAAAAGTTGACAACCAACCCAAAAAGGATTAATACTTAATGTATGGCATACAATGACACACTAGACAAAATAGACGCCGAACTAAAAAAACAAATCAAGCAACAATCTGAAGGCAATCTCTCAGGTAGTGATGAAAGACGACGTGATCGTGAAGAAGCGGCCGAAGAACGAAAGAAAAATAACCCGTCTTCAGCCGAAGGTTCTGGAATGGCCAGATAATTTTTTACGCTACTCTCTCCTTCAACGCTGAATAAAACTTCTCCAAATATACTTTTGCCTTTGTCCAATTATTCTCTTTCATTTCCATATTTGCCATATAAGCCAAATGTGCCGATTTCGTCGCTTGAAATTCTGAAAACCGAAACTTTTCAGCTATCAACTGCTTCTGACCTTCTTCACTCTGGTTTTGCCACAAATTAATCTCAAAATTAGCTACAATCTCCGGCTCAAAGGCCAGGCCCACATTTCGCTTAATCAGCTCATACAATCCCACCAGGGCCTTCTTCGCCCCTTCCCATTCATCAGCCTTTCGATGGGCCAATGCACTTACCAAATGAATACCCGCCTCTTTTGCCAGATCTTTAGATAAGCCATATTGCTCTTTCAAATAGTTAATCGCTTCATCTTTCAAAGATCCAGCATCTCCAATTGCCAGAGCCCGTTGCCATTTTATTTCCAAATCCGCCACTACCTCAGGATTAAATCTCATATGCTCTACTGCATCATTTCCTCCAAATCTTCGTCTGCGCCGAGAATAATCTACTACCGCCTCTACCAATTTTTCCGGAGTAAAATCCGGCAAATGATCTTGCTCCCAATAAAACTCTGCATACGCCATCTGCAAAGGCAGGAGTCCCGATGTCCGCTGTTCTCCCGATGTCCGAATAAACAAATCTACATATGGATATGGTTGATCAGCCGTATCCAAATAGCTCTCAAATACTTTTTCATTTATGGGAGTCGTATCGGCATTAGCCAATTTTGATTCCAAAATTTTATTTGTCGCCCGCACGATTTCATCTTTGCCACCATAATCCAGCGCAATATTGAGTAAATAATTTGTGTAGTGAGCAGATTCCGACTCCAATCGGCGAATCTCTGACACCACATCAGCTGGAAAACGATCCTTTCGCCCCAAATGCACCAATCGCATTTTTTCTTGATGCAAATCCTTTTCAATATCTTTCAAAGCCAGGCGCAAAATATGCACGATTTCATCGACCTCGGCCTGTGGCCTTTCCCAATTCTCTGTGGAAAACGCCCAAATAGTAAATGTATGAATTCCCAGTTCGCGCACTGCATATCCCAAGCGTTTTATGGCCTGATATCCAGCCTTATGCCCTTCCCAAGGCTGCAAACCCCGAGCCCGTGCCCAGCGCCTATTGCCATCCAAAATCATGGCAATATGGTTTGGCAAATTAGTGCCTGGAGGCAAGTTAATACGTTCTTTCTTTTTCATATCTGACCATTATAGCGAATGTGTCGTATTATCATACAATGCCAGATCGCCAACCATCTAGTCATAAGTTTTCCCGACGTACACTCTTCCGTTTTGCTGGAGCTGCCAGTATGGAACATTTTTTCGGCGAAATCCCCTCTGTCGCTTGGGCTGAAACCGACAAAACTCCAGAATCAGTCAGAAAATTTATTGAAACAATCGTCATCAACCCACCCTTAATTGGCACAAATCAAAATGCTGGCAAAAATCTGGACTTTGGCAAAGGCTGGGCCACATTTCATTTAGATGAAAACTCCCCCATCATGCAAACAGTAATAAACAATCGCCTCAAAAGCATCCAAAATCACCCGACAATCTCAAAAGAAGACCAAAATATTCTCCAACTCAAAGACCACAAATTGACAGAATTCATCGTCGAAAAACAATCCCATCTCTCAATTGCAGAAGCTTTAGCCAGTAAAAAATATCTTGGCGCAGTTGCTACCCGCGGAACTCACGACATTGGCCAAGAATATGTCGTATTCACTCAAAAAACCTCCACTGCACCAATAGAATTTACCGGTATCGCCTTATGTGTCGACAATTCCGGCGATGCCAAAAATTTATACAAGCCGTACAAACTAGACGGCTGGAACAAAGCTGGCTACAAAAACACTCCTCTGGAATGGATGTTAGACGCCTCCGCCAATCTAATAAAAAATCTTCCTCTTGGCCGTGCGCCATCCTCTGACTATCTTATGAGCGGCCGACCAGGAGTAATCGTTATCAGTCGACCTGTTTACGACAATTTAGTCAGCAATTGATCCAAACTCAACCGTTCTACTTGCTCACTCAAACGCTTTTTATATTCTACATCCTCACCATTTTTTGCCGACACCACAATCCTATGTGGCATACCCAGTAGATCTGCATCAGCTAATTTTTCTCCAGCTGATCTATCAGTATCATCCCACAATACCGACACGCCTCGATCCACCAGTGTCTCATATACCACTTTTGCTCGCTCACTTGCCCGAATATCTACCAACTGAACTCGAAACGGAGCGACAGCTTCTGGCCAGATTATTCCTCGATCGTCATGAAATACTTCTACCAACGTCCCCATCAGTCGAGTAGTCCCAATACCATAGCTACCAAACCAAATCGGTTTTTTAGTTCCATCAGCATCAGTAAACAGTCCACCCATCTTTTCTGCATACATCGTTCCAAGTGGGAAAATATTTCCGACTTCTATTGACCGAATAACTTCGTAATCTTTTTCATTTCCCTCAAACACTTCTTTGTTATAGCCCTCATGAGTTCCAGGCTTTATATAAATAGTATCTTCACCTGCTTCAGCCGCTACTTGAAATTCGTGAGTATGTTTATTAGTAAACACCCCACCAGAAGCTTCAGTCACATAGACATGTAACCCAATACGTTCAAAAATTTTCAAATATGCTTGCTTATATTTCTCATACCACATCATCAAATCTTCTTCAGAAGTATGCATAGTGTATGCATCCTTCATCAAAAATTCTCGTCCTCGCAATATCCCCCCCTGAGATCGCAATTCATTTCGAAACTTTGTGGAAAAATGATAGACAGACAAAGGCAAGTCTTTATAAGATTGAATAAATTTTGTCATCAAGTGCATGACAATTTCTTCATGCGTAAATGACAAAGCAAACTCTTTATCTCGAGTATCTTTTAACTTATACATCACCTCATCTGCACTCTCCCATCTTCCAGTTTGATTCCAGATTTCTTTTGGATGCAGCAAAGGCATCAACATTTCTTGAGCCCCAATAGTATTTAATTCTTCTCGAATAATCTGCGAAATATTTTGCACCACCTTCCACCCCAACGGTAACAAAGTCCACGACCCCGCCATCAATTGATCAATAAATCCAGCCCGAACCAACAATTTATGATTCGTCGTCATCGCATCTTTCGGTGCTTCTCGCAGTGTTTTAGGAAAAACTTGGGAATATTTCATACCTAAAAAGTATTTTACACCATTGCCCCACTTGCAATTAAAAAAACATTAGTGTTTTAATAAATGCATACAGTCTTTTTCCTGCCATGAATCCTAACAACACCAATCCCGCAAATCCAAACGAAGGCGTCGCCTATATCCCTCAAGCCAACCCTACTCCAGTGGTCACAGAAGAAAAACCAACTGTTATTAGTAGTTCAGATTCTTCTCAACCAAAATTCTCCAAAAAAGCTCTTATCGCTGGTCTGACTGTTCTTACTCTTATTGCTGGTGCAGTCACCTCATTAGTATTAGTAAATCGCCAAGCCAGATATGTCACCTCTGCTTGGGACTGTACCAAATACACCTTCAATGTCTCAATCACCGGGAATGTGACTGCCACAAACCAATCTCAGCGCGACGAACCAGCTCAAAATGTCAGTATCGAAATCACTCCCAACAACGGAACAAAAACCAGTCGTATCTTCAACGTCCCCCCACTTAAAAAAGGTGAAACAGCAAATTTGGGAACTGTCGCCGTTCCAAATGGTGGTGGATTTTCTTGGAACGCCGTCGGCTCAGACGATTGTAAAAACAGTGGCAATTACGGCGCCATCAACACCCCAACTCCTAGCCCAATTCCTCCTACCAACACACCTGTCCCCAGTACCAAACCTACTAGCACACCAAAGCCTACCAATACACCAAAACCCACAAACACGCCAGCTCCTACAAATACACCTCGGCCCACTACCATTCCAACTGGCTCACCAATTCCTACAAACGTTCCTAGTGCTACACCCACTCCCACCACACCTCCTATTGGCGGCGGTCCTACCAACACACCCAATCCTACTCAGCCTCCAACGGCCAGTGAACCAAATTCCTGCAACGGCACTTGTGGCTCAGACGCAAACTGTAAATCCGGACTGACTTGCTACACAGGCTACTGCCGAAACCCAAACAATCCATCCAGTATCAGTTGTGCCGACAAGCCAACCGCATCAAACCCCCAGCCCACCCCCATCTCCAGCTTGCCTACATCTGGCGCAGCTGAATACACTTGGGCACTTGGCATTGGTGGTGTTCTCCTCCTCGGTCTAGGCGCCCTATTAGCTCTGTAAAGAATGCTAAAATAATTCAGATGAAAGATACGCTTATAGATAGTATTCTCAATCGTGGTGTCGCCAACATAATTCCATCAAAGGAATTACTCGAAAAGCGTCTACACAGCAACGACAAACTAAATATATACTTTGGTGTCGACCCCACAGCCACTCATTTACATTTAGGCAATGCTACTCATCTTCGACGACTTCACAGTTTTGCCCAACTGGGACACAATGTCACCTTCTTAATTGGTGATTTTACCGCCCTTATAGGCGACACCTCAGACAAAACTTCCGAGCGCCCTGTTCTCACCTATTCAGAAATCCAAGCCAATTTCAAAACGTACAAATCCCAAGCGGAAAAATTATTAGACTTCTCTAAAGTAAAAATTGTCCACAACAGCGAATGGCTAAAAAAACTCACCTTCGAAGACATTCTAAAACTCACTCGTCATTTCTCATTAAACGATTTTATTTCTCGAGAACTAATCAAAAAACGCCTAACAGAAGGTGGCTCAGTCTCACTACCAGAAACTCTCTACCCCATCATGCAAGGGTACGACAGTTACATGCTAGATACAGATATTCAAATTGGTGCGACAGATCAAACATTTAACATGCAAGCTGGTAGAACCTTACAAAAAGATATACGCAACAAAGAATCTTTTGTCTTAGCTAGTGAGTTTTTAGAAGGTACTGATGGTCGAAAAATGAGCAAAAGCTGGGGAAATGCTATTTGGTTAGACGACTCACCAAATGATATGTATGGCAAAGTAATGAGTCTTAAAGATGATCTGATTCACAGATACTTTTTACTCGCCACAAATCTCGCTGAAGCAGAAATTCCTACACAAGGTCACCCTATGGAATTAAAAAAACGCCTTGCTCATCAAATAGTTACAGAGCTCCACTCTGCTTCAGACGCCCAAAAAGCTCAACAACATTTCGAATCCGTCCACCAACAAGGTCAAACCCCAACAGACATGCTATCAATTCATCTCAAACCCAACACAATCATTACTACTATGGTCGAATCAGGTTTGGTAAGTTCAAATTCTGAAGCACGCCGACTAATCCAACAAGGCGGCGTTATGTATGACAATCAAAAAATAACTGATATTCAAACACAAATTAACTCGTCTGGCGTTCTCCAGATCGGTCCCCGAAAATTTATTAAAATTATCGTGGACTAGGTAGTTGTGGCAACGACAATTTTGATTTTGGAAATGCTACTCGTGCCGCTTTATATACCCGACCCTGTTGTCTCTCTGAAGCTGTAAACAAATACAGACAACCTACAGAATACGGAGCATATACAACCAATCCTTCTGTTTCTCGCACAACTACTCCTTGTTCACAATACACCCCCACTCGGGCTTGATGTGATTCCCTATCCATAATTCTGATCGGAGTTTATCACAAACTACTTTGTTAAAATAAATCTTCCCATGTCCAAAGATCAACTAATTCCACTTATACTAACCACAGTTGTCTGTGCTGTGGGCATTGCCTTATTACTGGCGACAGCATCCATTCTCAATCTTCTGCCCCTGAGTCGAGAACATATTATCATTCACTTTCGATTTCCCGACATTCTCATTGGACTAACTATTTATCTCAAAACCAGCATAGATTTTGCCATCTTCATTGGCCGTCTCATGCACGACCATCCAGGCTGGAAAAATCGAATCGCTATCGAGATTGGTACAGCATTGGGAAACATCGCCGGTACGATAGCCATTTTGGTTATCTGGGACTTATTCCGTGAAGTAAGACCTCTCATGGCTACAATGATTGTAGTAGCCAGTTTTGTCCTACTCAAACTAGCAGAAGATGGTTTTGATCACGCGAGTAACAAAATTTCTTTAGCCAACACTTTGCAAAAATATCTGCAAAAAATTAACCACTTCGCCTCACCAGTCTTAAACAAAATTCTCCCCCATGCTTCGATTAGCAACAGTCAAAAAACCAATTTCAAAAGTTTATTTATTCTTTCATTCAGTGTTCCATTTTTACTGGGTGCCGACGATTTTGCCGGCTATTTACCGCTATTTAATATAGTAAACGTAATTGGGTTTGCCACTGGCGTCTTTGTTGGCCATATGATTCTCAATATCGCCCTATTCATTTCTCCCAAAACCACCATTACTGCAGTCAAAAATCCTTATATCAGCTTTGTAGGGGCACTTGCATTCATCGGCCTTGCTATTTGGGGCTTCGTCGAAGCTACAAAATTACTTCTGTATCACTAAAAATAGATACTTCAACAATTTCAATTGTCTTCGCCAACGAAACGGTTCCTGAACAAGTCTCCACAACCACTCAAATCCCATCTGTGACACCAAGTGTGGTGGCGCCTTTAATCTACCAGTCAACACATCAAACGTCCCTCCTACGCCCATTACCAACTTCACTTTCAATTGTTTTTTATATTGGCCAATCCAATATTCTTGTTGTGGCGCACCATAAGCAACAAATAATATGTCAGGAGCAAAAGAGTTTATCTTTTTGATAATTGGATCATTGAGTTGTACATTTTCTCGTTCATTTAATACGTCAGCCAACCCTTCATCCCATTGTCCACCATACTTTTCCGCCATTTCTCTGGCTACACCATTCCGTCCACCTAAGAAAAATATCTTATAGTCACTTTGTAACAACTTTTCTACTAATATCCGGCCTGGAATTATTTCCTCAAATTCTCCCGCCAGTTTCAAACCATTACCATCAGCAATATTTAGATCGGTTTGTTGTAAAACTTTACGAAAAGCATCCTCTTCTACTGCTCGAACCAGAAATTCAGGGTTAACTGTAGCCACAAAATAGGCTGAATAAACAGATTTATCCAATATTGTTTGCAAATCTTTTAGCAATTGTTTTAGGGGTTTGCTAGAAATATTGATTCCAAATACCTGTTGTTGTTGTGTCATAGATGATATTTTACTACAAGATAAGTATTAAGTAATAATCTAGATAAACATATAAAAAGTGTGCACAATTTATGGTTCAAAGATTTGTGCGTATTTGATACAGTTATACACATTTTATGCACCTTTTTTATCGACCTAGAGACAAAAATAACTCCAGGATATTTTTAGCAGATTTTTTCCAAGAAAATTCTTTCAATCTCTTCTCCCCCAATGGTTTCAACTTCAAGACATAAGTCTCATCAAACATTTTTCTCATCGCCTGTGCCATATCTTCAACAGAAGATGGATCAAACAGCTCCCCAGCTTGTCCAACCACTTCAGCCAATGCCCCACCAGAAGAACTTGCCACCGCCTTTCCTGCCTGCCACGCCTCGAGTATCGGCAAACCAAACCCTTCAGTAATACTTGGTTGGATATAAAATGTTGCAAACTGTAACAAAGAATATCGTTCAGTATCAGAAATATATCCAGTAAAGACTACCTTCTTCTCTGCTCCATAGGTTTTTGGCGCTAAAGCAATTGCGTCATAAGACCAACCCCACTTTCCCGCAATCACCAATTTCACACCGTTCATGTCCAAGTTTGCAAAAGCCTCTATGAGCCGATCCAGATTCTTTCGTGGCTGAATGGTTCCCACAAATAAAATATATTTCTGTTTTTCTAGACCAAATCGCTTTAATATACCCACATCAAGGGTGAACTGTTGGGGATCATAGCCCTCATAAATTGTTTGAATCCTGCTCGCAGCTGCACCTAGTCGTGTCACCAGCTGTGATTTAGTAAATTCACTCACTGCTACGATTTTTGTAGCCGTGGCGACAGCATATTTAGTAGAAAGCGGTAAATACCAGCGTTGTAGCGGATTTTCATATGCTGGTAACCACTCATATTCTATTCCATGAATAGTCACCACTGTTTTTAGACCTGGTTTTCGAAAAACTGGTAAGGTATGTGCCGGCACCCACAATACATCCAAGGCTGTTGTCCAAGTTTTCCAGGCCAAACCCACTTGAGTCCATAACCGAGGTAAGCTAATTTCTATCACTTCGACTTTCATATTGCTAAAGCTCTCAGCCTCAAATCTTACTTTTTGTCCCAACCTGACAAAAAGCACAAATGTATGATCTTTCGCCTCAGGTAAATCCAATAGTGCCATCAGCATTTCCCTACTGTAACGTTCTGTCCCAGTTGGCTGATCAACAAATGCTCGACTAGCATCAATTCCAATGCGCATAAATATATTGTAACGTAAAACCCAGAGTATAATCCCCTCATGAAAGAAACAGATATTCTCTCAGCAGCAAAATGGTTAAAAGGTCACGATATAAATCTTATAGCATTCGACGTAGACGATACTCTTCTGGATACATCCAAACACATACGTACTCATACCAATGCTTGGGTAAAAAATACTGCCGAGCAAATAGGTATTCCTGAAATAGAGCTTCATGCCCAATTTACTGAATATGGCCGTCAAGCCTTCCAAAACCCAGAGGTTCATGTCAAGCAAATTCGTTGGCAAATAATCTGTGATCAGCTAGCCAAGCATTTCGACCGTCCATCTTCCCAATTTGATCATAGGCCTATCTTAAAATTTTATGACTCCGCCCCAGACATCTATCCCGAAACCCGTTCCACTCTCGAATCACTAAGAAGTCACGGCCTCCATACCTTGGCCATTACACACTCACAGCCACATTGGCATCAAATCAAGATGTCCCAACACAACCTCAGTCATTTGTTTGATTATCATGCCATTATTAACCCAGAACATGCCATCACAAAAACCAGTACACATTGGCGAGATGCAATAACCAGCCTGGGTAGTAAACCTGAAAAAACTTTAGCCGTAGGAGATGGCATCAAACCTGACATTCTCGCTTCATTGGCCGCAGGAGTAATTCATGTAGTCCATATCACGCCCAAATGGGATATGTATAAACAAGGTGAAGTTCCAAAATCAGTTCATCAAATAGACGATATAGCCCAACTCATTCCCCTCCTCGCCCAACTCTAATACGCCATTCTTGTCCATCTGCTATTACCTCCACGTCTCCACTTTTATCAGTTCTATATATATGCATACCTCGCTGTTGCAACAATTCAAGCGCTTCGGGTGCCGGGTGACCATATCGGTTTCCTTTTCCGCTCGAAATTATGGCAACTTTTGGCTGAAGTATATCCAACCAATCAGGCAACATTCCAGTTCGGCTCCCATGATGTGGCACTTTCAATACCTCCACTGGCACCAATTTCCCAGTTTGCATCTGCATCGGCTCCACGGGGATATCGGCATCAGCCGTTAACAACATATCAAAACTGCCGTACTGTATTCTGCCCACGACACCAAAACCATTCAAATCTGTGCCGTCACTCATCCCTTCCTTCATATGTCCTTCCACCCACTCTCTACTCGGCCAAACGATTTCATATTTCACTCCAGCAAATTGGATCCGTTGTCCCGTAAATAAATTCACCGGCTCCAAATGCTGCTGTTGCAACACCTGTCGCAAAGCCAAATACGCCACCGTATTATTTTTCTCTGGCCCGGCAAAAAATCTACTCACTCGATATCTATCCAGCACATGAATCAATCCAGCAAAATGGTCAGACTGCGGATGAGTCATTACCATCATCTCAATCGTTCTATCAAAAAATGGTATATGGTCAGACAAGCAACCTAATACCCGATCATCTGGACCACCGTCTACCAACAATTGCACAAACCCTCGACTTACCAATATCGCATCCCCTTGTCCCACATCACAAACCACTACATGTACCCGGTCATCTGGCCACACCCACCATATACAAATCCCCAAAACCAAAATCAAACTCGCCAATATTAAAAGCGTTTTTTTATAAGCCATAAGACAAATACGCCTTCCAACAAGTACGCCAATACCAGCAGCTCCAAACCAAAATTCACACCAATCGATCCAATACCCATTCTAGCCACTATTTGAACTGTCACAGTAATAATTTTAAGCAAAGGCCAAATCAAATAACTTAATATTTGACCTATAGCCGAAAAACAAAGTCCTATAATAGTGATTATCAGTCCAAATTGCATAATAATTGGAACAATCAAACTAATAAACAGAGTCAAAAATATTGATATCCATGCAAACTGCCCAAAATAATAAGCCAAAATTGGCGCAGTCAAAAATGTGGCCCAAATTCCTACTTGTAGTTCCTGCAAAAAAATAGATTTTCCAAATCGAAATTCTCCTGCAATCAAAACTCCCAATGTTGCCAAAGCAGATAACTGAAAACTCACATCCGTACTGTAGGCTGGCCGAAACAAAATCATTATCACAACAGCCAAATACAACACCCACACCCCCCCAGCTCTTCGACCCAAAAACTGGCCAATAAGTACAAACTCTGCCATCACTGCAGCTCGAATTATGGGCGGCACCATTCCTGCCAAAAATAGATACAATATATTACAAAATGTAACAAAGTATATCGTTTTTCTTCTTCCAAATAGCTTTTGTCCTATTCCCGCAATCACAGCTGAAATTACCGAAAGGTTATAACCCGAGGCTGCAACAATATGCGTTAATCCCACCTGACGAAACAAATCCCGCATATTAGTCGTCATGGCTGAATTACCACCAAACAAAATCCCCGCACCTAGTCCTCCTTCGTCTGCGGGTAACCAATTTTTCCATAGTCCGATACTAGTTTGCCGAAAATCATTCATAACTCTCCAAAACGATATTTCTGGAGAAAAAGCCTTAAAAATGTCTATATGAAGGTCAAAATAAACCTGTCCGTTAGCTATCGATCTTTCTTCTAGACTGCCAAAAATTTCTACCTCATCGCCAACATAGACATGTTTATCTGCGGGAATAACAATCTTCAACCCATCTACGCGTATAAATGCTCGAAATCTTGAATCAGTATAAATATCTCGAACAATTGTATTTATCCGCACTCGTTGTCCAGCCTCATACTTCTGTCTCGTCTGGATTGCCCCAACAATCCTCACCGCACAGATACTAGCTAGGAAAAAAACAATAAACCATTTCATCACAAAGTATCGATCTGTTGTTTTATTTGGTCAAAAACTTTTTGTCCCAGGACTTTCTTTTCCACCAATTCTTCAATACGCGAATATGGCCTATTTGAAATAATTTTTTCAGCAGTAGAAACACCGACTCCATTCAAATCCTCTAGCTCACTCGCAGAAGCGGAATTAATATGCACCATTCGACTTGCTTTTTTCCCAACAGAGACTTGAGTAGCGTCAGACTTTTTTGGAATATACAACTTTATTCCATCTTTAAGTTTCTCAGTTTTGTTCAAGACTCTATCGATCCAATCTGCATCCACCTCATCAGAAAATCCACCCGCCGCTTCAATAGCATCACCCACTCTGTCCCCATAATGGAAATGGTACACACCAGGATTTTTTACTGCGCCAGATACATCCACCAAAACATTTCCAACCTCTGTATTAGTGTCGCTAGATTCCCCTAGGACTTGTATCTCAGATTCAGCTTGTCCGCCACCTGCACCACTCCAAACTAAAAGCACTCCAACCACCAAAAACAAAATCCCTACTCCACCAATAGCATATACTGCTATTCTTCTACGATTCATCCTGTAATAAAGTTAATCACTCTTCCTGGCACAAACACAACCCTCTGTACCTCTCCATTCAAAAATTTTGCTACATTTTCCTGTTCTCTCGCTATTGATTCTACGAGTGATTGTTGGGCACCAGCATCAGCTTGCATGTCCAAAACCGCCCGCAATTTACCGTTCACTTGCACACTAATTTTTACTTGTTCAACCATCTGCAGGTTTTTTGTTACCGCAGGCCAATCAGTCTTATGAATCGAATTAAAATTCCCAGACGACCCATACAAAAGACTATGCAACTCTTCAGTAATAAACGGCGCTAACGGAGCCAATGTTTGCAAAAATACCAACACCATATCCTTGCCCACTGCTAATTTGTTCTCTGTCCAAAAGTTAACCAATTCCATCAGTGTCGACACAGCAGTGTTAAATTTCATAGCTTCAATGTCTCCTGCCACTTTTGTACTGGCCTTAAAAAATCGCGCCTGAATCAATTCCAAACTCTCGGCTTTCGCCTCCCGAGATTCACAGCTTAACAGCCAAACCCGCTTCAAAAATCGGTATACCCCCTCAAAAGATTCCCAATTCCACGCAGCAATCTGATCAAATGGTCCAATAAACATTTCGTAAAGCCTTAGAGCATCTGCTCCATATTTAGCTATTACCTCATCTGGATTTATGACATTCCCCTTACTTTTACTCATCCGTTTCCCATCTGGACCCAAGATCACTCCATGAGAGGTTCGCTTTGCATACGGTTCAGCCGTAGGCACTACACCTAAGTCATACAAAAACTTATGCCAAAACCGCGAATACAACAAATGCAAAGTCGTATGTTCCATTCCGCCGTTGTACCAATCTACAGGCAACCAATATTTCAGCTTTTCCGGTGATGCTATCGAAATGTTACATTGTGGATCAATATATCTCAAAAAGTACCAGGAAGACCCTGCCCAATTAGGCATAGTATCAGTCTCTCTTTTGGCTAGACCTCCACATTCTGGACAAGTTGTGTTCACCCACTCAGTCATTACAGCGAGTGGCGACTCGCCAGTATCAGTCGGCTGGTACTTCTCTACTTCAGGCAATCTTACTGGCAATTGATCTTCGGGAACAGTCTGCCATTTAGCACATTTCCCACACCACACCATTGGAATCGGCTCCCCCCAGTAATGTTGTCTGGAAAAGATCCAATCTCGCAAATGATAGTGCACCATCTTCTCCCCCAATCCATCAACAACCATAGCAACCATTGCTTCTTGCCAATCCATACCAGAATATTTTCCAGAATCAACCAACACGCCCTCTTCATTAACCACTATCTTGACTGTCAAACCATGCTTAGTGGCAAAAGCCATATCTCTATCATCATGTGCAGGCACACCCATGACCACCCCAGTCCCCACTCCTTTTAGTACATAATCTGCCACCCATACAGATATTTGCTCCCCATTTGCCGGATTCACTGCAACCAAATCAGTCCTCACACCTGTTTTTGCTTTTTCAGTTTTTTTTCTTTCTTCTTCAGAGGTATTTACGGATTTATCGACATACGTTAACACCTCTTTGTTTGGCTTCCAACCCATCTCCATCCACTCAGCTGCTACTTCAGGCGCCACAACTAAAAAGGTTACCCCATAAACTGTATCAATCCGTGTCGTAAATACTTCAGATTGCACACTAAATTGATCATTTTGTATCACAAATTGTAGTTTCGCACCATCCTTTTTTCCAATCCAGTTCGCTTGTTGTTGTTTAATATCGGATCGATAATCTACTGTATCCAAGTCTTGCAGCAATCGATCGGCATATTCTGTAATTTTTAATAACCACTGACTTTGAGTTCTTCGTTCCACAGCTGTTCCCTCTCGTTCACATTTTCCATCAATTACTTCCTCATCCGCCAAATTTATTTTGCAACTAGGACACCAGTTTACAGCAATTTCTTTTTTATAAGCCAAGCCCTTTTTATATAACTGTATAAAGATCCACTGAGTCCAGCGATAGTAATCTGGATCAGTAGTATTTACTTCTCTACCCCAGTCAAATGATAACCCCCACGATTTTGCCTGAGCCTTTGCATTTTCAATATTTTTTTTAGTCGTAATGCTCGGATGTATTCCCGTCTTAATCGCATAGTTCTCAGCCGGTAGGCCAAAGGCATCCCATCCCATAGGATACATAACATTCATTCCCTTCATCCGACGCAAACGTGCAACTGCATCCATACATGAGTAAGATCTCGCATGTCCTACATGCAAACGTTCCCCAGATGGATAAGGAAATTCTACCAACAAATAAGATTTTGGCTTCGAATCATGGTCGACTGCCTTATATAGCCCACTCTCTTCCCAAGTTGATATCCATTTACTTTCGAAACTACTAGGCACAAATTCTGGAATTGTCATACCTAATTATACCCAACGAACTATATGTCGTAAACCAGATCCTGCCGTTAAAAGGCCGTACAGCGGGTCGATAATTTTTATACATTTGAACAAATTATTTGTTCAAGTCATCCAAAACCACAGAATTTAACCGTTCGTCGCCTTCTATCCGACCATGATCAATGAACATTTTATACTCCTGTACGGAAAAATCGCCTAAGAAAATATTTACCCATTTATCACCATTTATACCTATATATTGCGAATAGCTGCTATATAAATAATCATCAGGTCTAGTAGCACTCACCGTTTCTACTGGACCAAAACGACGAACTGTTCGGGACACGGGAACCAGATGGATGAATTTTGTCAAAGTCACAACCAAATCCTCGTCTACATGTCGCCCACGATACGCACTTTCAAACAAACTTCCTCGTCGTTTGTACTTTTTATTAAAATACATGACATAAGCAGTAATCACCCGACGCATACACTTTACAATTCCATCAACACTTTCTTGCCGTAACAACAAATGAAACCTATTGGGCAATAAACAGTATGCGACGACTTGGACGTCTCCCGTCAAATTCATGGATTGTTTTTTTGCAGCCAAAGAAGGTTTCAGAGTTTTATAACCTATCGCCGTTTTATCTTCAAATCGAGTTGTATAACGTCGCAATAAACCTACAAAAAAATCATAATCTCCAGATTCCACAAAAATATCCCTACTATCGATACCCTTGTTATATATATAATAGTATGTCTGAGTCTTATAAATCTTTTTTCGAAATTTTACAGGCACAGAACTCAAAATATCACAGGTCAGACCTGGTACGCAATAGGTCAGACCTAATCCAAATTAGTGTCTTGACCTAAATATTCAAATACATATATAAATGTATGAAACATGAAATTAGCAGCAACTACACAAAAAATAAATTACTACCTATCGCTCGTAGTAATGTTTGCCACTCCACTTCTTTTCTTACCTACAACTTCAGAATTTTACGAGATGAACAAACAGGCACTACTTATTATAGTTGCACTCGTATCATTTGTTTTATGGTCAATATCATTCATTAGTGAACGACAAGTTAAAATCGTCCGCAGCCCACTTGGACTGCCTGTCATTGGTCTAGTAGTTAGTTGGACCATATCTGCATTTCTAAAATCCCCTAACAAATTTGATGCCTTGTTTGATCCAAATCAACTGGGCACTATTGCGGGTCTTGGATTACTATTTTTTACTGCCATCAATTCATTTCGAGCCAAAAAACAAGTTGAAACAGCAGTCGGCACAATAGTCGCCTCAATTGCATTATTGGCAGCCACTACCTTGCTTTGGGCATCCAATCTTATGCCCAAAGTTCTTCCTGCCAGTTTCCTGCAAAGTCCTATCTGGACTCCTACAGGCAACTCGATTAGTACACTTGCACTACTGGTTTTATTTGCCGTCTTTATGGCTATCCTTATCATCAAAGGCCGAACTCAATTCGCAGCTGCCAAAGTCACTATGATATCAGTAGTCTTGGCTATTACTGTAGGTGCAGCTGGATTATTGACCTACCAACTCTTTTTCAATCCATCTCTAGCTCGACCAGTTTTCTTGAGCCAATCTGCCAGCTGGTCAATCGCACTCGAAGCATTAAAAACCTCTCCAATTTTCGGTACTGGTCCAGCCACGTATCTTTCAGACTTCACCAGTTTCCGCCCTATCAGCTACAACCTAACCAACAACTGGGCCATCCGCTTTGCCTCTAGCTCAAATTATTATCTACAATTACTCTCAACCGTTGGCATACTCGGATTCGCCGCTTACGTACTCATCGCTGTTCGCACCACCAAACTCTTTAGTAAATCGTTCAAGACATCATCAGAATCACCCTTGCATGCTATTGCCATTGCATCCTCGTCTACAGCTCTGCTAGCCTTTGTTGGTCAACTCTTTATCCCAGTCAGCTTTGTATACTTGGCCACCATTTTCTTTCTATTAATCATCACCACCACCACATTTAAACAACTCGGATCTTCCTTAGTTCACGATGCCAATATCGACATCGTGGCTGCGAGTGAAACCGGAGGTAAATCACCCATCCTCCCATGGGTTAGCCTAGTCTTCTCCCTCATCCTTCTCGCACCCACCCTATACTTCGGCGGTCGACTCTATACAGCTGAAATGCTCTTCCAAAAGTCTTTGATGTCAGCCAGCACAAATGACGGCAAAGCCACTTACGACACTCTTATCAAGGCGATCAATATCTTCCCCTACAAAGACTCTTACCGCGTAGCCTATTCAAATGTAAACCTCTTATTAGCCAATTCCATCGCTGCCAGTAAAAAAGATCTATCTGCTGATGATAAAAACACAGTTACCCAGCTCATCCAACAAGCTATCCGTGAAGCCAAAAACGCAGTTGCTCTGAACCCCAATAAGGTAACCAATGTTGAAAACCTGGCTGGAGTCTATCGCCAGCTACTCACCCTCGCCAAGGGTGCAGATTCTTGGACAGTAGCTTCCTACCAACGTGCCATCCAACTAGATCCTAGCAACCCAAATCTACGCATCGCCCTAGGTGGAGTTCTATACTCCCTCAAGAGTTATGACGAAGCTATCCGCATGTTCCAATCTGCCGCCGACCTAAAGCCAGACTTGGCCAACGCATACTACAATATTGCGGCTGCATACAAAGAAAAAGCCGATTACGCCCGAGCCTATGCTAACCTCCAAACTGTCGTCAGCTTGGTAAACAAAGATTCAGCCGATTACACCAAAGCCCTAGCAGAACTAGAAGAATTAAAGTCTAAAGTAAATGACAAGGCTTCCACCTCATCAGCTCAAGAACCAGCCAAGACGAATCTCAACAAACCTGAACCTCTTCCTACATCCAAAGCTCAAATCCAGCTCCCAGCTGACCTAGGTCCAGATACCACCATTACTCCTACTCCATCAGAAACCCCAAAAACTAGCATCACTCCAGCTCCTACTCGATAATCTCCGGTTTGTTAAAATAATCTTAATTGGGCCATTAGCATAGTAGTAGTGCGCCGCATTCGCATTGCGGATACGGGGGTGCGATCCCCCCATGGTCCACCGAGTCTGCGAGCTGGATCATAGAGGAAATCATAAAGATATTGATTTCCGATATGGTCCGATCAAATTATGAAAAAACAAATATCTACGTCTCGACTAATTATTTTTTCCACCGGACTAACGTTTATGCTCTGGTTTACCTGGAGCTTCTTCACTCCATGTAACACCCACGCCCAATTTGGTCTAACCAAAGAATATAAATGTAAATGCTTAGGAATGGTAACTCAAAACATAAAATATCATTACGAAGATCCAGGATTCGAAGCGTGTATAGGTCTAATCGTGTATCGATATGTAAGTTACGATCCCCATCGAAACTGATATAATATTGCTGTCTCGGGCCCGTAGTTCACCGGTAGAATAACTCAATGGCATTGAGTAGAAAGGGGTTCAATTCCCCTCGGGTCCACATAAATTTTCCCAATACAAGCGTCTTCACGAAAACCAAATTAACAAAAAAGTGTATGAGTAGTTACTTCATTACTTTTGGAAGAATAATAAAACCAGCTTTTTCATATATAGGAACTGGAAAATGTCTAGCATTTGAAGATAAAATAAACGTTTGACCGACGGATGATTTCAAATGAGCTCCCAAATAAAGATCCTCAGGTTCTGGATGGCAATTAACTTCGTGTAGCTGTCGCTGAAGATCAAGAGCCTTTTCGTTAATCATTCTTTCTTGGTGACCAACATTTACAAATTTATGCCTGTCTAAAAAACCCTGCCTTCTTACCCGTTGAGCCAAATCACTCCCTCGAAGAATCTCTAAATAGATAGGTAAAATTAAACAAGGAATAGCCCCTAAACTTGTAATAGCGGTCATTTCTTCATCAGCCTGAAAATCCACAAAAGAATTAATAGTACACGCATCAAAAAAAATGTGACTAATTTTCAGTTTATCCAACTTGATATCGACCCATCTAATTTGAGGTTTTGGATTCATATTCAACGAGAAGTTGCTCCAATTTTTTATGGAATTCATCAGAAAAATTTCTTGTAATTTCAACTTTATGGTTCTCTTTTTGCCATTTATTCTGCTCAGAGGCCAAAAATGTTGAAAGAATGTTAAAAAAGTTTTCTGCTGCTTTTGGATTATCAGCCATCATTTGATAACCTTGGTTTGATAAAAGAAACTTTTGAATTTGATCTGCCAATTTACGAGGATCACTTGTAGATACTATTTGCTCAAACTTAATACGAGGAATAGAAGAATTTAATATTTGAAAAAGATCAATCACAAAAAAAGTATACCATGCGAATCCCATACAAAAACCCCGCCTTTCAGCGGGGTTTTTTAAAAGATACAAACAAAACTTAGTTTTGTTTACTCTTTTTGAAACAGTCACCACAAAGAACTGGTCGACCTTCCTTAGGCTGAAAATTGACGGTGTCTTGTTTACCACAATTACTACACGTGATTGTGTACTGTTGACCACCACCAGATCTCATTTCAGTCTTTTTCTTTGCCCGACAATCGGGACAACGACTTGGAGGGTTAGTAAAACCTTTTTCTTGATAGAACTGTTGTTCACCTGCGGTCCATGTGAATGTGTTTCCGCAGTCTTTACATGTGAGGGTTTGATCTTGCACGTATATCACCGCCTTCTGGCTTGAATTCCCGTTGGTCTTGTATCTCCTGGGAATAAATGCCAGAAGCAAAGGATACCTGGGTTATACCCTATATTATAGCACGTCAGTGCTTCCCAAGAAACTGCAGAGGACTTTGATGCTTCCCAGTCAGACGAATTTCAAAGTGTAAATGAGGTCCTGTAGACCGTCCAGTGGAACCTTCTAGACCTACTCTATCGCCTCGTTTCACAGTCTGACCTACCACCACATCAATTCGTGACAAATGTGCGTACCAGGTCTGGTAACCATTACCATGATCAATCACCACCCGATTTCCATATCCAGAATTATCTGGCCAGCCAGCCACAGCCACACGTCCAGCATCAGCTGCAAGCACTGGAGTACCAATACCAGTCGCAATATCTATTCCCCGGTGATACCAAGAAAATCCTTGGGTAATCACCCCTGACATTGGCCACGCAAATGAACCAGAACCAGACACCGAACCAGCGTTTGGTGTCAACTGGGCCAAATTTCGCGTAGGTGACCACTTCACCTCATCTGGCTTTTCCCCCTCTGGGACGATCAAATCCTGACCGACGGCCAAAGCAAAAGTTTCATTATCCGCAAAAGTGTTAAAAGGAAAATCGACAATTGCCTGAGAATTGGCCCCATATTTTTTAGCAATCGTATAAATTGTCTCTCCACGACCCACGACATGACGAATACCGGTTACCGGCAAAATTTTCAATACTTGACCAGGTTTGATCGCATGAATACTCGATAAATTATTTTCCCACCGGATAGTATCGACCGAAATATCAAACTTATCTGCAATAGTCGACAGGGTATCTCCATCTTGAATCTTATATTCCAAAACCTTGTCTCGCACCTTGTCCGACACCACAGTTCTGGTCGTATCATCACTAACTTCCATTACCGACTCTCCCAACACGCCTCCTGGTACGACTGCCGCATCTGCACCTGGAAAGGAACTCGCCAACACTGGCGCCAATGTCACAGACAAGGCTACAATTCCACCCATAGCAGTATGCACAAAAGGCCGAGAAAACCTTCCCCGTTGTCGATATAACCCTCGAGCCAAAAACTTTTTTACCCCTTCAAAACCAGAAAACAATCGATAGCTATGTGCAAAAAGTAGCCTCCACCAAGCTTGGAAAAACAGTCGAAAATCAGCTCTCAACCCACGGAAAAACCGTTTCATGAACCCAACCATAACATACAAAAACAATCAGCGCAAAATCGCCTGCTCAAAGGCTCTTTTATCCGATCGCTCTATCTCACGCTCCCCGATACGTTGTGTTTGTTCATGTCCCATACCAGTCGCCACCACAATATCGCCCTTTTTAGCCAGTTTCACCGCTCGCAAAATCGCCACATCCCTATCATCTTCTCGTTCAATACGTGCCATGTCTACCCCTCGCGTCATGTCGGCAAAAATCTTATCCAACGGTTCATCGTATGCATCATCGCTAGTAATTATTACTTTGTCGGCCAATTTAACAGCTATCGATGTCATAACTGGTCGTTTTGCAAAATCCCGCCTACCTGTACAACCAAACACTAAAATAATCTTGCCTTTCTTTACCTCCATTCTCAAACTACCTAGCAGTTGTTCCAACGCCTGAGGCGTATGAGCAAAATCCACAATCGTTCGTATACCTAAAGAGTTTTTTATTTCCTCTCGCCTACCTGGCACCCCCACAAATGTCTTCACAACACGCGAGATCACTTCAGAATCTACCCCCAACAACTCCGCCACTTTGGCAGCTGCCGAAATATTGTACCGATTGTAATCTCCTCCTAATGTCTGACTTATCGCTGTTCCCACAAACGGTCCATACTCCACAATCTTTGCCTGCAAAATTCTTGTTCGAAACCAATCAAACCACGCATCGTCTTTATTCAAAACTGCAAAACGTACACCAGCAAACAAACGTAATTTCGCCGAAGCATATCGCTCCATTGTCTTGTGGTAATCCAAATGTTCGTGTGCCAAATTGGTCCACACACCAATCAAAAAATTACACCCCCATACCCGATATTGATCCAATGCATGAGATGTAGTTTCTACCACGACCACCTCTACGCCTTGATTCAACATAGTAGCCAACACTCGTTGCAAAATAGCTGCCCCTGGAGTCGTCGCATGTAATACATTTGGCAAAATGACCTCTTTACCCTTGTGCCAAAATTTAGTCTCCACAGTAGTGATCATCCCCACAGACTGCCCTGCCGCTTTTAACATTTCATAGATCAAAAACGAGGTAGTAGTTTTACCATCAGTACCTGTCACACCAATCGTTTTCAGTTTTTGAGCTGGAAATCTGTAGTACACAACCCAAAAAACTGCTTCAAAAAAATGCCAAATATTTTTTAATTGTTGCATATTCATATTAATTATACCCATTATTACCTCCCTGAACGTCCCTCCTTTGTAAGGAGGGACTAAACGCAATAATTTGTAGTTTTATTTCTTGAACACAATTCTGAAGGTGTATAAAAATCTGTGAGTTGGCAAACCGAAGTATCGTAATACCATATTCATTCAATGTCCTCGTTCTATAGACATCAAAATCTTTTTGTGATAAATGAATATCGCCATCTACTTCCAAACCCAATTTAATTTCAGGACAATAAAAATCCATAATATAAGTTCCAAAACTATATTGACGGCGAAACTTCACTCCCAATTTTTTTCTACGAATCTCCTCCCACAAAACCTGTTCTGCAGCTGTCGCATTGTTACGCAGCTTTCGTCGAGTCTCGGTAAGAAACTGCTTATTTTTTAAATATGTCACAACAATAAATATATCTACCATACGTCCCTCCTTACAAAGGAGGGACAAATAGGGAGGTTTACAAAAACGCCAACCACATACCAAATACAGCCACAATTACTCCCGCCAGCCATGCTCTAGCTACAATTTTCGGCTCTTCCCAACCAACGAGTTGCAACCAATGATGAATAGGCGCAATTGGGAAAATACGTTTCTTCATAAATTTTTTCGAAAACAACTGCAACAAACTACTTCCACCTTCCAACAAAAAAATACTTCCCACCAACAACAAAGCTACAATCTTTCCCGACAACAAGCCCACAACTGCCAATGTAGCTCCAAAAGCCAACCCTCCCATATTTCCTAACATAATTCTCGCCGGATATACATTGAAATACAAAAACGCCAGCAATGTCCCCATCCAAATCGAAATAAATACCACCAAAACACTATCTAGATTAGCCACTGATACTATCCAAAACGCCAACAAACAAATAAACAACAGTCCACACGATAATCCATCCAATCCGTCAGTAATATCAAATCCATTGGCAAACGCCACAATTAAAAATGCCGCCAGGAAAAAATACCCCACTCCCAAATGCACCATTCCTAAAAACGGAATATGGATAAATGAGATTTGTAATACCCAAGTCAAAATAGCAGCCACGATAATCGCAATTATCCATTGCACGATTAATTTATGCCGCATTCTCAATCCAAAAAATCCCGTCTTGGCAAAACCCACAATTTTAATTACATCATCATAAAATCCTAAAGCCGCATACCCGCCAAAAGTCAACAAAATTACCAACACCTCATGTTCAAATTTATAACCAGGCAAAAAGCTAGGATTCGTATGAGCAAACAAAAATACAACCAAGGACATGACAATCACCACCAACGCCAACAAAATACCTCCACCAGTAGGCACACCAGCTTTGACCGCGTGCATTTTTCGAATATCATAAAACGCCTTTGTTGCGCTTGCCCGTTTTTCTTCCACTTCAGTTTTACGAGTGAATTTCAGCTTATATAGCAAGCCAATAAACGGAATCATCAGAGCCGAAGTAGTACCAAATGCCAACAGCAAGAGCCCTAAATAGAACCGCATAGGAGTATTATACTTAAGTCATGTTACGTGTGCACTTTTTAGGTATTGGTGGCTCAGGTATGTCTGCGGTCGCTCAGATTGCCCATGCGTATGGCTATCAGGTATCAGGATGTGACAAAAACCCCGATACACCATACATCGCCAAAGTCAAAGCCGCAGGAATAAAAATCTATCCTTCTCACGACCCAAGCCATATCGAAAATATTGACCTGTTAGCTATTACCCCAGCTGCCCTATTTCAGACCAATCCAGACCCAGAGCTGGCCGCAGGCCAAAAAAAAGGCATTGTCATGAAATGGCAACAATTTTTAGGTGAACACCTCCATCAAGGCAAAAAATTGATTTGCATTGCCGGTACTCACGGTAAATCTACTACCACTGCTCTTGCAGGCCAATTACTCATCGATGCCAAACTAGATCCCACCGTCGAAGTCGGTGCTACAGTCAAAATCTGGGAAAACAATGTTCGCATAGGGCAAGGCGATTGGTTTATCTCTGAAGCTGACGAATATCATGACAATTTTGCCTCGTATCACCCCGACATTCTCATTCTCAACAATATCGAAATGGATCATCCCGAATATTTTAAAACTCAAGACAATCTTCTCGCTCACTTCCAACGTTTAATTGATCGCAGTAAACAAATAATTTTCAATACCGACTCACCACTTATTCACCAGCTCAAATTACCTGCTTCAGCCATTGCCTACAGTTCATCTGAATTCCCTACAGACATAGCGTTATCAATTCCTGGAACACACAACAAAGCCAACGCCATGGGCATTATCAAGCTCGCCTCTCTATTAAGCATTCCTTCACCAACCATAAAACAAACTCTCCAAAATTTCAACGGCCTTCATCGCAGAATTGAACTTATAGGGGAGTCGCCGCAAGGTATTCGCGTCTATGACGATTATGCCAATCATCCAACAGCTTTTTCCGCCACTCTGTCCGGGGTCAAAGAATTAAATCCTCATAGCAAAATTTTTGCCATCATCGAACCTCACACCTTTAGCCGTCTTCGAGCTGTCTTAGCCGACCTTCCTGCTTCAATAACTCAAGCAGATGAAATTATTGTCTCAAAAATTTATGCTTCTCGAGAAACCGACCCGGGCGATTTTAGTGGCCAAGATATCGTCACCGCCATGCATCATCCTCACGCCCAATATATTCCCGAATTTACAAATATAGTTTCTTATATAACTTCTCATGCCAAGTCTAACGACACCATACTCGTGATGGGCTCTGGCAACTCTTACAAGCTCGCCCAAGATATTCTCGCCTCACTTGCTCATCCACGCTAAAATAGATACGTGCAAACACTCACCGCACCCCATCAAAATTTTGAAATCACCAAACATATCGACGAATCAGGATTTGAATACTGGACAGCACGAGAATTGATGGAATTATTGGGCTATTCTAAATGGTCCAACTTCAAAAAAATTATCGAAAAAGCAATCATATCCTGTAGCAAGTCTGGTCAAAAAATTTCTGATCATTTTCCCGAAACCAGCAAAAAGATAATAATCGCAACAGGTACGTCTAAACAAACAAGTCGGGATATCCAGGACTACAAATTGTCCCGTTATGCCTGTTATCTTATAGCCCAAAACGGTGATCCAAACAAAGCCCCAATCGCCGTGGCTCAGACATATTTTGCCCTTCAAACTCGCCGCCAAGAACTCTTCCAAAGTTTAAACGAAGACGAACGCCGACTATTCATTAGAAATGAAGTCAAAAAACAAAATAAAAAACTCTTTAGCACTGCCAAAAAAGCCGGTGTCAAAGACTTTGCCGCCTTCAATAATTTTGGCTATCTTGGTCTCTACAACCAACCCTTAGAAAAAATTAAATCTTCCAAAAACATAGGTGAAGATGACATTCTGGATCGCGCCGGGTCTACAGAACTAGCAGCCAATCTATTTCGTATCACCCAAGCTGAAGAAAAAATCAAAAACGAGCATCTACACGGACAAGGAAAGGCCAATATTGCCCATTTTGTTGTCGGTAAACAAGTGCGTAAATCTATTGAAGAAATTGGCGGCACCATGCCAGAAAATCTGCCTCCTCAGCCCCATATCGCCAAACTCAAACCCAAATCCCAAAAACTTCTCAAATGATACGACTCAAACGTATTTTTTATATATGCATCAGCCCACTCAGAAAATTATATTGGTTTGTGTTCCGACCCCATACACGAGGTGCCAAAATGCTTATTGAATACAATGGCCAACTACTTCTAGTCAGAAACACTTACGGCAAAAAACTCTGGACCTTTCCTGGCGGGGGAGTAAACAAAAATGAATCCTTTTACGCTGCTGCCATTCGCGAAGCAAGAGAAGAAGTCGGTATACACATCAAAAAAGCTGATTATATCGGCACCTACACCAACACGCTGCAATACAAAATAGATACTGTGGAATGTTTTTACACCAAAGTGAGCTCACCAGATTTCGCCATCGACCCCGGCGAAATTCTCGAAGCCCGTTGGGTCAAGCCAGATCAAATTCCCAAGCCGGCTACAGCTCGCATGACGCTCATTTTGCCCATGCGTGAAAACTATATCAAACTACATCACCAACCTAAGGATAATACGATATTTTTAAACTGCTCTCCCCGATCTTTATAATTTTTAAACATGTCAAAACTGGCACATGCCGGCGACAAAATCACCACATCTCCAGACACTGCCACGTCCTTTGCTTGTTGCACAATTTCTGTCATTGTTTTGGCTCCTTCAATAATTTTTACCCCCTCACCTATCGATTGTTTTATTTTTTCCGCCATCAGTCCAATCAATATCACCGCTTTAATATTTTTTGTTTCAGTAATTACCCTACCCAATTCCACATAATCTGAACCTTTGTCACTTCCACCCAATATTACTATCTCTGGCTCAGAAAAAGCCTGTACAGCAGCAATTGCTGTCTCAGGCGTCGTAGAAAATGAATCATTGTAATATGTCACCCCATCTACTACCCCCACTTCTTCCAACCGATGTTCCAACCCACGAAATTCTTTGGCCACTGCCAAAATAGTTTCTTCATTCACTCCCACGGCTCTTGCTGCAGCTGCCGCCGCAGCCAAATTTTCTTTATTATGTGCACCTCTCAGTCTTGTCTTCCCTTTCCACAAATCTCTTTGCACACCAACTTTCAACCCCGCTCCCATCTGGCCTATGATCACACTATTGGGATACAGTTCGTTAAATATCGACACATCTCCATTACCTTGATACTTCGTAATATTTGCCTTTGCCATCACATATTCGTCTGGATCCTTGTGCCAATCTTGATGTTCAGATGTTACCATCAATGTCACCGCAATCTGAGGCGAACGATGCAAGTCAATCAACTGAAAGCTCGACAACTCCAATACCACCCACGAGTCACCCGTCAATTTCGGTAAAAAATCAAATACCCCCTTACCAATATTTCCACCCAAATACACATCCTTTCCGCCTGACTTCAACATCTCATATATAAGCGTACTAGTCGTTCCCTTTCCCTTTGTTCCAGTCACACCAACAATCTTTGCCGGACACTCATCAAAAAATATTTTTGTTTTTGACGTCACGGTCACTCCTGCTTTCTCTGCCGCAATCAATTCCGGCCGATATCGATAAATCCCCGGGCTACGAACCAACACGTCATAGGAATTTAGATTAGCGAATGCCTGCGGATTTTCTTTTTCATCCAAAATGGTTATCCATGCCCCTTGTTGTCTCAACCACGGTTCCACATCTTGGCTATCCACCCCCCACCCCAAAATCGCCACTTTTTTATTTGTAAAAGTTATTGCCATGCTTTTTGTATTGTAACCCGTCGCCCCAAAATTCGCTCCGCAATATCAATATCCCGATTATTCGTGTCACTAAAATAATATTCATCTTCACCTTCGTCATTCAATGATAATTTATTCGCCACCTCTCTCCCACAATGAATTAGCTCAGCCTCAACAAATTTTTTAATTATTGGCTCAAGCACAGGATAATGAGTGCACCCCAGTATTAGTGTATCAATCCCCTGTTCATTCACGAATGCCAAATAACGTTTTACCAACCTTTCTATCAACTCTCCCTCACATTCACCTTCTTCCACAAACGGCACAAACAATGGACAGGCCTGTTCTACAATATCTGGAATAAATTTCTTGTACGCATGACTAGCAATAGTTCCCCGAGTTCCAATCACACCAATTCGTCCGTTTTTAGTCACCTTTTTAGCCGCTTCAGTTGCTGGCTCAATCATGCCCCAAACAGGCACCCTAGCTACAGCCCTCACCTCAGCCAGAGCCAATGCCGACACAGTATTACAAGCAACCACTATTTCGCTCACTCCTTTTGACAACAAAAATTTTGTATCTTCAATCGCAAACTGAGTAACCACATCTTTACCCCTGGGCCCATATGGCACCCGAGCCGTATCCCCAAAATAAATGATTTTTTTAGTCGGAAATCGCTTTTTAATCTCTGCCACGACCGTCAATCCACCCACTCCAGAATCAAACACCCCCAAAGCCATATCACACCATCATAGCAACCGCAGCAATTCTTCCCTCTGGCTCTCCAGTTATTCGCTTGCTTCGATAGTGTGAAAAATAATTCAGATCCCGAATTGTATCCACTGGACTAATATCAATTTTTTTAATACCTAAATCTTTTGCCTGTTTAACTAAATAGCCAGCCAAATCTATCCCAATCTTTCCATTCCCCTGCATATCCAAAAACTCTCCCCAACCATCCAAACTTCTTTGGCGCACCTCTTCTACAGGAAATACATACGATTCCTTTTTTACCCCCGGACCAATTCGCATTTCAATATCCTCTGCTCGACTTCCAAACGCCACCAATTCACCCACTACTCCCAACAACAACCCACCCACAATTCCTTGATATCCCAAATGTACCAATGCCAGTTGATTCTTGTGTGAATCAAACAATACCACTGGAAAACAATCTCCCACCACCATAAACAAAGGCACCTGTAGTTCTCGAGTGATTAACGCATCGACATCTTCAATCATCTGCCCTTTATTTCGAGCATCAACCACAGCAAAATTTACGCCCAAATTTAATGAACCTACGACCAAATCAGTCGGAAGGACACGAAAACGTTTCAACCACAGAGCTCTATTTGTCTCAGCCTCACCATCAGTTGCCTGCCATTTTACCGACATATTGCCATCAGATTTTGTAGAAAAACCATATAACAAACCAGCCATATCATCCGCCATTATGGCACAAAACTATACGTAACCCGTATAATAATAGAAGCATGAATCTAAAAATTCAGGGTGGGGTCAAGCTCAAGGGTGAAATCACCCCTTCAGGTCGCAAAAACTCTGCCGTTGCCTTGATTCCAGCCTCAATTCTCTTCGACAAACCAGTTACATTTTCCAATGTCCCAGATATCACAGATATCGATCGTCTGGTCAAGATTTTGACCGACATGGGCAGCAAAATCACCTGGGACAAACCCGCGAAAACTATCACTCTAGATCATAGCCAACTCAAATATGATCCCTTAGACAAATCTGACCTCCAAGGCACCAGCTCCAAAGGTATCCGCGGCACCACACTTCTCTGGGGTCCATTACTAGCCAAATTCAAAAAAGCCGAAAGTGCCGAACAACCTGCCGGTTGCACACTAGGTGCCAGACCGATCGATGCCCACTATATAGCTTTCCAAGATTTGGGCGTAGTCATTACTGAACAAAATCATCAAATAATTCTAGACGGCACAAATGCCAAAGCTGCCAATATTTGGCTCCTAGAAGCCAGCCCCACAGCCACTGAAAATGCCATTTGTCTAGCTGTCTCACTACCTGGAACTACCACTATTACTCATGCTGCTACTGAACCCAATGTCCAACAGCTTTGTATTTGGCTCAACTCCTGTGGCGCCGATATTACCGGTATTGGCTCAAATGTACTGACTATCAATGGTGGCAAACCCCTGACCCCTGCTCCTTGTGAAATTATCCCCGATCTCGAAGAGATTGCCACTTTCCTAGCTCTCGCAGCTGCAACCGGAGGCGAAATAAAAATTCACCACGCCGCACCCCAGTACTTCACAGGCATCAATCGTGAATTTGCCAAATTTGGTATCGGAATTATCTACGAAGGTGACACGGCCATGATCGCCGCCAATCAAAAACCGGTGATTACCAAAACCAAATCTGCCATGGTCGTCCGCGCCCAGCCTTGGCCCGGCTTACCAGTCGACATGTTGCCGTTATTTATTCCCCTCGCCTTAGCTGCACCTTCAGGTCAGGCCTTGTTTCACAATTGGATGTACGAAGCTGGTTTATTTTGGACCAGTGAATTACTCAAGCTTGGAGCCAATATCACTATGTGCGACCCACACAGAGTCATTGTCACCGGTGGCAATCAATTAACTGGCACAGAAATGGATGCTCCCTATATCATCCGCGCCACCATATCACTGGTCATGTCCGCCATGATCGCTTCAGGTGAATCCATCATCAAAAATGCTGACGCTGTTTTAAGAGCTCATCCAAACTTCGTCGCCAATCTCAAATCCCTCGGCGCCCAAATCGAAGAAGTGTAGTATGGATCTGTCTCAATACAACACGTTACAAGTTCCAGCTAAAACCAAAAGCTTCCTAGAAATAAACACACCTGAAGATCTAGAAAAAATCAATCTCACCGAACCATATATGTTTTTAGGTTCTGGTGCCAATGTATTATTTACCAAAGATTACCCCGGCACAGTCGCCAAAATAAATCTCGATGGTATTACTGTCGTCGAAGAAACAGATACAGATGTCCTAATCGAAGTTCAATCAGGCCAAAACTGGCATGACTTTGTCACTTTCTGTGTCGAAAATGGCTTTTCTGGCAACGAAAATATGGCTCTCATTCCCGGCACAGTTGGCGCTGCCGCCATTGGCAATATCGCCGCATATGGTCAAGACCAAGAAGACATCTTCGAATTTTTAATTGCTCGCGACCTCAAAACAGGTAAATCTCACAAATTCACCAAAAACGATATGGGCTTTGCCTACCGCGAAAGCGCACTCAAAAAAAATCCTCAAAATTTGTTTGTTTCATCTGTCACCTATCGCCTCTCAAAATCTCCGCAGTTTTCTCTAAATTACGACGCCAAACGCCATCAATCATTACGTTCTAAATTGATGGAACTGCACGAAAACCAAACCTCAAAACAATTCACGAGTAAAGACATTTATGAAGCGATCATCGCCCTACGAATTGAAAAATTGCCCGATTGGCGCACTACTCCAAATGCAGGCTCATTTTTCAAAAACCCTGTCGTCACCAAAGATCATTTTCTTACCCTCCAGTCCCAAGTCCCAGATCTCCAAGCCTATCCACCAGAAAAACTCATTCAAACCTCAGACGATTCTTGGCTAGATTCAGCCATAGAAATCAAAGTGCCCGCTGGCCGTTTATTAGATCAGCTCGGTTGGCGCGGCAAACGAATTGGCAATGTCGGCACGCACCATTCTCAAGCGTTATGCGTGGTCAATTATGGCGCCACCGGAGCCGAAATTTATGCCTTCACCGAAAGTATGCGCCAAGACATAAAATCTCATTACAATATCGATCTTGAGTACGAAGTACAAATCCGCTAACCTGTGCTATAAATATTAATATGGATCGCCAATCTGAAGTAACAGAACAACAAACAGAACTTCGTGGACTTACCCCAAAAAACCTGACTGAATATCTCTCACAGATGACAACACTGGCCATGGAAGATCTAGAGCTTGACAGTGAAAAAGCAACAGTCGAAAACGCCCTGCATGAAATAACACTCCAATCAAACAAACCTGTAACAACAGAAAAAATTTCAGACCGAGATCGGCTATATGACACCGAAATCGGTTCAAAAGAACGCTTTCCAAATCCAGAATCTCGCCGCCCAAGTATAGGAGAGTATCCCGGATTTCATATAAGCCAACCCAGACCAGACGGAAGTGTATTACACATATATGTCTATGGTGGATTAAGAGATTATGATGTAAATCTACGAGACGGAGTTACCTCACGCCAAAAAGGCAACGACAGCGCTTCACAAACTGAAGATATACTTTCCCAACCCACAAACTTCCGTTTTGAGGTTACCGACGAACGTGGAAACAAGCCCACCAGCCACATGTGGATTGCAGCTACATTAATAGGCCATGAACCAGGACAATTTAAAATGGCAGAATCTGGAAACAGAGTTCTAAACAGGGACATTCTCATACCTCCACAATTTTCCGATGAGATTAGAGAGGAAACACAAATTGTCTCAAAAGTGAAACAAACCCTAAATCAGCGTCCTCGTTAAATCCATTCTGCGATTATGTCGCTCAATCGCCAATTGAATTAACCTATCCAGCAATTCTGAATATTTCACTCCACTCGCTTCCCATAATTTCGGAAACATAGATACACTCGTAAACCCAGGCAACGTATTGATCTCATTTACAAATACTTCGCCATCTTTGCGCAAAAAGAAATCGACTCTGGCCATTCCTTCTACATCTAATACTTCACAGCTCTTTATTGCCAATTTTTGTATCTTCGAAACCAAATCCTCATCCAAATCATCGGCAGGTATCTGAATCTCAGCCGCATCAACATCGATATACTTTGCCTCATAATCATAAAAATCCCCCTTCACAATCACTTCACCTACAACTGAAGCTTCATATGGTCGATTGCCTAGTACACCCACTTCCAATTCTCGCCCAGCTACCCCTGCCTCTAAAACCACCTTCGTATCATAAGCAAACGCTCGTTTGACTGCCTTTTCCAACTCATCTAGCTGCATACAACGTGTCACTCCTACAGATGAACCCGTATTAGCCGGCTTCACAAATACTGGATACCCCGAGCTCTCCACAAATTCTTTGGCTTCATGTGTCAAGACTGGCTGATGCAAAACCAAAAAATCTGTCACGCGCACCCCTGCTGCCCGCAGCAAACGTTTTTGTACATCCTTATCCATCCCAATGGCCGATCCCAACACTCCTGCCCCCACATACGCTACTCCCATTTGCTCAAAAAGTCCCTGCAAACTTCCATCTTCCCCCGCAGTACCGTGAATGATTGGAAAAAATACATCCGTTACAACCTCTTGAGGCGTCAGAATATGTTGGACCTGATCTAACGCTTTCATTTCCGAAAACCCTGGTAACCATTTAGGCTCAATTTTTTGCCATCCTCCAAAACGATCTACGCCAATCAGAGTAATATCATATTTTTGCTTATCTAACGCTTTATAAATATTCGCCGCCGACCGCACACTCACCTCATGCTCCGCACTTCGACCTCCAAACACCAATCCCACACGAATTTTTGCCATGGAATAAGTATATAATAGCCTTGCAATGGGGTTTTCCTTACTTCGTTTTTGGACTGGACCTCTTCCTCAGGAAGAGCTATTCCCTACCGACCGCCAACCAAATCCTATACTTCATTGGATTCTTCATCCTATCAAACGTCATATTGCTCGCCACTATCTGAAACTACTCCAGCGATTTTGTGGACTCAAGGTCATTGCCATTGCTGGCTCAAATGGCAAAACCACGACTCGCACGCTACTGGCCCACATTTTGCCCAATAATGTTGCCACCAAAGACTCCATCACCTCCACCTACAATATCCCCTCATCAATATTGCAACTACGTCCTTGGACCAAATATTTTATCTGCGAGATGTCAGTCGAATATGTCGGGGATATGCGCTTTTATCGCTGGCTCACCACTCCAGATATTGCCATTATGACCATGATCGAAATAGAACACACCAAATATTTTGGTTCAATTGAATCAGTAGCCAAAGAAGAAAACTATCTCCTCGAACACATGCCAAAAAACTCTATCGCAATAATCAACGGCAACAGTCCCAAAATTAGCACCAATACTCGCGCCAAAGTGTTCAAATTTGGCACCTCACCTGAATTTGACTCGTATATCAAATCAGTAGAATTAACTCCGGATTTCCATACTAAAATTCAGATTATCGCCAAAGGTACCGAAACAACGCTTACAATTCCACTTGTTGGCAAGCATTTTGCTCACCCCATTGCTGCCACACTCCTTATTTCAGACATACTAGATCTCAACACAGAAGAGAGTGTTCAAAATCTACTCTCAATCACTCCTCCACTACATAGAGCCAATATAGTCACAAACCCATCTGGCTTAACAATTATCGATGACACATATAATTCCAACCCATCCTCTGCCAAAGCTTCAATTGAAACCGCAATTGAACTAACAAAATTAACGCAAAAAAATTTAATAATAATTATTAGCCAAATGAACGAACTCGGCCAATATGACATAGCCGAACATCAACGACTCGCCGAACAAATTAAAAAATCGGATACGAAATACGTTTTTTCAGTCGGACCTTCTGCCAAAAAAATCGGCAAAAACTTCGCCAACACCCAAGAACTAATTGACCATCTCACAAATCAAAAACTTCCCAAAAATTCCTTAATCCTTATCAAAGGCTCTCGCAGTTGGAAACTAGAAAATCTGGTAGACTTGCTTTCCTAATGCAAATTCTGCTCAAGCATCCTATTTTCAAAACCATCGCATCTCTAACCAATGATGGAATTTGGATCATCAATCTTCAAGGCCAAACCTTATACGTAAACACCAAAATGGCCAGCCTTTTAGGTTACTCTGCCGAAGAATTGATCAATATGTCAGTCTACGACTTCTTCTTTCCTGAAGATCTCAAACGCAGCAAAGGGCGCCTTCACAACACGTTCAACGGTCTAAGTAGCTCCCATACGAGCAAATTTCGCCGTAAGGATGGTACAGCTCTAGTAGTGGTTTCACGCACAGGTCCATTACAAGACCAAAATGGTCTTATTTATGGCGCATTAGGGATATTTACCAACATCACCCAAGAGCTCACCCACGAAGTCGGTATTGCTCAACTAGCTTCCATCGTCGAAAGTTCAGACGATGCTATATGGAGTTTTGACTTCACTGGAAAAATTAAGAGTTGGAACAAAGGAGCCGAAAATCTCTACGGATACATAGCCAAAGAAATGCTGGAGGAAAGTATCTATAAAATAATCCCAAAAAATCCTGCCATACTCAAAACGATCAAACAACTCATAAACAGGTTAAAACGCGGCGAGTCTGTCCCTATTATTGAAAGCGTTCGTCAAACCAAATCTGGTCAAATAATTCAGGTATCATTCAACGCTTCACTTATCAAATCATCGGATGAAAATATCTATGGCATATCGATTATCGAACGCGACATTACCCTACACAAAAAAATTGAACAAGAAAACACCGAACTCTTAGCCCAACTCAATGGCCTAGTAGAAATTGCCCCTATTGGCATCGCCTTTGTGAACAACCAGCTCCAGTTCATAAAAACCAACGACACTTTCGCAGAAATTGCCGGCCTACCATTCATAGAACACCTCAATAAAACTCCTAACGAACTCTTCAATCCAGCACATGCCAAACTAATAAACAAACAATTCGACTCGGTTTTGTCAAACCGCCGTCTAAAAAGTTTTGAGATAGAAAATTTACGTGACACACCACAAAAACAATTTGTTTCGGTTATCTGTTATCCAATTGAAACTACTGCCAACCACTATGGTATCGGCGTAATACTCCAAGATATCACCGAACAAAAAATTATCGAAAGACGCAAAGACGATTTTCTCAGTATGGCTTCTCATGAACTAAAAACTCCATTAACAGCAATCAAAGCGTTCACTCAATTATTACAGCTTTCCAAACAAACCCGAGCAAAAAAAGATACAAGCCTGCTACAAAAAATTGACCAACAAATCAACCGACTTACAAAGCTTGTAAACGATTTATTGGATATTTCAAAAATTCGTAGTGGCAAAATAGCCATTGAACCAGAGTGGTTTGACTTCGATGCCTTGGTCAATGAAACAATTAAAACGTATCAAGCAGCAATTACCTCTCACCATATCAGTATATTCGGCAAAACCGAATCAACTATCTTTGCCGACCGACATCGAATATCGCAAGTCATTACTAATCTTTTGAGCAATGCAATTAAATACTCCCCCAACAGTGATCAAGTCGAGGTTGAAATGGAAAAACAAGCTGGACATATCAACTTTAGTGTTCGTGACTACGGTATCGGCATCTCACCCATCAATCAAAAACGTATTTTTCAAAGTTTTTATCGAGTCTTTGATCCAAATGACAATCAATTTCCCGGATTAGGTATTGGTCTATACATTGCTTCAGAGATAATTCGACTACATGGCGGTACAATAGGGGTGAAAAGTCGACTAAGCGCTGGTTCTCTCTTTTATTTCAACCTACCATATGAAACCAAAAGTTCTCATCATCGACGACGAAAATGACATCTTAGAAGCCATTACGTTGATATTAAAAACCCAAGATTTAACCGTCAGCACGCACACATCTGCCCCGCCTATCGAATGGATCATCAAATACCAGCCAAAGCTCATCCTGCTTGATATGCTGCTTATTGGCAAATCTGGCCACGAAATCTGCAAAGAATTAAAATCTCATCCACAAACCAAAGATATTCCTATTATTCTTTTATCCGCCAATCCCATCGCCAAATTAAAAAGTCTAAGTAAATCATGCAACGCGGACAATTATCTTCCCAAACCATTTGAACTAACTGAGCTAATAACCATAGTCAAAAAATACATACCCTCTTTCTAACTTCTTACACATCTCTCCCTAAATCTTCAAGCCCAGCGAGTACAGTTCAAAGTATGACAAATAGAAAGGGGGTGAAAAAAATGAATCAAGATACCAACAAAAAAAATAAATCCAACTCTGCCAAAGGCTTTGCAGGCATGGATCCCGAACAACAACGCGAAATTGCTTCAAAAGGTGGCCAAGCTGCTCACCAATCCGGCAATGCTCACGAATGGGATAGCCAAGAGGCCAAAGACGCAGGTCGACTCGGTGGTCAAAATAGCCGAGGTTCGACAAATTCAGACCTTGAAGAAGAATAGTTTTCTACTCTTCTCAAACCAATAGTAAATATGGGCGATCGAAATTGATCGCCCATATTACAAATCTGGCGCATCAACACAATGCTTTCGCCTAATGCTTTTAAAAACAAAATCTTATCCTCCACATAAGCGTTAACATAAATTTTAAATACCCCCTCCTCTTGCTTGGGCCAATTCCAAGATGTCCGACCGCGATAGACGGCTTTTCGAGCCCCAAAGGTAATTTTTGCCTTGCACAAATATTCCAATAAAATATGCTCAAACAAATGACCAAACTCTGTATTTTGTACCTCTTGCTCAAATGCGAAGCCCTGATCATTAAAACACGTAGATCGCAAAATACTAGGCAAGCGCCACTGCAACAATTCTACAATTCCTGACAAACTATCTGTTCGATAAATACGAGATGTTTGTAAATACATCACCACCCCCCGTTTACCAAACGTACCTGATATTGAAAAATTCTGGTCTTGATACCACAGTTTCTTACTCATTTCTCACACTATAAAAACCAAATTCTTACAATGCAAGCTGAACAATAAAATTTACCAAATTCTTACATCACATTTATATCCGATTTATAACCAATATCTAATCTATATATATGAACACAAAACGAAAGGAGGTGAAACATCTATGGGGATAATACTTGGAATAATTCTCGGTGCTTTAGCTGGATGGATTGCCTCCATGATTATGAAAACTGACGCCCAACAAGGAACACTTGGAGACATCATCCTTGGTATCGTCGGAGCTGTTATCGGCGGAATAGTCATGAATTTCTTAGGCCAGCCAGGCGTAACCGGATTCAATCTATACAGTCTCATCGTCTCCGTCGTTGGCGCAATTGTCGTCATCGCTATTGGCCGTGCACTCAGTAGATAATTTTCCTAAAATACCCCACCTTGATTATCAGATGTCATGGTGGGGTATAGTGCATCTATGAAACAAAAAGATATCTCCACTCTACTCCATGAAATAAACAGCCCTTTAGCTTCGATGCAGGCCATCCTCTTCACCTTACCTATAGACAAAAAAATTCAATCTCGCCTGACCCATCACATACACCGACTTAGCCAAGCCAGCCAAGTGCTTTCAGAATATTTATCCCCACAAAACGCAACCAAAGATACACTTGAAAGACTACTTTCCATCTACACAAAAAGCCCTCCACAAATAATCAACAATATTTATACCTGGCCAAAAAACTCCAGCACTTCTTCAACACAATTTGATCAAGTACTTTGGCAACTCATCACCAAGATTGCAGATAGTTTAGATATCCGTCTGAAACAAGAACCAGATCTAATCTGTCTCGACCTTAAACACGTAGCCAAATCCTCGAACCGAATGTAATAATTTCTCCCGATATCCAGTATCAATTTTCTTACGCAAATAGCCCATGTATACATCCACCACCCGACTTTCCACATCAAAATTGTACGCCCAGACATGATTCAAAATCATCTCCCGGCTTAAAACTACACCCACATGACTCATCAAATATTCCAACAATTTAAACTCATGTGTTGTGAGCGAAATTATTGCCCCATCCCGTTTTACTTCAATCCGTTTCGCATCTAATTCCAATCCGTGATAACTCAGCACACCGGTGTTTGTAGTTTGCTGGCGCAAACGAGCCCGTATCCGAGCGATTAACTCTTCTGGCACAAACGGCTTTGTGACATAGTCATCAGCACCCAAATTCAACACTTCTACCTTCTCGTGCGTTCCAGTTTTGGCCGTCAAAATAATAATTGGCAGATTCGGATGCAATTGACGCAATTGTTTACACACACCCTCTCCGGTCAAATCTGGCAGAGTTAAATCTAAAAGCACCACATCTGGCACAGCCTTCTCAACCAACTGTATACCTTCGCTACCCTTTGCAGAGACATGTACGACATATCCCTGCTGAGTTAGCAAATCCCGTAAAAACACCTGAATATCGGCATCATCTTCTATTACCAAAATAGTAGTCGACATGGCGTTCAGTATACTACAGCTTTAAACAGTACGTTCAACCGTATAAATGGCCACACCCTGCAAAAAATCAATTGCTTCTCCATCCAAATCCATACTTCGCAGCGCCTCTGCCGCATCCACTGCTTTTTGCGCAAAATCTCGAGAAATCTGACGGTTATATTCCAAAGCCCCACTTTCGGATATTGCCTGCTTCGCTGCCAACACATCATCCACCGTAGCCTTCTTATTACCCCATACACGTTCAAACGCCTCTTTTTGGACTATATTACCTAACTCCAGAGTTTTTAGTGCCAACAATGTCCGCTTACCTTGTCGCAAATCCGAATCCGCAGATTTACCTGTTTTTTCAGTGTCTCCAAACACTCCCAAAATATCATCCTGTATTTGAAATGCTAACCCTCCATACAAAGCATATGTGTGCAACATATCTCGCACGGATTGTGGCAATCGAGCAAAAATAGCTCCCAACATTAAAGGATTCTGATAAGTATACAAACTCGTCTTTGCCGTATGTACCGCCAACACATCTTGCTCTGACCAAGATTGAGCAAACTCCATGTGCACATCATGAGCTTGACCCATGACCGTCTGCATAATCGTCCGCTGTAAATGAGTGACTCCTTCCACCACCAGCGCCGGATCTAGACCACAACGAGACAGTGTTTCAAATCCCAGTGCTAAAACCAAATCTCCAACACACACCGCCATACTATCACCATAATGTTGTCCATAAGTTCCAGCAAAAAAAGCCTGAGTAGTTGGCAACCCACGTCGCAAGACATCTTCATCCATAAAGTCGTCATGCATCAAAAGTGCTGTGTGTACCAACTCGACAGCAACAGCTGCTTGCCATACGCCATCAGGTACCGATCTCCCTGTCAATTCATAAGCCACAGTCACAAACGCACTTCGTATCCGTTTCGACGGTGCCAAATTATGACCCATCGCATGCAAAATCATCTCATTTGCCAAATCCTTTTGCCCCTGACTAAACCCTGAATTCAAAGCCAACTCCTTCTCCCAAACAGCCTTCAACTTTTTGTCAATCACAGGCACAAAGGTTTTCAATCGTTCTCGCGCTGCATCTGCAAGTGCAGTATTCATGAAGTTACTTTACCGGCTTAGATAAGCTGTCCAAAAATTCTTTATTTGTGTCCACTTTTTTCATTTTATTGATCAACAACTCTGTTCGTTCATCTTCATCCAACAAATCCAACATTCGACGCAATTGCATCACCTTATCGTATCGATCGCCCAACAATTTTTCTTCTCCTCGAGTTCCAGATCGCAACAGTTCATAAGCTGGAAAAATTCGTCTATCAGCTAATTTACGATCCAAATGCAATTCCATATTCCCAGTTCCTTTAAATTCTTCATACACCAAATCGTCTTGGCGAGAACCAGTATCCACCAAACAAGTACCTAAAATAGTCAGACTTCCCCCTTCTTCACACTTTCGAGCTGCACCAAATGCCTTTTTTGCTGGATAAATAGCTTCGGCTGAAAATCCACCAGACATCATTCTGCCAGAATTTCCCGAGATCATGTTATAAGCTCGAGCTAACCGAGTAATAGAATCCAACAAAATAAATACATCTTTACCTAATTCGACCAATCGCTTAGCTCGTTCCAATGCCAATTCAGCAATACGCACCTGTTCCAAAGGTGGTTCATCAAAATGCGACGCAGCAACTTCACCTTTCAGATTTCGCGTCACTTCAGTTACCTCTTCTGGTCGCTCACCGATCAAAACCGCAATCAAATGTACATCTGGATAATTTTCGGTCAATGCTTGAGCAATATCTCTCATGAGCCATGTCTTACCAGCTTTTGGCTGGGCAACAATCAATCCACGTTGACCTTTTCCAATTGGTGCAATCAAATCAATGATCCGCGTAGACAACACTTCTGGCTTCGTCTCCAATATCAATTGTTCATCAGGAAATACTGCAGTCATCGAATCAAATTCTGGTCTATTTGCCGCCTCTTCTGCTGGCAATTCATTTACTTTTTCTACCTTCAGCAAACCCCAATATCGTTCGTTATCTTTTGGCTCACGTGCTTGACCACCCACCATATCCCCCGGCCGCAAATTGAATCGACGAACCTGAGAAGCTGAAATATACACATCCTTAGAAGACGGGGTCATCTTAGGTCTCAAGTAGCCATGACCATCAGGAGTAATATCCAAAAAGCCTTCTACATACTCAGTTGGCAATCCTGCATCTGGCAAAATCCGATCATCCACTACACCATTAAAATTATCGACTGGAGCAGCTGGTCGGTTTGTCGGACGAACTGGTGCCTGGGCTGGCCGAGGCCCAACTCGACCCACGACACGCACCACACCTGGACGCATCACAGACCGTATAGATGAAGGAGAACCATTCTCCACAGGATCAACAGTATCTGGCATATTAAATCAAATTTGTAGGAAGTTCATTGGGAATTGAGGCTAATTCTCTGGCAACCGAAAGCTTCCCCTTCAGTATAGCATGGCCACCACTTCTGTCAAGAAGTGACAAAAAAAAGCTCCAGGGGTCATATGACCCGCTGGAGCTCAATAGTATGTTTATCTGCTCGAGTCACACCCCAAGAACACATCACAATCGGCAGCTCTAGCCGATCTGAAATATCTTGCAAATATGCTCTTTGATTACCCAACTCGACCGATTCATAAACCGGCACAGCGTCAAACAATTGCCTCGTTACTTGTTCTCGAAAAATCAGATCTCTTTGTTCACCTTCAGGTATGTTTGTCCAAGTTTGTCCATGGACACGATACCCAGAAACCATTTGCCACACCGGCAAATGACAGAGTTGATCGACATGGCTCACCACCAATCCATCAACATGACCCAATGCCGCCAATCCGTATCGCAGCATCAGCATATCCAAATAACCCACTCGAAAATGCTCTTGCCAGGGATTTGTTGGATTATGTATATCCGCCAATCGTTTTGTAAGATCTTTGTCCTCAGACGGAAACGGTCCTGCCCCATGACGAGTAGCATACGCTCGCATCAATCCTAAAAATTGCTTTTGACCATCAAACTGCATTCGTCCTAACAAATTCTGAGCATTATCGTATGTAATCGTACTCCAGGTGGTGTAAGGATGAAATCCTCTCCACTCATCCAAAAGCACCCCCTGAGCCCCCTCAAACACCACTACACCATCAAGTCTACCCAACTGTAACAAATATGCTTCGTCTACCAAATTCAGCTGTTTTCCTACATGCAAGTACTCGTCCACCACATTTTCCAAAAAAACGTTTGCCTGAAATTGTGGTAATAAATACTGCTGTTTCAGTTCTCGAATTGCCAATAATTTTTGTCTCAGTATTGACCTGTTCTGCAAATCAGCTGCATACATAGTCAATTCCGGAAACTCCAAACTATCAGCGACTGTTTCACCTACACCCAATCCACAACTACCATGACGGTTTTGGCCTCGAGCTAATTCCTTTGCCATGTTAGTCATTTGTTGAAATGGTGTAATGACTCTCGCCCGCCGATCCACATATAAGCGTCCAAATGCATCAGTCACACCCACCTGCTGCAAACCTCGCTCTTCTTTAACCAAAGCCAAAGGATGCAAAATCATGTATTCAGACAAATAGGTATTAACACCGGGAATAAAAGTTCCGGCTCCAAATTGACTAAAACGATGATGTCTCCCGTCCGGTGTTACAACATTATGTGCCGCTTGTGCTCCGCCGTTGTATCGCACTACCGTATGCACCGGCACAGTAGCAGCCAAATAGTCGACGACGCTGCCCTTACCAGCATCCCCAAACCCCAAATCTGCAATCACAATCGCCTGTTTCATTTTAAACCTCAAAAAAAGGGCAGAAGGTTCCCCCTCTGCCCTAAATCACACTCACAAACGCTTCGTTTTGGATTTACCACCGAAACCTGGTAGCAAATTACCGATTCCGGCGATTCCCGTCCCCGAAGGTTTGTACAATTCCACAGCCTTACCTGCCGCGGCCACAGCACTCGCAGAAGCATGCCCAGACAACAATTGTGACTGAACATCAGCCCACCGTAATCCACTATCCAAAGCCATCACCGATAAAATCACCTCACACACCGCTTCATTATCAGTCAGCTGCAACACATGCTGACCCAACAAATTTTTCCACGTTCGCAATACTCGATCCTCACCACTATGGTCCGCACCTGTCGGCATGATGTAAAACACTTCATATCGCTTTTTCAATTCAGACACAATGTGTTCGACCGAAATTGAGGCTTGCAACCGATCGCCAATCAACCGCTCAACCTGAATTGGGTCTACTTGTCCATATGGCATCTCATCGCCAATCATAAACAAATAACCCTTTTGCCGGCGCTTGTTCCAACAGTCCAAATCCGTATGCCGTGCCATAAAGTACATCGCCAACTCATACGATTCTGTCATCTGACCACCACCGCCTCCTTCCAAAATTAGGTTCCGAAGCTGCTCATCCATCGCATTATCAGCCTCGAATTGTCCAATTTGCAGCGGCACCCGATCACAAGTCGCATCTCCAATTCCCCCAAACAAGATTTGTGGATGCTCCACATACCCTCGAGTCATCAAAAGTCCCATCAGCTCCGGCAACTTTTTTTGCAACGCCATCGGAATCGAACCCATCGATCCTGTCACATCCAAAAGCACACCAACCGCCGTTGAACTGGGATGCCCAGCGGAATCTCGACTTTCACGTACAGTTACCCCATAAGGATTAAGAGTGTCGTGAACAGTATATCTTCCCGACGTACGAGCCTTGGCGTCCCAATCAAAATCCGGCGTACCAGTAGCCTTTCGATGTCTGGCTAAGCGTTGATACTCATCAAGATCAATATTAAAATATCCCATGATTTTTCCTCCATCTGCTAATGCGGCATCAAAAACGTATGAAACGCTCGTTTCCAAAGCGAATCTATCAAACGATTAAAATCTCTTATTAACACCACCGCATCTTGCGGTCTTATTCGCACATTATCCAAAAGACATGCGCGAAAATAAGCATGAAACTTTTTATCTATCGTATTGGGCAAAGCTCCAGTTGAAACATCACCTCCCAATAAATAGACCATTACCCGCGCAGCCATCGCAATATCCACCCCACAACCAGCTTCAGCTTTTGCCAAAACCTCCTTTGGATACCAGGCTTGATATGGGCTTGATATAGCCGAAACCTTTTCTCCAACCCGAATACCATAGCACCAATCAATAAGTATCAATCCATGGCCATCAGGATGAACCAATACATGCTCAGGCAAAATTGCTCCATGGATAACATCCATTTGATGCCCTACTGCCATTGCCATCAGCAATCGTCTCCAAATCCACGCCATGTCTTTCGGATCAATTCCGTTTGGATACACATCATGAATTTGTTTCGCTGTATAAAACCCGGACATATACGACAACACATTTACTCGTCGGACAGTCCAGGTTGTTTGTTCACGAAAATCAAAGCTATTCAACAATCTCGGCACAAACATCAAAAACTTTTTATGTTCTGTTTGTGCTAAGCGTCTCAAAATCTCCGCCTCATGTTCAACCAAATCATTATCCTGCGGATCTAAAGCAACCTTGCACACAACCTGCTCTTTATTTTGTGTTTGTGCTAGATAAATACTCGCCACATCACCTTCTGCCAGAACAGTATTTAGGGTATAGACTTCATTACCCGATGAAATTTGTCCCAGTATCTGCGGCAACCCAAAAGCTTCCCACAATTGCCCCAGTCGTTGAAAAACAGTCTCTGCATCGGTCTCATCTGCCACATCCGGATGCACAATTTTTGCCAAACCCAGATATGTTTTATGTGCGACTTTTGCATCTGAACCAAATAATTGTTCCGGTACCACCGCTGTCAATATCCGACTCTTTGCTTCGGAATAATTCATTTCTCACCTTCCTTGTTAATGAGCGAGAGTTAGTGTCTAATGCACACTATACCTGAAGTTTAGTTATTGTCAAGTAAACACTAATTCTCTGTTTTTATCGGTGTAGCCACCACAATCAACCGCTTCCAACTCGTCCCAGGCGGATAACATGTTTGCAATACCAACTGCTCCTTTTGATCTTGTGTTCGCAAATAGCTCAAATCTTTCGCGGCAATAATATGTCGCTCACTCATCTGATATCGATATAGTTTATCTTTATACACAATCTGAATCTCATCCCCCAATTCCAGCCGATGTAGCAAATAAAAAATCGCATTATATCTTGCAAAATCCAAGCTAGATCCAACTGAATGAGCAAACAAATAAGTCGTCCCCACCTGTCCAGGCACAGCCAATCCTTTTGCCGCTGCCACTCCTTGTTTCAAAGCTGCAGAGTATGCCCGAGAATCAAACGGATCTACCTCATCCACCACTCTAGACTTTGCCAAAATTTTTGGGATATAAATCGAATAATCTGAATCTGGTACACTCCAGGTTGGCTTACCCTTATCCTCTTTCGTATACACATGAACAATTTGATTAGGTTGGCTATTAGAAATCCGCTCCACCGCCCTACCTGCTGACGTCTGTCCAAACCCATATTTCATTTCCTCTCGCAACACTGGCCACACCAACCACAAAACAAACAATACCCCGCCTACCACTACACCCAAACCAAATCGATCCAGAAATCGCACGACTCTTCGCAACCGGCTCAATTGCCGACCTACCGCCACTTCAGTCGTAACTTGTGGTGGAGAAGAACTCTCAAAGATTAGCCCTTCTTTCATAAATATTTACCAAATCCTTTTTGCCAATGTCTTCACTCCAAATCCTATACCAAATACCCCTGCAGCACCCAATAATATCCAACCTTCGCCTCCAGTGTCTGGAGTAGTCTGTACCTTACCACAAAAACAACTCTTATCAGATGGACAACTTGGATTTCGACAAACTCCTTGAAAACAACCAAAACCCGCACCACAAGCCGAATCATTAGTACACATCTGGCCACAAGCACGAATAATAGTCGGGGTTGGGGTTTTCGTTGTCACCAGTGTTGGTGTTCCAGTCGGCGGCTGACTCAAAATAGTCGTCGGAATTACAGCTACAGTTGGTGTTACGCGCAATACTGGACGAGTTGGCAATGGGGTAATGGGTGGTGTCCCAGTTCCATCCCAACAATCACCCGAATACCACACCATGTACCCCAACAATTTACATTCTGGATTCCATGTTCCATCTTGTCTCCGACAAGTTTTGTCATATAAAGACAATTGGATTGTCTTGCCACAAGCCGCAGTGCCAAAAGACTCAGAATTACTCCAATATCCTTCCGATTCCAAACACTGATCCCATCTCCCAGAACAGGTATATTTCACCACCCCACCTGACTGACTCTGACATGTTCCTGTAGTTGGATTACATCCCACATCGCAGCTGTATCGAGTCGCCGCAGTACCAGATCCACACAAATTTACATACGTCCCAGATCCATACGACAAAGCTGCGTGCGCCGTATCCGCCAACCCCGCCAAACCCAAAAGCATAAAAAGGCAAATGAAAACAAGGTATCTCATAAAGCCATCATAACGTACGATAACAAACGCACAGTGCGGAGAACCCGCTGCACGGATTCATTGGCCTGCCCTACCAATGAATCACGCGTTACTCAGCAGATCCTCCGCACTAAGCGCGAATATAAATGGCTAATAAAAGTGCTATATATCGACATTCTTTTTTATTGACAAAAAGAACTGTCAGATGTTAAGACTGTTAACAAGTGAAACCGCCGATATCTGTCCAGGCGTTTTCCGCTTAAAGGGCATTGCTATTCGTGGTCCTCAATCCTCTGTCGCAAGACAGAGGGATCCAGCGATGGCGATGCTCTTTTTTTTGGCCTACTTGCCAACAGTCATAGATATAAATCCTTGATTCATTTTTTGCATTTTCGATAACTGTGTACGCATCCAGATTGAACCCGCAGCATTAACTCCCCTACGTCTCGAAACGTCCTTTTTCTTCATAAAAGACAAGATCTGTTTCATTACCCGAAAGTTTACCATTCTACGTCAATTTACGCAATCCCATAGTTTATGTGTGTCAAAGTTGTCCACAGCCCATAATATATAAACAACCCAAATAAATACATTAAAATAGCCATTTGTGGATAAACAAAATAAATCTCATATTATCTTAGGAACCAAAAAAACTATCTGTGGATAACTCACTCTTAATCGTGCAACAGTTTCTTAATCGCCGCTTCTACACTTTTTCCCGATTCAGCAGAAGCCACCTTATAACCCAATTTCTTTGCCTCTTTCACTCGTACTTCCAATCCTTGAACCCTTCGTACTTCACCCAACAGCCCCACCTCTCCAACTGCCGCAACTGTTGCCGGCAAAGACCGGTTTAAAAAAGAACTAGCAATAGACAAACATATGGCCAAATCAATTCCCCTATCAGCCAGACGAATACCTCCAGTCACATTAACAAAAATATCCGAAGATTCTATATGCAACCCGGCCCGTTTCTGCAAAACCGCCACCAACATCTGCATACGTGCCGAGTCTACTCCGGTTGCTACTCGTCTAGGCACTGCCAACTGACTAGATACTACCAACGCCTGAATCTCTACCATCATTGGTCGTTTTCCCTCAACCACTACCGACACCACGCTGCCAGGTACACCACTCACTCGTTCTTCGAGCAGCAATTGCGATGGGTCAGATATTCCTACCAATCCCTGCTCTTTCATCTCAAACACCCCCACCGCATCAGTTGGACCAAAACGATTTTTGACAGCTCTCACCAGTCGTAATGTCTGCCCCCGTTCACCCTCAAACCACAATACTGTATCTACCATATGTTCCAATACTCGCGGGCCTGCCATCGTACCTTCTTTTGTCACATGCCCCACCAAAAACGCTGGTATACCCAACTGCTTACAACTCATCCCCACCCGAGACGCACATTCTCGCACCTGCCCAACAGATCCAGCTACTCCAGTCAAATCATCGGTCACCAATGTTTGTATCGAATCGACTATGACAAGATTTGGTTTAATCTCTCCAATTTTCATAACAATCTCATCCGCATTCGTGCTCTCAAACAACAACAATTCCTGACCCACTGCAGTATTTCCTGCTATTCGCCGAACCCGTAATGCCACCTGACTAGCACTCTCTTCTCCACAAACATACAAAACCTTACCTCGACAATGCAACGCTACCTGCGTCAACAATGTGGATTTACCTATTCCAGGCTCACCAGCGATCAAGGCTACCAACCCCTGAACCATGCCACCACCCAAGACCATATCCAGTTCCAACTCTCCAGTACTCAAACGTTTCTTTTCATCGATTTGGATTTCACTCAGCGTGTAAATGGGTGACGCTCCAGAAGTATGTCTTCGTGCACCTTGTTGCACTTCAGCCACACTCTCCACTAGGCTATTCCAAGTGTCACAATTTGGACATTTTCCTGCCCATTGCGACTGGCTATATCCACAATTTTGGCATATATACTGACTTCTACTTTTCGCCATACCTACGTACCATAGCACAAAAAAGCCCCGATCTCTCGGGGCATAACAACTAAACCTTGTGAAATCGTATCTGCAAAAAATTTGTCCACAAATATAAAAACCAAGCACCAATCAGGGTAATTACAAAGATACCCACCCAAACAGACGCCGGATCAGTAATAATATTTGTCAAGATTTGTCCATCCAAACACTTGGCCACTACTTCCACCTCTTCCGCTGGCGGCTTCTCAGGTCCAGGATCAGAAATGAACACAAACTCCCATACACCAGGCTCTAAATACGTCGTCATTGAGTACACTTTTTCCACAGCCCCAAGTTCCACTCCAGAGACCAACCGAGCTGGAATAACAGTCTGAGGTGTATTGGTATTTTGTATCAAAAATTTCGCATGCGACCCTGCTTCAATGCCACACGTACCATCAACTACCAATCTACTTCCCTGGTCAATCCAGATCCGGGTGTTCAAATCAAATGGTTTATAGCTATACCAAGTTTGAACCAACCAAAATATAGCAAATGCCCACAAGCAAACCAATATGATCATTCCGATAATCCAAACTGGCACAGAGACACCACGCAATGTTTTCAATTTCCCAATCATAAAACTACCTCCAAAAAAATTCACAATCTCTCAAAGTACCAAATTACTCGTCTGTTTACTTGTATCCTACCGGCTTTTCGGTCAATACAACACCCAGACTCAAACGTCGCTTATCCAAATCTACTGATTCGACAAATACTTCCAACTCATCGCCTTCTTTAAATGCCGTATTAGCTGGCAATTTTGATGCATGGATCAATCCTTCGACACCCTTCTCTAGTCGCACCAATACACCGTATGGCACCACTTTGGTGACAGCTCCCTTATGCTTCGAATCTGTTGCATAGCGTTTACCCACTTCTATCCATGGATCAGATGATAATCGCTTCAGTGACAAAGCCAGTTTTCCAGTTTCTTCATCTACTCCAATTACTTTAACTTGAACCTTGTCTCCTTCCTTCAGAATCTTATGCACCTCATCGATCTTTTCCCAAGAAATCTCTGAAATATGCACCAAACCTTCGACAGTCTGAGCCTTCTCGCCTTTTCCAACTGTCACGCTAATAAATGCTCCAAATGGTACAGTACCCACTACTGTTCCTTCATATTCACCACCCAGAGTCACCAGCTCCAAGGCTTTTTTGCGCTTGTCTAACTCTTCAGATTCAGATACTGCTCGTTCAGACAATACCAATCTGTTTTGACTTCTATCTACTTCTACGACTTTCACTGGAAAGGATTTGCCTACAAAGGATGAAGTATTTGCTTCCATATCCCGACCAAATTGTGATGTAGGAATAAACCCATACACTCCATCCACATCGACCAACATTCCACCCTTAGTAGCTTCTTTTCCTCGAACTGAAACCACAGACTCATCAGCCATTGCTTGTTCAAATGCTTTCCAACGAGTCTCAACCGCAGCTCGTCGCAAAGACAATACTACATGTCCTGCTTCATTTTCAGACACCAATACCATTCCACTGACTTCATCACCTGGCTTTAAAGACTTAAAATAATCCTTCGCAATGGCAAATTCTTGTTCAGATACAACCGCATCAGACTTTCCACCAATATTAATAAATACGGTCTTATTGGTTACTTCCTTAACCTTACCCTTAACAGTTGTTCCTCGACGAAAGCCCTTAAAATCATAACCCGTAGACGCCAACAACTCCTCCATGACAGAGCCAGATATATTAGATGAAGATTTCTTTTGAGCCACGATTCATGTCCACCTTTCTTGTTTAGTTTGGGATTATTATATCAGATTACCCACCCAATTACACCCACTGCCCAAAATATCGTAATGCATCCGCCGTTTTTTCAAATACTAACTTTTTCTTTTTTAGTCCCAAATACTCTTCACTCTCCTCAAGCCATCGCTCCACAAAAGGACTGACACCAGTAAGAACGATCTCTTTTTTTGCTTGATGCGCCATATCAATAATTTCTGAAATACATTCCACACCCTCCATATCAATAAACAACAACTCACGCAAACGTATAACCACCCTCTTATACTCCGACAATCCTTTACTAAATCGCTCCAAATGCGCCTCTGCATTTAGGTGCAACAACTGCCCTTTAATAGCATAAACAACAATCTCCCCTTTCACATCAATTTCACCCAACGTGTCGCCGTTCACTCGATGAACTATACCTTTTTTGGAGTGGTTCAAAATCAACTCAAACTGCCCACGAGACATCTTTTCAACCAACAACAACAACGAAACCACCGTACCGACTAAAATTCCATAAATCGGATCAATATACACCATGATAACAGTCACCAAAATAGATATCCAAAAACTCTTTTTGTCCAAATACCACATCTCTATAAATCGTTCCCGCTCCACCATTCGAAATGCGACAAACATCAAAATAGCAGCAATTACTGCAATTGGAATATATCTAAAGTACCCTAAAAATAAGAAAGAAACCACAGCAATAGCAATACAATTAATAGTCGCAGACACTTTGTGTGTCGCCCCTGTTTTAATATTTGTGGCAGTTCGTGCCAAAACTCCAGTCGCCGGCAAACCACCCATTGCTCCCGACACCAAATTAGCAATTCCAAGTCCAAACATCTCTTTTCGTTTGTTGTAATGGGTCCCAGTCATCCCATCTGCAATCTTTGCCGACAATAGTGTCTCCAAAATAGCTACCAATGCCACAGCAATACCTGTAACAATTAGCGAAGGTTCGAATCGCAATGTTGGCATCTTAAAAAGTACTGGTGCCAATGCAGGAAACTTCGACCCAAGTGTAGCCAGCTGAATCGGCAACGTGCCAGTGGTAGACAAATACCCTAGCAAAATACCAGGCAAGACAAGCACGATAGCTGGAGGAATTTTTGGCAGTAGTTTTAACATCACAAACATCATCATTAAAAATACCGTAAATACTAAAAACGTCGGCATAGATATTGCAGATAAATGCAAGAAGGTTTCAACCATATTTTCAACAAATCGCTCATGAACTTGTAGTCCAGATAAACCTAAAGCAGAATTTAGCTGACCGCCCGCAATAGTTATGGCCACTCCCAAAGTAAACCCGTGAACAACTGAAGCTGGGATAAAAACCAAATATCGTTCTAACTTAAAAACCCAAGAAATCAGAATAAATATTCCCGTAACGACTGCCAACATCGGCAACAAACTTGCTCCATATGTCAATGCAAATGCTGCCAATATGCCGGTTAATGCTCCAGCCGGTCCTACAATGTTGTAGTTACTTCCTCCAAAAATCGAAGCCATCAACCCTGCCCAAATCGCCGTCAATATCCCTTCCACTGGTGTTGCCTGAGACGCAACTGCAAGAGATACCGACAAAGGAATAGAAACAAATGCAACTGTTAATCCAGATTTCCAATTTTCTTTAATCTTTTCAAACATATTGATTCAAAAGAATAACAGCATATCGCCGCTGGCCACGATTATACTCTCGGAAAATCAATTACTCACTACTTCAAACACACATTCACAAAAGCAACAAAAATGGGATGCGGCGACAGTGGTCGAGATTTATATTCCGGATGAAATTGAGTTCCAACAAAAAAAGGGTGAGCTGATGTTGGCAATTCTACCGCCTCTACCAAAGTTCCATCTGGACTAGTACCACTAATAACCAGTCCAGCTTTTTCCAATTGTTCACGATATTGATTGTTAAACTCATATCTATGTCTATGCCGCTCAGATACAATACGTTCGTCGATACAATTTGGCTCTAATCCATAACGTTTATAAGCTGTTTCCAAAATCGATCCCTCCAACACCGCACATGGCCAAGCCCCTAATCGAATTGTCCCACCATATTGATGCGCTGCTAAATATTTTTCCTGATCAGGCATCAGATGTATAACTGGATATTTTGTTTTTGAATCCACCTCAAAAGAATTTGCACCATCTAAATGCAGAATATGCCGCGCATATTCAATCACTGCCATCTGCATTCCAAAACACAAACCCAAAAAAGGAATCTTCATTTCTCGAGCCGCTTGTACGGCAGCAATTTTTCCTTCAGTTCCTCGACTCCCCCAGCCTTGTGGCACAATTACGCCATCAAAATTTGCAAATCTTTTTTTAAGCTCTGGCAGATCTGCCTCTTCAGAATTAATCCATTCCATATCTACACCAACGCCCAGTTTTGCCGCAGCATGCTTGATCGCCTCAATCACACAAATATACGAATCCTTCAAGACATAATTCCCTGTCGCAAAATATTTTCCCACCATAGCAATTTTTATTTTTTTCTTTGGGGTATGTAGTTGTTTTACAAAATGGGACCAATCTGCCAAATCAATTTTTGTCACCGACAAACCCAACTTCTTAAGCGCTTTACTTGAAAATTTTTGCTTTTCCATAAAAAGCGGCACTTCATAAATATCATCTAAATCAGGGTTTGAAATAATATCCTCATCCTGCATGTTACAAAACAAGGCCAGTCGTTCACGTCGCTTATCATCAATTGGTTTTTCACTTCGAGCAATCAAAAAATCTGGCTGTATTCCCATGGAATTCAATACATGCACAGATTGTTGCGTTGGCTTACTCTTGAGCTCTCCAATACTTTTAATTACTGGTAAATAAGATACATGTATATGCAGAACATCGTGTGGTTGTCGCAATTTCATGATTCTATTTGCCTCGAAAAATAACCCATTTTGATATTCACCCACAGTTCCCCCCAACTCCACTATTACTATTTGAGCTTTATTTACCTCACCAGCTTTTACAATTCGACCAATTATCTCGTCAGTTACATGCGGTATTGCTTCCACATCTTCACCATGATACCCAAATGCACGCTCACGATCGATAACAGATTTATATACCTGACCAGTGGTCATATAATTTTGTCTATGTAGTGATCGATTTAAATATCGTTCATAGTGTCCCAGATCTTGATCTGTCTCAATACCATCATCCGTCACAAACACCTCTCCATGCTCCTGTGGCCGAATCGTCCCCGCATCAACATTAAGATACATATCTATCTTAATATTCGTCGTCCTATACCCATGTGACTCAAGCAACAACCCTAAACTCGCTGCAGTAATTCCCTTACCCAATCCAGAGATGACTCCCCCACTAACAAAAATATACTTTGTAGTTTTTTTTCTAGCGGGCACTAAAAGATTATAGTCATCAAAAACCAAATAAAAAAGTCCTAAAAATTAACTCCCCAATATTCCGACTTTCAATCTGTTCAAAATTGCCACTGCTGCTGGCGAATGGTCAGGCTCTCTATCAGGCCGATTATGAAATAAACTTGTCGCGTCTTTTCCACATCCTTGTAAAATTTTGTCTCCTCCAGGATGTAATTTTACATAAGCAGTCACATCATATACACCGCCATCAATAGCCATCCAACAATCGTTTTGTGAATTATGACTAGAAATATCTGCCAAAGTATATGTCTTCATTTGGTCTACTGGAACCGGTGTCGGTAACGCCGAAATCGCACTAGACAAATTTGAAGACTTAAACACCCAAAACCCCACTCCCAAAACAACCAAAACCAGCAAGGCAATAAGTATATTTTTTTTCATATATATTTATTCTAAACTCAAATTCTGACATTTTGCTGAATATCAGCAACGAGTTGCGGACCTTCAAAAATCATTCCCGTAATTAATTGTATTTTTGTCGCACCCACAGCCAATTTTTCTTTCGCATCTCTATAATTAAATACTCCCCCACATCCTACAATTTCAAATCTATTTTTAAACTTTGTTTTAGTAAGTTTAATTAATTCATTAGATCTCTTTTCCGTCGGCTTACCACTGAAATTTCCCTTGCCAGCTGTTGCCACTTCTCCAGCATCCAAACTCGAGTCTTGTCTATTTTTTTGCAAATTTCCCACCACAATACCCTGAATTTTATGTTTAGAAATTTCAGTCAACAAACTCAAGAATTCTTTATCAGTTTTCTCAATTGGCATTTTTACATAAATAGGCCGTGAAATTTTTAATTGATCTATACCAATTAACAGAGTTTTTAAACGAGAAATTTCATACAAGGATTTAGCTCCATCAAGATTGGGACAGCTAATATTCAATTCATAATATTTATGATCCATATCCGCATTTTCAAACTTTTTAAATGCCGAAATAATATGTTCAATTTCTCCTTTTGCATCCCCAATACTCACTCCCACTCTGTTTTCAAATTTCTTACCAGACAGTTTTTTAATAATTGCGTCAGCTCCAGGATTTCTAAATCCTTTATTCACCAATAAAGATTTCGATTTAGGCAATCTTCCTAGTCTAGGCTTAGCATTTCCATCCCATGGCAAATCTGTAATCGTTCCAATCGTCTGAAAAGTAAAACCCCATGCCGGCAAAACTTTTGTCAACCTTCCTTCGTAATCAAACCCCGCTGCCAGCCCTATTTCATACGGCAATACCCTGGGTCTAAACATCATTTTTGTTAATCCTGAAACGCCAGAAATATTAAATGCCATTTCTCCAAATCGAACCATATTTACATGAACTTGTTCCGGATCCAATAAAAATAATATTGGCTTAACAATTTTTTTATATGCTAAACCAAACAACACAATAAACCACCATTTCCTTTCCCGATGCAAGCTATACCAAATACTAAAAAACAAAATCGTACTTGTAATAGCTGAGACCATACAATATCCACAAATTACACCTAACACTCCCAATTGCAGATATACAAAATACCCAGACATTATGAGTCCCACCAGCGTCTGTCCTACCGCCAGTCTTTTAGACCAAGGTTTATTGATTCCCAACCACAACAACAAAAATCCATAGTGCACTACCCCCCATAAAGCCAGCGGCATACCAAACAAATAGGCATATTCACTTCTTAGTACCGTCCCACAATCGAGCCAAGCAAATCGATTAATTGAACAAGGTGGTAACGAATTACTAAAGTGCTCATAGCTCAAATAACTCGCATCCAAAAAGCCCAAAATTGCCAATCCCAAAAGTACCCATTTCATACGAAGCAATAATACCTCAAAACAGTCGAGTTTGTACTTCTTCTTTTTCCGGCCAAATTTTGACTACTCCATATTCACCATCAAATCCTGGCTTAATAAAAATGTCCCCTCGTCTCACTTTTAATATTGCTTCAGCCAATCTTTCTCCAGCAAAATTTTTAATTTCATCTGATGTTGTTCTCATTAAAATTTCCAGTTCATTACCAAATTTTTCAATCAACATCTCATAAATTGCTTTCACTTTTTTAGATCCCACTCCCACCTGATGCACTTCTGCCAAAATTTCCAATAAAGACACCAGTCTTACAAATGGTGGCTTGGATTTATTTTTATCTTGATGCCACTGCATTCCCACTTCATCTTCATACATAACCATTTCGACATGTTGCTTAGTCAAATCTTCAATTCGCTGCATGACTCCAACAGTTAACATTCGTCCACACACCGGACATTTTGTGCCCAAATTTCTTGTTTGTTCAGGCGTCTGGATTACTTTGCAAGCTCGATGTCCGTTGTAATGATATTTTCCTTCTTCAGGAAAAAACTCCACAGTATAGGCAATAGATTTATTTTTTATTGCCTTATAAAGCTCAGAATAACTCAAGTTTTCCATTTCAAAAATTGTCGCTTCTCGTCCCATTTTTACTGCCGAATGCGCATCTGAAAAACTCACGATCGCCCGATTATCCAGTTCTGGTATTTGCCAATTCATTTGTGGATCCGATGAAATTCCGGTTTCGATTGCCAAAATTTTATCAACATATGGTCCATATGCTTGACTCAAAGTATCAAATCCTCCAAATGCTCCAAACACCGAAAACCACGGTGTCCAAGCATGTGCTGGAATAATCAAGGCGTTCTCACAAATTCCAAATACGAGTTCAGCAATTTGTATACAAGACAAACCAACAATCGGCCTACCATCTGCAGCTAAATTACACCCTCGTTTAGCCAATTCTTTATTTATTTTCAATGCGATATCTAAGCTAGGTACCCATATCAAAGTATGTACCCGCCTTACTCGTCCATCCTGTTTAAAAATCGAAGATATCTCAGTTGCCAACAAAAACTGCATCCCATTGCATTCATATATACCCTCAGACTTTTCTACCAATTTTTTCTGTAATTCATCAAACCACAATGGGTGAGTCCAATCCCCAGTCGCCAACAAATCTATACCTTTTTTCTTCCCCCAGATTGCCATTGTCTCAAGATTCATATCCGGCGATACCGCCCGAGAATATTTCGAATGTAGTTGCAAATCGGCTACCACTCTCATAATTCACTAAATGCTTTTTGATAAAACTGAATATCTTTCTTTACTGCTTCAGCCCAGTCCGGCTTCAAATTATGATCTGCTCCTAAATATTCATAATATGTAATTTGTTTTTGATTCTTTTTTAATCCCGCCACCAATTGTCTACTCCAAGAAACAGGCACCTGATCATCAGCAGTTCCTTGATGCAATTGTATCGGAGCATTAATTAAATTATAAAAATTTACGACTGTGTAATCATCTACATCATAATCTTCTTCAAACATAGCTAAGTCTTTTCTCTGCGCCTTGCCATAATCTGCCGTCTCATTTGAAAATACTAAAATCGAATATGGAAACGGTGCTGACACTGGTGCCCACAATACCGTCGGATAATTTTTTCCACTCGCTTCCAATACTGTCAAAGTCACCTGTCCCCCATTACTATGTCCCCACAAACCAATTCTTCTAGTATCCACCATTGGCAAAGTATCAATTACCGACAACAAATCTAGGTCGGTAGTATATTTCTGAAATCTTTCTTCAAACACATTTTCACTCGGCATACTGGATCCTCCATACCCCAAAAAATCAGGTGCTAAAGAAATCAGTCCATGCTTCGCATATTCTCGCGCGCTCGGTGCTGTCCCGGCTCCAGCTGCATAACCTTCCTGCTCAATAAACCCCCTCGATTGTAATATTAATGGGCATTTATTTTGCCCTGTACAATTATCTGGAATATGGGCCAAACCAGTTGCAGTCTTTCCTTCTGTTTTAAAAGTAAACGGATACACTCCATATGCCAGTTCATCAGTCTTCGCATTTGCTTCTATATGTTTTATCTGCTGACCAAGTTTTAGATCACTACCTTGTGGAACACGCTTTTGCAATTCGGGAATAGCATATTTTTCCAAGTTAGCCGCCTGCCGAGAAGACAAACACAACTTACCCAATTTTTGGCCTATATATTGGCTTAAATAGCTATTTTTACTTACCTGTTCACAAAACTCTTGTTTTGATTTTGGCTGTTGCTGTTCATAAAAATTCTTCTGCCAAAACCATCCCACTCCCACTCCAATCCCCAAACACCCCAATGCCAATAAAATATATTTCATCCTTTGATTTTATCGCACTAAAAAAGCGCATTGTTCTCGGCTTTGACCCATCTTCATACCATCTTGTGACGGCACTATTGTAGGCGCTGGCGCGTTTGACGGCTCTGTTCGGAATGGGAAGAGGTAGTTCCACGCCGCTCAAAAAACCGAGAACGATACGCTTTTTTTTAAAGGTAAATCTTGTTCCCTGGAAAGTGAAGAGAATAGTGTAGTAGAGCAAATGTATGGAAACTTCATCTGACATATTCGTACTGGTAAGCTAAAACGATTACTCGCCTTACACTGCCAGCCGCTTATACGGGGTAGTCTTCCCCGTGTCATGTCTATCTTGCGATAGACTAGTTCCTAATCTTGGGTAGGGCTTCCCACTTAGATGCTTTCAGCGGTTATCCCGTAGGTTCATAGCTACCCGGCGCTGCATCTGACGACACAACCGGCACACCAGCGGAACCTCCAACCCGGTCCTCTCGTACTAAGGTCGGACCCCCTCAAGAACTCACGACTCTACTGGATAGAGACCGAACTGTCTCACGACGTTCTGAACCCAGCTCGCGTACCCTTTTAACCGGCGAACAGCCGGACCCTTGGAAGGTACTGCCCCTCCAGGATAGGATGAGCCGACATCGCACTGTCGGATGTGACCCCGCTTACGCGGGGCGTTGACTATACCTTCACCCTCAATAGATAAAAATCTAAAGTAGGGGCTGACGTCTTAACCTGCCTCAGCAGATTCCGTGGTCTTGAAACCACAAGTCGATACGGGGTCATACCGTCAAAGGCGGTAGCGGACTTCCCTCGGGGTTTTCCTTTAAACGTTCGCTTTCAAAGGAGTTCTCCGATATGAGTCAGTAAAAAAACTAAAAAATTAATTTGGTTCAGAACAAAAAATAAATACAAAATAACAAGGCTTGTTAATGCCATTACTGGCAACACACCCCGATAATAACCTGTTTGGTTAAGGTGCCAAACCGCCGCGTTAATGTGGACTCTTGGCGGCGATCAGCCTGTTATCCCTAGGGTAGCTTTTATCCGTTAAGCCCGGTGCCTCCCACGAGGCATCCGAGGATCACTACGACCAACTTTCGTTTCTGCTCGAGTGGCTACTCTCACAGTCAAGCGCACTTATGCCGTTACACGACTCGCTCGATTTCCATCCGAGCCTAGTGCACCTTAGCACCCCTGCGTTACACTTTAGCAGGGTACCTCCCCAGTAAAACTGCCCCTCTGACCGTGTCTCCGATAGCGTTTCCAGCTACCTTGGGTGAGTGCTGAGATCTCAAAGCGGGAGGTGTTTCATCGTTGCCCGAAGGCTCCCTCCTACACTAAACTACCTCAAAATCCAGCACAGGGCCAGAGTACAGTAAAGCTCCATAGGGTCTTTTTGTCCTAGTAGAGTAAGGCCGCATCTTCACAGCCATTTCAATTTCGCCGGGTAATAGTTCAAGACAGTTATTCCCTCGTTATACCTTTCATGCGGGTCGGAACTTCAATTATTTTTGTTTCTCTATGTCGCCATAGAGTTCGGACTATATCTTCATCCTGATGTTAGTTACATCAAGAGCTCTGCGTGTAGTCTCTGGGGATTTCCCGCCAAAGGCGGGATCTTTCCTGCTGATTGACTCCACCATCGGATTATCACTCTTTCGAGTACCTTTGGATACTGAGTTATTCCAGCATATAGCAAAGTTTTCACTAACCACCTGAAAGAAATATTTTTTATCTAATTTAACTAATGATAGGAACCTTAGTGCCCCGCATTATTAATAAAAATAATGTAGGGTCGGGCAAGTTATTCACCCGACAAGGAACTTCGCTACCATAGAACAGTTATAGTTACTGCTGCCGTTCACTCGAGCTTCATTTCAACGCCTTGCGACGCATCCACTTAACTTACGAGCACTGGGCAGGTCTCAGCCTGTATACCGCCACTTTCGTGTTCGCACAGACCTGTGTTTTAGTTAAACAGTCGGGAAATACTCTTTTGTTGTAACCTCGCTTACGCGAGGCAGGACATCTTGCATAGCTTACGTCCAGCTTTTTTGCCGAGTTCCTTGAACTACCTTCTCCCGATCGCCTTGGTCTTCTCGACCATCCCACCTGTGTCGGATTACGGTACGGCAAAATATATATCTCACTACGAATCTTTTCTCGAAAGCAAAAACTGCTTACATTGCCAAGTCAATTGCTCAAATTGGCTTTACATCACCGCTCAATTAAACGTCAATCCGGATTTTCCAGGATCAACTATTTTACGGCTTATACGTGCATTCACTGCACACGCGTAAGACTTCTCACTTTGTCCATCCCTAGCTGATAACGATATATATCTTGTAGTCGAATATTAACGACTCGTCCATCGGTTACGCCCACTACGGCCTCACCTTAGGTGCCGACTAACCCCCCGCCAAACAATGGTGCGGAGGAACCCTTGGGAATTCGGCGTGGATGATTCTCACATCCATCACGCTACTCATTCCGGCATACTCACTTGAGATCGCTCCAGCCCGCTTCACAGCAAACCTTCACTGCAATCTCAACGCTCCCTTACCACTCCCTTTCGCACGAATGCGAAAGAAAATCTGTATCTTCGGCAGAATGCTTAAGCCTCGGTTCATTTTCCGCGCCAAACTCCCAATACTCGACCAGTGAGCTGTTACGCTTTCTTTAAAGGATGGCTGCTTCTGAGCCAACCTCCTGGCTGTCTGAGGAGTTCAACTGCGTTACACACTGAGCATTCATTTAGAGGCCTTAGATGACAGTCTGGGTTGTTTCCCTTTAGAGCGACGCGCTTAGCCGCGCCGTTCTGACTCCCACACGGGTGACGAACACGAATTCGAAGTTTGACTGAGGGCCACAACTTGCGCTGCAACACCCAACCAGTGCTCTACCTCATGTTCGATACGTGTAGGGCTATACCTGTATATATTTCAGGGAGAGCCAGCTATCTCCTGGTTCGATTGGCATATTACCCCTAACCACAAGTCATCTCATAACTTTGCAACGTTAACGAGTGCGGGCCTCCCCCCACCTTTCGGAGGGGTTCACCCTGCTCATGGTTAGCTCACCAGGTTTCGGGTCTTCCAGCATGTGCTTTTTTTCGCCCTGTTAAGACTCGCTTTCGCTCCGCCTCCCCCCACTTGTGGGGTTAGACTCGCGCATGCCGAAAACTCGCCGGATCATTCTTCAATAGGCACGCCATCACCCCATATTGCTACGAGGCTCTGACTGTTTGACAGCAGACAATTTCAGTATCTATTTCACTGGGCGTCCCGCCCTTCTTTTCGCCTTTCCCTCACGGTACTAGTTCACTATCGGTGGATAAGAGTATTTAGCCTTGGAGTGTGGTCACCCCGGATTCCCACAAGATCGTATTTCTCATGGTACTTGGGTATCCAATAGCATTGCGACACATTTCAGATACGAGACTATCACTCTCTTTGGTCAACATTTCCATGTTGTTCTCTTATCTGTCACAAATTACATATTATGGACCCCGCAACCCCCAAGTCTTGCGACTGGGTTTAGGCTGTTCCGCGTTCGCTCGCCGCTTACTAACGGAATCTCGTTGATTTATTTTCCTGCCCCTACTTAGATGTTTCAGTTCGGAGCGTTCCCTTCCTCGCCAAAGGCGTAGGATCCTCATAAAGAGGAGGTTTCCCTATTCGGACACCGCCGGATCAAAGCTTCTTAGCAGCTCCCCGACGACTTTCGTGGCTATGTACGTCCTTCTTCGGCTCATTATCCCCTAGGCATTCATTGTCTGCTTTACGGAAGTAAAACATACGGCTCTACTAATTCAATTCTCTTCACTTTTAAAAGAACAAGACTCATCAAGTCAGCCGTAAAAGCTGATATCAATCCTGAAAATATTTCAAAACTGATATCAATTTTTAACGAGTGGACCCGAGCAGACTCGAACTGCTTACCTCCTCATTGCAAATGAGGCGTTCTACCAGGTGAACTACGGGCCCATAATTCCTGGGTTTTATATGTTAAAAAAGCCTCTTTCGAGGCTTGATTCATGGTATTTTGCTTCCTGCCGCTGGTACTAAAGCGTCCAGTTCAGGTTAAAAGAGGTAGATCGCAACATTTCCATGAGATAAACAGCCTTATGAAAGGTATCCACATATTAGCCTGTAAATCTACACCTGTCAAGGCAAACTTTGCTATACTAAATTATGCCCCCTCAAGAACACGTAAAACCCGTATACCCCTTGATCACCATAGCCTCAGCGACCGTCTTTCTCATCAGCCTTCTCCTCTTCACTCCAAAGTCTTCCCCCCAACCTCAACCCCAAACAACGCCCAAACAAACCCAATACCAGCTATTTCTCACCAGAATACCCAGTCCATTAGAAAAAATCACCATCGACAACCTGCCATCCACAGAAGATCCCTACGATACGCTCAAATACCAAAATCGACTCATCTTTAGTGCCCAGGGTCATATCGTCGATTATGATCCAAATTTACGCCAAATCCTCCATTATTCAGACCGTACCATCGCCAGATGTCTACGCGAGAAAGTAATTGTTAGTCATTATCTCTATGTCCCCTGCGACGAAGCTCCCACCTACCCCACAGATTATGGTGACCAAACTCTGTGGCAGATCGACCTGACAGATTTTTCTGTCGCCAAAGTATATTCCCAAGCGAGCGGGCTTAATTCAGCCAGCAACCTCTTACCAGTAGCCGATGGGGACACAATTTGGCTAGGTTCTTTTGACGGCTTGTCAAAATTTGATACCAAAACTGAAAAATTTACCACCCTTACCCCTCAACTGGGAATTTTTGGCACCCACATCCAGGTAAATAAAATCTTAGTCGACGATTCTCATGTCTGGTTTTACATCCCAGCTAATGCCTACTCGTCAGGTGGTATCACGCTGTTTGACAAGAAAACTAACATCTTTACTCCGTTCAACTTTCAAACATTTGTCTCACCTCAATATGGCAGATTCGATCTAAATCAATGGAAACTTACTCCGGACGGCCTCTTGATTGCTTACTCAGACGATCGTATCTACAAAGAACAACTCTACAATTATCAAACAAACCAATGGCAATCAGTGAGATCTGAAAATTTTGATAACTACGAAAAAAATATCTCAAGATTTAAAACAGAAAACAGTCTCACAGTTCCGTACGACGACCCTCGTAGTTATTTGGCGCTTTCACCTACTATAAATAACCAGCGTTTCGCTCTAACCAATAAAACGATAGATCTCATTACTCCCAATGATCCTTTTCCCATAATCCAACTAAAATTTCCCGAAGATCTGACAAATATTAGACCCAGTTATAACGCCAAAGACGGCATACTTTTTTACATTGACCCAGAAACCGAACTCGCGATCGTCATTGCAAATGTCGAATCTGGATATGGCGAACTACCTAGCCAAATGTACATAGTCGACTTGAAACAAAACACGATTCTCAAAAATACCTCCCTCTCCAGTGAAAAGTTTCCCTATTACACAATGATTAATGCCCACGCAGAAAAAATAAACGACCAATATCAAATATTCAACGACACCAACACCTCACCATTTCTTGTCATAGACACCAAAACATTTGAATACAATTTCAAATAGCTTACTCGTACCGCAACGCCACGATTGGATCCAATTTTGATGCCCGCAAAGCTGGTGTAAATCCAGCCGTAATGCCGACCGCACAAGAGATACCAAAGGCCAGCGCCACTGCCTGAGCTGTTACTGCTGTTTCAATGAATCTCGAAACCAGTGCCGCCAGTCCCCAACCCAATCCAATACCGATCAAACCTCCAAGTGCCGACAGCACAATAGCCTCAATCAAAAATTGCAACAAAATATCTCTTCGCTTCGCCCCTAATGCTTTTCGTAGTCCAATCTCACGCGTGCGTTCAGTCACCGACACCAACATGATATTGGCAATTCCGACTCCCCCCACCACCAAAGAAATAGCTGCAATACCAGCCAACGCTGCAGTAATTGTGCCCAAAAATGTCTGGATTGTCTCCAAAATTTGCGTGGGTTTTAAGACGGTAAAGTCATCGTCTGTTAAACTCCGACGGTAAAAGTATTGTTTTATTTGCTCGACTGCGCGATCTACTTCCAGTGGTCCAGTAGCTTTGACCGTAATACTCCCGGGCGACTTCTCACCCAATAGTTGTCGCGCAGTCGTAGTTGGCATATACACCAAAGAGTCTTGGTCTCCTCCGCCAAACCCTCCACCTACTTTTTTCAGTACCCCAATAACCGTAAACTTTCTATTTGAAATTACGATTTGCTTTCCCAACACATCTGTTTCTTTTATCAATTTTTCTGGTATTGCTGACCCGACCACGACCACTGGCAATGCCCGCTCTTCTTGAGAGGCAGTAAACCAGCGACCACTAGATAAATCAATATTTCTTAACGCCGGCAAATTTGCCCCAGCCCCATCAATAGATATATCCAAAGTCTCCCGTTTATACTCAGCCAGTCCAGATTTAAAAATCGACGCTGTTGCTCCAGCAATTGCTCCACCACGCCGATCCAAATTGGCCACATCTTCAAAAGTAAATTTCGGACTAAACGCTGTCGGCCTACCGCCACCACCTCGTAAATTCACTCGACCTGGCTGCACAAATACCACTTCCGATCCCAAGCTTTGAAATTGTTTTGTCACAAATGCCTGCAAACCTGCACCAATTGCCGTCAGGGCAATCACGCTCGCCACACCAATCACAATACCCAAAGTAGTCAAAACCGAACGCGACTTATTCGTTCGTATAGCCAATACAGCACTTCTAAATAATTCTAATAAATCCATATTATTGTTTAACGATTTTTCCATCTCTGACCAGAATTTGCCGATTCGCTTCAGCGGCAATGTCTGGATCATGGGTTACCATAACTATGGTAATACCTGCCTTATGCAAGTCTTTAAATAATTGCAAAATTTGCTCTCCAGTTTTGGAATCGAGATTTCCTGTGGGTTCATCTGCCAATAAAAGCGACGGCTTAGTTACCAGCGCCCGAGCAATCGCTACTCGCTGCTGTTGCCCTCCTGATAACTGCGAGGGTTTATTTTTTAGCTTCTCACCCAACCCTACCCGTTCCAACTCTTCTTTTGCCAAACGTTCTCGTTCAGTTCTACTCATACCTCGATATATAAGTGGTAATTCGACATTTACCAGTGCCGGAGTTCGTGCCAGCAAATTAAATTGTTGAAACACAAAACCGATTTTTTTATTCCGAAATTCCGCCAGTTTATTGTCATTAAACGTCACTACGTCTTCACCATCCACCAAAATATGTCCTTCACTCGGCCGATCCAGCAAACCAATCAAATTTAATAAAGTAGATTTTCCCGACCCAGACGGACCAATAATGGCCACAAACTCTCCTTCAAAAACAGAAAATGATGCCTCCGATAGAGCTTTAACCTGAACAGAAGGATCATCAGGACTCGTATAAATCCGTGATACGTTTTCAAATTGAATTACTGGTATTTTTTTCATTGGACAACCACGACATCACCCTCTTGCAAGCCAGACGTAATCTGTACTTCAAAATCGCTTTCCAAGCCGGTAGTTACTTTCTTTTTTGTTCCATCTTTCATTTGCACCTCACCATCTTTTACTGCTTCAATTGGCAACACCAACGCCCCCTTAGCTTCACCTAACTTCAATTCAGCATCACCATTCAACCCCACCTTCAACTGACTACATACTTGGCCTACACTGTCACAAGAAAATGTCACCCAAATAGGCAAAACTGTAGCTCCTGTATCGCCGATTTTCGTTGCATAACCCACACGAGAAACTGTTGCTGGAATTTTTACATCTTTGAATGCATCCAAAACAATCGTTACGTCTTGATGAACATATACACGAGTAATATCGTCTTCGTTCACTGCCACATCAAAATACAATGACGCAGGATCCACTACGGTCATTCCATCGGTCACCCCAACAGTATCCCCAGCCACACTTACTGTACTACTTGTCACAACTCCTGCAATTGGCGATTTCAATGTCGCATCTCGGACAGCTTTTTGAGCCACCAGCCAAGCATCATAAGCTTTATCTCGAGTCGTCTGTGCACTCACCCGGGTACTTTTCTCCAAAAAAGATTCAGTACTGTCTTTATTTTTTACGGTATCCTCAATATATTTTGCATTCGCATCCGCAGCCAAATAATTGTAACGTGCCGCCCGTTCAGTGGCTTGCAAATCTCCCAAATCAAGGCCAGCTAGCCATTCACCTGCAGTTACTGGTTGTCCAGCAAATGCTCTCACAAAAGCCAACTTTCCCGCTGAGCCAAAAGTGAGCGACGCTTTTCGTTCGGCATCCACTTTTCCAGATACTACCAAAGTAGATACTAAATCTTTTCGTTGTACAGTAGCCGTCTTTACTTCGACAGTCGTCTTTGTTCTACTTTTCCACCAAAATCCAATAGCCAAAAGTACAATTAAGCCCAAAATATACCGCTTTTTTAAAAATCTCCGCATAAATATATTTTAACATGTGAATTGCAAATTCGTCACAACGTATCTACACTTTATCGAGTAGGCATGAAAACATTATTCCTGTTTTCGATTATCACAGTTGTTACGCTTCTATTTCTTGCTCCTCAAAAAACCCTAGCCAGATCAAGCCCATTTCGTAAAACTATCGCCCTTGAACTAGACACGCTATGCAATCGCCCGCAACGCGCTTCTTTCCCTGCCGGGGCAGTTCCCGGCCAATATGTTTACCCACTCACCCAACGCGACATAAACTACATAAAAGATCTCGGAGCATCGTTAGTTATTATCCAAGGCGGTCCAGCTCTTTGGGCCAATGTTGCCAAAACTGATCCATATGCAAATAATCAAAATCCCGCCAATTGGAACAATACCAATTACAATTGGGAACCTCTAGATCGAGCTCTGGGCTTACTTCAGTTAAATAATATTGAACCCATCATCCAATCCTTTGGTACTCCATCATGGGCCAATGGCATTTATACCGATTCATCTCTAGATTCAGATAATTGTTTTGATCTTCTGGACAACGGCCCCATTCTTCCCACTGCCCATAGCGGGCTTACTGAATATGCCAATTTTATGCAAGCCGTCGCCACGCGTTACGACGGGACCCATGCACCAAACCCATATCGCTTGGGAGGCTTTATCAGGGTAAACCGTTACATCCTCTGGAACGAACCCAATTATCAAGATTTCTGGACCGAAATTCGCAACGGTTTTCGTGTTCAAGATGTCGCTCAAGATTCAAGTTTAATAAACAAATTTGTCACCTTAAACAACCAAGCGTACAACATGATCAAAGATGTAAATGCTTCCTCAATAATTTACGGCGGTGCTATCTGTGGCCATTGTGAAGGATTTACTTGGCTCAAATCGGCCTACAATGCCGGACTCAAGCTAGATGCCATTGCTGCCCATCCGTATCCCATTGATTACAATGTCAGTCCTTCAAATCAAACTCCTACCTCCACTCAGCTTTCTACAAACAACATTCAAGCCTTAAAAAATCTTGTGGATAGTCTGCCAAATTGGGCAAACAAACCTATCTTCATGTCCGAATCAGGCTACAGAACCCACGAAGGTAAATTGTTTCCTAACGCTCAAGCAAACGAAGGACCATGGTTGTCTGAGATCTTCAGCATCTCCAAAGCCGTCCCGACCAATTATGGCTGGACCCAATTTTTACTTTACCCAGAATCAAATTGGGGCACTGGACTAGTCTCAGATACTGGATCTGAAGCTTCCGATATTCGCTATCCTTCCTATTCAGTCTTCAAATCCACAGCTGAAATTTACCCCATGGACATGAACAACGACAAAATCATCAATTACAAAGATAATGTTCTTTTCATAAACGAAATTGGCCAATCCAACTCACTACTCAAAGATCAAGCCGATCTAAACTCCGATGGCAAAATAAATTCTCTAGATTTCGCCCTCTCTACCAAAAACCGCAACGCCGATTTCCCCTTAACTGTTTCCCTGCCAGCCAAAGTTCCACTACCCATTAGATACGACGAAGTCACTATTTACCCCGACGGCAAACAAATACTTATTTATGGTTCAAATATGTGGGAAAGACCCAATCTATCTACCACCTTCTGGTCAAGTGGACCGTTAGAAACCATATTTTTAGGTCAAAATGCTCCAGTCAGACTACCCAACACTCATATCGATAGCTACTCCGTCATCCCTGATGGTGAAAATGCCGGAAGCATCACAGTCACAAGTGACAATCGTCGCTGGTATCGTAACAAACACGAACTCACCTGGACCACCTCCACCCTCAGCGAGCTTTGGACTGGACACACATCCAACTATCCTCTACCTATCAATGTCATTGAATCAAATACCATTATTCCTGCCGGACTCCCGACTGCTGGTGGTCAGTTAATTACTTCCGGAAACCGATATTGGTGGCGCAACTCCCAAACGAGCACCAGTTGGACGAGTGGCACATTAGCGGAATTATTCACTGGCCACTCTTCTTCCACTCCCTTACCCACTACCAAAATAGATGCAGTTATCACTTTTCCATCAAACTCACCTTATCCTGGTTGGCAATTTGTTTATTCAAGCGACCGCTACTGGTACCGTACCAATCTAAATTCCACCAGTTGGACCACAAATACTATTACCAACTCACTATCAGGCCACCAAGTCTACTAAACACATATGATCAAATCACTCATCATTATCGGCGTACTAGCTACCACTCTCATCGTTGGTCTAAATTTAGCCAACAGAACTCAACGCATAAATTCAGAAGCAAGCAGTTTCAACACTCGCCTTTCATTACCAGCGACTTCTACCGCCACAGTAAACCAAACACTATCTCTGCCTGTTATGTTAAATACTGGCACAGCTCAAATCAGAGGCGCGGACGTGGTGCTTCAATACGACAAAACCAAACTCTCACTCAAATCTATCACTCCCAGTCTCTCTTCATCTTCTTTTACGTATCTACCGATAAACACTTCACATCTATTTGATATCAACAAAATTCTCCAACAAAGTAGTATTTCCGGCAACAATCAGACAATTGAATTTAACCTGGCCACTACTTCCATAGATAATCCTCAACCCACAACCTTCTCCACGAACAACCAACCTATCCAAATTGCTATTCTCACATTCGATACTCTTAGCACTGGCAATACTCAAGTCTCTCTTATCAAAAATGGCGCTTCAACTACAGATAGTAATATCGCCCAAGCTGACAGTGGCCTAGATATTTTAGATTTTGTAGATAATAGTCTTGTTACAATTTCATCTCCCTCCACTTCCACACCCATTCCACCAACCGCGACAAAAACTCCATCAAACTCACCTACACTACCACCATCACCCACACCCACTCTCACACTCACCCCCACGCCTACACCCAATCCGATCGGTTACCTAGACGATGCCACTTGTGCCACAATTTATGGCTGGTCATGTGATCCAAACTATAAAAATATTTCTGCCACAGTAACGATCAAAATCGACGGCATTCCTCTCACACTTGTTACCGCCAACCAAACCCGGACAGACTTAAGTTCAGTATGTGGCAACACGACAAATCACGGATTCTCAATAAATACTCCAGCTTCAGTTTTTGACGGTCAATCTCACACTGTTACGGCCAGCAGCTCAATAAACGGTTATGTTAAAAATCTTACTGGTTCCAAAACCTTACGCTGTGTAATCGCCACCGTCACCCCACGTCCATCCCCTACGCCTACAATTCGTCCCTCAATCACACCCACCCCCTCGCCCACCCCCACACCGATACCCACATCAACGCCCAAGCCTACTGCTACCAAAACCCCCACACCTATCCCTTCCACCACCACCTTCCCTCCAACACTCACTCCTGTCCCCACCACAATTCCCACAGCCACCGCTATACCCACTCCTATTCCAGATGGCTGGACTCGCTGTGCCACAGAAAACAATTTCTGCGCCTTTACCGGCACAGCTCAAGTCCGCTATGGCTTATTTGGAGCATATAACTATGGCGTCTTCACCAACGGCGTCCAATGTGCCAATTCTGTTTTCGGCGATCCTTTCGTCGGCTTTATAAAATATTGCGACTACCAATTAATATCCACTCCCACACCTACCAAACCTCCCGTGGCCACCTCTACACCAAAGCCCACCACACCTCCTCAATCCACTAGCACCCCCAAACCCACCACACCTCCAGCCCCCACCTCTACACCTACTCCATCTTCCGATTGGATATATTGTGCCCAAGAACGCGAATTCTGTTCCTTTACAGGAACTGCAGAAATTCGCTATGGCACACTCGGCAGTTACAATTACGGCACGTATACAAACGGTGTGGAGTGCAGCAATTCTGTTTTTGGCGACCCTTTCTGGGGTTTACGCAAACATTGTGATTACCGCGTAATTACACCCGCTCCTGTTCCCACCCCCACTCTCCCAATCCTAAACAACGTCTTTAACATCTTTTACAACAATCTAGATTCCTCATGGCAAAACTGGTCCTGGGATACCAATGTTCAAATTACCGATATTATTTCTACCACCTCAAACTCAAACAACGCTGGATTATATTTACGTAACCGTAACCCTCTACCTACCAGCCAATATCAATATCTAAAATTCGATCTCAAAGCCAAACAACTACCCACCACAATTCGCATATTTGCATATGGTCAAAATTCCAACCCGCCTCTAAATTCAGGCCTAGACATTAGTTCATACGGAACGATATCCACCCAAAATTTCATTACATTCAAAATTCCCCTATCCCAACTCAATGCAAACCAAACGGTATATGGATTTTCATTCCAAATTTACGGCACATCTTCTTCAGGGAAAACAGTTTACCTAGACGATATTGTGTTATCAAACTAAATACTTTACTATAATAAAGTACCAATCAAGTCATGCATCCACATAAAAAAATCGCTCATCTTTCACTTCTGGTTATTCTCTCCGCTATTATTGCCACCGCTGCCATTATCCGCAATATCCATCCACAAAAAGTCTACGCTGCTACCCCAATAGACGACTCCCCCGTCACCAAAAATGTTCTTGTCTTAAATTTTAATCCTATTATAGAAAGCCAAGGTGGTCAAAGGTTAACTCAACTCAAAAATTGGTCTGATCCACATGCCATTACCACCCAAATCGTAAACGCTTTTCCATCCATTAGCCATGGATATTTATCTATAAATGTGACTGAATTCCAGGATTTAGACCAAATCTTTCCGCTCATTGACGGCTACCAATACACTGACGACACATTGCTTACCTGTCTATCAAACACCTCCACCTGTCACAATCCCCAGGGTACTGACTACGCTCGAATGTTTACCGACTTCAATATTTGCTCCAAAAATGTCGACGAAATCTGGCTCTGGGGCGGACCATATTTTGGCTATGAAGAGTTTAAACCCGTAAATTATTGTGGCAAAACCCAATTTGTCATGGGCTTTAGTTATGAACGTATGTTTGATGAAGCCATTCATGATTTTGGCCACCGGATGGAATTTGTAGGCAACAATCGTGTGGGTGATGGCAACTGGCAACAAAACGAGTCAAATGCCTGGAATCGCTATTCACTTATCGCCAATCATTGTGGCAATGTTCACTATCCTCCAGGTTCTTCAATTCCCCAAGACGAATACATCTACAACAAGTCAGCGTCAGTCAGTTCAGATTGTGACGGGTATCTCAACTATCCAGATGGGCCATTCACTCAAACGTCACTCACCTGTAGTGCATGGGGCTGTACCCAGGGTGGCTACGTCCAATGGTGGCTCTCACACATCCCTGCTAAAACTGGTCAAACTGTTGTCAACAACAAAACCATTTACAACAATTGGTGGAAATACTATGCCTTTTACGACGAGACATATGCTCCAACCCCCACAAACACCGCAGGTCAATTTACCAACCTAAATGCGACATTAGAACCAAACAAATCCACTTTCAACTTTGCCTATTCTTCAGCCGCCAGCTCATATCGCATAGACATGTCTATCAGCGCAGACATGGTGTCTGGCACCTATTTATCATTTGGCCAGGGCACTAGCTCACCCATAGTGGTAAACGATCCCACCAAATGGGCTTCATACACCTGTGGCACACAATTTTGGTGGCGAGTTGTAACGCCTGAAAACTATATGAGTCCAATACAAACAGCGACAGTAGTCTGTAACAACGTCACCCCAACCACCACTCCCACTATTGGCCAATATACCAATCTCAGCTCCAGCCTTATTGCTACTCAAGCAACATTCAACTTCAACTACTCAGCCACCGCCAGTGCCTATCGAGTTGATATGTCCATCACTCCCGACATGTCATCGGGCACCTATCTCACCTTTGGTCAAGGCACATCTTCACCAATCATCGTTACCAATCCCACCAAATGGGCTTCATACACCTGTGGCACACAATTTTGGTGGCGTGTTATCGGATCTGACAGTTCTCAAAGCGCCATCCAACCCGCAGTGGTCAATTGTTCTATCCCTACATCCACCCCGACCCCAATTCCCCCAACTCCCACAAACACTCCGCTTCCCACATCTACGCCCAAACCCACCCCTACACCCATCCCTCCTACTCCCACACCAATTAAACCATTAGTTATTTATAGCAATAGTCTGACAGCTCCATGGCAAAATGCCAGCTACGGTGGCTCTACCACCTTCGGTTCAAACATCAAATTCGTCTCCACTCAATCAGGTGGTCGAATGTATCTCAGATCTACCACTGCCATCTCTGCTCTGCCCTACAACTTCATCAAATTCTCTCTCAAAGGCAGTACTCCAAATCTAAACATTCGTCTCCATGGTTACGGAATTAGTACTTCTACACCCATGGCAACCTACGGATTAACTTCAGCCAAGGGCTCACCGAGCAATTCCTCCTTTACGTCATACACAGTCGACTTAGCCAAAATAGACCCCACCGATGCCAACATCTACGGTATCGCATTTGAATTATATGGTTCCTCTGTAGGCAAAACCCTCTATATAGACGACATCTCTCTGACGAAGTAACCTAAATACGGTATAATTTGTGAGTCCCGGGTGCGTAGTTCAATGGTAGCCCGCTTTCTTGATCACGAAGCCGCTTGCGGCGAAGGGATAGAAAAAATTCTCTCGTAAAGAATTTTTGATATAAGAAAGAGGGACACAGAACATTTTAAATTTGGGTGCGTAGTTCAGTGGTAGAACGCTTTCCTGATAAGAAAGAGGTCCATGGTTCGATTCCATGCGCACCCACCAAAAATCTCCTTGACGAATAAAAAAATTTTATGCTACGCTAGATGTAGACATGAAAAAACTGAAAAATAAATCAGACATTATAAAAACTTCAGTTGCCGTCATCGCTTCTTCATTTGCAGTAGTTCTTGCCACATCTCAACACTCAGTTTCTTACAACGCCAAAGCCGCAATTGAACCTACCCCTCTATATACGATTTTCAAAGATAGTCTAGCCAGTGGTTGGGAAAATTGGTCCTGGGGTGGCAAAGCCACTATTACCGATTACATTACATTTGTGACGACCTCCAACAACGGTGGTCTCTATTTACGCAGTAAAACTGCAGTCAACATGAGCCCATTTGTTAGCCTACGTTTTTCTCTGAATGCGTCAAATTCAGAAAACATGATAAAAATATATTTTTACGGCGCAGACAAATCTACTCCGCTTAATCCCAAAGGGGAATACATTCTTCCTTATCGAGTATCTGGATCACAATACAACTACACTCTTCCACTATCTATGATGCACCTACCCAGCAACCCAAGTGTGTATGGTTTCTCACTCCAGTTTTATGGCTCAAATAGTAACAACAAAGAGCTTCGAATCGACGACATCTATTTGAAATAGATCCTAGTTTTCTGGTACAAATAATTAGCATGAAATTTTTCCGTACAGTTTTTAGCACCAGCCTCTTACTGGTGATTTTCTCTCTAACCGCCCCAATTCATTCACATGCCGCATATGGCCTCCAAAGTATCACCAATCTCGGTGGCACACCAGTCCAAATGGTTTTTGCTCCCGATGGCCGTTTATTTTTCACCGACAAGTGCGTAGGTCTCAAGGTTCGCAGTACCAGTGGCACTGTCAGCACATTTAGAAATTTTTCCAATCGTTGTGATTCAGAAAAAGGCGTCTTAGGTGTAGAACTCGATCCTGAATTTGGCAAAAGCACGGGCAACGACTGGATTTATGTGTATTACTCTGTAGACATCAACAATAACGTAGCTGTTCGTTTTAAAACTGGCTCAGATAGTCTACAAACCTTAATTAGCATTCCTACTGGTAGTGCCGGCAATCACAACGGTGGTGCTATTCACTTCGGCACAGATGGCAAACTCTATATCTCCTCTGGCGATGGCCATCAATTTTCCCCCGCTCAAAACACCGGTAGTTTACTCGGAAAAATTATTCGTATAAATAAAGATGGCAGCATTCCTTCAGATAATCCATTTGGTAACGCTGTATGGGCATATGGATTTAGAAATCCCTTCACGTTTGCCGTCAATAAATCCAACGGCAAGATATATGTCAACGATGTGGGTGAAGGTGCAGTCGAAGAAATAGATCAGCTCACCAAAGGTGCCAATTACGGTTGGCCTACCTGTGAAGGCAATTGTAGCAACTCCGGCATGACCAACCCCATAGCTCAGTATTATCATGCTGGCGCTGGCGGTCGTAGCAGCCCTGATGGTGAATCCATTACTGGTGGAGCTTTTTGGAACGGCAAATACTTCTTTAGCGATTACGCTGGCAATTGGGGTGGCACGTATACCAATGGCTGGATCGGCGTCCGCAATGAGTCCACTGGCTCGGTTCAAATCCAAATCCTAGGATACAACATGCCCGTAGCCATGGCAGTCAATCCAGTCGACAACCAGCTCTATGTCGTAGGGTTAGATGGCCAACTCTCCCGCATTACCGACACAGATGCCCCACCTCCAGCTGCCACCAACACACCACCAGTAATGACCAACACTCCCATTCCTGCTCCCAATCAACCCCCAGCACTCGTCATAAATTCTCCATCATCATCATTTAAGTATGCCGGTGGTGATACAGTGGTTGCTCTCGCCACAGCGACTGATCCAGAAGATGGCACCTTACCCGGCACCAGTATTCAGTGGAAAGTCGACTTTTACCACTACAATGTTTCACCTACAAATTTCCACGTCCATCCGTATCTAGACTGGTCACTCATTCCCAAAGGCAACACTGCCACCATTGAAATATCTCGAATCAACGAATACGTTTCCACTGTTTGGTATAGAATCACAGCCCGAGCCACAGATTCCAAAGGCGCCACCACCGAAAAATATGTCGATATTTATCCAGTCGTCGTTCCATTGACTGTTTCTTCAAATCCACCCGGACTTCAAGTCACCATCAACGGCCAACAACAACTCACTCCATATAGTACAGATACCGTAGCTGGGATTATTTACAACATCGCCACCCCAAATGCCCAAACCCTCAACAACACTGCCTACTCCTTCACGTCTTGGAGCGATAATAGTACATCTCTCTCTCGCACCTACACTATACCCAGGACTCCCGTCCAGCTCGTCGCTCAATATCTAGCCGCACCTCAAACCACTATTACTCCACTTCCCACAATCACACCACTTCCAACAAACACCCCCATTCCACCAACCAATACCACATATTTAGGTCTAAATACGATTGGCGATTTTTTTGATAGATACAACACTGGCTATCAAACCGGCTCTTCAATCATCACGGGCACCGGCAATCCAGTCATAAACAAAGTCAGCGCCTATATAGGCGATATTGAGGCAGCACCCAACAACCAATATCAAGTCGCGATTTATTCAGATCAAGATAACAATCCTGGCACCCAAATCGCCAAAAGCACCCCCAGCACACTCAATGCCAACGCCTGGAACACCATCGATCTCTCAGCCCCTCTCCAACCTCAAACCAAATACTGGCTACTCTACAGCACCAATTCAAATGCTCCAGACAAAAACAATCTCAAATACAAACTATCCTCATCTGGAGCCGGACTATTTACGCTCCGATCTGCAGCCTTTGGCTCCTGGGGCACAAATCTGGCTAGTATCAAAACCCCCGCTCAGTACTCTCTCTATGCCTGGATTACCGGATCCACCCCACCCACAAACACCAACACACCTATCCCTACAAATACCAACGCACCCAACCCTACAACTCCACCAAATCCGACCACTCCTCCGTCTACTTCAAGCACAAATGTCTATACCGACAATCTATCATCCGGCTGGCAAGCATGGACCTGGAACGGTACTGCTAACACCAGTTCAGTCAACCAATTTGGCAACAATTCTATTTCCCTGACACCTTACAATACCGATTCTGGTCTCTATCTACGCAAAACATCTGGTTCACCGATTTCTGGCTCCACATACAAATATCTCGAATTTAGTATGAAATCCGGACCTTCCAATCCACTAAATATCCGCGTTATGGCTTACGGCTCAAGTACAAATCCTCCATTTAGCAATGGTGTCTGGGTATCTAGCTATGGTGGCAAACCACCCACCGGCAACTATCAAAATTATCGTATCCCCTTAGCCGATCTTTCAGCTGCTGGCAAAGATATCTACGGCATTGCCTTCCAAGAACTCAACGATCCATCAGCCATCTTCTTTATAGATAATATTCGCTTCACCCAAAGTTCTACTTCTGGAGTAATTTACGACAATTCCATTGCCAACGATTGGCAGATCTGGAATTGGGGCGGCACCATCAACGGCGCCTCACTAAACCAATTTGGCAACAACTCCATATCTCTCACTCCCTCAGGGGCTGATGCAGGCATCTATCTTCGCAAGGTAGGCAATGGCGGCTTTTCTACTAGTGGCTTCAAATATCTAAAATTTATGGCCAAATCCGGCCCACCAGATCCAGTAAACATGCGCATTCTTGTTTACGGCTCAAACGCCAATCCGCCACTCAATGCGGGCAAGCTCTTGACCAACTACGGCGGCAATCCTCCCACTGACACATACAAGACATATCTTATCCCCTTGTCTGATCTTGGAGCTGAAAATATCGATCTCTATGGCGTCGGATTCCAAATCCAAGACAGTTCTCCATCCATCATATTTGTCGATGAAGTCAGTCTGGTAAACCAATAATCCAATGCTCAAAAAATCGCTGCTCATCACAACCATTGTTTCAGCCATAGCTGTCATCGCCATCTTCAATTTCAACGGCAAATTGACCAGCAAACAGGTCACCACGTCCTCAAAATTGGGTCAACTCACTCCGCAAATCAGCAAACTACAAAAATCATTATCCGAAATGACCAAAAATACTCCCTGGGAAAAAATTCTGTCTATTCAGTTTGATGCCAAATGCAATATTCAAATGGAAACCACTTCTGAAAATATTTCCATTACCTCCAGATACAACGAAAACGGCAGTCTCCGTTGCCAAGGCAGTAAAACTGCAGTCTCTCCAAATGGTAAACTCGCAGCATTTGAAGATCAAGGTGTCACCACCGACCGACGCTTAACAGTCGTAGAAGCCTCCTCAGGAAAATTTATTCTTATCAACCAGCCCAACATCGACCATCTCAATCAACTCGCATTCGTAGCAGATGATCGTATTGCTGCAGTGGAAGTAACCAAAGATGACACCCAACAAGTAACCATCTATAACCTCGCAGCTAACAATACAACTACAGCAAGCTATTATATGTCCACCGAACCTGTTCCTAGCCAAACCACCACCATCTCCTTTTCAAAAGGCAAAATTACCTTTATAAATAATCAAAACCAAGTCATCAAAACTATTTCTCTATGACCAAAAAAATTACCCTCGCAGCCATCGGTTTAGCCACTATAGTTCTAGTTATTACAATTGTCGCATTTACTCGTAAACAACAAGTTTCCAACTCATCAATGCAAGTCTCCCAGCAGCTAGACCAGCTCGCTACCTGGCGCATTGAAACCCCCTTAGATCCTATCTCAGACCCATTTGGCGAATGCAAAACCGGCTCAAATGCGCCGATTAGCAAATATACGCAGCTGAACACCACTGGCTCATCCAGCGACACAAACCAACTATATACCACTATTACAAACACTCTTACATCTTCTGGGTGGACAGAAGTTTCCTGCCAAGATACCCAGTCTCATACTTATCAAAAATCCAATCAGTACATAAAGCTGGTTAAGCCTACACCAAACACTTCTTTGACTCTCTATCTCCAATAAACTCTCCAAGTGTTTACCTAAATCCTAAATCACCAATATCAATTTCCAATTGCAGGAGGAAGCGTAACTCGAGGAGTTCCCCCTCCTCCGACATTATCAGCCCGATTATTTGTCACAATATAAAGGTTTTCAAAAATATCTTTTATATCCAGACCCCAAGGGGTTGTAATAAGTGCCACCTGTCGCTGTTCGATCCCAAAACCATACAAACTTTGGAACTCATTAGCCACCCGACCATCAGGCCCCTGCTCTGTCACAATTGCATACGCATCAATATACTTATCATCTACAACGTAAGCCCCATAATCAATAAACGCTCGAGCTAAAATCTTTCCCGGTATTGTTCGTAAACCATTGACATTGAAATCTGGTTTTAATGCCAGCAAGGCACCAGGTGTAAAATTGGGATTAGAACCACGATACGCATCCGTCCCACCACCTCCACAATATCCATCAACTCTGTTAGCCGGCCAACGCGCCTGACAACCACTCCAATAATATTGAGATGCCAATAAATTAACTTTCATAACATGGCTTATCTTTCCAGAACTAAACTCTCCTAAACGAATAGTTCCACCCAAAGCAGATAATCCAGATCCACCGTGCGAACCGTACAATCCAGCTTGATAAATGTTTTGGTCACCAAAGGCCAACAGTGTCGTTGCCACACCACCAGCCACACATCGAGTAAATGGTTGATTTTGTTTGACCGTCTGCCCATCAGGCATCAAAAATGATGCCGAATGATTTTGAGTCGTATTGCCTACCCAATAACTAGCCGGGACCGGCACAGATTGCACAGTTCCTCCTTGTGCAGGGCATCGATCGCCACCTTCAGTCCAACCTGATCCATTGTATTTGACATCTATCATCGGCGCAGTTGGTTTCATCACGACAATATCTTCATCAATAGCAAATAATGTACCGGCACCTCGAACAATGTTGGCATCTTGATAAGAAGCGCCACTTCCAATAGATGTATTCCATGGTGAGTTTGAAGCAAATGGCCATTTAAACTTATCTCTTGTTCCATTTGACAACAAACCAAATGTACCAGACATCACTGGTGGGTTGGTAGGTTGAACTGTGGGTATCGATGTAGTCGCAGGTGGAGTAGTAGGTGCTGGATTACCAGAAGCACAATTTCCTTGACCCAAATTGTTCACACAAATAGGCAATTTCATTTCAGCGGCATTTTGCATACCGAAATGTCCAGTCAATCCTCCTTTATCAATCGCATGTGAATGAAATGAAATAATATGCCAACCGTCGTTTAACTTCCGCGTATCAACTACATAGTCATAGTATCCTCGATCTCCAAAGGGCTGTGGCAAGGGGCTAGCATCTGGAGAAGAGACGGTCTGAGCATACCAATAATCCTTGTACCCTTGCTCAATCTTAATTCCTCGATGATGCACAGACCCCGTTCCCTTACTTTTTTGTACTTTTGTTCTTAGTGTTATATTGCCGCTCACTGTTTTACCCATCAGTTCTAATGGATTTTCCAGCACATTAAATACATATTCAATATCCGTATACCACCCATGGGAATCCATATAATCTCGAATTGGCGTAATAGTATTATGATTTGCACTATCATTTTCTCCCCAAGGACCAGTTTTAGCGCCAAACCATATTGCATGATTAATATTTGCTTGCACAATTTCCCCTGGTATCCTACCAGTAGCCACATCACGCACAGTTTCTTCAGTATGACATTCAGTTCGTTTTTCTTGCGAACCACCACCCTCACCTTGTACTTGATAAGTCACAAATGTATTTGGAGTCACTCTTCGACGATCTTGATGCGAATTAGCGGATATATTATTAGGCCACATATGCAATGTCATTTCGGGATTTTTATTCAACGTATTTTTACTTGTCCCTAGCCCGTTCACCCCTGGCATCACACAAGCAATATCAGCCTGAACATTGGCATTAGAACCATATACTCGACCTATTTCAATATTTCTATTAACGATCCAAATTTGGTTCTCGTGGGCATTGGCTACCAGTCCCCACCAGGCTCCACCTGCAGCAATATTTCTCCTACCAGCCTTTACCTGATCCAAAATAAATTTATTTATTACATCATCAGTATCACTTTTATCCACCTCAACTCCTAGACTTCCTGGTGTCCCTGTAGGAGCCAGTGTATGAGTCATGCCTGGCATAGTCGGAGCCGTAGTGTTAGTCGGCCCAGCAGTCGGCAATTGGTTATTTGACGAGCCAGAAGTCGGTGAAGGTACAATCGTATTAATAATCGGCTGCAAAACCTTTACATCATCAATCCACACCTTTCCCATGGTATTACCTAAATTCAACGCCAAATTTCCTGCAGCGATCGCTTGAGTCGGTTTAAACTTCACACTACTTCTACTCCAAGTCGGTGTACTCGTAAAACTCCACGAATTCATGGCATTCACGCCATCTAAAATCCGAGCCGAGCCTTCCAAAGGCTTTTCCGACCGAATCGCAAAATCTATCGTGTACTCGACTCCAGGCAAAAAATTTATCCCGTCACTCAAGACCACAATATCTTTTGCCAAGAGTCTAGGACTAGTAATCATCAATTCTGCTACGCCCGCACCCTGTAATGGCTGATTCGACGTAGCGTTAAAAGTCACCGACACATCTGTTGCTTTTTGCAATGTCCAATTTGCTAGACCTAATTCGAAAGACGGATTCAAAGCAATATTGGTTTCCCCTGCCGCACCAGAACGCCAACTTCGAAAATAGCGAAAGCCAACCAATGCCAATACAAGACTCGCCAATGTTAACACCGTCAATAAAAATAATTTCACACCTCAAGCGTACCGAATTTTACTCAAACTTTCAACTCGCGAATTTTCTTTTTCAACTCAAAAATCTCTTGCTCAAGCCCTTCATAAATATTTTTGTACACCATAAACTCTGTATATCGCAGCTCCGACAACGAATCTTCATGGCGCACACCACGAAAATTTCGCTTTCGTTCCAAATATTTTGGCTTAATTTCAGCTAATTTTTTCTCCAAAAATGCCAAACGTTGTCCTAAACGTGCAGAATCTTCCATACAAATGTAATGAGTAATAACCAAAACTTCTAAAACTTTAAGAAGTGGTAGATAAAAAAGTAACAACATCTCACTTTGACGTGTGTGAGTTGTCTTACCGGTGTGTTGTTTTTATTTATAACGAAATAACAACCAAAATTTCGGGGGTTTGATTATCTCCTAGAAAGGAGGTGATCCATCCCCAGCTTCGGCTAGGGATACCTTGTTACAACTTAGCCCTCATCGCCGACCTTACCCTTGTCCCCGCTAGGCGGGGGTATCAGGCACTGCCGACTTTGCTGGCTTGATGGGCGGTGTGTACAAAGAGCGAGAACGTATTCACCGCAGCCTGCTGATCTGCGATTACTACCAAGTCCGGCTTCACGAGGGCGGGTTGCAGCCCTCGATCTGAACTGGGGGACGGTTTGGTGGGATTAGCTCCGCCTTACGGCTTGGCGACCCGTTGTTACGTCCCATTGTAGGATGTGTGTAGCCCCAGATATAAGCGTCATGCTGACTTGACGTCATCCCCTCCTTCCTCCCCGCAATATGCGGGGCAGTTTCCCATGACTATTGAACATAGGATAGGGGTTGCGCTCGTTTCGACACTTAAGTCGACACCCCACGGCACGAGCTGACGACAGCCATGCAACAGCTGTGCAATCATCCTTGCGGATTTCTTCTCATTTCTGAGAAAATGTACGATTGCATGTCAAATCTGGGTAAGGTCTTTCGCTTCGTATCGAATTGAACCACATGCTCCCCTGGTTGTGCGCTCTCCCGTCAATTCCTTTGAGTTTTAACCTTGCGGCCGTACTCCCCAGGCGGTCCGCTTCACGCGTTAGCTCCGACCCCTCGAATAAATCGAAGGATCAAGCGGACATGGTTTACGGCTAGGACTACAGGGGTCTCTAATCCCTTTCGCTCCCCTAGCTTTCGTTCCTCAGCGTCAGAATATCCCCAGGTACCTGCCTTCGCCCTTGGTGTTCTTGATAATATCAACGCATTTCACTGCTACACTATCAGTTCCAGTACCCCCTAGATATCTCAATCTGATAAGTATTTCGTCCGTTTCCGAAGTTGAGCCTCGGTCTTTCAAACGAAACTTTACCAAACGCCTACGAACTCTTTACGCCCAGTAAATCCGGATAACGCTCGCACTCCACGTATTACCGCGGCTGCTGGCACGTGGTTAGCAAGTGCTTATTCTACTGGTACCGTCCACCCTTGCGGGTGCTTCCCAGTCAAAAGGAGTTTACGATCCGAAGACCTTCATCCTCCACGCGGCGTCGCTGCATCAGACTTTCGTCCATTGTGCAAGATTCCCAGTTGCTGCCACCCGTAGGTGTATAGCCCGTGTCTCAGTGCTATTGTGGCTGACCATCCTCTCAGACCAGCTACCCGTCATCGCCTTGGTAGGCCATTACCCCACCAACTAGCTGATAGAGCGTAGGCTCCTCTAAGAGCGGCCGGTTAAGGCCTTTCATCTTACGATCGTATGCGGTATTAGCCCAGCTTTCGCCGAGTTATTCCCCACTCAAAGGTAGATTCCTACGTTATACTCACCCGTCTGCGACTGCCTTTGTATTGCTACAAAGACCGTTCCACTTGCATGCTTGAGGCACGCCGCCAGCGTTCATCCTGAGCCAGGATCAAACTCTCAAAAAAATTATCTACCACTTCTTAAAATATAAGAAGGGTTCCTTACTCATAAAAATAAATGCTGCGAATTTCAAAGAACCAGATTCCAAAAGCTCACCGATTTTACCTAAATTCTGACCCGTTGTAAAGCGACAGCTGCAGATACATGAACATTTAGTGAAGTATTAATTCCCCACATTGGTATCTCCACGATCAAATCAGCCACATCCAAAGCAGATTGGGACACTCCATCAGTCTCATGCCCCACGATCAGAGCTACCGGCATAGGCATGTCCGCAGTATCCAATGACACCGACCGTTCATTTTGCTCTACAGCCACAATCAATATTCCCTCCACCTCTTTACGTAAAGTTTCAATAGCTTCAAGGGCAGTGGGAAAATATCTCCACTTTACCCATTCCTCTGTTCCCACCGCTGCTTTATGGATCCGTGAGCCAGGCGGCGTCTCACTTCCACCACATAAAACCAGCTCCATCGCCCCTACTGCATCAGCCAAACGAAACAACGAACCAATATTGTAGGTATCCAAAACATTATCCAAAATAAGCCAAATAGGTCGTCGTACCAATGCAGCGAGTTCAGCCTCAGAAGGTGGAGTCACCCGTAATTGTTTCGCATTCAATTTCACAATGCAGCCTCAGCAACTGATTTCATATCATTCCAGCTATATGCACCTGGAAAATTTTGTTCATTCACAAAAAATCCTGGCGTCCCAGACACACCCAAAGATCGTGCCAAAGATTGCTCAGTCGTCAACCGGGAAGCATATTTCCCACTATCCATACACTCCTTGAGTGCTTTCTGATCGACCACAGTCCCCAAAAAGGACACCATTGTTCCATTTTTAGATTTATCATTTTTTACCGTTGTGTTTATCATGTCATACCCTTCAGCACTCATTAATTTGTCATGAGCTGGCCAAAACTTTCCCTGATCATGAGCACAATACAAGGCGTTTGTAGCCACTTCACCATTACCATGACCATTACTATATATCCAGGCAAACGCTGCTTTCCCGGAATCAGCTAGTTTTTTCATTTCCTGAACCGGTGAAACATAAGTTCCCCCATCCGAAGTCAATATAAATTGTGTGCCCATCTGTTTTGACAATGTACCATTATGTCCGGCAGCTGCATGGCAATATGGACAAGAAGGATCAGCTACTTCCACCAACAACAATTTTGCATCCGGACTACCAAACTTAATCACATTTTCAGAAAAAATCTTTTTAATTTGGTCTTTAGTTACCTGCACTTGCTGTGGCTGTTGTTGTTGCTGAGCTGCTTGCGGCGGATTCGCAGCCAACTGCTCCAAATATTTTACTTTCGTCCAATAAGATCCCACCACAAACGATAAAGCCATAGTCGACAGCCACATCAACGGTGCAAGCCTCTCCAATACAGATCGCCGAGTTTTCGGCGCTTCAACTACAACAGGCATATCCATTACTGGCTCATCGATTATTTTTTTTCTTGCCACTGCCATGCGCCTATTTATAACAAAAAATTATGACTTCGCCAACCAGCGCTCTACATCAATAGCTGCTTCACACCCGTACCCAGCCGCAGTAATTGCCTGTCGATAATGATGGTCATGCACATCCCCAGCTACAAATACTCCCTCAACAGTGGTTTTGCTCGCTTCAGCTCGTTTTATATATCCCCGCTCATCAATCGCCAACTGACTAGCAAAAACTTTTGTCATAGGACTATGACCGATAGCCACAAATACGCCATCAATATCCATTATCTCTCCTCCCACAAATCGTACCCCTACTACTTTCTCGTCGCCTAATATTTCTTCAATCTGTGTCTCAAATTTCACCGCAATCTTAGGATTTGCAAACAAACGATCTTGCATAATTTTACTTGCCCGAAATTCATTCCGTCGATGAACCACAGTAACAGCGCTAGCAAATTTGGCCAAAAACAAAGCTTCCTCCATCGCACTGTCTCCACCACCAACAACGATCACCTGCTTGTTTCGGAAAAAAGCCGCATCACACGTAGCACACCCTGACACTCCTCGACCAATCAATTTCTGCTCACTTGGCAATCCTAACCAATTAAATTCAGCCCCAGTCGCCAAAATAATAGCCCTTGCCGAAACGCCATTTACCGTCTTTTTGGCCAGATCAATATCTACCGCATTCTCTTCGCGAATCTCTACTCCAAATTTTTCAGCTTGTTTACGCATATTGATCATTAAATCTGGCCCCATAATTCCATCTACAAACCCTGGAAAATTTTCCACTTCGGTCGTTAACATCAATTGTCCACCCCACTTCTCCCCTGCAAACAACACGGTCTTCAAATTCGCTCGAGATGTATAAATTCCAGCCGTCAATCCTGCAGGTCCAGATCCAATAATGATTACATCGTACATAAACTACAAACCAGCCTTAGACAGAAGTTGCACGTATCCACCTTTGCCAGCAAAACCTACTTGTCGACCCAGCTCTTTACCATCTTTAAACAAAATCACCGTAGGAATACTTTGTACACCAAATTGCCCAGCCAAAGCCCCTTCTTCATCTACGTTCACCTTACCTACAATCAATTTTCCAGCATATTCTTCTGCCAATCCATCGATTATTGGTCCAGCCATTTTGCACGGCCCGCACCACTCTGCCCAAAAATCGACCAAGGCCACACCAGTACCGGTTTTTGCAGAAAAATCAGCTGTAGTCAACGAAAGCGCTGCCATATAATCAATCCTTTTATAATCGCTTTTCTAACTTTTTACAAGCCCCAGCCACTGTCCAAAAATTACTGCTCCCCATACAATAAGAAATATTCTATTTTCCACTCGCGAAATCTGCCGAGAAATCACCCAATACCAACCCGCATAGTCTTCAGCAAATAGTAATTCAGAAAAAAGTCTCAATTGCATAGCAAACACCAATCCCCAAGCCAAGGCCGAACCACTACTAGAAATCACCCAAATTCCACACAACGCTATCACTGCACACGTCAACACATTTCGCACAGATCGTTTCCATTGAAGCAAAATTTCTCCCACCTGCGGATTAGTAATACGACGCTTTTTCAAAAATTCATCCAAATCAACCAAAAAATATCCCAAAATACCTCCAATAATAAATAAAGCATACATCAGTAACAATTCCCATCGGAATCCTTGTATATGCCACAATCCCAAACGACTAAATTCTCGTATCAATCCTATGACCACCACCACCAAAATTGGCCCAATCTGAATCATTCGCTTCCACAACTGGACACTGCTCTTCATATGCGTAGTATGAATCAATTTTGATCCTCACGCAACTTTGCCTTCTTTCGTTCTTCACGTAGTTGTTTCAATTTCCACATAAATAGCGCTCCTTTGTTATCAATCGCACTATCAATCACATAGCGTCTTGCCTGTTCCAAAAGTGACCGATCCACCGTTTTTACCAATCGAAAATATACTCCCCGATGTGCTTCATCGTTCAAATCTTTCATCAATCGATACGCATAATCCTGAAACTCAGCCGAAATTCGCTTGTCTATTTCCTCTGGTGTTTGTCGTTGTTCGATCAGTTGCTTCAGCGATTTCATGTCCCAAGAATTGTACCAAGTCCAAATCACAAAAAAAGGCGCCTTCGGATTTCTCCTCCAGCGCCAGACACGTACACTAAACGACAGCGAATCCTAAACTAACACATTCTTCAGTGTTTTTTGTGCCATTCAAAAATGAGGCTGAGTTGAGTCTCCTTTAACAAAAACGTTTTTTCCATGGGCAAGGCCCCATTCAAAAACGCGACACGAAATTTGTCACAATCAGACCCAGGCGGGCAGTCCACTGCGTGGTGCTCGCGAGCAACCTCAATCAAACCAGCCAAATCGTCCGTTCTATTCAAAACAATCACAACCGGCAGACCATCTTTTTCTGTCCCTGTCGTAAAGTCTGATTTTTTTCCTCTCGGATTGTCGTTTTCCATAACAATTAAATCCTTATCTTTTTTTTGTTTAAATCCTGAGCTCTCATTCCTTCTCTTCATATCAATTACGCGTTCACATACACATCACCTCCAAAAAACTTCAGGCATTCATAGATCGCTTACGTGTTTTAACGTGCTACGTTGAAACTACAATTGGTCAAAAACGAGCGCAACGCTCATATGCCCAGTTGTCCACCCATTTTATCTCATCCGAAGCTAAAAGTCAATACTATAGGCTCTTAATAATCTCAGCCATTGTTTTATCTACCACTACCAATTCAGCCTCGGAAAACTGTTGTAAGACATACTCCAGACCTGATATTCGCGATTCAGGATTCCGATTGTCCACTCCAATACGAATTCGCCAAAACTGTTTGCCTACCACTCGTTCAATATCATTAACCCCCCCATGCAACGCCGGTCCTTTCGCAAATTGAATTTTGAATTCACCCAAAGGTAAATCCAAATCATCATGAGCGACATACAGCTGTTCCGGCTCCCAGCCCTCCTTACCTAATGCCTGAATCATTTTTCCACTCTCATTCATAAAATACCCCTCGCTTTTCACCAGCACTCCTTGTTTAGTTTTAGCCACCAATACTCCCCGTTTTTTTGACCAACCAGATTCAGAAATCTCCCAACTCATAGCCAATTGGTCAATCAGCATCACCCCCACATTGTGTCTCGTGTGCAAATACTTCTCCCCTGGATTACCCAGCCCTACAATTACTCGTTTAGTGTTTACCATGCAAAATTCCGTCGACAATATCTTTTACAAAAGGGATTTTAAATTCATGCCCGTTATACACTTGCCAACAGCCATACAGACTTCCCGCCAAAAAAATCAATCCCACCAGCCCCTGACAAGTAGCCGCCAAAGGAATAAGGACAATTGTCATCCGCATCAGAGGCACAGCAAAAAAATACACCGCCAAAACCATCAGATGTAAAACAATTGCTTGAAGGCTATACCACCGCACCATCGGATCTTTATTACTGACCAAAAATGCCACTCCCACAATCCAGCCAAAATATGGAATCAAACATAAAGCCGCTTTTGTATGTGTTTCTTTTGTCATACTTATCAAATAGTATCACGCTTGCTGTAAACCAAACAATCGCAACAATTCTTTCAGACTTGTAGCGTCAGTGGCCTTTTTCTCTCGCCAAGAAATCAGTCTCGGAAATCGCAAAGCATATTCAGAAGAATGCATCGGAGACTTGGTGATTTCATCGGCATGAATCTCAACTACAATTTTCGGCTTCGCCCAGACGTCTACCAACATTTCTTTTTTGACTTGATACTCATCGGGTTTGGAATCAACAGCCAACACATCTACTTCTCGTTTCATCCGCTTCCACTCATCATCAGTCAATCCGGTTCCGATCTTTGCCACAGTAAAATATTGCTCAGTTTTGGGATCAAATACGCCGACCAAAAAATCCCCAATACCAAAAGCAGCCCGCTTACCTTGACCCAGATCATACCCCATCACCACGACATCAATTGTATCTGCCAGCGATGAAGCCGCATAACTTTCTTTGTACTTTATCCAATTAAAGTCTCGCCCACCTGGTTGATAAGGACCAGTCATTTTTTTTGCAATAATGCCCTCAGTCCCATCAAAGATTGCTTTTCGATAAAATGTTTCTATCTCCTCCACGGAATCAGCATCAATTCGAGTAATCAATTTAACTACTCCGTCACCCTTCACCAATTTTTCTAGTTTTTTTCTGCGTTCGGCATTTTCTTCATTCATGACCTCTTTTCCTTCAATTACTAATACATCAAACAAATAAATAGTCAGTGGTATCTTCCCTGCCATTTCTACAATATCGTATTTACGTTTCCTCTGCATAGTTTCCTGAAATGGTAAAAATCTACCATCCTTACCCACTGCAATCATTTCGCCTTCCACGATACAGCTTTTTTGCATTTGCTTTGCCAAACCTTCTACCACATCAGGATACATACTCGTTACATCCTCTAGTCCTCGAGAAAATAATGTCACTTTTTTATGTTTCGCATCCACATGCGCCTGGATCCGCAGTCCATCCAGCTTGTACTCCAAAGCACATGCGCCATTTCGTTCCCAAATATCTTCAGAACTTGTCGCCCGTTCTGCCTTTGCCATCAAAATTGGTGTCCCCACTTCTGGATGAATGGTCTTAGGCGCCCGGTGTTTGACGATTTCTTCAGCTATTTCTCCCAAATCTGCTCGCACGTTATACATTGCCTCAATTGCAGACCGTTGTTTTTTATCTCCAGATATCATCCAAGATAGGCCGTCCAGAACGGTCATATCCGAAAAACCAGTTCGCAATTTCCCCAAAATAATCCGTACTGCATATTTTGCCGACAAAGCATCCAAATGAGTCAGCAAACTCCGAATCAATTCCAATTTTTGTTCCTGACTCCCCTCGCCACCAACTGTTGCTATCGCATACATTTTTTTGTATACCTGATCACAATTCAGTTCTGCAGCACTGCGCTTGGTATGTAGCTCTTCAGCTACGAGTCCCATATCACCGAATTTTTTAAATACACCCACAGCGTCATCTCCCAATGCTCGCAGCAGCATTTTATCTGCTACACCAAAATTTGGTGTTCTATATGCAGGTCCCAATGTACCAGACAACAAATACGTTATTTCCTTCGCTTCAGCCACCCCCACCTGTCCATACAACTCAGCCAAAATAACCGTCATTTCATTCCGACTCGCTGTCTGTTCCAATCGATTCAAAAATTGAGCAAACTCCCCAAACTTCATAACTTCCACTTCTCAATAATCGTTCTGTCTTTTGGATGCTTATCAACATATGTTTTAACTATCACTAATTCGCCGATTAAAACAATAATAGGAAAAAACAAGTCAAATCTATCAAACTTTTGCAATAAACTTAAATACGCAAGAATAATTATTGTATAAACAGTACCTGTTAATAAATATAATTTTGCCGATTTACCAACTAAAAATATCACCCCCTCCTTGCCTATTCGCCAGTACATTTTTTTACGCCAAATAAAAAGTACAAGATGAAAAATATACAGTCCAAAAATCAAGATTTTTAAAAAACTCAACATTAGCTATTAATTTTATACTATTTATTCAAAATATATTTTGCTGCTTTCGTCGAGCCAGTTTTTTTGATCACCTCTTTTTCCATCAAATATTTTAGATCTCGCAAAATAGTATCTTCAGACACCATCGACAGCAACTCTCGCGCTTCTCCCATAGTAATCTGGCCATTAGCATTCAAATATTCCACCACTTTCATCTGCCGATCAGACAAGGTCACTTGTTTGCCCATTTTTTGCTTCATTTTTATATCCACAGATAGTTCTCGAATTCGCTCTTTAATTCGCGTCAACTCCAACGCCAGTGCTTGGGTAAATGTTTTTAGCCATGGAGTCAGATCTCGATCCTCTAGTACATGGGACTGATTTGAGACCTCCATCAAACTGCCAAAATATTCATCCGAATGTTTATCAAAATATTCTTCTAGAGCAAAAAACCGCTTGATATCATACCCTTCCATAAACAAAATTAGCGTTGCAAAGGCTCGTGCCGTCCGTCCATTTCCTTCCACAAATGGATGCACTGCAGCCAATACATAATGTGCCACACCAGCTCGCAACACTGGATGTTCACGCCGGCCAAAATCGCTATTCAACCATCGAAAAAACTCTTCCACTAAAAATGGTACTTCCAAAGAGGCTGGTGGCCGAAATCCTACTTCTCCAGTAATCGAATTTTTCAACACCACCTGCACATCACGAAACTTCCCCGCGTACTCCTTTTCCACCACTCGATCAACCACCAATCTCTGAATCTCGCACAAAATTTCCGATCCATATTCAAATGGTCCTTGTTCAGACTTCGCCTTGGGAATCGTTGCCTCGATAAAATCCAACACCTTCCGATAATTGATCACTTCTTGCACATCTCGTTCCTGAGCTACCACTCCTTCCTCAGCCGCCTGCTTCACTGAATTTATCCCCCGATCCAATAAAATCTTTGCCTCATTCATCGTCAAATCATTTCCTTCCAAGGCTGTACCATAATGCGCTGCGCGCAATTTTGCTTCTTCTCGGAACTTCATTTCCCACGACGGCACCAACGGTGCATTTTCAATTACTTCTCGGGCCGCTTCTACGAGTCCAATATGTCTCAAAATATCAGTCGTAATAATATATTTTGGTACGTACATAATTCTCTGCGGTTATGATACGGTAAATATGCGGAGATTAAAAGTGGCTCAATTGTTTTTTCGTCTCAAACACCGCTCCAGCCAAATCATCCGCATTATAATCAAAGCCCACTCGCTCAAATAATGTATCTGCAGCTGACTTGACCAAAAACGATCCTGCAGCTGCAGCCAAGAGTGGCGGATTGTGTGCCGCCAAGCCAACCACTACTCCTGCCAAAGTATCCCCCACACCACCCTTTTCCATCCCCAAATTTCCCCCATGCACCTCATAGACTTCTTCACCATCACTGACATACGTAATCTCAGGATTTTTACCAATAATCACACAATGATATTTGCCTGCCATAGCCGTAACTGCTCCAGCTGAGAATTCTTCTCCAAACAACATGGAAAATTCTTGTTTATTGGGTGTCAGTATTGCTCCTTGAGGTATCCACTCCGGATCCATTACCTGTAAACTTCCAGCATCAATCACCCATTGCTTCGTCGAAAATGCCTCCAATAGACGCTTGGTCACAGTCCGTGAATACACCCCTGCATGATCTGTTTCATGTCCTGGATCATTTTCATTTCGATAACGCATAAATCCCGGTCCAATCAAAATCGCGTCTGCTTTTTCAGCATACGCATCCACCTGATCCCAAGGTATCCAAATAAACGCCGACAATCGCGATTTTAGCTCCACTGCCAATTGTTTCATTCCTGGCTCAGGACTGGCAAAAAACACCATACTCACCTGTCGAGTGGCCGCAGTCAAAGACAATACAGGCGCTCCATGAAATAAACTCGATCCACCTATTATCAAGACACTACCAAAATTTGCTTCCTGTTCAGACGGCTTCCACAAATTATTCAACTCTACGGATTCAAACTTCATCTTCCAATCGTATCATGCCGACTCGTCCAAAATCTGGTAACAAATGTTCATCCGCCGTAGTAAAAATTGCCTGCCCAGGATAATCCATCACTATCCTTACTACTTCATCTCGATGCGCATGATCCAATTCGGAAAAAATATCATCCAATAATAAAACCGGATATTGTTCATCTAGCGTCAGATACTGCAGCTCAGCTTGTTTTAGCCACAACACTCCCATTCTTTGTTCACCGCGAGAGCCATACGCTTCCACTCGCCGACCTTTGTACTCCACCCAAAAATCATCCCGATGAGGACCAACCAAGGTTGTCGCTGCTGCCACTTCTTCACTGGCATACTGCGCCAACCGTTCATTGGAAATAGTACTCGTATCATAAACCACTCGATACGTAGCCAAAAGTGTATCCATTGATCTGATCATTTCAAAATATGCTCGTCGCTGATCAGTCAAATAATTGCCGTGTTTGACCAGTGTCATGTCCCAAAACACCAGTTGAGACCTACCCGCCTTACCTTCACGAATCAAATCCAACAATTTATTTCGTTGTCGCAGCCCTTTTTCATACACCAACAAACTCCTCCGATAGTTTCTATCTTTTTGCACCAAGACAAAATCCAAATATTTTCTTCTTTTTGCCGGACTACCGGTCAATAGCTCCATATCAGCCGGGGAAAACAACACCGCACGCACAATGCCCGTCGCATCCACCATCCGACGCGCCACACCATTCACGGCAAACTTTTTTCGTCCATATCCAGCAGAACCGTCAGTAAGGGTAACTCGGATATGGGCAAATTCGGACTGCAACTCCACATGAGCAATATGCTGATCATAAAAAATCATTTCACTATCTTGATCAGCTCGAAAACTTTTTCCACTTGCCACCAGATAAATTGCCTCTAAGACATTTGATTTCCCTGCTCCATTTCGCCCAACTATTACTGTTCGTTTCTCAAAATCAAACCTCCGCTTTTCATAGCTACGAAAATATTTCAGATCAATAGACTGTACGATCATGACCCCAATTTCTGACAGCCAAGACAGACATAAGTCCCACGTCCACCTAACACATATTTCTCAATCACCGATCCACAGCGTTTGCATGGCTTTCCTGTTTGGTCATACGTTCGAAAATGTTCCTGATACGTCCCACCCAGTCCATGCAAGTCAATATATTTTGCATCCGCTGCAGTCGCCCCACCATATTGGATTCCTTCTCGCAATACCAATAGTATTTTCTCAAACAAAAGCTCCAGTTGCTCTTTAGGTAGTCGATTGGCTGGAGAATTTGGATGTATCTGTGCCTCCCACAATGCATCATTTGCATAAATATTTCCTACTCCAGTAATTACCGCCTGATCCATAATCACCAGTTTTATAGCTTTCCTACTTTTACTTACCCGTTTGACAAATTCATCAGCTGTAATATCAAACGGCTCAGGCCCCAGTCCTACAAAAAATTTCTCTTTTTCCACATCCGCAGTTTTACCTACCTTGACCCAGCCAAACATGCGCTGATCGTTAAAATACAACACACCCTCGTCTAACTCAAAAATTACTCGGGTATGTGAACTTGGCAATGTATTTACAAAATCTGCCGTCGGATGTCCACCCACAATGCGTTGTGCACCCCCCACAAATACCAATTGCCCCGACATTTTAAAATGAAACGCCACTGTGATATCCTCCTCCAAATCAACCAACAACACCTTTGCAATTCTTCTCACTGCCACCACCTTTTTTCCTTCCAAAAGTCGCTCATCCCCTTGAACAGTTTTTTTATTTTTTAACTCGACTCGTACTACAGTCTTGCCTGGCAAAACCCTCCCAAGTTGCAATTTAACTGTCTCAATTTCCGGTAGCTCTGGCATACGTGTTGACCAATTCTAGCATCTGCTTTTCAAACCTCTCAGGCAAAAACTGCTGCGCATGTCGGATAATCGCCGCAGAATTCCATTTCAATCGTTCAAATCGCCCCAATGCCCGATGCAGCCCTTCTGCTGAATAATCTTCAAACAATACTCCAGTCTTCCCATCAATCACTGATTCCCGATATCCACCGTCATTAAATGCAATAACTGGTGTCCCACATAGCTGCGCTTCTACCAAACTAATACCAAAATCTTCATCTCGAGACAGTCCCAAAAACGCTTTCGCCCCTGCCATCAATTCCCACTTCTTTTTTTCATCTACTCGACCCAAGTATTGCACATGCGACAAACCAGTCAACGAAATAGATGCATAGCCTTTTCGCTCTCCCGCTACAACCAGTTTCAATCCATATCGCTGTGCCATTTCCACCGCCAGCTCAATTCCCTTACCTCCCACAATTCGCGTAATCATCAACAAATAATCTCCCCGCTTAACTGGAGTCGAAAATTGTGGCGGTAAAACTGGCGGATAAATAACTTGTGCTTCGCGTCGATAAAATTTTTGGATTCGTCGGGCTACATTTTTTGAATTTGCCACAAATTGCGTTACCTGTCGGGCTCTAGAAAAATCGTACATCCTTAAAAAATGTCCCACCACCAAGCCATAGACTCGTACGATCCAATACCGTTGCCAATTGACGGAAGTCTGGTACCCATACAACCACCGCGGCGGCGTATGACAATAACAAATTTCTATTGGACCAGTCGGTGTACCAAATCCCTTTGTCACATACCAACTCGCCGAAGAAATTACCAAATCAAATTTTGACAAATCAAAACTCTTCCAAACCCAAGGAATTAAAAACCGTAGTGGACTATACAACCGAGAATAAAATGGTACCCACTGCATCCATGAAGTTACTATTTTTTTGCCTATAAATGCTTGCTTAGCCGAGGATCCTGGTACAGCAAATGCTGTATAAATCGGTGCATCGGGAAACATCTTGGACAATCTCAACAACACTTGTTCCGCTCCACCAAACTCATTTAAATAATCATGTACCAAAGCAATTTTCATATCAATCAAATAGTCCAATCTGGTTTGTATCTACTTGTCGTTCATCTCCACCTGCTCGACGCACCAGACTTTTATGTCCCAACTCCACAAATACCTCAGTCATTTTCTCTTGACTGGGCAATGCTGCAGTCTCCAAATCAAAATCTATTCCAGGTACATCTGTACGAATTGTAGCCAAAATTTTAGACAAAGTTCCACTCTCCACTCCAGCCGCTACTTTTTTATTTCCAGCTTTCTCCACCACCTGTTCAAAGGTTTTGTATTCCTCAAGCAATGCCACAGCTGTTTTTGGTCCAATACCAGGTACGCCTGGATAACTGTCACTACTATCTCCTGCCAATGCCTTATAGTCCACTACTTGGTCTGGCCACACACCCAGTCGCTGTTTCACCGCCATTTTATCTACCATTTGACCATCAGACAAACCTTTCAGTGGCATAAACAAACTCACTCGGTCATTCACCAACTGCATCAAATCCCGATCTCCAGTAATAATGACTACTGGCTCAGATGTCTGTTGCGCAATTGTTCCAATCACATCATCCGCCTCAAAGTGATCTGCAGTAAACACAGGTACTCCCATTTTTTCAAATACTATTTTTAGTTTCTCCACTTGTCCCCAGATATCTTTGGAGATCTTCTCATCCTGATCTCGGTTGGCATGATACCCAACATATAAATCTCGCCGAAAACTCCCACTTTGTGTATCAAAAACAATTGCTAAATGTGTTGGTTTCAGCTCCTCTATAGCCTTGAGCATCATCGACAAAAATCCATATACCCCTGCGGTTGCCTCACCTGAACGGTTTCGCCACTCTGGCAGCGCGTAATACGCTCGATACAACATCGAATTCCCATCAATCAATAAGACTCGTGTACTCACCATGTGATTGTACCGAAAAAAGTTTAATTATGCCTTCATCAGCCGATCAAACTCTTCTCCGTCCATATTTTCTTCTTCTAAAAGTTTTGCCGACACCACATCTAATTTCTTACGGTGCTTCTTCAACAATTTTACAGCTGTCTCATATCCCGTCTCGACAATCTTTTTGACCTCAATATCGATTTGCGACCGCATCTCTTGAGAAATCTGGTTTTGTTCATACATTCCCTGACCCCATTCAATAGCATCTTGGTCTGGACCATAATTAATCGGCCCCAAATCAGACATACCAAATTCCATCACCATGTTTCGAGCGACCCGCGACGCCTTATCAATATCATTGCTTGCCCCAGTAGTCATTTCATCAAACACCAATTCTTCCGCAGCCCGACCTCCTAGCATCATGGCGATTTGAGCCAACAATCGCTTTTTTGTTTCATGTACCCGATCAGCAGCAGGTGGCACCAACGTATGTCCCAAACTCATTCCTCGAGACACGATCGAAATCCGATGGACTGGATCCAATCCATCTTGCGCCCAATTCACAATTGCATGACCAACCTCATGATAAGCGGTCATTTTGCGATCTTCTTCAGACTGTATCCGTTTCTTTTGTGGCCCCAGCTTCACTTTCGTGGCTGCTTCTTCGATATCTTTCATCGAAATTTCTTTCTTTTCCTGTCTGGCAGTATCAATAGCTGCCTCATTGAGCATATTTTCCAAATCAGCCCCAGAAAAGCCCACTGTTCGCCGAGCTACCGCATCCCAATTCACATCTTTTGAAATCGGCTTATTTTTTGCATAAATTGCCAAAATTGCTTTTCGGCCATCGACATCTGGCAAATCCACCATCACTCGCCGATCAAATCGGCCAGGACGCAACAACGCTGGATCGAGTAGGTCTCCACGATTTGTCGCAGCCAAGACAACCACATTGTCATTTGGATTAAATCCGTCCATTTCCACCAAGATTTGGTTCAATGTCTGCTCGCGCTCATCGTGTCCACCCATAAATCCATTTCCGCGCTGTCGTCCAATTGCATCAATTTCATCAATAAAAATAATTGCCGGTGCTGCCTTTTTTGCCGTACCAAACAAATCTCGTACCCGAGCTGAACCTACCCCGACCAACATTTCCATAAATTCCGACCCAGCCATTGAGAAAAATGGCACACCAGCTTCACCTGCTACTGCTCGTGCCAATAAAGTTTTGCCTACTCCAGATTGCCCCACCAAAAGAACTCCCTTAGGCGTTCTGGCCCCAATTGCCTTATATTTTCCTGGATTTTTCAAAAAATCCACCACTTCTTCCAATTCTCTTTTTGCCTCATCTACTCCAGCCACATCAGCAAATTTTACACTTTGCTTCCCTTTATCAAACAACTTTGCTCGTGATTGACCAAAAGAAAACAAACTGTCTTGTTGTCCTCGAGCTTGACGAAACATCCACAAAAATAAGAGCACCGTCGCCCCAATGCCAATAATAGTCGGCAAAGATGCAGCCAACAATTGGCCCAGTGTTTGATCTTTAATATCGTAGCGCACGCTAGTTGGGTCGATTTTTGATCGATCCAAAATTTCCGTCATACTCTCATTTGGCTCCTTACGCGAAATTGCCACCGTTCCATCCTTGTAGCTCAATACCAATTTTTCTGAAAACACCTCTATTTTGTCTACTTTATTCGCCTTGATATCAGCCAGTGCTTGGGACAACTGCACTTCTTGTCCAGCGCTTTTACCAGCAGACCACAAGCCGAACAAAGAAAAAATCATCAACCCCACGACAATCAGCCAAATAAATTTTTGCAAATCAAATTGCATCTGAATCATCACCCCACGCGGCATCTTCTTTTTCTTTGAATCAAGATCTTTTGGTGCTGAAGGTAATTTCGCCATATCAAACTGCCCAATTTTAGCGCACTCGTGCTCCAATAGCCATCTCCTCTATCGCCTGAACAAAAATTGGTTTCCCCCCTTCTCCATCGACGGCCAAAATCATGCCTTGAGATTCCATCCCCATCATTTTTTTGGATTCCAAATTTGTCACAAACAAAAATTTCTTCCCACCAAAATATTCTGCCTCGAATCCATAGGGTCTCACCCCAGTAAAAATCGTCCGTGGCTGCTCTTCACCCAAATTGACCGTCAGTCGAATCAACTTCTCACTACCTTCTTGATCTACTGCCTCCAGAACCAAGCCCACTTGAATCTGCACCTCTTTAAATTGCTCAATGGTGATCATACAAACCCCACTTTACCATACACATCTACCACTCTCGGATGAGAGAGTTCATATGCTCGCTGTCCATTCTGTTTCAAAATCGTTTCGACCTCTCCCGATTTTCTTAACTCGGAAAATCGTCTTTGAAATGGCTCCAAAAATCCTATTACCACCTCAGTCAGTCCCAGTTTAAATTCTTTATACCCCTTTCCTTCATATTCAGTTTCGACCTCAGCTGGAGTTTTACCCGACAATTGACTATAAATTTCTACCAGATTAAACACCCCTGGTCGGTTTTTATCATATGCAATCGTCCGCTCACTGTCTGTCACTGCTCTAGCAATTTTTTCTCGCACCATATCTACACTATCCAGTAGTCCTATAGCTCCATATTGATTCGTATCACTCTTACTCATTTTTTTTGTTGGTTCCTGCAAACTCATAATTCTAGACCCGACACTCGGAATTTTTGGCTCAGGCAAAACAAATGTCTGGCCAAATTTGGCATTAAATCGCTCGGCAATATCCCGCGCCAGTTCTACATGCTGCTTTTGATCATCGCCCACCGGCACCTCAGTCGTCCCATACAACAAAATATCCGCCGCCATCAGTACCGGATAGTCAAACAATCCCACACTTACCATATCTTTTCCTTCAGACTTTTCTTTAAATTGAGTCATTCGATTCAACTGTCCCATACCAGTAAAACAATTCAGTATCCAAGCCAAATTCGCATGATCTGGATTATGAGATTGGGCAAACAACAATGATTTTTTCGTATCAATACCTGCAGCGACCAAAATTGCTGCCATATCCAAGATTTTCTCTCGCAAAACTGCCGGCTCTTGGGCTACCGTAATCGAATGTAAATCCACAATACAATAAATATTCAACCTATCTTCCGTTTGCATATTCACCCATTGCTTGACTGCGCCAATGTAATTACCTATATGCAAATTTCCCGTCGGTTGAATACCAGAAAACACAATTTGTTTCATACTCCTTATTCTACATCACAAAAAAAATGACGGTGGTAAAACACAACTGTGTATACCACCGTCACAACTAACTAGTGAGAATAGTGATTAACCAAAAATGACTACTTCGGCCCACCCAACTGCTTACGATTCTTTGCCAACCAGGCTTCCATATCTTGCAACTGCGGCATCTGAGGTATAGAAGGTAAAGATGGCAACGAAGGCGGCGGCGGTAGCTGAACATTGTTGGCAGGAACATTGATATGCACCCGCTTGGGTTCCGGTACAACTTCTCCTTGAATAACGGGCAACTGCTGCCGTGATCGTGACGGTCGCGGCATATGCGCCGGCTCAGGCAAACTCCGATACCGCGGCGGCTGATAGTACTGCACCTGTGGCGCTTGTTGTATTTGCGAAAGTTGATTCAGCAATTGTCGCTGAGCCAAGAGCTGTTGTTGCAAAAGTTCATTTGCCTGTATTGCTTGCTGATCCAATGCATGAATCTTTCGGGCATAAAACATACCCTTAATCCCCAACAAGCCCTGCCTATGTCCTTCTGTCTCAGTTTGAGCATGAAGCAACTTTCTTTTGACCTTTTCTGTTTTGATTTTTTCCCGAGCCAATTCTCTCTCGCTACTGATATAACGAATATATTCCCTCCATGTCCCGACCTGGTGAATCGCCATCCAAGCGAAAATTCCGACCATAGCCAGAATGGCAAGAATGCCAAAAATCATCACTGTCGGATCAGGACCAATCGAAATCACATGTACCGACTCACTAAAATGTGTATCCATACACCCTCCTCAAAAGATCAATAGACTATTCTCAAAAGTCAACGTACTCACCCGGCCGTATGTCAAAAAACGCGTTTCGTCTTATATACGGCCAAAGCTGGCCGTATTGTACCAAAGTTACCCTCAAATAGCTATCAAATAGACCTATAGTATGATATAATAGATACAGAGTTTTTGGCACGTTCACAATTTAGGAGGTAATGTATGAGAGACAATGACGATGGCTGGTGGATCAAACCCACAGTCAAAGCAGTAATTGGTTTGGCAATTTTGTTTGTTATTTGGTTCGTCGAGTTTGTCATAAATCCCTATGGCAATACTAGCGTAGTTCTCCCCGGTGGTCACACCGGATTGATCAAAGGTGTGTATTGCGATAATGCTTGGCAACCATGGCGTTTCCAAGCCACAAATCAAACCGGCCGCGCAAACAAAAGAAATTGGATTGTGGTCAATGTCTGGATAGACAACGACGGCGTCAAAACCCGTCCTAGCCAAGGCACACTGACCGAAAAGTATGAATTTTCAGTTCCTAAATGCGAAAATGAACTCGTAGATGTGGCCAAAATCTGGTCAATAAGCACCAGCAGTCAAGAAATTCACTTCCGGGTTCATCCGCAGTTTACGATCCAAGATACAGACGCCCAAACCAAAATCAGCGGGTATCTAACTGGCTCACAATTGCTGTTCAGTTTTCTGACCAGTCTACTTGTCGGTATCACATTAGCTGGACCATTTTTTCTTGGTCTATGCCTATACGACCTGTTCGACAAAGTGGTAGATCGGTACGTCTTAACCCATACGGACATTCCACATCTGGGTCATGTCCGTATCGCCCTACTCTTTGGCGCCCTTCTGTTTTTCGCCTGGCCACCAATTAGTCACTGGCTTATCAGCCTCGACCCGTTCTGGGCCGAAGATTGGTACAGCCAATATGTGCCCGCCTTGGAACAAACCGGTGTCGTAAACATCAGTTGGTCCATTTGGGCATGTATCAGTCTAATCGTTGGCTATCTAGTCGAAATTGGTGTGGATCAAATCTACAAAAGGATAAAAAATCGTGGAAAAAACCAACAAAGCTAGCACTCCTGAAGAAATCATTCAAGCAGTCCAAATACTGCTCATAATACTGATTCTAATCTGTGCATGGACAATTTATGTAAATAGCATCATAGCTCATCCGTCTGGAAATCCACGGTTCGAGCTTCCTGAAGGCCATGTCGGCCAAATCTATGGCTTGTATTGCAATGACGAAATGGTCTATTGGAGACTACATGTCACGAGCGATATAACCAGCAAAGACGACAAAAGTTTTGTCTATGCCAATGCCTGGATAGACCAAAACGGTACTCCAAAAAATCCCACAAATATCTTTCTAGTAGAGGGAGAAGAATTGTCATTTACTGGATGCGATGGTGAAAAAATCGAGGTGGCTCGAATCAGTAAATTGATTCCCGGTACTCGAAATATTCAGTTTCGCGTTCACAACAATTATCAAATAATCGACATTTCAACGCTTATCAACAGAGTGTATAGCCCTCTCACCGTTCTAAGCAAAGTCGAACGAGAGTATCTAAATGTCATGCTGACAATCTGTTTACAATTTTTTATCACATTCAGCCTGGCTCAATATATTGAGCCTCCAAAATCAAGAAATGATCTTTCCGCCTGCATGTGGATGTCAATATTTGTAGGTATGCTGACGTTTCAGATGTTTCTGATTTTAACTATCTACTTCACAGTACCTGAAAAGATCATGTTTGCTGTCACCGCGGCAGCTGCATTTTTCTGCTCTCAGATACTGCTGATGCAAAAGAACAACTACCAAAAACTCTAACCCCATAGCGAGGTCAGGCTTTTAGCCTACCTCGCTTTTTTTTGCAAAAAAAATGGGTGGTCTGCTCTCGCATTCCACCCATGACACCTCCTTCAAGATATTTAGACTTCTTTCACTCCTCCAAACAATCCTACTCCCGATACATACACTGTCCAAAAATTATTCGCCCAATCAACGGAAACCACGACTGGCACAGTATCGCGAGTAGAAAAGTATTTGGACTCCCCAGACGCACGCCTCACGTTCATCATATCAGCCAACACCAGCTGCATCTTAAAATCTCGCCACCTGCCTTGCACTTGCTCTGGCAACCAATACCACACCGGCATGTCCGTGACCAAAAATCGCTTGCGTGGCCCGGGACTAAACTTTGACGGACCATCATAAAACCGATCTAGATCAACTTGCTGATGCTCAGTAACTCGAACAGAAATCTGCCCCCCATCATCGAGTCGCATACGTAGCAACATGGGCTGATTCAAAAATTCAATCGCGCAGATCACTGTACCCTGGCCGGAGAGTAAATACTCTCCAAACACCACTGGTTGTGGCGAAGTCCGAGGAGCCGTAGCTGGTTCAACTGACCGAAAACGCAATTCCCGCCGAGCATGAAAAATTCGGAAAAACTGCAAAAACTCAAGCAACATACATCATTCCTCCAAAGTCTAAAAGATATTAAAGTACAAAAAAAAACTAGGCTAGGCATTTAGCAGCATATTGCCAAATTTATAGCCAAAAATACTAATCCAATTATACGTTTCAAAACAAGATTAATCAAACACTACAGGATATACACGCTTTTATTTTTCGAAAAAAAAGGGCGGATAGCTTTACAGCCACCCGCCCACACAAAACATTACTTCAAGAAAGTCATTACCAACTACTTACCAGGGGTAGGTGCCAAGGGATCAAGATCATCAACACCTGTGTCAAACGTCTTTTGAACCTCAGCCGCAGTAATCGGCCGGAAGATATATTCATATGCCGCCTTGGCATTCAAAATACATTGCTTCAGAGCCGGATTCCAAGAGATGTGATAATAGTCACAAATCGCTTGATCCTTCGAAAGAGATTCCAAATTGAAAGTCGGATACGCATAGCTCGGAACGGCAATCCCATTCTTTTGCGCCTGCTCTTGAGCATACTGCAAAATCTGAACTGCCATAGCCCGATACAAGTCGCCGGTATATTGAGTGTCAAGCTTGAGTTTCAACTCCCACAATTGGGCAAACTCGTCAGCACGGCCACGGCGCCAAACGGTAATATCATTTGCAATTTGCTCGCCCATTGCCTGACATTTAGTGATGTCAGGATACTGCTCGTTCACCACGAGCGCATTGACCAACGGTTGAGTTGCAACTTGCAAACCTTCGCTTGGCTTCGTCTTGCCTGCATTCACGTCATATCGACCTGAAACTGCATCACGCAAGGTCGTGGCCGAATTTTTGTAGCACTGATCAATGAGCGGGTATTTGTTTTTGATAGTCAAATACCCCTCGTTGGTGTCTTGTTGAATCTTCAGATACTGAGCTTCTGCTTGATTCTCCAATGCCACCGTCGTGTTCCAATGCGTATGAACCTGATCAAGGGTTCTACTTGCTTGAGACACACTCGGCAACAAACCACACGAGCTCAACAACACAGCGCACATGAGAAAAAACGAAGCGACAGACTTATGCAAACTTTTCATATGTAGGTACCTCTTTTTGAAAATTTTTGACTTACGAACGACGCTGACTCACAAACCACGCAGACACTCCTAAAAAGAGCGCCCATATTACAACATTAATAACGATCGACCCAAATAAACGTGAGCTTTTAATTGCTTCAATTTGTTCGGGCTTTGGCGTAATCAACGCTTTGCGATATTCTTCAGTCTTCATAGAAACACGGTGAAAACCATGCCCTTCTCGACCATCTCGCAATATGGCATCAATCACACCACCACTAAAATTGATCTGTGCGTTTCCACCAACCAGACTCGCTTGCATATCACCAAAAAAGCTTTTGGGTGAAAATGAAAACGGGGCAATTTGTTCCACGTCAAGTTGTACCTGACGATTGCCAACAAACATACCAGTTTCCATTACACAAGCTACAACTGATTGCCGATCGGCAGAAACAGTACACAAAACAATAATGGTGTTTTTGGGCAAAATAAATCGCCCAAATACGTTTTCTTGCATCAGATACGCCTTGGCAGTTCGTATCCACTCAAAGCGATCAGAAACAAGATCTTGTGGAGCAAAGGCAAAAATCACACTGGCTTGCAATTGATTGCCTGCCATTGCTGCCCACATTGCTGCGGTTTTTTGCCACTCCATCCATTCGTTTTGTGACATGGTCACATTCAAAAATTGAACAAAGTCATAATCGTACCCTCTTCCGACTGGCACATTTTGAGCATTCACGCCCATTTGTTTTTTGCCACTATCGTAAATAGGATTGATTTTGGGCAAGAGCCCACGACCTTGGTATTTAGGAATATGACCACCATATTCACGAAACAGTGTTACGTCATCCGCAAACACCCAGTTAGAATATTTGTGATACACCGAACCTGGCAATGGCAAACCAGAATCAACAGCCGCTTTAATTCGCGACCATTCATCTGGAGTCTTCCATTCGAAAGAGCCACTTGGATAAGAAAATCGATAAGTGTTACTCTGCCAGTTTTCCGGAGCTAAGTGTTCAGCAAATACTCGGTGACCATTTTCAAACACATTCAACTCAGCCGTCAATGTTCTTTCGTAGTTAAACCACGGAGTGTACATATACAAACGCTCTACACACTCCTTCTTGGTTTTTTTTGGTTTACGCGAAGTTGGCTTTCCTGAACTATTAGTTGAACTAGAAGAATCGTCTACCTCTACATCTTCATATCGAGTACACTTGCTTGTTTCAGTCACATAACGACATCCTGTGCCATTAGATTCTGAATGAGATTCATAGTACCGACAATCAAAACGCTCTTCTTGGTATGACACCCATGCGCCGTGCAGTTTTTCAATATACGCTGCCCGATCCATTTTGGCCTGTTCCCAAGAAGTAGAGATCGACTCATTGGCCTGTCCATTTGCAATCAAAGGGCCACCGATCAGCGACACCAACACTGCAGGGATAACGATTGCACAACCTAAGGGCTGTTTTTGGGACAATGCAAAAATTGACACTCCCAACGCAACCAAACCACTGATGATTAATGTCGCCCAAAAGGCGGACCACCAAACCGAATTAAACAATACGTCCAACGGGGTTAATTCCATCTCATAAGCCTCCTACTTTTCTTGAAGAATGTTAAAGAACCAGAACTGGTAACTTCACAAAAAAGGCGCAGCAAACGCGCCAGTTTTATGAATATTACATTGCGGTCATGTTATCAAATTACACCTAAAATGTCAATACTACAGGACATAAAGCACAAAAAAAAGGCGCTCAGGGTATTTTTACCCCAAGCGCCACAAAACTATCCAAACCGAAACTGTCACAAACGCTCTGTTTGTACTACGTATTTGGACTACAAATCGCCTTCACAAAGGCTACCCGAAATCGCTCTGCTAGATTCTCATCAAACCCATGTGGAATCACCACCCTCCACAGCAAAGCATCGCCATTTTCACCTTGCGAAACCTGCTTAGCCAGACTACGAACCTGCTCCATCATAGTGTTGGGCACGTTGTCCATCTCACCCGTCTCCAAATGAGACACCAAAATTTGTACTGCGTGCTCTGGAGTCAACTCAATTCCTGCCACCACTCACCTCCTAATCTGTCAAAAACGGATACGGCAAGGGGTATTTCCCTTCCATCTGTCGCATCAACTCTTGCCAGCCTATTCCTCCAAGTGTATTTTCTGGATGTGGCAATTGCCAATGCAAAAATCCACCCGGACTCGCCTTTTGCAAAGCCATTACCGACTGTACGAGCAGCCAAACTGCTCGAGACTGTGTAGTCACGGTTGCATCATCAAAAATCCTCGCCATCACCTCTTTTACTGCACTCAGCTCTACCTGATCCACGGATACATTTGACATATGCCTCCTATTTAGCAATCTATTATCTGCTTAAACCACACCGAAGTCCCAATCCACTTTCGCCAAAACCAACCCACAATTCCCGGCTGCGACATGTGCACAAAATCTCGAATATATAGCCGTGCCTGATCTGGCCAATCTACAAAAGCCTGTGGCAAGACCCCTTGCCACTGGATATCTTTTGCCACCACTCCGGACAAAAGCAGCTCATAAGCTTCCCGAACTTTTCGATCATGAACCGCCCCGTCACTCAAATCCAAACCATTTCGAGCTATTTGCATATCGTGCCATACCAGACGCTCGACATCTAGGTCACTCCCAGTATTCACCACGATTCCTCCTAACGAAACATAGATTTTTAAATGTACAAACCCCAAATGGGGGAATAAATTATACCTTAATTGGTAAAAAAATTAATATCCTATAGTATTGACAAATTGTTCACAAAATGATAAAATTTATAAATCAGTACATTAAAAACTTAATTCATAGAGAGTAATACCAACATAACTTAAAAACGGTTAATCAAAGCCACAAAGCGTGGTTAGATCTTAAAAAGTTGTGTTGGAGTTGTCTCTCTATGAGAGCAAAAATTTGTTTTTTCCAAAGATAAGGAGCAATATGTCAAACGATTTTAATTCAGAGTTTGTAGCATTAGTTTGTCCAAATTGTGGAGCACCAATCAAATTGACGAAGGCCGTGGTCGATGAACAGTTTATGCAATCCGACGACGGACGATCTTTTGTGTACATTGGCACATCAAGTGCCAACGACGTACATGCCAAATGCGAACACTGTGACACTGAATTTGTCCGCCGACAAAAAGTCGAAATCGACTTTTCCGCTGGAACTGGCACATTGAACGTTAATACGGGCGGCGGCGCTTTTATTGCTGGAAAGGTTACGACCAAAGGTGACTTTGTTGGTCGAGACAAGACAACTGTTATCTACAACCACGGCTCTGGTGCTGTGGCCCAAGGTAACAACGCAGTTGCAGCAGGTGCCGGTGCGCTTATCACAGGAACGAGTCAAAAAAAGAAATGTGGTAAATGCGGCACAAAAAATCCAAACACGAATAAATTCTGCAGTAGTTGTGGAGCAAAGCTCTAATCTAAGAGACAACTTTACCAAAGCGGTGTACCTCATGAAGGTATACCGCTTTTTTTTGGCAAAAAAAAGCCCTGTAGGAATTTACTCCTCCAGGGCCAAGACAAACATCGCATCACAAACAGAGTTACTGCGGTAATCCCGGCAGGATTTTTAGCCCCACCAAAAATAGATACCATAGATACAAAACTGGAATAGCGTCCAATGCTCGAAAACTCCAGTATCGAAGATCTTTTTTCAAATTCACAGTATAGTTATCATCAATCTTAAGCAAGTCTTGTTTATAGGTTGCTCGATTTCGATACGCCTTAACATAAGTCGAAATAATTCGGCACCAACTGTAAACCAAGATAGCCAATACCACATAGCCAAAAACCCGATTTCCCACATCGTTTGACAATGCAAAAATCACTGTGATTGGCAAAATAATTAATTGATAAAGTGTCGACAATAGCCAATTCCGAATAATCGGTCCCATGTTTTTCGACAACTGCGCATTCGTTTCTGCCGTATTACCGCCACCCTCATCAAGCAAGTCGCTTTTCTTCTTCCCATTCATCCAAGACATCGGCGCCATAGGATCAATAAGTAGATAGCCAATACCCAACACAGAAAGAAGCAACAAACAAAACAATCCCAAAGTACTCATATGTGCCTCCAAAAAAATACTACTACTCTTCATTAATCGGATTCTTCCAATTCTCCACAATCACGAACGTATAAAGAAATTTGATTCCGAACGGTTTCCAACTAGGGTCGGTAAACCACAATCCAGCAATGTTACATAACACTCTCAATATTTCGAATTCACCCCGCGCTGCAATAACCTCAGCACCCACCATCGGTCTTCCATCTTTAACTGTAGTAGTTTGATTCACTGAAAAAGGAATTGCCTGAAGTCCTCGTTCATGGGAAATCCGTTTAAAAATCTCCCACAACACTGTCGGCGTCACTACTACTGCGGCCGAAACTTCCAAACTGGCTTCCAGCCAAAAATAGCACGCACAGCAACAAAACAAAAGATAGTAAACACGGGCGCAAAGCGCAACAGTTTCCAAAACAGACCAAACGCCAAAGCGACCACGAAAATCACCAGTTCGACTACGTTAAGCGCAACCCACAAAAGAAAGCGGAGTGGCCTCCAGAGTGCAACGACAACCATAACCCCCTCAAAAATACCTGTAATGATATCTAGAGGAATGACCTCAACATACAACAACAAGCCAAATACCGCGGCGAACGCGAGAACGATCCATTGAAATAGTTTCATATTCTAACTAACCTCCTAAACGAAAAAATTACCTACTACCAACAGTGATAAAAACAGCCTCTGGCATCGTTACCCAAGTGAGCAACCAAGTCAGCATGACTGCTGCATTATGCGGTGTAGCCGCCCAATAGCCCCCGACAGTGATCAGTCGATCCTGATCGGGGCATGGTAGTGCAAGAACTAAACTCAACTTTTGAATTAGTAACTGCACGACTTCAGCGCCAATCTCTACTTTTCCACCATGGTCTTTATCGATCCAGTCCCAAGGACTCCAACCGATTTCTAACCAAATGGCATGATAGTTATACGTCCAGGTAGCCTCAGAAATAGTCTCCGTGTCAGGTCGCATTTCTCCATTCTCCACGACCAATGAAACAAAACTTCCTGCCTGAGGAATACTGTTGCTAGATATTGTTTTTCCTTCTCGTGACAAAATGCGCAACTCTGCACCCATAGTACCTCCTAAAATTTCACTCTTCAAAGATGTTAATGTACACCTACGTCATCCTATAATCAGCGTAAAATCGTGTTGAAATTAGCCTCAAATAGAATAAACTATAGACCTATAGTATAGCACATCTGAGCAATATATTCAACAAAAAACCGCCTATAACAGCGGTTTTTAAAGAATTGCGTTTATGTAATAAAATTCTGCTAGTATTATTACAGTGGCCAAAATAAAAACTACCGGTTCTTCTCACCCGCTTCAACAACGAGCCAGTGTTCGCGTATTAATACACAACAAAAATCTCCAAATAATAATTGTATTAGCCAGCATTTTTTCAATTTTTACAATGGCATACCTGGCCACAACAAATGCATACACAAGCGGTTGGATAGCCTCGATATTACTCACTCCTCTAGTCCTACTGGCATTTACCGGTCTTATTAGAAGGGTTGCGTGGAATATTGCTCCAGTACTAATATTCCTCACTTTCTGGCCACTAGGCATCGTCTATATCATCCAAAAAATCTCTAATCCAAAATCTGAACTCAGAAACAATCTTCTATATTGGATTATTCCATTTAGCTGGGCATTTCTTACCGAATGGTTTCTCGTTGTTTTTGGAATATTAATAATACTACTCGCTCCAATAAACGGGTGAAGAATAAAAAAATTTTGTTGCGGGGCCGGGAGTCGCGCCCGGTCTGAAAGATTATGCGATCTTGTTTTCTCACATTACTGTGAGTGTCGGACTATATCATCTTCCCTAGGGGAAGTTTGGCGTTTAGTCTCTACGGACTCGCCCCACTACTGATGGGGATTGCCTCGGTATTGACCCGCAAATGCGGGTTGTCCACCGATACAGCCAAATTTGCATACTGACATTGCTGTCAGCAGGGCCCATACTACTAGCCTTCCGTGCAGCTCTACACTACCCCGCACGTGGTTCATGATGTGAATGAACAAACTGATAGTACCATGCATAAATATGTTTGACAAGGAAAAATAGAACCCAGATAATATAGTCAATAAGCACGTATGGCAAAAAGCAAACAAAAAATACAAGCTCGTGAATGCAGGAAAAATGGCGAAAGTATTAAAACAATCGCCAAAAAGTTAAATGTTTCTTCTAGTACAGTTAGTCTCTGGTGTCGAGACATAGAGTTAACAACAGAACAAATAGCTAAACTCGAAAAGCAATCCAAAGATCCCTATTATGGCCGAAGAAGCCAATATCTGTCTGAACTAAAAAAAAAGACGGCCAATACTGTTAAAGAGATCCAAGAGACAGCCAAAATTGAGATAGGTACACTCACTCCAAAAGAATACTTAGTTTCAGGAATCGCATTATATTGGGCAGAAGGATTTAAAAAAGACAACATGGTGGGATTTGCAAATTCTGACCCCAATATGGTCATATTTATTCTAAACTGGTTTGAAAAATGCCTCTTAGTGAAAAAGACTGATATTCGATTACGTGTGGGAATTAATGAATACCAAAAAAGACGAACAAGTGAAATTGAGGAATTCTGGTCAAAAAAAACTTCAATACCTCTCTCACAGTTTAATAAACCTTTTTTCCAAAAAGTCCAATGGAAAAAAATTTATGAAAATGAAAATGAATACGTGGGAACATTAAGAATTAGAGTACTTAAAAGTACAAATTTATTACGAAAAATTCACGGTTATATAAATGCTCTAAAATGAAATGACTACTCGGCGCCACCCACACAAATTTCGCTTCCAAGTCGTCCACCAATGGCTCACCAACCTCTATCCTGTTTGCGCTGCTCTTGATATCGGCGGCGGCAAAGGCTTACTCGCCTATCTCCTCAACCAGTCCGGCTGGCAAACTACAGTAATCGACCCAAACCTACAAATACTGGATTGGAAATACAAGGATTTTGGTACCAATAAACAAATAAAATTAACTCTCGATCAAAGAAATAGTGTCCCACACCTCACTACCCAATTCACTCCAGAGATAGCCCGCCGAACTCAATTACTCATTGGTCTACATGCCCACGGCAGCAACATGGCAATTATCGATACTGCTGCGAAATATAGCCTTGATATTGCCCTAATCCCTTGCTGTGTCATCGACGAGCCTATAGTCAAACATCCTGGCATTAATTGGTTAGCCTCACTTATCGAATACGCCAAAGAAAAAAATCTCAAGCCTAAAACCACAACACTTCCATTTGTCGGCCAATCCACGGTTATCTACACACAAAACCATCTGATAAAATAAACCCATCCCGAGGCTACGTAGCTCAGTTGGTTAGAGCATGGTCTTCATAAGGCCGGGGTCACTGGTTCGAATCCAGTCGTAGCCACCCTACAAACGAATATACAATTGCCACCATTTCTTCCAATTCGGGACTTCCGGTTCTAAAACTATCTGTTGTGCAGAAGGTCCAGCTTCATCTTCCGACATGACCAAAATGACCTCATTTCCCTTTCCATAACCCAATTTATTTCTCGCTTCTTTCTCCACAAATTGCGGCGATTCCACCTCTGCTAGACGCTTACGCAAAACCTGGTTCTCCTGCTCAGCGTCTACCAGCTCCTGTCTTGCCTCTACCAATGGCCCACCAGCCCGTAAAAGGCGCAAAATCCCCCGCCCAGAACGAATAGCACCTAGCACACCAACTACGATCAAAACCAGGCCAAAAACCCTTCGCTTTTTAGACATATTGCTTTCCCCTATTGTACAAGATACAATCTTTAGGGTAAAATAACCTGTAGTATGGATACTCTACCTAATCCAGTGAGCTTTGAAACAGCCTTGGAAAAGTTCATCTCTTACTTGCGTAGTCAACGTCGCTCTTCAGCGACTACGATCGCCTACAAGAGTGATTTAGACCAAGTCAAAAAGCATTTAAACGAACGCCGAATCACTCAGGCGACTACTGTCTCCACCGAACATCTACAAGGCTATATCGACTGGCTCGGCGGTCTCGGATATACCCCCAAAAGTATTAGCCGAAAAATCAATTCTCTCAAGACTTTTTTCCGCTATCTTCAAGAAGAAAACGTCATTCCTACCAATCCAGCCCATCCATTGGCTCATCCCAAAATCGAATCCAAAGCTCCTCGTATGCTCTCTATTGCCGAAATCAAAAATCTGCGCGATGCTTCCCGCCTGGATATTCGTATCTCGGCCATTATCGAACTCCTCCTGCAAACCGGCATGCGTATTTCTGAATTAGCCAGTCTAGAAATGGAAGATGTCAAAAAAAATGAAGTGTTTATTCGCGCCCAAGAATCCAATCCCGCACGCACCATTTCACTCAACCACTCCTCTTCTGTTGCTCTAGCCAATTATCTTGCCATCCGACCCAAAGTCACCGATCCTCACGTCTTTGTGACCAAAACTGGCCGACCACTCTTGGTGCGCAATATTCGTACTGCAATTGATCGATATTTCCGCAAATCTGGCCTCAAAGATGTCAAGGTTAATGACCTTCGCCATACGTTCGTCGCCCACCAGCTCAAAAACGGAGTAGATCCTGAAGTGGTCAATCGCCACATCGGTCACCGCCGCTTGTCTTCTACTCAAAAATATCTGGATTTCATCAAAGTCGAAATCGAAAACCTCTCCTCCAAGCTCATCGAGCTCTAACTCTCATGAAAGAAGTTGGTCGCTGGTCTGAAACGAAAGAATATGAACGCTTAAAAAAAGAGTTTATAAGAAAAATTCTTATCGATATACAGTCGCATGGCCATATAAAAATAAGAGACCGTTCAAACCCTCGATACCAAAATGAAATACTAAACGCCACAATTTTTTACCAAACTAAAAAAAATTCATTCGAAGTCTACCTCACTTGCACAAAACAAGGAGAAAGTGCCCCAAATGGCATTTATTCCCAAAGATCGTCCATACATATCAACGACAACCCCGATCTAATAAATCAAACTGAAGGCACACAAAGAACTGCCAACTTTTCTAGCCAATTATTCATAGACAAAAGTAATCCTAATCACAAAGGCGACGAGTCAGAGTATGGGGAATTTCAAATTGTCACAAAATTTGACACAACCAAGTCAACCGAAAGATACCCAACAGCTATTAGCGACCGAACAGCTACTAACAAAGAGGCCATAGAATTTATGAATCAACTCATGCAAGCAAGCATAGATCACGCCGCCACAAAAAATAGCCACCTTCAAGAAATAACAAACCCAGACGAAGATTTAGTGTCATCACACTATCCAGGTAGTCAAAACCCCAACCTATACAAACAATTTTTCAAAAACTAGTGTGGGCCTGGGAGGATTCGAACCTCCAACCTTGAATGTATAAGATTCCTGCGCTAACCATTGCGCCACAGGCCCTTAGCTGTATTTTACCTCAAACTTAGCTACAGTTTACTCCGTGTCGCAATTTCACTCTCGACTAGCCGTACATCTTTACCAAATTTTAGCCGGGACAATTGTCGAATCGCATCCGCTAGCTGTGGGTTGTACAGTTTTTTCTCTGCAGCTATATCTTTGGTTACATCCATCGTAAACGTCGGCACTGGCTCGTTGCGCACAATTGTCTTCACAAACACATTAAATCGCTCCACATTCAATAAATCGGTCTCTGAAAAGTTTGGTGCATATTCATGTGCCAAAAACGACGCATCTGCCGTACCTACTCGGAAAGAAATTGCCGTACCCACATTTCCGAATACTGCATTTTTTACATCATCCTCCATTTGAGAGGTAAACTGGTTTGCGACCGTCAAATTCAATTTATATTTGCGAGCTTCAGACAAAATGGTCACAAAATCTGGTGTGGCAAAATTTTGAAATTCGTCTACATACATATAAAACGGCACCCGTTCTTCGATCGGAATATCCGCTCTGGACATCGCCGCTGCCAGCAGCTTTGGCACCAACACGAGTCCCAAAAAGTTACTATTGTCCTCACCTAATTTTCCCTTAGACAAATTAATAATCAAAATCTTCTTTTTATCCATCGCCTCTCGAAAATCAAATGCCGATTGAGATTGGCCAATAATATTTCGAATAGTCTTATTGGTAATAAACCGACCAAATTTAGACACGATATAGTCCAACACTTCAGACTTATGAAATTCACTCGTCTGGGCAATTTGATCTGTCCAATATCGTCGCACCAATGGATCGCGCACTTTGGGCAACATCTCCTGAACAAACTCTGGCCGCTGTAATGACTGCACCACTTCAATAAAAGTTCCTCCAGGCACTGCATCCATCACCGTCAACATCGCATTGCGAATAGCATGCTCAAATCGTGGTCCAATAATACCCGTCTTGTGAGGATCATATAATTTGTACATCATGCCAATGACGGCATTCGTCGCTCGATGACGATCTTGATCAGTGTGCGCATCCAACAAATTAAAGCCCATCGGCCGCTCTTCATCAGATGGTTCAAAAAAGATTACATCTTCAGCCCGTTCGGGTGGAATATATCCCAATAGTTCTTCAGCCAAATCATGCGGATCTATCACACACACTCCGCGACCAGCCCGAATATCCTGCAAGATCATGGTTTTGAGAAATTCAGTTTTCCCTGTACCTGTTTTTCCCACGATATACATATGTCGTTCCCGATCCGCCTCACTAATATAGATCGGCCGAGTGACTCCCCGAAAAATCGACTTACCCAAATATAAGCCTGACTCAGGAATTTGCTGTGGCGCTGGAGCACGCTTGGCATTCAACCAATGAATATGCGGCGTCTCTACACTCTTATTCGGAAAATGAAAAATAGTCGCCAACTCTTCTGAGTTTAAAATCGTCCAATCTCCCCACAACAACATAGGTTGATACCGATAAATAAAATCTGTCATAAACATTGGCTTCAACCGTACCTTTTTCCCCTTCAACCCGTTCAAATCACCGTTGTACTGTTCAAATGCGGCCTTAATATTTGCCAAATGTGCCTTCGCTGAATCTGCAGAACTCGAAGTCACCACAATCCGAATTGAAGTCCGAAATCCATTTTTAGACACCTTGGCATCTACTGCCTCCAACTGCTTGGCATCGACTTTATAACTGGCTTTCTCTGGATTTGCTTCTTTCTTTTTTGTCCTACCAATCCACGCTCGACCCTTGCTCTTCCAGGAAGAGTCAGCTGGCGAAATCAGCAGTTGTATATGCGCTCCTTCTCCCTCCCCCATTTTGGCCAACGCCGAGGTCAACGCCGCCAACGGATCAGTAGCCAAATTTTTATATATTTGGATCGGGTAATATGGGGCATTACGCAAAACTAATTGCGAAAATTCTACCGATCCCTCCTCATTAAATATTGTAGGCTCATCTACCACTCGTATTTCAGCTCCAGGATACCCACCATGAATTTGCTTCTCTAGTAAATCACGCATTTTTTCTGGCACCACAATATAAAACCGAATATCTTCCCGTCTGGCCACCAACTCAAAACTAATATGCGGCTGTACCACCAAAAAATTCAGCAAGCCAAACCAACCTCGAGAGCCTTTTTTAATCGATACCAAACTGGAAAAAATTTGTTCCATTGCATCAATTTTTATTTCATTATCCCGCGGCACAGCTACTTGCACACAAGTCATTTTCAAACTCTTTTCTTCTCGATCCCGATGTTTATACCAGATAACCAACAAATACCCTGCCAGACAGGCCACCAAAGCAAACATTCCCAAAAGTACCATCCAAAAAACTACACTCCAAAATACACTTACCAAACTAATTCCAGCAACATCACCAGACATACAAATATGATACCATCCACACTCGTCTCAATCAGCTTTATAACGCGCCCGACCATTGAGTAATTTTATTTGCCTGACACACCATTCCGACAACCACCGCACGCTTTCCCATACTTTATGATGCAATCCTTCCTCTACTTGCGTTTGAGTTAATGGCAATGTCACAGTAGCATTTTGTGGATCCACAGTCCGCAACAGTACTTGACCTGTATAGTCATCTACAAGTGTTGGTGGCAACTGTGCCTTTTTATCCACGTTCTCCACATATCCCTCAAGTTCTGGAGCCGTTTCAGGACTGGTCAATACTTCTTTAGCCAAAGCATCAGTAGCAGGCTTTGTTTCCGAAACTGGCGCAGTCTCCTTACCCCGCATCCCGACACTTACTACAGGCGGATTCAAATCCATTTGCGGATTAACCCTTGGATCATTTTTTACATCATCTGCCATATCCATATATTACAGTATCTACATCCACACTTCTTCCACTATCCCAAGTTTCATATTCATCCATCGAGCCATGGTAAACAACCCATCAGACAATCGGTTCAAGTACTGCAATGTTTCCACTGAACCAATCTCAGTTTTGACCACCTCTCGTTCGCAGCGTCGCGCCACGGTTCTAGCCACCTGCAAAAAACCCACCGGAAAAACAAAATGCGTCAACTCTGTCAACTCCGCTGTCATAGTATCAATCACTTCTTCTAAATGCATCGTCTCACCAGCATTGATCTTTTTTTCACTCCCAGCCAAACCCGAACCAATATTTAACAAGTTATGTTGTATCCGATGCAATTCAGTGTCTAACAAAGGATGTTGCTCCCGACACACACCAACCCAACTATTCAATTCGTCAATAGTCCCCAGCGCAATCGCCAATTGATCTCCCTTAGAAATCGCACCTCGTAATGTTTTTGTGTTTCCCTGGTCTCCTTTTTTTGTATAAATTTTCCCCGCCATATTATTCACAACACGGATCTTTAAATCCACAATTAGTACAAATTGCTTCCTTGCTTCCAGCTATCACACCAATTTCTTTTCCGCACACTGGACACGGTTGCAAAACTGGTTTTTTAACACTCGCTATATCCACAGGCATAACATTTCTTACAACCTTCTTCAAAAGCAAACGCAGCCTCTCCGCACGACGGACACAAGTCCGCCTTTTTCTTATGCAACAATCCTAATTGTCCGTTGGCATGGCCATTTGTTAGATGTCCATTTCCTGTTGCAACAGGTTCAAAAGCTGGTAATTGCACAGGAGCAACTGCTGCAGTCTGTTCATGTGAGCCGCTGCCTACAAATCCAAAATGTAAACCAATTGCTTTAGCCACTGCATCTGGCAAACTCCGTACTCGATTTGGGCCAAAACCCACCGACCGGCCTCCACCAATACCCTGCAACTGCTCCATCAGTTCTCGAGCGCGTTCTTTTGCTGGCAAATGATTGCCAAAACGCAAATTCATCGAAATCAATCTTCCCAATGCTTCAGCCATCGCTGCTACTTCCGATCCAGCTTTGCCGATTGTTACAAACACTTCAAAGGGGTTACCTGTACCATCATGATTCACAGTAATAAATGCATGCCCCATCGGCGACTCGATCTTGTATGTCGCCCCTTCTACCTTCACAGGACGAGGCTTTATCACTTGTTCTTCCGCCAATTTTGTTTCCACCACTACTTCTTTTTTGTCATTCTTTGTCCCCAGATTTAATACCTGCTCATTTTTACAGCCATCTCGAAAAACAGTAATTCCTCGACATCCAGTTTCCCACGCTTCCATATATGCCCGCTTCACATCGTCGACAGTCGATTCATTCCGCAAATTAATCGTCTTTGACACAGCATTATCTGTAAATTTTTGAAATGCCGCTTGAGTTCGAATGTGCCAAGTAGGTTCTATTTCATGCGCCGTTCCAAAAACGAACCGGACATCAGCGGGAATAGAATCAATATCTCGAATTACACCATGTTCAGCTACTTTTTTCATCAAATCTTCACTATAAATTCCCTTTTGTCTGGCCATTGATTCAAATGCCGGATTCACAAATGTCAGAGTTCTGTTTTCAGATTTCACAATATGCTGATATGCAATCGCAAACAAAGGTTCACATCCACCTGAAGCATTAGCCAAAATACCAATCGTCCCAGTGGGAGCAATCGTTGTCACAGTACTATTACGAATTGGTAAATCATTTTTATAAATACTCTGTTTCCAAAGAGGAAAAGCTCCTCGCTCTTTTGCCAACTGCACCGAAGCCGCGTGTCCTTCAGTATTAATCACTCGCATCACTTCTTCTGCCAATTCAATTGCCTTTTCACTATCATAGGCAATCCCCAACTCCACCAACATATCTGCCCAACCCCCTACTCCCAACCCAATACGTCGAATATTGTGCACTGTCTCAGCAATTTGCGGCAAAGGAAACGGATTCATTTCAATCACCGAATCGAGCATTCGCACTGCCGTATGTGTAACTTCTTTCAATTTTTGCCAATCTACTTTTTTGTCTGGGGTCACAAAGTATCCCAAGAAAATACTTCCCAAATTACAAGCGTCAAAAGGATACAAAGGTTGCTCTCCACACGGATTAGTACTCTCCACTTCCCAACCTTCCATTCGGATTGGATTTGCCGCACTCTGATTTATCCTATCAATAAAGATTAGTCCCGGATCTCCTGTTTTCCATGCCGACTCAGCAATTTCATTCCACACATGCCGGGCATTTAGCTTCCCTACTACTTTTTTTGATTCAGGAGCTATTAATTCATACTCACCGTCATGTGCCAAAGCGTCCATAAATGCGTCAGTTATGGTCACCGAAATATTAAAATTAGTAATCCCTACTCCATCATCTTTACAGTGAATAAATTCCAAAATATCCGGATGATCCACCCGCAAAATACCCATGTTTGCTCCTCTTCGCATTCCACCTTGTTTTACTTGTTGCGTAGCTTCGTTATAAATCTTCATAAACGAAATTGGGCCCGAAGCCACACCCATCGTAGATCGCACTCGTGAACCCTTTGCCCGCAAACGCGAAAATGAAAAGCCAGTCCCTCCACCGCTTTGATGAATGAGTCCCTGATATTTCACCCCATCAAAAATTCCTTCCAGGCTGTCAGGCACTGGTAATACGTAGCAAGCGCTATATTGCAAACCATTATCTTTACCTGCATTCATTAGGGTTGGCGAATTAGGCAAAAACCATCGTTTTCCCATTAGCTCATAATATTCTCGAGCGTACTCGATCACTTCTTCCCTACTCCGGCCAAACTTCACTTCAGACCTCGCCAGCTCCCAGGCCACTCGCCAACACAACTCTTCCGTAGTTTCCAAAATTACCCCCTGATCATCTTTCAAAAAATAGCGTTCCTTCAAGACCTTAATCGCCTGAGAAGACCAAGGCTCAAAAGAAATATCACTGGGTACTACAGGTCGCGGACCGGCCAAACGCTCAACTGCATCCACCATCTCGCGGTAAGACAAACCATTCCAATCAATCTGTTTATCCGACTTCTCGGGCCTACCTCGAGTTCGTTTAATTTGTTGCAATTGTAAATCAGGCATAAAAATTAGACGGAAATTTTTTCAATAAGTTTTTCAATTTCTGAAACATCCGAAAATTCAAAATACACACTCGCAAAACGCAGCCAGGCAACTTTATCAATTACCTTCAGTCGCCGTAACACCATCTTGCCGATCAGCTTTGAAGCGATTTCCGAGACTTCTTTCCTTCGAACTTCTCGTTCTACTTCATCAGCCAAATTGCGCACCACATCAATCGACACTGGTCGTTTATCAAAAGATTTGACCACTCCTCTAGTGATTTTTTCTCGATCAAATGCTTCACGAGAACCATCTCGCTTTACCACAAATAGTGTTGGACCTTCAATTCGTTCAAAAGTGGTAAATCGTTTTAAACACTTCAGACATTCTCGTCGTCTTCGAAGTGACTGGCCATCATCAGCTACCCGTGACTCTAAAACCGAAGTTTCAGGGTGAGCACAAAACGGACATTTCATAAATTTTAAATGTATCACACTACTAAATGTAGTGACATGTTTCAGACTAAACCACTAAATATAGTTTGTCAACAACAAAATTACTCCCGAATTGCTTGAAGTACCAAATCCAAAACCGCCAATGTATTTTTATGAGTTAAGGACAAGATAGTTTTATGATCACTATTCACCTCTGCCTGCATTTTTGCCACTAACTCAGCATGCTTAATTGCTGCATCACGAATCTTTTGCAACATCATTTTCTGATCCTTTCCTTGTTTTTGTTGCTCAATAGCCAACTTTGCTGCATGCTCCAAATATTTCTCAGCTTTAGTCGCTGTACTCACCCCCACCGCTTCTTTTCCACTCTCTACCAGTACCACTGCAGCTTGAATACGTTTATCAGCAAACAATAATTCCTTCTGAATTTTTTTGTCCGGATCCATCGTCACCAACAAGCTCATTCTATCTCGCGCAGCTTTAAACTTATAAAAAGGGCTGTCTGGCAACAATCCTGGATATGGCAAGGGGTATTCCACAATCCGCGCAGAACTACTAGCCGACTCTGCCCGCACCAAATCAGTCACTGCAAACAGCGAAACCAACAAAATTCCCACCCCCACCAATACCACGACCACACTCCCGACCAATGCCTTAGTGTATCCACCCCAAAACGATTTCACCAAACTAGTTGGCGCGACCAATCCATCCGAGTCATGTGATTGTGTATCCATGTCGTCTAAATAGTATGCCACAACTCGTCAAATCTGATCAACGTCCCAACTCGCATCCTCGCACCGCCTCTTCCATAGCTCCTGCCAACTCAAGCACCAATGCCTCCGCCCGCGAATAAGCAATTGTATGTTCTTCCTGACTAGGAAAATAATGAAATACTTGATTTCTGGCATTTTTCCACGCCTCCCAAAGTTGCATTGGTAAATGTTCTCCCCCACAACTCTGAATCAAACTTTCAAATACCCAGCCTGAGCGATATCGAATCGGCAAATTAGGATTCAACGCTTTCCCAATCCGAAAATGTTCACCATGAAACTGTTGCTTGTTAATCAAGCCCATATCAAAAAACATTTTTTTCAAAAATCCTTCGTATGCCTTCGCAATAGGAAATACTACAAATCCATAATCAAAATAACTAGTCTCTTTTTGTTGTTCCAAAAGCGAAAAACTTAATCCTGCCAAATCTCGCAGCGGCTGATCCATATATTGATACCAAGCCGACTGACGAAAATCCCCCATTACTTCCAAACTCCAAAATATCCCAAAATGACCAAAATTATCGACAACGCGAGCCAACCTAAAATAAACACTACTACTGCCATCAAAATCCGATCCAACATTTTTTCTTCAGCCGGATCCAATTGATCATCTTCCATAGGCATTTCCACCACTGGTTCAGCTACCACAGGAGCAACTTCCATTTTCTCCACCGGCTTTGCTGCGACTGTTTTTTTTGTTATGACTTTCTTTCTTGCTGCCATGTCTCCATATTAATGCGTGAAATTGTATAATTCAAGCATGGCAAAAAAAACCACCCGTAAACGCCATTCACTTCGCGCCAAAAAACGTCTTATTTTTTTAAGTCTGAGCTGTGCATTAATAAGTTTTATTGCTATTTGTGGCCTACTGTTTTGGAACCTCCCCAACCCTGCCGATCTGAGTACAAACCCCGCTCCCGCCTCTACCAAAATTTTAGATCGCCATAGTCGACTGTTATATGAAGTTTTTTCAGACCAACGCCGTACTCCTATCAAACTCGACACCTTACCTAAATATGTCACCCTAGCTACAGTGGCCGCAGAAGACAAGGATTTTTATACTCATTCCGGCTTCTCAATTCGCACACTAATCCGTGCGTTCAAAAACACGTTTTTTGGCCACAGCCTTCAAGGCGGTTCAACCATTACCCAACAACTCGTCAAACTTGCCCTCCTCAAAGACCAATCGCGTACAGTCCAAAGAAAAATTCGCGAATTCGTCCTGAGTTTGCGTGTCGAATCTCGTTATTCCAAAGATCAAATTCTCGAACTCTATCTCAATCAAGTTCCATATGGTGGCACCACCTACGGTCTCGAATCTGCCGCTCAAACCTATTTTGGTAAACCAGCCAAGGATCTGACTCTTGCTCAAGCCGCATTATTGGCCGGACTCCCCCAAGCCCCCTCCGTATATTCACCATTTGGTTCCCAACCTGAACGTGCCAAAACCAGACAAAAATACGTCCTCGAACAAATGAAAAAAGACGGCTTCATTACTGAAGAAGAATACAACCAGGCGATTGATGCCCCCTTAAATTATTCAACGCCTCCAAGTATCAAAGCTCCACATTTCTCTCTATGGGTCAAAGACCTACTTATAGATAAATATGATGCCACCCAAGTCGAACAAAACGGCCTAACCGTTATTACCACCCTCGATCTAGATCTTCAAAATCAAGCCCAACAGCTCGTAGCTTCCGAAGTTGCCAAGCTCAAAAAAGAAAATGTCGGTAATGGTGCAGCATTAGTGACCAAACCAAAAACTGGTGAAGTCTTGGCTATGGTCGGATCCAAAGATTATTTTGATACATCGAGTGATGGCAATGTAAACGTCACGCTCCGTCCTCGCCAACCTGGTTCCAGTATCAAACCCATCAGTTACGCCTTAGCTATGGACCGGGGACTTATTACTGCCGGCACACTCCTGGCAGACAAACCCACCTGTTTCAACATTCCCAATCAAAAACCCTACTGTCCCGAAAACTACGACAACAACTTTCATGGCCCTACCACAGTTCGATACGCCCTAGGCAATTCTTTCAATATTCCAGCAGTCAAAGCTCTTGTCATAAACGGTCTAAACAACTTTGTTGCTAGTTCCTCTGCTATGGGCATCACCACACTCAAAGACCCCACAAAGTACGGTCCTTCTATTGCTCTCGGTGGCGGTGAAGTCACTATGACAGATTTAGTCACTGCATACGGCGTATTGGCAAATGCAGGTAAACGAGTAGATTTAAATCCAATATTAAAAATTACCGATCGCAACGGCCAAGTTCTGTACGAGCAACCCGCAGAAAAACTCCCGTCAGACAAAATAACTAGCCAAGAAAAAATTGATCCCTACAGCCTCTTTACTGTCGGCTCAGATAGTTACATATTGAAAAACCCCGCCGATATTCGTGTTCTCGATGCCGGTACTGCTTTTATCGTATCCCATATTTTATACGACAACAGTGCCAGATCAGCCACATTTGGTAGCTCCTCATATCTAAATATTGCCAAACATGCGGAAGTCTCAGTCAAAACTGGCACCACCAACGACAAACGTGACAATTGGACAGTCGGCTACACTCCAGATATCGCTGCAGCTGTTTGGGTCGGTAATAACGACAATAGCGCCATGAGTCGCATAGCATCAGGCGTCACCGGTGCTTCTCCTATTTGGAACAAAATTATGACCTACGCGTTAAATAAATATCCCCAAAATTGGCCCACCCAACCTACAAACGTCACCGGCTTTATGATCTGTTCCCAGTCCGGTCTCAAAGCCCCTGACAATCCAGACTCTAGCAGCTGCGCTCCTAGATATGAATATTTCCTCAACAACACTATCCCCGCTATTCAGACAGACAATCTGCGCCGAGATATACCCATTTTCAAGCCTACCCAAGCCCCAGCCACCGCCAGTCAAATTGCTTCAAATCCTTCAGATATCGAAACCCAAAATCACGCCGTCGTCTTTGACGCACTCGGCCTATCTCTGTGCTTAGACTGTGCCGGTGGATATGGCGAAGCAGATACTATCGATTTAAATAAATTTGGAACAGCGATCAAACCATGAGGATTCACCCTACTCTGTTACTTATTGGCTTCCTCAGCCTCCTCGCCACATCTGGCCTTCTGCTCAAACTCCTCGCCCACTATTCATGACACACATTGCTATTTTGTATACAGTCGCAGGTGGCGGACATGTCAGTCTGGCTTGTTCTGCCCAAGATGCTCTCAATACCCACGCTCCACAAATTCATACCTCCCGCTTCGATCCCTTCCCAGAGCCATTTTCATCTACACACAAAACTCTTATTCATCACTTTTTAGATGTCTACCGTGTCGGCTACAAAGTTACCGAAAATCCCCAAGTAGAACCCACAATTCGCCGACTGACCGATCTAGCAATCACTCCTCAACTCGTAAAATTTTGCAAAAAATATCATCCCGACATTCTAATTGCCAACCACCCTCTCATTGCCACAATTCTCCCCAACGTCATCGATAAACTAAATTACACACCCAAAACCATAGTTCACTTTGCCGACCCCTTCACCACTCATCAAAGTTGGTTCTTCAACAAACAAGCAGACCTTTATTTATCTCCCACCAAAGAAATGTCCCTGCTCGCCCAATCTGCGGGTATTTCTAAATCCCAAATCAAAACCATTGGCTGGCTCTTACGCAAACCGTTTTATACCCAAAACCACAATCCTTCTCAAATTAAAAGTATTCTTGGCATAGATCCAAAAAAATTTACTGTATTCATCGGTGGCACTGGTCAAGGCAGTGCCGATACATTGAAACTTTGCCAATATATTTTTAGCTCTATGCATCACACCAAACTCCAACTAATTGTCAATCCAGGTCTAGATACCAATACTGTCACTGGTTTACTTGAGCTAGTCAGGAAATACCCCGACACACTCACTCTGATACCCTATGCCAACAATATCCCCCAACTTCTTGCCGCTAGCGATTTAGTCGTCGGCAAAGCAGGACCAAATTTCATGTTTGAAACCCTGTACCTCAAAAAACCTCTCATGATCACATCCTACTTACCTGGCCAAGAAAATGGCAACGTAGAATTTATTCAAAAAAATCATTTAGGTTTTGTCTACTTAAATCCCAAATCAGCAGCACAAAAAATTCTACATCTCGCCCAAAATCCCTCTGAACAAAAAGTTTCATTCTCAACAAACCAATACATCGCCTCACCAAAAAAATTTGTTGCCCATATCACTCAACTTATCTAGACTTCTCATAATTCCACACTTCTCCAATCAGTTGTCCCACCAAAGGCTTTGCCTCTGCCAAACTAACTCCAGTATTCATTACCACGATCACAAATGGTTTTATCCCACACACCACTTGAGTCTTGCAACGTACAACCCCCGCATCCATCCAGGCATCCTCCAGCGTCCCTACTTTGTGAACAATCTCTACATTATCCACTGGTATACTCTCAGGGATTCTATCCTCATAAATACTATCCACTAAATAATCTGCTATCTTCTCCCACTGCACCCCAAGTAATGAATTTTTGTACAAACCAACCCACATATTCGTCACATCAAATGCCGTAGTATCCAAAGTCTCATAGATACTTTCGTTCATCTGTAAATCTTTCATGGTCTGTGAAATAGTCGATCTTCCCATGCTTCGATTCACCATTACCCAAGCCGTATTATCTGAAGTCCTTCCCATTTCACCAATCAATCGATTGTAAGTAAAAGCTGTACCAGCAACAACATATTGCAACGGACCAGATCCAAGTCGCCTATCAGATTCTTGTAGTGTGACCATGTCATCCAACGACAACACACCAGTAGCTGCCTGTCTTAATACTGTAGCCATCGCCGGTACTTTTAAAATCGAGGCTCCAGTTACTACAGCATGCTCATGAATACCAAATCGTTCACCTGTATCCAAATGAAATACCTCCACAGCATAAGTTCCACTAGCCGAAGCCACCATGGTTTCCATCTTCTCAACCAACTTTTGCTGTTTTGGTAAGGGCGTTGGCTCAGGTGGCAAAGTAGGACTAACACTTGTCAAAGCAGGATTCAATAAATGCAATTGTTCTCCGCGTGAACGCACACTCACCCACCAAAAACCCAGACTCAACAGTCCAGTACATAAAAATACTACCAACAATCCTACGTTATGCTTCATTCACCAAATGTAGCGGCTTTTGTCCCGATAGTCCAGCCAATAAGTTAGCCACCGCAATATTACCCATATCTACTCTCGCAGCAACAGTTGCCGAAGCAATATGTGGCGTCATAATCACGTTCTCCATTTGCAATAATTCTGGATATGGATTTGGTTCATTTTCAAATACATCTGCTCCATACCCTGCTAGCATACCTGCACGCAACGCCTCTGCAACTTCGGCCTCATCTACGACCGGACCTCGAGCTGTGTTCACCAAAAAGGCCGTTTTTTTAAATTTAGCCAACAGTTTCCCATTCACCAAATGTCGTGTTTCTGGCGTCAATGGAACATGCAAAGTTACATAGTCACTTTGTGCCACAACCTCTTCCAAAGAAATCTTGCCACTTCGGCTATAGGCTAACACGTTCATCCCAAACCCTTCTGCACGTTTGGCTACCATACTTCCGATTCGCCCCATCCCGATAATTCCCAATGTTTTCCCGGCCATATCACTCCCAATAAAAATATCCGGTTCCCAGCCTCGATATGCAGCATTGCGCATAAAATCATTTGCCTCTACCACTCGTCGAGTCAAAGCCATCAATAGTGCCCATGCATGTTCTGCTACGCTCTCATTCACTCGGTCAGATGGAGTATTAGTCACCATAATATTTTTACTCTTACAAGCTGCTATATCGATGTTGTCATACCCCACCGCATAATTAGCCACAATCTTCAGCGACCCCTTAGTATCAAGTTTCAACAAATCAGCGTCTATCTTGTCAGTCAAAAGCGTCATCATACCGTCATACCCGGCCGCAACAGCTACTTCCAATTCTTTTCGTGGCAACGGTTCGTTTCTATCTGCAACCACCACTTCGTGTCCAGCATCGAACAATGCTTTCCCCACTTCTGCCCAAAAAGGAATTTTTCTAGTTACAAAAATTTTCGCCATACGCTAAGACTACCATTTACAATACAACGGCAGCAAGATCTCGATTCTTCTCCACCCACGAATTCATCTGTTCAGAAGTCAGCAATCCTTTTTGTGGACCTACATACCCCAGCACAGACCCTGAATTACACATCCCCCACAACAATGCCTCTCGCACAGATTTTCCTTGCATGTATGCCGCCAAAAATCCTGATCCAAACGCATCTCCTGCTCCTGTCCGCTCCACGACTGGCGCAGATTTAATAACATCCATATATAGATATTCCTGACCATCAAAACTACATGCACCAGCAGGTCCGTCAGTAATGACCACCACCCTTGGTCCCAATTTTTTTAGCTCCGCCAACATCAGTTTTACATCAGTCCGGGACGGCATTTGTAACAATACTTCAGCTTCTTCCCGATTTACAAATAACACCTCAGTAATTTCCAACACATAAATCAAAGCCTCCACTCCAGCTCGCAGTTGACGCGAACCAGGATTAAATCCAATCTTAGCTCCATGTTCTTTCGCCCACAAAACTGCATCTTTGTAAAACGCCTCGAATGTTTTTCCTACAGTCGTAAGATAAATCCACGACGCGTCCAAATTTCTCCCCTGCAGTGTGTAATCAGCTCCACTCTCGGGATAATAAGACAAAATGGTTCGTTCTCCTTGATAGTTAATTATTGCACCAAATCCAAACTTTCCCGACTCTTGTACTATATGAGTCATATCCACACTCTCTTGCTTCAACACATCAATAGCTCGTTGGTCTACCCAATCCGCTCCCATTGTTCCCGCCATCGCTGTTCGTAGTCCCAGTCTCCTCAGCCCCACGGCATTATTTGCAGTATTTCCTCCCACAGCAAATTCCATAGCCCGAACTGGAATCTTATCGCCAAATCCTAGCTCAATCACACATTTTTTCTTATCAATACTACACACTTCAGCAATATCCTCATCTGGCAGCGTCACAAAACAATCCATTCTTGCCGGTCCCAAAGACAACATGTCAAATTTCATAATTATTCTCCATTATAACGCCCCATACTTGCTTCACTATTTTTCTTAGCTCGCATCAGCAATATTTCTTGTGCTGCTTTTACCTGCTCTTTCTTACCTTGCCACACCTGCATCACTGGCTCTTCAAATGCTCGCTCAAAACTAAATGTCCACCGCCATGGCATACCAATCCCAATCTGGTTAATCAGATTAAGTCGTTGTGTCGCTACAATGGCATCTTGACCTCCAGACAAAAACACAACACCTGGAACACCTACTGATACTACTTTTTTCAGCACATCGACTGTTCGCTGTGCCACTTCTTGATCAGTTGCTTGTGTCAGACACTGCTTCCCCATCACTACCATATTTGTTTTATACAACATCCCAGCCGGATCTACCCGTTGATCCAGGAGCACATCAAATACCGTCTTTGCCACCATTTCAGTTACTTCTTGATTCCGTTCTATTGTATGAGCCCCATCCATCAACACCTCTGGTTCCACAATCGGCACCATTCCCGCTTGTTGAGACAGCGCCGCATAACGAGCTAACGCATGTGCATTCGCTAAAACATTTGTTCGCGTTGGTAATTTATCATCAATCGCAATCACTCCACGCCATTTAGTAAATTTTGCCCCCAATCCAGCATATTCTTCCAGCCGTTTTGCCAAGCCATCCAGACCTTCAGTAATTTTTTCACCAGTTAAAAACGGCATATCTATTGTGCCTCTATCCACTTTCACACCGGCCAATACTCCTTCATTTGCTAAACGTTGAGAAAACAATATTCCATCACCATCTTTTTGTCGCAACGACTCTTCATGCATGATCACCCCACCGATATACTGACCCAGTCCTGATGTCGTAAACAAGACTTCGCGATATATCCTTCGAGCTTCTTCGCCTTGTATGGCAACGCCTGCTTCTGCCAAACGCTTTTCCACCGTCTTCTCACTCGCATCCGCAGCAAACACTCCCTTACCTTGGGCTACAAGTTGTTTAGCGATCTCTGGCAGCGTCACATATCTATATTACCTGATATCTATTTATTCTCCAATCAAGTAATACAACGCAATAACCACAGATACAGCTCCGACTGCCATCTGCAGTGTTACGCCATAAAATGACCAACCTAAAAGCGGTGCCATTTGTGTGGGCAACATGTGGGAAATACCCCCAAACAACAGGAAAAACCATCCTACCACTGCTGTTCGACCACAATTTTTACAGCTGCATGCCTCCACTGTTTTTTCAGTTTCGACCACAGATACCTCTTCTACTTTTTCTACCTTCTTCTTACTCGCCATTTATTTCACCGCCTTTCGCGGCAACACTCGTTGGACTGCCGCCATAATTGTTTCCATACTCATGCCGTATTTTACCAGCAGTTCTTCTGGTTGTCCCGATTCACCAAAACTATCTTGCATACCTATCATTTCTACCGGCACGGGAAAATTCTTTGCCAACACTTCACATACCGCTGACCCCATCCCCCCCATGACCTGATGTTCTTCCACGGTTACTATTGCGCCACAATTTCTGGCCACTTTCAAAATAGTTGCCACATCCATTGGTTTAATCGTGTGATTATTGACCACTGTCACTCCTACGCCTTGTTCTGCCAGTTTTTTTGCCGCGAGCAAACTTTGGTACACCAATGGCCCACACGCCACAATCGCCACATCATGTCCATCTTCCAACAAAATATCTGCCTTACCAATTTCAAATGGACTTTCAACAGTAGTAATCACTGGCGTCTTCTCTCGAGAAAATCGAAAATATACAGGTCCCGCGACATCCACACTAGCCAAAGTTACTTTTTTCGTCTGAATACTGTCACATGGCACAACCACTGTCATGTTTGGTAAGCATCGCATAATCGCCACATCTTCCAACGCTTGATGCGTCGCCCCATCAGGTCCTACCGACACTCCAGTATGTGCTCCTGCAATTTTTACCGGCAAATTTGAATAACACACCGATACTCGTACCTGATCCCATGCTCGTCCTGGAGAAAATACGGCATATGATGACACAAACGGAATTTTTCCAGCCGCAGCCAGCCCAGCTGCCACTCCAGTCATATTTTGCTCCGCCACTCCACATTCAATAAACCGCTCAGGATATTTCTTCCCAAAATCAGACACCTTGGTCGAATCCGCCAAATCTCCGGTGAGTACCACTACGTTTGGATTCTTCTCCCCCAGTTCAAGTAATCCCTCACCATAACCAAACCTCGTCGGAACCTTTTCCACATCCGCATCAAATACTTTAGGATTTAAATTTGCCATAAATTCAGTTAATAACAATTAAAGATTTAAATCATTAAATAACAATTCCTCCTGGACATCGAAATACTGATTTTAATTGAGCTTCAATTACAGATCCATCTGAAGCAACAAATCCATCATCCATTTCAAATTGATACGAACATGGCCAATCAAAAAATAGACTAGAAACAAAAATACTTATAACAATTAGTACAGTAATAACGATGATGAACAATATTCTTTTATTCATGTTCAGATTTTATTTTCCCATCTAAAGTTCGCAGTTGCTCCAATGCTTTTGCCCCTTCTTCTTTATTAGGCGGCTTACCATGCCATTCATATTTCCATTCCATAAAATCTACTCCCTTTCCTGGAATCGTATGCGCAATAATTACCGTGGGGTTTTCAAATATGGATCTAGCTTTATATAGCGCTGCCCGGATGTCTTCCATATTATGCCCATCCACTTCAATGACACTCCAATTAAACGCTTTAAATTTATCAGCTAGTGGCTCCAGCGGCATAATATCTTCAGTAAATCCATCGATCTGAATATTGTTTCGATCCACAATCGCCGTCAGCGTATGCAAATTGAGTTTTCCTGCCAACATAATCGCTTCCCAGTTTTGCCCTTCATTTAGTTCTCCATCCCCTAGCATACACACCACTCGCCACGCCTTTTTATCCATTTTAGCGGCCAAACACTGACCAATCGCCTGACTCATCCCTTGCCCCAATGGCCCACCCGTATTTTCCACCCCAGGCAAGGCTTTGTAATGTGGATGTCCTTGCAGACGCGTCCCGAGTTTACGTAGACTCAATGCTTCCTCTTTGGGAAAATACCCGGCCTGTGCCAGAGTCGCATACCACACTGGACAAATGTGTGCATTGGACAAGATCACTCGATCCCGATTTGGATTCCACGGGTCCTTGCCATCCAAATGCAATGCTCCCGAAAAATACATTGCCGCAAACACATCTGCCATTCCCAATGGTCCAGCACTATGTCCACTCCCCGCCGCGAGCAACATCTCAATAATAGTTTTTCGTATCTCGTTGGCAGTTTGTTCCAGCGTCATATCTACAACTCAAATGGCTGCTCGGCCGGATTAAACACTTTGTGATCGTGTGACAACATATACTCAAACATATCCAAAGACCGCACCACATCTTCTGGACTATTGGCCACTCGATATACTTGAAATTCTTCTGGTCGCATCCGCATATTTGCCAAAAAAGTCGCCATGATATTTTCCCAAAACTTACCATACAACACCAATGGTTTGTGATGTCCAAAATATAGTCTCGCCAGTCCCCATGCCATCCCAAACTCCGAAATCGTCCCTGTACCACCTTTAAATATTACATATGCTTGGCCCACTTCCAGCAGTTTCAACGTTCTCGCCAAATAATTATCCGCCTTTATTTCTTCATCAAACTGATTATTTTTATCCCGTCCTTCAAAATTTGCCACATCTTTAGGGTAAAACGTCACTCCCACTGTTTTCCCACCAACAGATTTTGCCCCTTCTGTCGTTGCCCGCATGACCCCAGGTCCACCTCCATTAGCCACAATATATCCTGCCTTAGCCAATGCCTTCCCTACTTCATACGCTTCTTTAAAAAGTGGGTCTTCAGGTGTTGCATCAGCAAATCCCAAACATGCCACCGTCTGAATGATTCGTTCTTTTTTTACTTCCTCAGGCATTGTTCCATGTTAACACTCTTTTTGCTCCCACTGCCACCATGTCAGCACCGGCTGCTTCCAACATAGGCAAATGCTCTTGTTCTACACCACCATCCACACAAATTTGAAAACGAAGATTTTTCTGCTTTCGAATATTTACCAATTCTTTCACCTTAGCGACCACTTCCATATCAAATGTTTGCCCACCAAATCCCGGCTCTACCGCCATTAAATTTACCATCGTCAGTTTAGGCAAATGTGGCTCCAATAATTTGATTGGCGAATGAATATCCAAAGATAGTCCCTTGTAGTCTTCTGGCGTACTTACACTCTCAATTTGTACTGTCACAGTCTTAAACCCCATTTTCCAAGCCGTTTTTTCCCAAATCAGCACATTGTCCTCCGTCACCATTAAATGCGCGTCAAACTGAATCGGAAAATATGGGATCAAATCCACTTCCAATGGCTTAATAGTCCAATTATTAGCAAAACTCCCATCGATAAAATCGATCTGCACCCGTTCAAACTTTTTTGCTTGCAAGATCTCTCGCAACAAGCCATCCAGTTCAATTACATTGTTCGTCAATACCGCCGGCACCAAAAGCATAACTTATGGCAGTTGAATAGAATTAATAATGGTTGGAGTTGGTGTCGTCATATATTTTGTGTTTATTATGCTCGGCTCAACTATCACTCGCGTCGCATAAAGTAATGCATATAAAGTAAAAACGATCGGCAACATAATTATCCCACCAAAAGTCACAATGATCCATTTTTTAATATTTGGCGTTTTCTTCTTCTTAGAAGTTAAACTTATCAGCAACCATATTCCTCCAACTGGCAACCCAATCACCAACCACAAAAACGCCACGATTCCCAAAATTCCCAAAAGTAAATTTATAATTATCATTGAAACTGCCCACTAATCGGATCAACTGGTAACAAACTTGTATGAATCGTCTGCCCTACTCGCACCACCTGCTCTACCAACCGAGTTGTATATCCCCACTCATTGTCATACCAAGCTAGCACTTTTATAAAATCCCCATCCACCACTTGAGTAAATTCTGGATCCACAATAGCACTATAACTACTGCCAATAATATCTGAAGACACCAAATGTTCCGGCACTCCATCCACGCCCGACATTCCCAAAATTCCTTTATACAGCGGGTGTTGTGTCGCTTCTTTCAATACACTATTCACTTCTTCACGAGTAGTTTTTCTTTCTATCAAAAAAGTAAAATCAGTAATCGAGCCAGTAATCACAGGCACCCGCAAAGAAATTCCATCAAACAATCCTTTTAATTCAGGAATTACCTCAGTCGTGGCAATTGCCGCACCAGTACTTGTCGGAATCACATTCATCCCAGCTGCCCGACCCCGTCGTGGATCTCGATGTGATCCATCTTGAAGCACCTGATCATCGGTATATGCATGTACCGTCGTCATGAGAGCCTTCGCAATTCGAAATTTCGCATGAATCGCGGCTGCTACAGGCGTAATACAATTTGTCGTACAACTCGCATTAGACAACACCACTCCCTCTTTATAATCACTTACTCCCAAAACATACGTTCCCACATTTCCCCCCTTAGCCGGTGCCGAAATGACTACTCGTTTTGCGCCAGCCTTAGCATGTTTTTCTGCCCCAGCTTGATCAGTAAATTTCCCAGTGGATTCAATGACCACATCCACATTGTATTGAGCCCATGGCAATTTCTCCGGATCTTTTTGTGCCAAAACTGGAATCTTCAAATTCATACTTGGTACCACCAAATATCCAATCAGTGGATCAGTATCTGTCGCCTCTTTTGCATTTTTCACTTTCTCAGCCAACACTTCAATCGGAAACTTACGATACGTCGTATCTTGGTTTACCAAATGTGCCCAACCATCGACTTCCATCGATCCACTAGTATTAATCGCTACAAATTCCATTTCCGTATGATGTTTCAATAGCCCAATCCGAAACGCCAACCGTCCTATCCGACCAAAACCGTTAATCGCTACTTTTGTCATAAGACTATGCTACCAGTGCTTCAATCCCTGGTAAAGTCCCCATAGCCAAAAATTCCAGCATCGCCCCACCTCCAACCGAAATCCAATCCATTTGGTCTCTCAATCCAAATGTTTCCAGCGCCGCTTCTGTATCTCCTCCACCGGCAATTTTAAACGCCTTCGATGTAGCCACTGCTTCAAATACTCGTTTTGTCCCCACACTAGCCGACTCATCTTCATATTTTCCCATCGGCCCAGCTACCACAATCAAATCCGCCGTAGATATTTTTTTCTCATACTCAGAAATCGTTGTATCTGATAGATCTAGTCCATCTGCCCGCAAATCCACTCCCGGTAAGAGTCCACCACGCAACACGCCAGCAAAGCTTTGTGTCAATATCTCTGCATACTTCGCTTTATCTCCGGCCTTTGCTCCACCAATTACCAAAATTTTATTCTGAAATTTAGCGTCTCCTCTTACCTCACTCAACACATCTATTTCTTTTTTACATCTCATACCTGCACAGACTATTTTTCCTTGTTGTTTCATCAGCTGTGGCAAAGCCACGATCGATGTATGTTTTCTGTGAGAGGTAGCAAATGCCTCATTCACATACACATCAAATCCCAAAGCCAATTCTTTAGCAAATTCATCCGAATTCTCTTCTTCTCGCGGATCTGCTCGCAAATCAAAAAACACATCCACTCCTAACTGGTCGACCTGGCCAATGTTGCCTTTATGTCCCAATATCTTAATTCTCCCCGCTCCCGCTTCTTGCAGCTTCCGTACTATCACCATCGTCGCCTCTTGCCGAGGCGACTGTTCACCTTCCCACTCTAGATCGGCTCGCACCAAAACAGATTTATTTTGTACATCTACTGTTTCAACAGACAAAAGATTATCCATGCTTTTCCATTACCTCTTTTTCGTAGCGAGAAATCTTGCCAATTCGTCGAGTATATTTTTCAGATTCTACAAACTCTGTTTCCAAAAATGCTTCAACGAGTAAAAACACTTCCTCTTCCGTCAAATTGTCGGCCGCGAGTGCCAACACATTAATATTGTCATCTTTACGTGCACAATGTACTTGGTCTACTTCAAACCCCAAGCCACATCGCACCCCCAATTCTTTATTTGCTGTTACATCCATCCCCACTCCAGAACCACACAACAAAATTCCGCGATGTTTTTGCGGCGCCTTACCTACTCGTTGCGCCACTGCCAATCCAAAATCAACATAGTCATCTTCCCGCTCATACTGATATGCACCCATATCTTCAAATTCATATCCCCGGTTTTGGCACCACTGGGCAATTCGCCCTTTCATTTCAAACCCGCGATGATCCGCACCTAAATAAATCATTGTGACTAGATAATAACAGCATTACTTCCCAAGTAAAAGTCTAGCCGGATCTATTGGCAAATTTGCTCCCTGAGCATTCATCAAAAAAATATGCATTGTCACTCCAACAAATACCAAATCAACAATCAACCCTGCCAATGCGTAAGAAAACGTAATAAAAAGTAACAAACAAACACTCGTCACGATTGTTTTCACCAATTTCGCAAATTGATTCCGATGAACAGCTACGATTCCGCTCGGTAAAACCAACACAAAATCCAGCAAAGTCAACAAATATAGCTGGTTGCGATACGCACCCCACACCTTTCTCCCCCAGCTCGAACCACCCACAAACAAATCATTACTTACTCCACCTTGTGCATAAAAATGTTTAAAATATTCAAACACGACATACCCAATCAATACACAAGTCGCCAAATACAAAAATTTTCTATACCGCCGTTCTCCTGTAACAACAATATCAGCAAAAAAAGTTGCCGGCTTACGCCACCGATACAATCTCGGAAACTCCACCGCCCAATCGCTCATCTAGCTATTGTAACTATTTCCTAAACGCCTCTGCAAGTTTTCTCAGTTCTGCCTCTGGATCTGCAGCCAACACCACCCCTGATGCCAACAAAACGCCCTTTGCCCCGAGTTTTAATCCCACTTTCACATCCTCCACTGTATGTACTCCCGCTCCGATCAATACAGGTACATTTACTGCCTTAACCACTTCTTCAATGACTTCTGGTTTTTCAGTCGCCACAGATTTATCGGTGCTCCCAATCAGCTCTGGCGGTTCATACGCTATATAGTCTGGCCCCAATGCAGCCATCAGCTGCGCCTCAGCCACTGTATCTGCGCACAAACATACCTCAAAAGCCATATCACCAATTTTGGCCATCGTCTCTTTCAATTGTTGTTCAGGCAGCTTATGTTCAGAGTGATTCAGTAGTGTTCCAGAAGCTCCCACCTCTTCCACAGTTTCGACACTCGTCCAGCCAGTATATTTTCCCATCCCCACCCCGTCCACATGTTGCACCCAACACTCCACTCCTGTTTCTACACATGCCCCCAGATCAGCTTGTTGCACCGCCGCCACCACTCTCACTCCTGTTTCATCGGTTATTTTTTTACACGTTCGTGCCAAATCCACAGCTTTAAAACCAGTCGCTTCTTGATATGTCTTAAAATTTACAACAATCATTCCACAATCAATTTACCCACCATACCCATTTGTCGATGCTGCCCAACTGAGCAGTAATATTCAAATGTTCCCACCTTATCAGCAACAAACTCAACCATATCCTGTTCTCCATTTTTAATTTGTTTTGTCTGCGCCTTAAATTCATCAATCACAAAATCATGGAGGCCACCTACATTCTTAAACACCACTACTACTTTTTGCCCTTTTTTCACTTTGATTTCTGACGGAGCAAAAGCAAAATTAGACCCTTCAACAGTAACGGTCACTGTATTTGTTGCCACATCTGTAGTCATTGCCGAACCACTCGCCATAGACGTGGTAGGTGAAACCATTGCTTCTGGCGAAGTAGTAGTAGTCATCATTTCATCCCCATCTCCATCAAGATCCAAATCCATAGTATTTTGCTTGCTCAAATACCAAAATCCCCCAATCCCCAGCACTGCTACGATCAAAATCCCAACAATTGCCACTTTCATTCCTCCGACTCTAACAAACAATCTTCCCACTTTCAAGTCTTGACAAGAATCACTGTGAAAATCAAAATAGAATTACAACATCATGGAGCATTTACAAATTTTCCGCAGACACTGGCCACTTGCCATCGCAGCAATCGTCTTTTTACTTGGCAGTCTCCATCACGTTCGCGTCTTTTAATATGCACCTCTTTCTCCTCTCTGCCTTTACATTTATCCTAATAGTCGCAGCCATGCTTATGACTGACATGCACCGCAAATCACTCCACCAGCCAAAATCCACCTCCGTCATCAAAAAATCCAAATCTAAAACAAAAACAAAGTCTAAGAAATAATCACGGTCTTTAGTATTTCTTCAAACGTCCCATCTCCCAACCCTGTCCAAGTAAACACATACACGATATCATCTCTTTTTGCATATGCCACCACTCGATCAGTAAATGTCACCAAGGTAAACGACACGCGATTAGTATTCACATAACTGCGATCCTTAATACTCCCAGCATCACGATCCACTAAATCCGACAGATTCAATTTAGTCCGCTGCACTGCCACAGTAATCCGGTCAGCAAATCGAACCGCTACCATACGTTTATCCAAAATCAGCCCAGCAGCCAATTTAGGCTGGGGTGTCACCAACGGATCGATCACAAATTGCCCTTCTGGCTTTATTACCCAAGTCTCAGGCAATCGTAAACGCAGATCTAAATAATCATTTTTATATACCTGAACCAAATCTGGCTTTACTTCTCTTGGCTGATTATCACTCGGCCCATGACCATAATTTACTGTCTCTTGATATCTCCATACTCGGTAATCATAAATCGAATACCCCACCCCCAAAGCTAATAATATTGCGCACACACCCCACACAACAAATCGCCTCATAAAATTATTGTAACACCGGCACTCGTACTTCAATTTTCTTTTCTACTTGCTCGCCGATTTCATTTGTCACTACGACAAGAATAGTATTTTCTCCAGCTACCAAATCTGCCCGGCCGACAAAGTTTCCTTTTACATCAGACGAAAACTCCTTTTCCCCCACTCGTACTTTTGCCGAAGGAATAGTGAATCCTCGTACAACAGCAGAAGTAGAAGCCACCACACTACCCGATACTGGCATATCTACTCGCAAAATAAAGTTGCCACTTACTGGTACCGTAGTCGGTGAAACCCCGCTCAATTCATTTTTGACCGCCTCATGCTGTGTATCAGACCGCGTACCCAGATATGCGGACAATCCTACTGTTCCCACAAAAACCACGGCCAACAACATATATAACAAAAACATCTTCCCCATAAATTTGCTATCATCATCTTACCATGGCTACCCCATATTCAGAACCTTACCGCGAAGAGACTGTGACCGAAAAAGTCAGTAGCACCATCAGTCGTAATGCGCCCATCATCACCGGCCGCATCATTTCTATTCTGCTCTTTGGCTTCGTCCGCGTTTTCCGCGGCGTACTCAACACCATCAAAGAAGCCATTCGTGGCTAATGTCCGACAAACACTGCAGCAAATAAAATAGCTAGTACAATCCGATACCAACCAAATGTGGCCAGACTGTGCTTTTGTAAAAATTTCATCATCCACAATATAGTCACCGTGGCCATAATAAACGCCACCACAAATCCCACTCCCAAAATTCCCCACTCTCCAGCAGTAAAATGTAAGCCACTCTTAACCAAATCCAATCCCGAAGCAGCAAGCAACGTCGGCGTAGCTACTAAAAAAGAAAACTCAGTCGCCTCTACTCGAGACAATCCCACCACCATTCCCCCAATAATTGTTGCCCCAGACCGACTCACACCTGGCACCATCGACAAGCTTTGGATCAACCCCACAGCAATACATCGTGAATAGGACAAATCTGCCAAGGTTAATCGTTTTTGATCCGGCTTTAATGCAGTCTTTTTTGTTGCCCGTTCATACACCACCATAAACAGCCCTCCCGCAGCCAAGGCCACAACTGTCAGCCATACATTTCCAATAAAATATGCCTTTACAAAACGATAAAGCACAAAACCAATCACTCCAGTTGGGAAAAAAGCCAACAAAATCCTTTTTGATATCTCCTTCTCCACCGCCAACTTCCGCCAATACAAAATCGCAACAGATAAAATCGCTCCCAATTGGATCACAATCTCGAAACTTTTGACAAAATCCGTTTGAGAAATCCCAGCCAAAGCTGCTACGAGTGTCATATGGCCAGTCGATGATATTGGCAAAAACTCTGTCACCCCCTCAACAATTCCCAAGAGTATCGCCTGAAAAATTGTCATGGCATAATTATGCCACGAACATATATGAATTTTCCTCTCGACCAAAAAGATCTTCCGCCACCCCCTCCGTTCAAAAAACTGCTTGGTCCTAGTTTTATTGTCTTAGGCCTTGGCTTGGGCAGTGGTGAAATTATTCTCTGGCCATATCTCACCTCAAATCATGGTCTTGGCATGATTTGGGCAATTCTTGTCGGTGTATTCATGCAATTTTTTATCAATATGGAAGTCGAACGTTATGCCCTCATTTACGGTGAAAGTATTTTTGTCGGCTTTGCTCGCTGGCTTCGGTGGCTTCCATTATGGTTTGCCATCTCTACTCTTATTGGTTTTGGTTGGCCAGGCATTGGTCTAGCTGGAGCGACCCTTATTTCCCGCACAATTCCCGCTTCATCTCCGCAAACAATTGGCGTGATCACTTTTATTGCCATAGGCGTTCTTCTTTCCATTGGCAAAACCCTCTACAAAACCGTCGAATCGTTACAAAAAATACTCATCGCTGTAGGCACTCCGGCCATTTTGCTACTAACCATGTATTTAGCCAAATCTACAGATTACTCCGAACTGCTCCGTGGCTTCGTTGGCCAAGGACCCAATTACTCTTTTTTGCCACCCAGCTTATCCCTAGCTACGTTTCTCTCTGCCTTGGTTTACTCCGGTGCAGGCGGAAATCTCAATCTTACCCAAAGTAATTATATTCGAGATAAAGGCTATGGTATGGGCATATTTGCGGACAAAATAAAAAATTTGTTCAACATCGATAAATCTCTCAAACTCACCGGCGCCACCTTTCCAAAAACAGAAAAAAATCTGCAAAATTTCTCCAAATGGTGGCGACTAACCAATCTCGAACATCTCTTAATTTTTGTCGTACTGGGCATAATTACTATGGTGTCCTTATCATTTCTGGCCTATGTTTCCTCATACGGCCACGCAAACAATCTAGATGGCATTAATTTTGTCATCAACGAAGCCAAATTTATTGCCGACCAAACACTTCCCCTCATTGGCACTATTGTCTTGATAATTCTCGGCCTCATGCTTACGGCTACACAGCTCACAGTTTTAGATTCCACCAGTCGTATTATTTCCGAAAATCTACTCTTACTCCGAGGTCACGCTGCCCATCACCTTCCCAAGATGTATTACATCACCCTTTGGAGCCAAATTGCACTTGGTATAGGCATTTTTCTTCTTGCCTCATCTCAACCACGCCAACTTATCACCCTTTCTGCTGTTATCAATGCTGCCACCATGTGTATCTATATCCTTCTTTTGGTCATTCACCATCGCACTCGTCTAGATCCTTCATTACGCCCAAATCTCGTGCGTACCATAATACTAATTTTTTCTTCGCTTGTATTCGGTGGCCTGTTTTTACTGACGATCAAACCCAACTAAAAACCCAAAACTTCTTTGACAATCACCAAAGTGATTCGTCCTGGCTTTACCTCACGTGACACGATCAACAATTTACTCGCAAAGCTCTCAAACGTTTCCGGCAATCCATATGCCTTTCGCGCTCGCACGCTTTCTAAGGGAATTGTATGTTCATTCAAGCGTTTCATTGCAGCGTCTAAATCTTTTACCAATTTTTGTGCTCCTATTATCCACAAAACGTGATCACTACTATATGCATAACTTGGCAATTGACTACCTGTATTGGAGGCAATCACCACTTGACCAGATTCAGTCACAGCATGCACGCTCCCCACTACCCAATCAGATAAATGCCCTGCTTGTTTCTTCTCCATCTCACTCGCCTCTTGAGAATGTAAAACATTACGTGCTGGCTTATGTTTACCCATTTGCGAAATCGCATCCACAATCCCCGTTTTCTCCAAAGTCACTGACGTCATTGTCATGACCTGCGCCCCTTCTGGAATAGTGTTCAGCACCAATTCTTTTGCTTCTTCACCAGTATTCACCACCACGGCATCAATTCCATTCGCCTTCAAGGCTTCAACGGTCATTTTTATTTGTTCGTCATTGGGTATCGATGTGTACATAACCCATATCCTAATTCCTTTACTTCCTTTTGTAAAGTAGTTACAATTAGTAAAGTATGGACGAAAAACATTGTGTGTATAAAACTCTCAAAATGATTGGCGCCAAATGGACCATCCCCATCCTCTTTGAATTATTCCAAGGTACCCAGCGCTTCGGCCAACTAGAAAACAAGTTGCCTGGTATTAGTCCAAAAACTCTCGCCCTACGTTTATCTGAATTAGAAACAAACCACCTCGTCACCAAAAAAATCTTCAAAGAAGTTCCTCTCCATGTCGAATACTCTCTGACCAAAAAAGGCCAATCTCTAAAAGAAATTCTAAACCAAATGCACAGCTGGGGCGCCACCTCTTAAACTACACTTTTCATCAGAGCCAACACTTCATCTCGTTTTTGCTCCATGACTGACTGAGATTTCGCCTCCAAGTTTAATCTCAACAACGGCTCAGTATTAGACGATCGCACATTAAACCGAAATTCTGGATATTCGATCGTAATTCCATCCAATGTCGAAATTTGTGCATCTGCATATTTTGTCTTTAATGTCTCCATAACCACTGTTGGTTTTTCCACTTTTTGATTTATCTCACCAGAAATAATATATTTCTCCATGACCGGCTTCATTTCCTCAGACAACTTTTTACCTGAAACCGACAAATGTTCCAATACCAATACAGCCGGAATCATTCCAGAATCTGCAAACCAAAAATCTCGAAAATACGTATGTCCGCTCGATTCCCCAGAAAACAACCCATTGTGCTCTCGCATCGCTTGTTTAATATATGAATGTCCCACTCGGCTCGGCAAGACCACTCCACCATTAGCCGCCACTGTATCCAGTGTTGCCCATGTGTAACGTGGATCATAAATAACCGTCGATCCAGGATTCTTTTTCAACAATGCTTGAATAAGTAAGGTATTCAAATAATAAGAGTCAACAAACACTCCTCCGTCTGCACAGAAAAACACTCGATCCGCATCCGCATCCCATGCAATTCCCAATTGTGCCCCACTAGACTTTACCAGTTCGCTAATTTCAGTTCTATTTTCTGGAATAAACGGATCTGGTCGACCTTTGGGAAAACTGCCATCCAATTCACAATTCAAAGGCACAATCTCAATCGGCAATCCCCCTCGTGCCACCAACAATTCAAATACCCGGCCAGCTGGACCAAAATTAGCATTTGTCACCACCTTCATCGGTTTTATGGCCGAGACATCAATCCATTTCAACACATAATCACAGTAGTCATCCCACAAACTCACCTGACGCACTGTTCCCTTTTTTGTCGCTTCAATTTTTTTACCACTTTCCACAAATGCTCGAATTTGCGAAATCCCCTCCTCACCAGTCAGAGGTGCCGCCTCTGCTTTCACCATCTTAAATCCATGCCATTCAGCTGGATTGTGTGAAGCCGTCACTTGAATTCCACCTGCCAATTTCATACTTCCCACACCAAAATAGCTCATATCTGTCATGATCAATCCCACATCTACCACATTCACTCCTGCATCAACCAAACCCGCAATAACTTGTTTTTGCAAAGCCTCAGAATGTAGCCGCACATCTCGCCCCACCAACACTTCTCCATTAGGCTTTACATAGTCCACATACCCCTGAGCAATTGCATAAGCACCAGCTTCATCTATCTGAGCTGGATACACTCCTCGAATGTCATACGCTTTAAAGATACTCGCGTCAGCTGCCATGCAAATATTATACAATAATCAAACATGAAACTAGCCTATTTCTCACTGGAAGTCATGTTGGAATCAGATATCCCCACCTATGCCGGTGGTCTAGGCGTATTAGCTGGAGATACACTACGCTCTTGTGCTGACAAAGGCATTCCTGCCATCGGCATATCACTCGTCTATTCCGGGCATACATTTAATCAGATGGTCACACCTGATGGATCTCAAATTTTTGTCACAGTGGATTGGCAACGCTTAGATCAACTCACCAAATTACCTCAAAAGGTCCACATTACTCTCGCTGGCACAGAAATTACTGTCAATTGTTGGCGTTATGACATCGTTGGCCTTTCAGGCCACGTGGTACCCGTATATCTTTTAGACACCAACACTCCAGACAATTTAGAATGGGCCAGAAACCTCACACTGACTCTGTATGCTGGTTCACCTGAAACCCGCCTTGGTCAAGAAGCCCTTCTGGCCGAAGCTGGGGTCAAAATGCTTCGGGAACTCGAACACACCGACATTACTACTTACCATCTCAATGAGGGTCACACCAGTCTGGTACCCCTAGCTCTAGCCAAAGAATTCAAGCTCGATCTAGACACCATCAAACAACGTTGTGTCTTCACCACCCACACTCCCGTACCAGAAGGTCACGACAAATTCCCATATACCTTAGTCGACAAATATATTCCGGATCTATTGCCCAAAAACATCAAAGATTTAGCCACCAAAGACCAATTCCATACTACCCATCTAGCCTTAAACACCTCCCATACCCACATAGCCGTTTCGCAAAAACACAAATCCGTTTGTGAACAAATGTTCCCCAACCACCAGTTTATTTCTATTACCAATGCTGTCCATCATCGCTCCTGGACGTGGTACATCATGCAAAATCTCTTCGACACATATCTTCCCGGTTGGATAGAAAATCCTTCACTATTATCTCAAGCTTCCGAAAAAATTCCTGACGACCTTCTCTGGTCTGCTCATCAAAATTCTAAACAAGATTTGATCCACTCAGTCAACGAACATCTCAATATCCAGACAGCCGTCAACAATTTACCCCCACTCTCAACTGAAGATTTATTCGATATTGATACACTGACCATCGCACTCGCCCGTCGCCCCGTTCCTTACAAACGCCCTTTGCTATTATATTCAGATATTGTCCGATTAGAAAAAATCGGTGCCAAAAAAATCCAAATCATCCAGTGTGGCAAATCCCACCCCAACGATGAAATTTCCCAGACCTTTGTCCGTGAGATTATTCGTATCTCCCAAAAGCTCCGCGGGCAAATTCGGGTCGCCTATATCGAAAATTACTCCCCCAAACTAGCTCGGCTATTAGTTTCTGGTTCAGACGTCTGGCTCAACACTCCGCGTCGACCACTAGAAGCCTCTGGCACTTCAGGTATGAAGGCTGCTCTAAATGGCGTCATAAATTTTTCTATTCTCGATGGTTGGTGGATTGAAGGCTATCATCAAAATCCTCTTGCCGGATTTACCATAGGTCCAGAAACTGAAACTGTCGACGACATGGAAGATGCCGCAGATTTATACACCAAACTCGAATCCGAAATTCTGCCTCTGTTTTACCAAAATCGTCCCGATTGGCTCAAACGTATGAAGGCCGCCATCACTCTTGGTAGCTATTTCAACACCCACCGTTTCGTCGCCGACCATCTGGAAAAAGCCTGGAAATAATTACTTTCTGACCACAATCATTCTCTTCTCGATCTTCTCGATCGGTTCATGATCCCCACTCGGATAATCCCGAATTGCTCCAAATAACACCTCCTGATCATAACGATAATCTTTACCTTTTCTCGTTCCTGGATCATTAGTCACAAATTGTTTTTTCTCCAAATCGTATCCAGTAATCACTAGATTGTGTCGCTCTGGACCGCCATTGGTAAAATTTGGATTTCCCAATTTTTGTCCATCTGTGGGCACAATCACCAAATGCCCCATCACCAATTCTCGAACAACAGCTTCTACATTCGCCACAGGCTTGGCCTCTACTTGCCCATACGCATAATATTGTTTAAAAATTCGCTCCACAGTATCCGCCGTCGACGTATCCACAAATCCGCCAAATTTCTCTTCCTGAAATGCCGCTATCGACTCAATTTTTCTCGTCACTACTTCTGGTTCCAATACTTTTGTCTCATTTACCCAGCCAATCGCCATCAATGCCGATGCTTCTTCACATCCATCCTGAAACCGCTTATCAGACCACTGCCCTTTTGGTGCCTGGCTAGTAAAAGCTACTTCCAATTGCACGCTTTTTACTGGCACTTCAGTTGGTATTGGTGTATCAGTCGGCAAGCCCACTACTCCCATAGATGGCTGGCTCACCAAGCCCAACATAGCCAGTATTCCCAAAAAAAACTGTTTTATGGCAGTAATCATATAAGATGAATATATGGATCATAATCCAGTTGGCTTGTCGGCTCAAGAAGTGCTTGATCGCCAAAAAAAATTTGGCCTCAACCAGCTTAGCTCCAACGCCATCAACAGCCGGACCATTTTTATCCGCCAATTCAAATCCTCCTTCATCTATCTCCTAATCGCCGCCATTGGCATTAGCCTTGCTCTCGGTCACCACCTGGATGCCATCATGATTACTCTGTTTGTCAGTATCAACACCCTACTCGGCTTCATTCAAGAATACCGCTCTGAAAAAACATTGGAATTACTCAAGTCGTACACCACTCCTATGGCCAAAGTTATCCGTGACCACCAGCATCAGACAATCCCAACCAACCAACTAGTTCCCGACGATATTGTCTTACTCCAAACTGGTGACATTATTCCCGCCGACGTTCGGTTTTTATCTCAAAACGATCTATTAATAAACGAGTCAATTCTCACAGGAGAATCAGCCCCTGTTACCACAGACCATGGCTACTCTGGCACCACGATCGTCAAAGGCTCAGCCACTGCTATAGTTACCAGCACTGGTCCAAACAGCCAGCTAGGAAAAATTTCTAAGCTAGCCACCACTGCACGCAAAGAAAGCTCATTTGAAAAAGGCATCAATAGTTATAGCCAATTTATCGTCAAACTCGTGATCGGCACTCTCGTTCTCTTGTTTCTAGCCAACATCGTTATCAAAGGCAACAGTGTCCAGTTTTCTGAATTACTCCTCTTCTCCATTGCCCTCGCCGTCAGTGTCATTCCCGAAGCCCTCCCAGTCGTAGTCACCTTTTCTCTCTCCAAAGGTGCTGCTCAGTTAGCCAAATCCAAAGTCGTAGTCAAACGTCTCTCAGCCATCGAAGATCTGGGCAGTATCCAAGTGTTATGTACCGACAAAACCGGCACCCTAACCGAAAATCTTCTCACAGTAAACCAAACTCACAGTCCCCAACCTGAAGCCACCCTGACACTTGCCGGCCTGTCCAGCTTCTCCGGCACCGATCCATTTGATCAGGCCATAAATCACCAACTATCCAAAGATCAACTCCGCCAAATAAACCAAAGTACACTCATCTCTGAATTCCCCTTTGATCCTCAGCGTCGCCGAAATACTCGCGTGATCAAAATCAAAAATCGCACCATAGTCGTAGTTCGTGGAGCCCTCGAATCTATCATCCCACTCTGTAAAATTTCTCCTGCCGAAAAAACTCGCTTACTTGCCGCCGCCAAAGCCGATGGCCAACAAGGGTTTCGTATCATTGCCCTAGCCACCAAGACCCTCAAAGCCCCTCATCCCACCGATATTCAACATTTAGAAAAAGATCTAGATTTTTCTGGTTATCTCACTTTCACAGATCCAATCAAGCCCTCAACCTTTGAGGCCATAAAACAAGCCAAACACTTAGGTGTCTCGGTCAAAATTCTTACCGGCGACAGCCCAGAAGTTGCCGGCCATGTCGCCCAACAAATAAACCTCATCCCTGACGCTTCCCAAGTTATCACCGGTCACCAGTTTGCCCTCCTCTCCCCAGAAGACCAAGCGACTACTGTCAACAAATATTCCGTCTTTGCTCGCGTCACCCCCGAACAAAAATATCAGATCATTCAATTGCTCGAAAAAACCTACTTAGTCGGATTTTTGGGCGAAGGTATAAACGACGCCCCTGCCTTAAAAATTGCCAATGTAGGTCTGGTGGTCCAATCAGCCTCAGATGTCTCTCGCGAAAACGCGGATATTATCCTATTACAAAAAAGTCTTCATACTATTATCGATGGCATTACCCAAGGTCGCCAAGTCTTTGTCAATACCACCAAATATCTCAAAAGTACCTTGGCCTCAAATTTTGGCAACTTTTACGCCATTGCCGTCTCCTCGCTGTTTGTCAGCTATTTACCCATGTTGCCCTTGCAAATCCTACTGGTAAATCTTCTGTCCGACTTCCCCATGATCGCCATCGCCACAGATACCGTCGACAAATCAGAAATCAATCAACCTGAAAAATACGACATTCGCCAAGTCGTCATTCTCGCCACAGTATTAGGCGTCATTTCTACCATTTTCGACTTTATGTTCTTCGGCCTATTTTACCGCTCTGCCAGTGGCGTTCTCCAAACCAATTGGTTTATTGGCAGCATTCTTACAGAGTTAATCTTTATTTACTCGATCCGTACCCGCCGACCATTTTGGCGCAGCATTCGTCCCTCAAAAATCATCATCGCCTTGACCTCAATCGCCGCCATAATTACCTGCGTTTTACCCTACATCCCTCAAACCCAAACAGTATTTAAATTCACCCCACCCAGTTCCCAGCATTTGTTTACCATCTTTGGCCTAGTTATCGCCTATTTTGTCTGTACCGAATTCGCCAAACTCACCTATTACAAAACCAGTAAAAATATCCGATAGTATGTTAAAATTAACCCATGAATCGCTCTTCTGGCTGGGAAAACGTCAACACTTGGTATGACCAAGCCGTCGGTGATAAAGGCCACTACTACCACGAAAACATCGTTATTCCCGGCGTCCTCCGCCTCTTAGATTTGGGCATTGGTGATGTTCGAGACAGTCGCGCGCAAGGACGTGTACCAGATCTGAGCACGACTGGCCGAACAACGCCAAAAACATCTCAAAAATCAATTTTAGATCTTGCCTGTGGCCAAGGCATTTTGGCCCGTGCCTTGCCCAAAAGCCTTCCCTACATCGGCTTGGACGCCTCCTCCTCCCTCATAAATCACGCCAAAAACCGTGACAAAAACCCTTATCACATATACCAAATTGCCGATCTCAATCTGCCCCTCAAATCCCTACCTCAAAAATTCACCCATGCCACCTGTATTTTAGCCTTGCAAAACATAGAGCACCCCGAAATCCTTATGAAATCAGCTACCAACCAGCTAATGCCTCAAGGAAAATTCATCCTTGTCATCAACCATCCCGCATTTAGAATTCCCCGTCAATCTAGCTGGGGTATCGATCCTCAAAACAAACTTCAATATCGTCGTATCAATCGCTACCTTTCTCCACTCAAGATCCCCATCACCACCCACCCTGGTCAAAAACATTCACCTATCACCTGGTCATTCCACTATCCTCTTTCTTCTTATACGAGCATGCTCAAAGCTGCAGGTTTTGTCATCACTGATATAGAAGAGTGGAGTTCAGATAAACACAGTCTAGGCAAAGCCGCCAAAATGGAAAATGCCTCCCGTGCGGAAATTCCCCTATTTCTGGCCATTGCGGCGCAAAAATCCCAATCCCAATAGTCCTACCTCACGCGGCTTCACCCCCAGACAATACAATGCCTCCATCCAAGTATTCTCCCTCACAAACTCTTGCGGAAAATATCGCACGGCCCATTCCCGCCCTGCCCCAAAAGCTCCAAAAAATGCTGGACCACTTTCATGTAGATATGGCGGCCGCAAACCATCTCGAATAAATCCAAGAGGTACACACCCCTGTACGGTTTCAGGTTTTATAGCCACTGGCGGTTCAAATTTTTCTTTATATGTCGGCGTTTGAAAAACAAAATCTGTTAACTGGATTTCAGGGTCACCCAACAAATCAGTTCTGCGCATGTCCCACCGGTACGGATTACCCACCAAATACCAACCCTGGCCAACTAATTGACCATCTTGATAAATAAGTTCGTCATTGGGCAAAGCTGGAATTTCTGAAAACGACGTGTTTGCTTCTACTCTCACCAACCTAAGTATACCAAGTTTGACAAGTGATCCAGAATTCTTTACACTTATGTATAGACATGTACGGCAACGAATACGATTACGCTATGCCCTCAAACCTTCCGAGCAATTACGCTCAACCGACCCTCACCCCCGAACAATTAGCCCAAGCTACTGCTCTGGCTGCCGGATTTGGCGCCACCATGCTCGTCATTTGGATCTTCGCAATGGTCATGCTCGTAATTACGATCGTCGCCATGTGGAAAGTCTTCAAAAAAGCTGGTGTTCCTGGCTGGGCATCCATCATTCCCATATACAATACGTATCTCCTGTGCAAAATTGCTGGCAAACCCGGCTGGTGGACGATTTTATTCTTGATTCCCCTAGTAAACGTTGTTGTATCACTTATTGTTAGTTTAGCCATGGCCAAAAATTTCGGCAAAGGCGATGGTTTTGGCCTGTTCCTCTTCTTCTTTAGCCCAATTGCTCTTATGGTCTTAGGGTTTGGTTCCGCCAAATACACTGGCCCAAAAATTGCCTAACTCTCCCGAACACGCCATTGTTGCCGCCTACGGCACAGACAAACAAATCGGCTATCAAAACACTCTTCCTTGGCACCTGCCCACTGATCTAGCTCACTTCAAACAACTCACTCGCAATCACACCGTAGTCATGGGTCGCAAAACCTACGACTCAATCGGGCACGGACTTCCCTATCGCACCAATATTGTCCTATCCCGTGACACAGACCTACATCTTCCCGACGCACATATCGCCCACTCACTCAGCCAGGCTTTGCAATATATTCCCGAAAACGAATCCCAATGTTTTTATATTGGCGGGACCGAACTGTTTGCTTCTGCTTTATTATTTGTCTCTCGTATGTACCTCACCGAAGTCCAATATTCCGGTCCAGCCGACAGCTTTTTTCCCGATTTCGATCCCACAGATTGGCAACTCACCCACTATGTCCACCCCGAACAATCAATCAACGATCAATATCCCATCGTGTTTAAGACCTATGACCGCGTTCGCCCATTGACGCATCAAAATCCCAACCAGTAATATCACTCTTATATGGTTGAATACCTCGACTTAGTCGAAGATGTCCTAACCCACGGCAAACCTCGTCAAAGCCAAAAACCCGAAAAAACTATTGCTGTCGTTGGTCGCCAAGTCCGCTACAAATCTGAAGACGGTTTCCCTCTCATCACCTCTCGCGACCTATCTGGCTCATGGGAAAAAATCATCGTCGCCGAACTACTCTGGATCATGTCTGGCAGCTCAAATGCCCGAGATCTTCATCAATATGGCAGTCATCTTTGGGATAAATGGGCAGTAGCAGCCGAACAAAAAATCGGCTACAAAAATGGCGAACTTGGCCCCACCTACGGCCATCAAATGCGCCACTTTGCCAATCAAACCGACCAACTGACCCAAGTCGTAGACATGCTCAAACGTGATCCAAACACTCGCCGCGCCAAAATCAGTCTGTGGAATTTAGGCGATGTAGAGTTTCCCGACGGCAAACATGTCGTGGACGTAGCCCCCTGTATCACCTCTATTCATTTTCTGGCCATGGATGGTCGACTAGATGCCATTCTCGAACAACGCAGTGCCGATATTCCAGTGGGAGTTCCCCACGACGTTGCCGAGTGGGCTCTCTTCCAAAGACTAGTTGCCCAAGAAGTCGGCCTTCCTGCAGGTGATCTTGTACACAATCTCGGCGACGCCCACATTTACAACAACCAAATCCCCGCTATGAAAGAACTGCTCAAACGTCAGCCACTTTCTCGTCCTGAAGTGACAATTCTTCCTTCCACTTCTGGCACGATCTACGACCACAAAGTCTCAGACTTCCAACTCCAAAACTATAATGCTCACCCCAAAATGTCTATCCCTGTGGCTCTCTAAGTCCTTGAATTCGCTCGACCACAATCTTGTGACTCCTGTATAAATCTGCCGCTTCAGCAATACCATAAGAATCTCGCTCAAACACGACTCGCCGCACCCCTGCCTCAATAGCATTCAACGAACACTGCCGACACGGAAATTTGGACACATACATGGTCGATCCAGCCAGGGTTATCCCCTGCTTTGCCGCCAGTGATATTCCAGTTCGTTCAGCGTGCAGTGAATCACAAAATAGCATTCTCTCACCTTCTTTTAATCCAGATTCCTTCCACGTAAACGGCAAACTCGGACAATCAAAATCAGCCAGCCGAGTCGATGCACTCTGTACCAATATTGTTCGTTCTTTCGCAAACACACAACCAGCCGGGTCTAGCCAACAATTACTCGTCTCCACCATTTGCACAGCCAAATCCATCGCCATTTGATCAAATGCGCTCGTAGTTATCCCGATTTTCAATCCCTCCATCTTTCTCCCTTTAGCTGATACTACCTCATCCGTCTGCCACATCATTGGTGCCACCACCTGCACCGACTTCCAATCTCGTTCCAACTCTTTCTGCATTTGTTGATAGCTCACTGGCAACACCCCTGCCACATCACATACTTGAGCCAAAATTTTTGCTTTTACAAACCCACGCAATCCTGCATGGTATTGTGCCTCCGGCATCGCCAACACCACTCCGACCCCTGCTTGAGCAATCGTTTCCACCAGCCCAGGAATCTGTGCGCAGACAATAGCTCGTTCATCACACCCAACCAGCCCCAATCTCGACCGTACAAGTGGCGACTCCGAAACATAAGTCACTACCTCTTTCATAGTTTCCCCACTCTTTGTCGCAACCGAGTGGCCAGCTCTACAGGTGGCACAGTGATATCCCTATAATTCCACGTATTCAATCCTTCTTCATACGGCAAAATATTCCAATGCAAATGGGTTACCGTCTTTCCCGCACTCTTTCCATCTCGCAAAATCATCCATACATTTTCAATTCCCATTTCTTCTCGCAGCACTGTCAACGCCAATTGTGACAAATAAAAATTTGTCATTACTTCCTGCTCTGTCACCTGCGAAAACCGTTCGACGTGTCGTCTAGGAACCACCATCAGTTGGCCATCAATGTACGGAAAAATATTTGCCGTCAACACCAATCCATCTCGCTCAGCAATAATATACTTGTCTTTCAACTGACAAAACACACAAGTTGGCCCTGTATCTAGTTTTGCCGCCATATCCATATACCCCCCCATCTTTCGTGCTTTGTACCCTTCCGACATGTCTACTCCAATCCTTTTCGCAGTTCAGCGATCACCCGTTTCCGCTCCAGCTGGGAAATTTTGTCGATCACTGCCGACGTGGACACGGTCGGACTTTGTCGCGGACTGTAATACACCTTTCCACCAAGTTTAAGCATCTCTTGTACTTCAGCTTTTGATTCCAAATTTCCATTCCAACTCCCCTCCACACACAAATAGCTATCCGGTTGCAACAATTTCATCGTCTCTACTCCTGTAGTTTCCGGATAAATCGTCACATAATCCACACTCGCCAAATAGCACAACATTTCCGCCCGCACTGCCTCAGGCAATATTGGCCGATCTGGATCTTTATATGTTCGCACCGATTCATCACTATTCAAGCCCACCACCAACACGTCACCTTGCTGTCGGGCCAACTCCAAAAATCTGACGTGTCCCACATGAATCAAGTCATATACTCCGGTGGCATACGCAATCACTTGATGTCGGCTGTGCAAAAATGCCCCCAATGCTGCCAACTCTTCTCGTGGCACCAATTTTTTCATTACCAACGGATTTTCGTCTCCTTCAAAGGCTGTTACTCGAGTAGCTTCGTATTGTCTTCCATCATAATCGAGAAACTCTTTACCGATATGCATCAATGACTGGTTCCTTTCCAACGCTTCAGTTGTGGAATGACTTCATTCGCTACCCGACTTGCTTCTTCAGGTGTCATCTTTACTACCGATACCATATGTTCAATAGACTGCGAAATCATTTGCTCTTTAGTCATATCAGGCGCCACCCACACACCCTTATCAAAACAAAATTTACAATATTCGGTACTACTTGTCCCATCTACATCCGTGCCATACATTCCCGGTCCCAGCGGCATTCCACAACTCTCACACCGTACATGAACAACATCCTGCATATTTTTCTAGAGTATACTACTTCTGACAAGATTTCCACACACCCAAACGCATATCACGTGCACGATTCTGTGCCAATATCACCACTTCCTGTCGTAGCACATTTGGCTTTATATATTTTGCATACACATACCCTTCACCTGCCAACTGTTCATTCACCATCACCCCATTCAACCATACATATCGTAGCCATCGCCCCTCTGTATCTTTTTGCTGCACATCTGCTTCAAGTTTCACTATCTTTCCCTTCACCAGACTTTCATTTCTTTGTTTCGCCTGGTCTGCAAAACACGGATCCACTTCCAAACCTATATAACGCACAGTCTCTCCACTTTGCAATTTCACCGTCACCCCATCCAACACTTCCTCTACCAATGCCTGGTCACCACCTACTCCCGTCGGCACGACTTCTTCAGTCACCTGTTTCAACTGCGTCACCCGTTGTCCAATCACTCCTCGCGCTTGCCACAAAAATACAGCCCCAATGATCACTAAGAAAAAAATCAGCCAACGATTTCCATTCGGCATACAATTAGTATATAATATAGGGTATATCCAGTACTTCTGTACGGAGCACAAAGCGGCAATTCTTACGTCGCAACCAATTAATTATCTGGCACATAATTCGCATGTCCCATGCCCAGAAAACGCAAAAACCCCATCGAAAAACTCTCTATCAAATTGACGGATTGGATGGGTACACCCACCTCTATTTTGATCCACACGCTGGTCTTCATTGCAGCGTTTTTTCTCGTTCTCGTGGGTGTTTCAGCTGACAAAATCATGTTAGCTCTTACCACAGCCGTATCTCTGGAAGCCATCTATCTGTCTTTGTTTATCCAAATGAGCGTCAATCGCCAGGCCAAAAGTATCGCCGAAGTCGAACGTGACATCGATGAAATCCAAGAAGATGTCGAAGTCATCGAAGACCTCCAAGACGACGTCCAAGAACTGTCTCACGATCTCGATGTTCTAGAAGCTGCCGAAAAACAAGAAGAAGTTGGCACCGACGCCGATTTTTCCAAAACGCACACGTCCCTTGCCACTATCGAGTCTCATATTCTCCAACTCACCCAAGAAGTCCAAGCTCTCAAACAAACGATCAAATAATTACTTCACCGCATCTTTTGCTACTGTTCGAATCGCTTCCTGCACGGTAGTCATAAACTGGGCTGGGAAAATAATCGTGGAATTTTTCTCGGTGGCAATCTCTCCCATGGTCTGTAGGGTTCGCAGTTGCAGTGCCACTGGATGTTTGGAAATCATATCTGCCGCCTCTGCCAATTTAGTGGCTGCTTCAAATTCTCCCTGAGCCGCTACAATCTTTGCTCGCCGTTCGCGTTCTGCTTCTGCCTCCCGCGCCATTGCCCGCTGCATGTTGTCTGGCAAGGTAATATCTTTTATTTCTACTGCTGTCACTTCTACTCCCCAGGGTTCTGTATGTGCATCAATCACATTTTTGATCTTGTCATTGATAGTTCCCGTCTTGGACAACAATTCATCCAACACAAACTGCCCCACCACATTACGCACCGTCGTCTGAGAAATCTGATCCACTGCTGAATACACACTCTCAATACTAATCACAGATTTTTCCGGATTCACCACTTTGTAATACGCCACCGCCGCAATATTAATAGACACATTGTCTCGAGTAATAATTTTTTGTGACGGAATTTCCATTGTCACCGTCCGCAAATCCACTGACACCATGCGTTCAAATATGGGAATCAACAGTATCAGTCCTGGCCCCCGCACTCCTGCATATCGCCCCAGAAAAAATACCACTCCTCGTTCATATTCCTGCACGACTCGTACACTCAAAAGGAGCAAGATCAAACCAACTATTAACACGCCAATCAAAAACATATCTTTATTATACTCCTGACATGGTCTGGTACCATCGTCGAATCACATCCGCCGCCGGCCGATATTGCAAATCAGCTCCATACCGATCACCAATAATCCGTGAATAATGCCCCATATGTACCCAATAATTCACCCCCACCAAATATTTTTTGGTGGCCAACATTGCCATCATTTCCTCGATCATCTTCGCCTGAAAATCGTCACTCACTTCCTGATGAATCTGATATCCCCACTCTCCCAACAATATTGGCACATTCCACTGACGATACATTTCATCCAAATCTCGACTCATTGCCGCTACCATCTCAGGGATATTATCTTTCTCCCCTATGGTCGCTGTCTGCTCCGGATAGTGATCCACTGTTACCAGACCCAGATGTTGTACAAACTCTTTGGTAAATGCATTTTTTACCACCCAACCATTCGTCGAAATCCAATTGGTAAAAATCTGATGTTTCATCCCAATTCCCTCGAATGCTTGATTGGCTACCAATATCTGGTTCAACACAAAAATTCGGTACTCTTCCCAATTCGCAAACCGCTTCCCCAAACCCACTCCCACCTGCTCTGGTTCCACCGACATAGTAAATGCATCCCCAGGCTTGAACAAATCTTTATGATCAGCGATAAACTGTCGCGTCTGTTCTAGGTATTGCTCACTGGTCATCCGCGGGACTGCTTTGTCATCTCCCTCCCACTCATTCCAGTGACTCCGAAACCACACATGCAGTCCTTGATTATGAATTTCTTCCACCCACATCCGCATTTCCTCCACTCGATCATAAGGTGTCGCTATTGCTACATAATTCACATTCAAATGCGCCAACATCTGGATCTGCGTCGCGATTGACTCCCGTGGCACATTCGTCCAATGTCTGGACACCACCTGCGTATCAATAGACCTCACCTTCCACGGCGCCACCACGGCATTTCCCCATGCTGGCTGATCAAAATCTTGATACTCCACCAGTGTCGCCACCGGCGTATGCGCCACCTGCCACGCCACCCCACCACCAACACCCAACACAGCTCCATAAGTAAGTAATGATGTAAGTATATGTTTCATAATTATTCCAAACGTTTGTAAACATTAGAAAACTTACCTTCATAAATCAACTGATAATGCCCTTCAAAATTTGGATTATTTTTCATATGTTCCCAGACAATATCCCCATCATGCATCACAATATATTTGGCGTATGTTCGGGGGTTTTTCATCGACTCTACCCAATACTTCTCTGCCCCTTCGGTAATATAGTTTTTTATCGGCAGTCGAGAAATAAACAACAATGCGTCGTGACTCGAAGCCGCCACTAAAATTAATCCATCATTTGCATTTTTATGCACCCATTCACCAATATCATCCAAAAAGTAACCACTCGAACCGCGAACTCCATCTTGAATAGTAATAATCGAATTAGAAAAAAATACCCAACCAGAGTGAATTCCAACCACCAACATACATAAAATTGCCGCAACTTTTCTTTTCTCTAATAAAACTGCGATCCCCAATATCATCGCCGGCAATCCCATTAAGCCATAGCGCACATTAAACCAGGTATAAGGAGGTAAATTTGGTAAATGAATTACCGACTGTCCTCCATACAAACTCAACACATTAAAAACAATCGCTGAGAACAGCATCAAATAAATAACAAATCTCCGTAAATCTCGAGAGACAATCAGCTTCAATCCACCTAAAACACCTAGTGTCACCACAGGCAAACCCAAGTTAAACCACATAGACCAAAAATATGTCACAGCTGAAAAACCCATGTTCCCTCGAGTCAAAAGCCTCCCTGCTTGAAACAACAAATCTTGTTGAGCCTTTGCTGAAAATGGACCATTCATAAAAAAGAGCCAATCTCCAAAAATCATCTTGTTCCACAACAACCATAAAGCTATTCCTAAGCCTCCAACAGTAGAAAATAGTAATACTTGGGACTCAATCTTTTTTGAACCTTTAGCAAAAAATGTATATATGCCAATAAGACCAGCAGCCATTACGAACAAAAACCATCCATCGTATCGAGTCAGAGTGGCTAAAAATACTCCACAACCAGCCAACACCAACCATTGTGTTCCATGATCATTTACCCATCGAGTCAAAAAGTAGACAGTAAACAACATAGTAAATAACATTAATGGTTCTGTCATCGGCGTACTTTGCAAAAACAATAAGTTTTGGTTCACTGCGAAAATTAAAGTCCCAATAAATGAGGTAAAGTTATCAACTCCCAATCGACGCAAAATTCCAAAAAGCAAAATCGCACTCCCAACATATGCGACCATCGACACCAAACTCCCTGCCAAACCAGTACGATATAAAACATCAATATCAATCATTGGCAATGCTAGTACATGCTGCAATGGCAACCACACTGAACCCAACTGCGCCAATCCGGGTTGTAGACTATCCACTACCCGTCGTGACACGTTCAAATGGGATCGAGCATCGTTATATGAAAGTGAATATCCGTGAGAATAATAGTAAATCCAACTCACTACACTAAAGGCTATTAAGAAAAAAAGCAAAATCCAATTAAACACTCCGGCACGTGCCACTGGAGCATCTGAGCTCAAATGAAAAAGATTCTCTATCGAAAAAGAAATTGAAGTTGATTTTTTTGTTAATTTAACGCTCATGTTTAGAAATAGCTGTCAAAAAATAAAAACATAAAACAAGTGAAAAAATAACCAAAAACAAAAAATATATTTGACCAGAAATGAAAACATGGAAAAAACTTTTATAAACGAAACTTGATACCTTGTCAGTAAATATCAAATGAAAATTTTGCAAGAATGAATAATATTCAACCTGCGATGAAGCAAATTCTGTTGATGGCGGAATTAAGTTGGTTGTTACTGCTCCAGATAAAGCTACTGTCGAAGAAAAAATATACAAAATGAAAAATAATGTTTTTCTAAACAGATTAATTTTCATCAATAACCATTCAACTGAAAAAATACTCAAAATTGACATGGATGGAATAAGATATCGAGGTCCAAAAGCCCATCCTCCCCAAGGATCAGAAAATATTGAATAAACAAATACATTAGCAATAAATGTAAACAGTAAAACATGACGGACGGATAATGGTGTTTTAACAACTCTAATTATGTAAAGAATGCCTAATACGAAAATTGGCGAAAAAATGAATAGTCCCTTGTCATAGTCAATCAATAAAACTTTCAAACCTCTAATTGCAATTTTCAAATTTAAAACATTAATCGGTTTCTTTTTTACAACATTTGCATCAACCAGCGGTTTATCAACAGAATATCTAGGTAGAAAATTAATAATTTTAGTAGGTGATTTAAAATAATGATTGTTATACAAACCCAAAGTAAGTAATCCACCAAAAACTACTAGAATAACTAAATACAACAAATTCGAAAATACAAAATTAATCTCTTTTCGAGACAAGACAATTTTTTCAAATAAATTTGATAACAAATAAAGTAAGCAAGGCAATAAAATAACTAAATTTGGATAATCAAGCCATACTCCAAAAAAGTACAATATTGAACCAAGTAACCCCCAAAGAACTTTTCTTTCTGAATCTTTTACCTTATACGCGACATAAAAAAGCACCATAAGTATGGCAGCCGTAAGTTGATGCTGGTAAATTGTCGTCGCATAATTTATAGCAGTACAGCCAATCCCATACAGCAATACAGCTAAACTAGCACCCACCTTTCCCATATTCAAAATCCTCCTCGAATTTAAATAAATAAACGGCATGGTAACAAAACCCAACAAAATCACACTCCAAAAACTTGCAATTTGTGAAACTGAAAAAAATCTACCAACTACAAAAAATGGAATCATAAAAAGTGAAATTATTGGTGAAAAATAAATATAAAATTTACCATCAAAATAAAACGCATCAGGAGAAGCAATATTGGCGAGCTGTTGTGTTAAAGAAAGAGATTTGTCATTTAAAAAAGACAACATTAACGCATACGGTGCAGTTTCATGAGATGATTCAAACGGTGATCCAGCAAATCTAAAACTCCCAATATTTTTCTCATCAACATTCCCCCACACACCTCTAAAAACCAATATATACATAAGCAAAACACTACTAAGTGAAAGTAATAAAAAATTATTGAGCTTCATGGATAAATTTACTAACTAAATTAGAACTAAATTGATTAAGTTCTGTAAAAGTAGATTTTGAGTAATCACGAGCAAGTTCATTTTTTGGACTATAACCAATCGCTAACAAAGGTAACTGATAATGAATAGCTAAAACTTGGGCATGAAATCTCATACCTATCAATGCATCAATCTGTAAAAATTGATTTATTAGCTCATCTAAATTCGCACTGGTAGTATTTTTACCAAAAATAACTAATGGGTTGTTCACTAATTTTTTTAATTCTTCGACAATCAAGCTATCTGAAGGATGAGGTTTCTTTAAAAAAAGTTTAGGTTCAAAATAAAAATTTAAAGGGAGTATGGTTATTTTTTTTGATAAATTATTCAATGCATTGGCAAACACATGTAAAAAGCTCTTCCTGTCATGTTGATCTTCAATAAAACGAAGAGATAATCCTAATACAAAATTTTTTCGCAGATTTTTTTTCTGCTTCTCAGGCAAGTCCAAATTAAAAACTGGGTCAAGAATAAGATTTACCGGCAAGGAAGGTGTCCTCCTCTTTAAAAAAAGGTGTGATGGCTTATCTCGAACTGAAACATGGTCTGCAATCAAACATGCAGAAATTATTGGCTTCCACAATTCAACTGGGCAAGTTTCATAGATTCCAAATCCATAAAAAACAACTTTTTTACCTAAAAATTTAAATAATTTAACCATTGGATAAACAATTCTCGAAAATGGCCCAGCATCTCGACCAAAAAACCCACCCGGTCCAATCACCAGTACATTAGAACAAATCATTTTCCACACACCTTGCAAAGAAAATGGAGTAACAATATCTCCATCAACAGACACATGCTCTTTCTTTCGAGCAACGATAGTCAAATAATAGTGAGAATTATTTAAATCGGTAGCAACAGATCGAAGCAATAGTTCATCACCAAAATTTCCGTTTCCAAAATTACCGACCAAAAAAATTCTTTTAGCTTTTGGTAATAGCTTTTCCAAAACTTGGGATAATAATAATTTTTTATAAATATTCTTTTTCATATATTAATTAATAGATTTAGTAGTCTCAGCAGTCTCCCATACGAAAGGGTTATATCCAAGGAAAAACACATCGTAATAACCTAGTGCTCTAGAAAAAAATTCTAGGAAGATTCCACCTACAAACCAAAAAAATTCTTTGACCGAATAGACCTTAAAATTTGAAATCAAAGAAATTGCAGATTTATTCATATTATCAACCTTAATTCCCTCACTAAAAAATAACCTCAGGTGTCCATTCAGCACTCTTCTCCTCTGTTTAATCAGATCGGACACTGTTTCCGGTCCTTTATTAGTCACCACCGCGGAATCCACATGCACTACTCGATATCCCAACTGAATAATTTTTGCCTGAATATATGCCTCATCTACTGCCGACACTGGCGATATTTGCGGTAACACATTTCTATAAGCAATGATCTCTCCAAATCGTGGAATATTTCTGTGAAACCACCACCAGACATGGATAATATAGCCTAAAAATGTATTTGGATCATTCACTGGATGTGGGGCTCCTCCTGTCATGCCTATTCGCTCATCTTCCAAAAACGGCGTACATAACTCCTCGATCGTATCTGGTTTTGGCACTGTATCTGCACTCTCTATCACCACCACTGGATCATCCACAAGCTTTAAAAATGTATTGATTGCCGCCGCCTTACCATTTCTGGATTCTTCCCTGACAAAATCCACCTGAGCAAATTCTTTCGCATACCGCCCAGCTATCTCATCTGTCCTATCAGTACTCCCAGAAGAAATGACAATAATTTTATTGATATGTATTCGCTTCGTCTGTTGAGACACCAATGCCTGCAAAATCTTCTCCAGATTTTTTTCTTCGTTATACGCTGGCACGCAAATAGATACAGATAATGGTGTAATTTTGCTCATGTGATTGCAGGTGTGACCTTTTTCAAATGTAATCCATGTTTCGTCTTAGACCAGTGATGTGGTGCCGTCAAAAATTTGTACACCGACACCCACGCAGCAGCCGACATCGCCAGCCAATAAAACGGCACCAAAAACACATACTTCAGCAAATCGTCTTGTTCCCGCTTGGCACACCCAATCATGTAGTAATACATATACAAAAAATTCCCAAACACCAGACAAAACACCGCCATATACAAAACTGGTCCAGGATACAAAGACTCTACAAATGGCCCCACCCGTGCTCGAAACACAAAGTACGAAATCGTAATCAGCCACATGGTTGGATTAATAAACATGGACATGATTTTTCCTCCTACCACCAACTGAAACGTCACCACATGAGGTTCGCGCCATTTCTGAATAAAGTCCTTTGGTCTTCGCATGTGTACCAGATAAGTCTGGATATATCCTTTTATCCAGCGTGTCCGCTGCCAAAACCAATTAATCGGTTGAGAGTTTGCCTCCTCCCACGTCGTACTATCAATAATGGCTGTCCGATATCCCCGCTTCACTAGCCTCATCCCCAAATCGCAATCTTCAGTCACATTAAATGCATCCCACCCTTTTATCTGTCGCAGCAATGCAGTTTTAAAATGATTAGACGTCCCGCCTAGTGGTATTGGCGCCTTAATCGATTGCAATCCAGTCAACACCAAATCAAACCACAAGCTATATTCTGCCGTAAATACCCGAGTCAAAATATTTTGCCGTGGATTATAAAAATTCAGCTTTGCTTGCACACAAGCCACGTTTGGATCCAGTTTCTCAAAAGCAATTACCGCTTTCTTCAGCTGATCCGGCTCTGGCACATCTTCGGCATCAAAAATCACCGTATATTCGCCTGTCGCATCGAGTAAACCATAGTTACATGCTTTTGGTTTTGTCTTCGGCATCCCATGTGGCACCACTACGATCTCAAATTGCTTAGGCAAATTCATCCCTCGCGCTGCTTCTATAGTCTCAGGATCATTCTCCTCCAACAACAATTTAATCTGCAATCGCTCGCTGGGATAATCCAGTTTTACCATTGCCTCCACAAACTGCGGCAACACTTCGGCTTCTTTATACAATGGGCAAAAAATCGTGTACTTCGGCCAATCTACTCGCTCCACTGCCAAATCTTCTTTTGTCACAACAATCTCCGGCGCCGAAGAAAAACTCCGATAAATCAAAAACAAGTTAAACAACAAATCCGCAAAATACACCACCGTCAGCACCGCGATAAATCCGACCAAAAATCCATGCCAATTCCACAATCCAGCCAAAATACACAATCCCAATATCGCTGCCATGACAATCAGCTGCTTCTTTTCTGACCGTCGAAAAGCGCTCTCTAAATGGGGCAAATCCGTGTGAGTGACATAAGTTACACCTTCACGGTCGGTAAACGGCAGGACCATCCGAAAATTCTACCAGTCAATACAAGCGATAGCCACCAAAAATTCATTTAAATAAAGTAAGAATCGAATAAGAAAATCTTCTACTAGCCAAAGGTAAAAGCAAATGCCCCAATCCCAGATGAAAATTCCAATCTCAACCGATGTTGACCAGATTTTTCCAATTTCACCAAATCATACAGTCGGTCAGTATCCACTACTATATCTTGCAACTTTTCTCCATCCAACCACACATGCACCGTACCTATTCCAGCGGTCGGTGGTCGCATGACCAAAAACACTCGACTCGCTACAAATTCATACTCCAACACCGCAGCCTGCCCACTAATTGCCGCTTCCGGGGTAATATTCCACTGTCCATCCAAACTAAAATGATTTACCTTCACTTTCGGATTCAAACGAAATTGTTGCACTCCATCATCTGCCTTGCCCACCCCATCCAAATACAACATCCGTCTCGACCCCAAATATGTTTCTGGCGACAAAGCTACACGAGGCGTGTCGTCACTCATGCTACCCGATTTCAACCCATCCACCGTTTGCCCATTTTCTATCAGCAATGCCCGAATCGCGTCTTCAGTCTTATCATATTCTCCTTCACCAAAATGGGTATAGCGAATTACCCCCTTGGCATCAATCAAATATTTTGCCGGCCAATATAAATTTTGATAAGCATTCCAGGTCGCATAATTATTATCCTGTGCCACTGGGTACAAGATGCCAAATTGTTGTATTGCTCGCTGCACATTTGCTGTCTCTTTTTCAAACGCAAACTCTGGTGTATGCACCCCCACTACTACAAATCCTTTATCTTTATATGTGTTATACCAGCTGGTCACATGTGGAAGCGTCCGAATACAATTGATACAGGTATATGTCCAAAAATCTATCAATACCACCTTACCCCGCAACTCTGCCATGGTCAGCGGTTGTGTATTCAGCCACCGTTCAATGCCCACAAACTCCGGCGCCAGAGTCTTGCCCACTGGCAACGCCGTCTTACCAGTCAGCTCTCTCAATTCGTTTTGCACCGTAGTACTTTTTTCAAACCCACTCGTCACAACCGCCAAGCCTGGCAACCGTTCAAGAATTTTTGCCTGCAATAACACATCGTAATGAAAATAAATTCCTACAGCCACGACTAGCATCACCACACCAAACACCTGCTGGATCTTACCCGTAAATCGGTTTATCAATTTTGTTCTTGCCAAAAACGCCTGCCCACCATACGAAAATGCAAACAACGGGACTCCTACACCAGCCACATATGCAATCGTCACGGCAATAGCTTGCACCCCCACTCCACCAGTTGCTGCCAAAGTAGCAATTGCTGCCAATATAGGCCCAGCACATGGGGACCACACTCCACCCAGCGACACTCCAGTCAAAAATCCTGGCCAAAATCCAGCCTGTTTTTCGTTTCCAGCTTTTCCAAACACATTAGCCAACTTTCCTACCAACAGCTCAAACCCTACTGCCAATCGTGGCACGATCATCATCACTGCCAAAATCACCAATACCCCCACCGACACCAATCGCAATACTACCGGATCAATACCAAAAACCCTCACCAAAGCCGAAACAGTCAACGTAAACACAGTAAAGCTACTCATCACCCCAAGAGTAATTCCTACAGATCGCACTCTTCCTCCACCTCCTGCCACACTAGCCGACAATACGATTGGCAAAATTGGCCAAATACATGGTGCCAAAATTGTCACTAGTCCTGATAAAAATGCAAAAAATAATAACAACATATATTTTCCACCTCGCCCCTGTGCATCTTTGACAGAGGCGAGAGAGTAAATTTTGCCTACTTCGGCATCAACACACTATCAATTACATGAGTGACTCCATTGCTAGAGATCACGTCAGCAATATCAATCATAGCTGATCCATTAATCCACCATTGACCTTTCTTCATAGTAAAAGTCAGCATCTGTCCATTCACAGTTTTCAGAGTCATTCCTTCTTTGATATCTGTAGAACGATAGACTCCTGGCACTACGTGATAGGTCAATATACCAGTCAACTTCATTTTGTTTTCTGGCTTGAGCAGTGTTTCCACAGTGCCTGTTGGCAATTTAGCAAACGCCTCATTGGTTGGTGCAAAGACTGTAAAGGGTCCTTTACCTTTCAAGGTCTCTACCAGCCCAGCCGCTTTTACCGCAGCTACGACAGTGGTGTGATCTTTTGAATTCATCGCATTATCGATGATGTCTTTATCTGCAGTCATCAATGCTCCTCCCACCATCACTCCCTCTTTTTGCATCATTTCTGTTGGCTCCAAGGTTTGCACAGTGTCATAGTCGGATGGATTCATTGCTCTATCTCCTTCTTTACTCGCTTTCATTACTGCAAATACACCAACAAACAACAAAACTAATACAATCAAGATCAACATCAAATTTTTGTTATTCATCGTTACTCACCTCCTCCCCAACTCTTTCTATTCTACACGCTTGTCGTCGACTGTGATAAATCCCCTCCAGTCATATCCACTGGTGTCTCCACTCCCAAAAGCCCCAACACTGTCGGCGCTACATCTATCAAACCTCCACCAGACCGCAACTCCAATCCAATAGAATTGCTTACCAAAATACATGGCACTGGATTTGTTGTATGTGCCGTATGTGGCTCACCGGTAATCAGATCTACCATAGTTTCTGCATTTCCATGGTCGGCGATTACGACTACAGCTCCATCCAAATCCAATACCGCCTCCACAATTCGCCCCAATTCCACATCCACCGTTTCTACAGCTCTAATAATCGCCGCTTGATTTGCCGTGTGCCCAACCATATCCGGATTCGCATAATTCATAAATACAAAATCCGTCTTACCCAATTTAGCCAGCACGGCTTCTGTGATTTCCTTCGCTCGCATTTCAGGAGCCAAATCATGAGTCTTGATATCTTTTCGACTCGGAATGAGTACGTCCTCTTCACCTACATACGGTGCCTCATTTCCGCCATTAAAAAAATACGTCACATGTGGAAACTTTTCCGTCTCCGCCACATGCAGTTGTCTTAGCCCTGCCTTGGCAATCGCCTCCCCCAGGGTCACGCCTTTCGTCTCTGGCGTATATGCCACCAACGCTCCCTCGTATCCGCCATAATCAGTCATGGTAACAAAGCATAAATCCCTCGGCACTACCTGCTCTACTATTTTTGCCGTCAATTGCTTAGCCCGATCCGATCGAAAATTTGTAAATACTATTCCATCTCCTGAGTTCACCCCACCATAAGCAAACACCATTGGTTCAATATGTTCATCAAACTGCTCCTTCTCGTATCGTTCCTGCAAAATCTCTGCTGGCGATACAGTATTACCATATATATGCTCTGCTTGTCCTGCAAAAATCGCCTGCATTGCCAGATCAGTTCTCTCCCAATTCGTATCCCGATCCATACTATAGTAACGTCCAATCACTGTGCCAATTTTACAACCGTGATTTCTAGCCACATCTTCTAATTGTCGTAAAGATTCCAACCCCGAAGTTCGCGGCGTATCTCTTCCATCCAAAAACGGATGCAACACCACATCATTCCCCATATCTTTTGCTGCTTTTGCTATTTCCATAAAATGATCTTGGTGACCATGCACTCCCCCTGGCGACAAAATCCCAATCACATGTAAAGTAGATTTCCGATTGTTTACATGCGCAAACACCTGAGCAAATGCTTCATTTTTCACCAATCCTCCAGCTGAAATATCTTTACCGATTCGCACCAAATCTTGATAAATAATCTTACCTGCCCCTATTGCCGTGTGTCCTACTTCCGAATTTCCTATCTGTCCATCCGGCAAACCCACTGCTTCACCTGATGCATTCAATTGCGTAAACGGATAGTCCTGTACCAACTGGTCAAACACCGGCGTCTTCGCCATCGCCACTCCATTATGTGTTGTATCTTCTCGCAAACCCCAACCATCCAAAACCACAAGTACCACTGGCCCTGGTACTAATCTTTTCATAATTTTCCCAAATAAACAGCCTTATCTCCCAACGCTTCTTCAATTCGCAACAGCTGATTATATTTAGCCATACGATCAGATCGAGACATAGATCCCGTCTTGATTTGGCCAGTCCCCAGCCCCACCACAAAATCCGCAATCGTCGCATCCTCCGTCTCCCCAGATCGATGCGACACAATTGCCCGATATCCATTCTTTCGTGCTAGATCAATCGCTGCTACGGTCTCTGTTACTGTCCCTATTTGGTTCAATTTAATCAAAATAGCATTTCCCACATGCTCATTAATTCCTCGTTGCAGTTTTTCCACATTCGTTACAAACAAATCATCTCCCACCAATTGCACTCGATCTCCCAATTGTTCAGTCAACAACTTGTAACCCGCCCAATCATCTTGGTCCAAGCCATCCTCAATCGACACAATCGGAAATTCCTTCACCCACTCACCATACATCTGTACCAGCGCTGCTGAATCCAGCATTTTCTGTTCACTCGCCAATTCATATTGCCCTTCCTTAAATAGTTCGCTCGCTGCCACATCCAGAGCAATAGAAATATCTTTACCCAGTTCATATCCTGCTGCTTTTACTGCTGTAGCAATTTTTTCTAGAGGTGCCCGATTATTCCCCAAAGATGGCGCAAATCCACCTTCATCTCCTACTGTCGTCCCAAACCCCTCTTTATGCAACAATTTTTTCAATTGACCAAACACATTTGCCCCCATCTCCAGCGCTCCAGCAAAACTTTTTGCTCCCAATGGCATGATCATATATTCCTGAAAATCACTAGATTTATCAGCATGTTTACCTCCATTGAGCACATTCATCATTGGCACGGGCATTATCCACTCAGCCGGTGCAGTAGTAGACAAGCCGCGGAAATACCCCCACAAAGGTTGCCCATTTGCCGCTGCCATTGCTTTAGCAAATGCCATAGATACGGCCAAAATTGCATTTGCCCCCAGGTTTCCTTTGTTTGGTGTTCCATCCAATGCAATCATTTTCTGATCCAAGGTAGCTTGATCTAATGCGATATCTTTGACTCCTGCAAAAATAGTCTGCACATTTGCCACAGCCTTTGCCACACCCTTACCACTCAAACGTTCATCACCATCCCGCAATTCCACCGCTTCATAAATCCCTGTACTTGCACCACTTGGCACAGCCGCTCGACCAAAACTTCCATTTTCTAGCGTGACATCTGCTTCCACTGTCGGCGTACCCCGACTATCATAGATTTCTCGAGCCACAATTGAGCGTATTTTTTGTTGCATACGTGTGAATAATACTATAATCTCCTCTAGAGGGAAAGCGATATGTTAAATCTTACCAAATATCCCCAACCATCAGTCACCATAGATATTGTCTGGTTTACGATATTCGACGGCCATTTATCTCTCGCTCTCACTCCTCGCAAACACGAACCATTTAAAGATAGTTTGTCTCTACCAGGCAGCTTTGTGCACATCGACGAAACTCTAGACGCCACCGTCCAACGCACCATCACCGAGCACGTATCTGTGGACCAATTGTTCACCGAACAGCTCTACACAATTGGCAACCTAGACCGCGATCCTCGCGGCCGAGTAATCTCGGTCTCCTATTTTGCGATTTCAAACCAAATTCCCTCTTCAGATTTACGTTGGATCGACATCGCCCAGTTACCCGACCTAGCTTTTGATCACAATCAAATTATTCATCTAGCTCACAAACGCCTTCAGGACAAACTCCAATATTCAGACATCGCCAAACATTTCCTACCTGCAGAATTCACACTATCTCAGCTCCAGCACGTCTACGAAGTCATCCTGTCCACACCTCAAGACAAACGCAACTTCCGCAAAAAACTTCTCGCCACCGATCTCCTGCTCCCGTTGTCCAAAACTCAAATGTCTGGTAGCCATCGCCCCGCCCAACTCTTTCGTTTCAAAAACTCCCACACCACCTACTTTTAACGTTTACGCATCAAATTACTCGCTTCTCGTGGCCATTCACTTGTCTCTACCTTTTTTATTCCGTTCTCTTCCATAATCTCATCTAGTCTTGTGGTATTCGTAGCTGCCAATTGTTTATAACTATAAATTCCAGCTTCAAACAATGCTTCTTCTACTTTTTTTGTTATCCCAAAAATTTGCTTCAGATCATCTGGCTCTGACGCAGTCGCAACCACTTCTTGTTTACCCACGCCTCGCCACAAATATCCCAACACAAAAGATCCTGCCAACATCACAAATATTTCGATCAAATGTTTATTGAACATACACTTCTACTCGACGAGATTTAGCTTTTTCTTCTTCACTCGCAGTGGCTGATTGGCCTTCTATTCCTTTGGCTTCTACCATAATTTTTTCCGTCTCGACCCCCATCCCTACTAGTTTTTGCTTAATCACATTTGCTCGAGCCAAAGACATTTGTTGATACCCAGCAGTTCGCCCCAGGTTTGCACTATACCCAACCAGTCGTACCTTTTTATCGGAATTTTCTTTTACAAAACCGGCCACATCTTTTAAATATTGGTCTACTTCAGCACCAGCTGTGTAGTTCACACTACTAGGCAAAAAATAAATTGCATGTGCATTACTAAATTTATTTTCCGCCTCTGTCACCACCTCTACTTCAGAGCCAGTGGGCTGCTGGCATTGGCCCTTAATTTTACAAATATACCAATAAGCAGAAAATCCCATCCAGATAATAATTGCGGTCAACACCAAATTTCGTTTTGTCATGCTTTAAATATTTAAACTATTTGCTGTAAATAATCAAGAGCCTATATAGTAGTAGATGACTATGCCAAGCCGTTTTTATCAAAACACTGTCTGGACCAATCATGCTCTCCAGCGTCTCAGCGATCGTCGCTTGTCCCAGGACATGGCCTGGAAAGCTTTCCAATATCCAGACGAGGTCTTCCAAAAATCCGATGGCTCAGCTCAATACAAACGTCGCTATGGTATTCACACTGTTTCAGTTATCGCCAAAAAAAATGACGCCCAAGAATGGGTCATCCTCTCTTGTTGGATGGACCCACCAGCCAAAGGCACCAAAGACGATTTCAAACGCCAACGCTACTATCGCTACAAAAATGCCGATCTCTGGACCAAGATTCGCATGCAAATCAATCGCTTATTGTTTGGTTTAGATTTCTAATACACACTACAAATCAAGTTTTTCTCTCGAATCGTTGAATAGTCCAACAGCTGTTTTACACCCAATAAAAAATCCGGGTCATATGATGTGACATACTCTTTCCCTCGCCGCGGATGATCGTAACGCAATCGGGCGGAACTCAACGATAGCAAAAAGTCCTGCCACCATTCGGTCTCTCCATGCACATATACATCCGGCTCATCGCTCAAAATATGTACCATTCTTCCATAGACCAGCAGCCCACCCATATAAAAATCTTGTACGTCCAAAGTCTTGTTCATGTGTTCAGCGCGAATCATGGCGCCGATTATACACCTACGATACGAAGGTCAATGCCTTACCCGTGGCCGATCCTCGACCTGTCCGCCCAATTCGATGAACATAATCATCATACGTCGCTGGTTCATCAAAATTGATCACATGTGACACCCCATCAATATCCAATCCTCGAGCCGCCACATCTGTCGCGACCAAAATGTTCAGAGCATTGTCTTTAAATTGACGTAACACTTTTAGTCGTTGATTTTGAGATTTATTTCCATGAATCGATCCCGCCAAAAATCCATTTTTTTGTAACGCAATCGCCAGCTTTTCTACTCCCCACTTGGTTCTACCAAAAATAATCACTTTTCGAAATTCATCCTGGACTAACAACTCTCTCAATTTTTCCAATTTTTCATCCAAATCTCGCACACGAATCACATCCTGATGCACCTGTGACGAAGTCTCCCTCACTTTTACCGACACTTGCACAGGATCTTTGGCAAATGTCCGAATCAATTGGTCAATATCTTTAGACAGTGTTGCCGAAAAAAACAGCGATTGTCGCTCACTTGGCAACAACCCCAAAATAAATCGGATGTCATGAATAAAGCCAATATCCAGCATTCTATCTACTTCATCCAACACCACAGTTTTATAAGCTTGCAAATTGACTGCCTTTCGCCCAATCAAATCCTTCAGCCGTCCTGGGGTACAAATCAGCACATGCGGTTGGCGTTGTAGCTCCCAAATTTGCTTATTCATACTTCCACCACCAATACAAAGTACTGAATAAATCCCCATTCCAGTAGTAAATCCTCGCAACTCATCTTGGATTTGGCTAGCCAACTCTCGTGTTGGCGCCATCACCAACAATCGTTCCTGTCGGTTTTGCAACATTTTATGAATACTTGGCAACAAAAACGCCGCTGTTTTCCCTGTGCCAGTATTAGCGATTCCCACTACATCACGACCAGCCAAAATAGGTTTCATTGCCTGATCTTGAATTGGAGTTGGATAGGTATAACCCTTTTTCCCAATCAAGCTCAACAGTCTTGGATCAAAACCAAAATCCGAAAACGTGTGGGTTGCCTCATATGCTACTTGTTCCACTTCTTGAACTTGGGTATTCACATATGCTCGAGGGTCTACACTACTACCACCAAAATTCCGCCGTGGTCGCGGCGAATTAAATCTTCGTGATGCTCGATATGGTCGGTACATAGAAATACAAAAAAATAACGTAAATTTCGATTATTTAAAGAGCCTTCGCATCAAAAACAAAAAACGAATACTGATATGCAAGGCAAATCGGAGCCGGAAATGAAGTAAAAAAATCTAAATTCTAATCTCTCAATTCAAACTCTACTACCCATTATATACCCCAACTGATCAAATGTCAAAGCACTATAGGATATATACACCTATTGAGCTTGGTGGTATCATCGTTCGTATGAAAGGGTTTCGTGATTTTATCCTCCGTGGCAATGTCGTCGATCTGGCCGTAGCCGTGGTCATCGGTGCCGCCTTCAACAATGTCGTCAATGCACTCGTCAAAGACCTGATTACTCCCCTAATTGGTGCCATTGGTGGCCAACCAGATTTTTCCAATTTTATGGTCACTATAAACGGCGCAGATTTTGCTATTGGCACCTTTATCAACGCCGTCATTTCCTTCCTGATCATTGCCGCTGTCGTCTATTTCCTAGTCGTCATGCCAATGTCCAAGTTAATGGCTACCTTAAAAAAATCTGAGCCCACAGCTGCTCCTACTGAAAAAATTTGCCCCGAATGTCTCAGTGCAGTACCTCTAGCTGCCAAACGCTGCAAATTCTGCACCTCTCCTCTAAAAAAATAGCGCCCTCAGATTGCTCCTCAGGCGCCAACTGACTATTTCCACAAAGCCAACGCTATAGTAAATACTGTCAAACTTACATATATCGTTACGACAAGTGACAAATCGATAGAAAAACGAATAGTAATCAACTCATCTGGATCCATCTTTACCACTCCTTGGCGCAATTTCTTCATCAACGTTTTGATTTCAGAAAATCCAGACAAAATAGGCGTCTTAAAAGAAAGGATCTTTTTGATTTGTCTAAAAACCCCTTCAAATGGTTCTCGTACATCGCCAGAGATCTGAGGATACCACTGCTGAAGCAGACGTATGAATAACCACAATAGACACACTAACAATCCGACCAATCCATACGGCTGGCCAACTAAAACTAGAAAAACACAAAAAACAAATGAGCACCATGCCAGGCTATCGACCAACCACTGTGCAAACGTATACTTCTGCCTATCTGAACCATTGTCCATGTCTATACCTCCAAATATTCTCAAAGTACAACAAACTATGTTTTATCTCATAAAACAGCCATTTGTTTTTGAGTAAAACAGGTAAATTATAACAAAACTTCTTTTTATCAAAATCTTACAAATTTTTTATACTCTTCTTATCTCACGGTTTTTTAATCAAAATTGTATGAAAGCATATCGAACCGGAAAAATTCATTCCGAAAATTTCACTATCCCAATCAAATTGTATCCAGTTGTTAAAAAGCCGCCCAAGCTGGCCAAATTAATCGACAAAAAAATACACCCCTCTATAGGTCTGGACTACTTCTCCAAAAAAATTCTCACCTATCAACCCACAACCACATACACCAACAAATCCGTGTTTCCTATTCTCCAATTTTGCAATCTCAATCAAGTCGATTGGCGTTTATTAAACAAATCCTACTACGCCATACCCTGCAAAAAAACCGACGGCTGGTACGAAGCCCTTACCCATGTCTTATTTTATACAAAAAAGGCTGCTGTTATTGGATTTCCCACTCGAGCCTCAAATATATCTTCGGCTATTTTGATGAGCAATTCAGACTACTTACTTCTATTTCAACTCCACAACTTCAACCAACTATCTCCTATTCCCCAATATTCCACTCCTATCTCAGATCCTCAAAAAAATCAGCTCCTACTAAAACAAGTGAATCAACAAACCAAATGCTTTCCCTCACTAGATTAATCTCAAACCGACTCGAAAAATTATTGACCTGAATTTGGAGTATTAATATTTACATCCACCTTATCAGGCACTGAAATCTGAGGTGGTGTTGTAGCTCGTCGCAACATCGGCAAACCGTATACAAAGAACAAAAATCCCATGACCAAAACGATCAATAAAGCAACAATAGTCCCGACACTATTGTCAGATCCTCCTGAGTTGTTTGCTGGTGGGGTGTTTACAATTGTTGTCATAAAAATTATCTATCTGTAGATTAAAACAACCACATAAAATACTCATCAGAAAAATGTAAGGAAATTGTAAGTTTTACTTCTTTGTCGGCTTTGTCACCAACCACAAACCTATTCCACTTCCCACTATCGTTGCCAACCATGTACCTATCACCAGTCGCGTTACCATATCAATTCTCTTTTCCACCTCGCGCAAAGATCTGCCTACAGTCACATAACCTTTTTTCGCCCCATCAAACCACACAGTTACGGTAGCCAATCTGAGGCCTGGCTTCGGTGCCCAAGTCACTCGATTTTGCCCATGGGCTTTGGCATACTCCAATACTCCACTCGGCAGTACTGGTGTTTTCCCATCAATCTGTGTCGTACTTCCCTGGACCACCCCCTGATCATCAAATACCAAAATAAACGGCGACAAACTTACACTCGGATCTACTGTTCCATCCAAAAACCATCCTGTCGAATATTTGCCCTCAAAACCTATCCATCGTGCCAAATCCTCGGCCATCTGCACCGGCACTTCGTTTGCTTCCTGTCGAATATTTTGCTGCATTGCTACAAAAACGGATCCCAAGATTCCCGAACTCACCAAAATGACCAATACCCATATTTTCATCCGCCAACTCATACTCTATATAGAGAGTATACACAACTCTACGCGTTTGGATCTGGCGGCAAAAATTCTTCCCCACCCGAATTATCAAATGACTGTTCAGCCTTCAACCATTCTATATAGTCACACCCTGTGGCCTTCTTTGTCTCACGATCCCAGCCAGACGTACTACATTTTTTCATCTTTTTTCCAGCTGCCGTAGTAAACAACACTAATTTTTCTCCACATTTTGGACATACTTCATCTAGCTGTTCCGTTGTTCCATTTATCCATTCCACATAATCACACCCCGTAGCTTTCTTTGCCGCACTATCCCATCCTCCAGTACTACATTTTTTCATCTTTTTACCAAATCGTGTCACTTGGAGTACCAAAGGATTTCCACATTTCGGACAATTCTCATCCAGCACTTTTGGCTCCACCGCCAACCATTTTACATAGTCACACCCTTCATTTTTTTTTGTTTCTTTATTCCAACTACCATTACTACACCGTTGCAATTTTCGCCCTGTCGGCGTTTCAGTTACATCACCCAGTGGTGAACCACATTTTGGACAAAGCTCTGCATCCATGGTGGAAAGCATATCACACACCCATTACCACGTCACCTGTTTTTTCATCCATTCTACAAATGTCTCCGGACAAGCCATAGTCGACAGCCTTCCTTGCTTCACCAGAGCAAAATCTGCAAACTGTTTTTCTCCTTTTACCTGAGCTAGACTCACTTGTTCACCTTCTGCAAACTTCTTCTCAAACCCTATTTTGGCTACCCAACTCGGCCTACTGTCTGCTGTATTTTCATAAGGCTCCCCTAGCACCTTGGCTATTCCTACAATTCGTTTTTGTTCGCCCGAATGGTAAATAAATATGCGGTCTCCTGTTTTCCAAGACCGAATCACCGCTATCGCAGTATAGTTGTGTACCCCATCCCACACCGTCTCTCCATCCCGCTCCAGATCTTCTATGGAATAAGTGCCCGGTTCAGTCTTGGCCAAAAAATAATTCATAGCCCTAATTGTAATATATCCACAAACATCCACAACATGTGCACAACTGCCACGACATTGCGTGGATAACATGTGGATGATATCGTGTAGAAATATGGCATATATCAAAGTCCACATTGTCCCAAACCAAGAAATTTCTCTTGAAGGTGATGATCTCACAATCGAGCGTGTATTAGATAAATATTTCCCCCCCGCGCCAGTCGTCACGCAACCCACCACCAACTCTTCGCTCCACGACCTAGTTTACAAATCTTTACCCAAATCAGAAGCCGAATGGCTCATAATTTACGCATATTATCTAGATAAATCAGAATTTACTCGCCAAGATATTATTACGTCGTACAAATCCACGCAAAGATACACGCACAATCACAGTAAAAACCTAAGTTTCAATATAAAAACTTGTATCAAAAATTCTTGGATTCGTGCCATTTCAGCCTCCACATTTGCCCTTACCCCTACTGGCCAAAACCATATCCAGACTATTTTGTCTCGAAATGCATAAAAAAAGGGCGGATAGCTTTACAGCCACCCGCCCAACGATCAACTAATCGATTCAAACGCTTCAATCACCTCACGAGAAATATTTGAGTCCGGCTGTCCAAAATCCGTTATCGTAACTGATCCACCAATAAGCGGGGCTTTCAAAGTGAAACGAATATGGACGCACCGTGGCTTCTGGCCATCCTCGCCTTCATGTTTCTGAAATTCACACCAATGAAACAATCGCCAGTTAAGCATCCGAGCATCATTCGCAATAGCATGAATTACATCAGTAAAACGAATCGTTAGTGTCGCATTTCCTTGCATCTCCAACTGTTTCACATAGACAGTGTTCCAATCAATCACATAGGCCACCTTGCCGCCAAACTCCTCCGTCCCATAATGGGTTATTCCTGTTGTTAACATACAACCCTCCTTCTATCGTGGTGGGTCATTCGGTCGCAACGAAGCCCGAAATGCCCGAATCACTTCTTGGGGAATATCTGCCAGATCCAGATCCCGAACGTCTACCACATCTCCATTTTGACGCAATATCCACTCAATGCCGGTCACGCTACCGTCCTTATAAAGAAGTAGCACAAACCATCGCAAATTTGGGATCTTCTGATAGTCAGCACCAAAGGCCAATTCTACGACCGACCGAAACAAATACGTTGACGCACTATACATCGTCGTATTTCCTCTCGCTACGCGTTCTTGCAAAAACACTCGTGGTCCATCAGTAGCAAAAGCCGCCAACATTCCCCAATCACGCCCTGGAGTAGAAACTAATCCAGTTACCCAATGTTCAGCAATCTTCATACCATACCTCCAAATTTTGAATCGAAAATTGATTTGCAAAGTACTGCCGATATCAGCCTCGTATTGAGACCACACCAACTCGAACCCTTATTATATCAACAGCAGCCTCAAAATAAAACTATAGGTCATATGTTAAACTAGAAGAAATCTATTCAAAAGGAGGTGATATCAAAATGAAAACCATGACTTGCAAACAAATGGGTGGACCATGCGACACTGCATTTACCGCCGACACCCCAGACGAAATGATGAATCTCGGTGCTGCTCACGTAATGGAAATGAAAGACAAAGATGCCGAACACGCAGCAGCAGCCAAAATGATGGAAGATGCCCGCACAAATCCCCAACTAGCCGAACAATGGGCAACCAAATTCCACGCCGACTTCGCCGCCCTGCCCGAAAACTAATTTTTGCAAAAAAAAATGGCGGAGAGAAAAGTCTCTCCGCCATAACCCGGAAACTAGCTACAAATCAATTCGAACACGCACGGACAGCTTGGTTACACACCTTACCCACATTCACATCTTTACTATCAGTACCTGCTAAACCATCCAAAGTTAAGGTGTCGCTCACCTTCGTAAGGGACATAATTTTGGCGGTAGGGCTGTCCTTGGACAACGAAAAAATCACACCCGGATACTGGACTAGCTGAAATTGGATTTCATTACCCAAGTCACTAATCCGAGACACCTCACCTTTATACAAAGTCACCCCAGCTGCCTTCTGCATGTCGGGCGAAGCATCACTATCCCCAGCAATTTGTCGTTGCAACTTAGCGTAAGCTTCATTTAGTGTTGGAGCAATGATCACCTTTGGAGCATCTGTGTTTGCGTATCGAGCTCGAAAGAATGCAAATCCCATGTGCTTTCCGCGCAAAGAATTTGCCTCATCTGGATCGACCAGCAAACAATAGACCACCTTCTCACCCAACACATCAGTCAGAATACAGTTATCCGCTTCGGCATCTTTTGCCATACCCGGAGTGTTGCGTACCCGTTCAGTCACCAATGTATCAATCGACTCAATAGTCGAAAGAGGAACTGGCGGCTTAATGGCAATCGCCTCCCCAGTACGAGGATCTACATACAAAATCCTGGCAATCTGTGTCCCCTTACTCTCATCAGTGAAAGTAATCTGATATGCCATTCGTGGCAATCGTGACACATAGTTGAACCGATCAATCTTCATTCGTCGGTCAAAATTCGTTTGAGGGCACCATGTAGCCTCTGAAAATTGTCCCCAAGCTTGTGCATACTTTTGCACATAATCCGGAGAAAAAATTCGATCCACATCTGCCGGCATGTCTGCCAACGAAGTCGTAGTAATTTGCCCAGTAAATGGATCCATCAACAGAGCTGAATCCATGGTATCGCCATCGACTCCCAAAGTCGGCTTCAAAACCCCAGCTGTATATATAGCTCGCCCATCATCCATCACTTCAATCCCCGGATCATCAGCAATTGCCTGATTCGGTAGTTCAAAATCATAGTACAAATGAGCCTTCAAGTTTTGACCACTCGAGAATCGAATATCATAGACATATTTGATTTTCTGATCCAAAACGATAATCGGCTTTGACACCGAACGATTTGTCGCATCAATCAATATATATCCCGGCACCATGCCACCTTTCTTAAAAAAGGTGTTAAACGACTTACCATCCAATCCTAGAACTTCACCCGCAACTTCACGCGGCTTCAGCTCAGCATGCCAGTACAAATGACCATTGATAGTCTCCAAGTATGGATGCTCAGCCACATCTAGCCAACCACCCAAATCCTGTCCCATAACGTCCAGCGCATTTGCATAGGCTTCACGCTCTGAGCGCTGTGGCAGCTGGTCAAGCGGCACATCAAATCGGTAACCATCTTGCTGCTTGACCTTCAAAACTCCCGCAAACTGCTGGTTAATCTGGTCATAAGCCGAACCACAGATAAATGGCCTACTAGTGATAGGCCCCTGTGGATTAAAGATCGTAGCTCCTATCAGAAGAACAAACAACCCCACAAAAGCAATCATTTGAATGATTAATGCCGATGGCGAACCATCACCATACGAACGGCCAGCAAGCCCAATCGCCTCAAGAACAATAAAAACAACAAGCGGCACAAAACTCAACCAAAAGTAATCCCCAAAAGGAAAAACCTTGAGATGGACGCTTGCATATCCAGTAATAATCCAGATAAGAAAAGCGTTAACCAATAAACCAGCAACTGACACAGTAATCGCCTTTACGACTCGCCCCTCCAAAATACCAAAGATCAAACTGATCAACGCTGGTATCAAGGGGAACGCAAACATCATTCCTGTTTGTGACATAACTCAATATCCTTTCCCAGCTAAGGCTGGGTAATCGAAAGCTCATTGTTAGGTTGTACACGATAGAGTGTCGACTTTTGCACTTGGCTCAACTCATCAATCGGTACAGTATCATCATTCACCTGCCATACATTTCCCTCCATATCAATTACAGATATTGTTCTTGGAAAAATTTTCGAGGTAAACGGCTGCCCCACATTCAAGACATAGGTAAAACCGTTGTATACAAAAGTAGCCGAAGTCCGCAAAACGCTCACCGCCTGAAAATGCGCCGGATTATTTACCTTTTTCCAAGGCGCCTGTGACGCAAATTTGAGACTGATATGTTTTGCATATTTCACACTTCGCTCGTCCAAAAATGCAAAATTCACCACATCTGGCTGATTTCGAAGCAGCAAAGCCTCCGAAGGAGACATCCACTCGATATCAGACCACATAGGCTTTTTTACAACATCAGTTGGTACGACATATACAGCTGGAAGTGCTGTCGGCGAAGCATACGGTTGAGACGGAGAAAACAAGTAGTCATATCCGTTTCTCACTTGAGAGAGTAACCCCACCAGGCAAACGACCAACAAAATTGCCGGCCACAAAGCCGAAACACCTACCTGCCATACCCATGAAAGTTTTTGGCCGAAATCCATTTTCGGCAAAGAACGAGTTTTAGGCGCAGGCGAAGGTGTTTTTTCACCCTTAGCCTCAGCCAATTGTTGGTCAACAAAGTTTCTATACCATTCGTCAAACCGCTGGTTATACCTATCACGTAACCATTTCCACATATAGATCTCCTTATAAAATTTGTAGCTAAATTCTCAAGGTACAAGACGCTTTATCCTCCAAAAACACGTAGAGTGAATTCTTAAGATAAAAGTGAGTAATTATACCATACTATAGGTCTATTTACCATCGTAGAGTAATCGCATATTCTATTCTCATGCCCCCACTCCAACTTCTAGTCGTCTTGGCCAAATTTCTCCTCCCCCTGCTATTTCTTACCCAACCTCTAGCCATCTGGGCCAATTATTTTCTAGACATCATCGATGGCGATCTGCTGCGATATCTGGGCATGTCTGAATACTGGTACCAGACCATAGACAAATCTGCCGATTACATTTCATATGTCTGTATGCTGCTTATGGCCAGAAAGTGGCGTATTCGCCAAACTGTGGTCTTTCTGTTTATCTATCGCACCTTTGGCCAACTCCTCTTCTTTATCACTCGAGACGAACAGATGTTTTTCCTGTTCCAAAACTTTTTGGAACCGTTACTTCTCATCTATGTCTTACTTATTGTAAAAACCAAATCCGAATCCAAAGCCTATACCCTCTACCAAAAACATCGCACCTTCATTTGGATAGCTGTTATTTTCTACAAAGTAGTCAACGAATGGTATCTCCACATCGCCAATATCGATCTTTCCAGTATTTTCTTCGGTTTCAACGGCGGCAACTAATTGTTTCTACGCTTCAATTTAAAACGGATATCCTTTAAATCCATGCACACCTTTAAGCGCTGCCAATTCTCCCCCCAAGCTAAATGTGTGCCCTGCCACAAACCCCAACAACATGTCTGCCAACGTTTTCTTCCCCCACGCCCCTAAATCAATTTCTTTTTCCAGATCTGCATCTACCAGACTAGCCACATAAGCATCTGTTGCAGCATACACAGCCTTCGCATAATCCCGCATTGCAACCATATTGATCTTCACAGACTTAGACCATGCTTCATTATTTTTCTCCCAATCTGCATCCATTGCTGGCATTGGCGTGCTCGCCCCAGTCTTATCTCTCCACATATCTGCAAAAAGTGGAGTCTTACCTTGAATCATACTATTTACAATTACATCTTCAGAAAAAATCAGATGAGCATACGTCGCCCCAAGTGGAAACGCCTTACCTCCTGGATCCACATTGATATGAGCTTCAGAAATATCCGCCGCAGTTCCCTCAAAAACATCCCGCGCACTTTTGATCTGATTTTTTATTATCTGTAGCGCACTCAACATATATTTAACTACTTAGTCCCTTTTGGTAAACTCTCACACGCTTCCCCATCCTTGTCTCCATCCAATCGGTTCAAGTCATTTCCTGTCCCTCCCACTTTTTGGAAAAATACCTGCGCTTTTGGTTGATCGGCAAAATCATCACAATTATATTTGTCTGCTTCTTTACCTTTTGTCGCATCAGTCGTCACATTTCCATCAGCATCAAACAATACATTCCCCTTAGCATCTCGAGCAACTTTAGATTCTTGCAACGACTCGCCCTTTAGCAGCTTTCCCAAATCAAAATCAGTATTAGACGCCTCGAGTCCAAATGCCCCCAAAAGGAGTGCAATTACTGGAATCAAAATAATTTTAATGGTCTTTTTAGCTCCCTCGCTTGACTCAGCTAGTGGTTTAAATTTTGGAATATTCATATCACCACACCGAATACAGCATATAAACAGCGATCAAAATAAGTACTCCAATAACCACCAATCGAACAACTTTATTACCCCGTAACTTTTGCATACCCTAAGTATATCTTATTCCCACGGCGTCATCAATTGGAAGTAGTTTCCGTCTGGATCTGCCAGTGTTGCTACCCACGCCTTACCCATCTCATATGGCTCTTTTATCACGGTTGCCCCAGCTGCTTTCATCCGCTCAAATTCTTCCTTTACTTCAGCGATTTCAAAATTAAACATGACTCGTTGAGGTTGATTGTTTTTCCCATGAACCTCAGAATGTGCTCCAATACCCAAAAATCCCTCTCCTACCGCCCAACCAGCCCAGCCCTCTTCCACCATATCTGGCTTCCTGTCCAAAACCTTTTCATAAAAATCCGCCATCACTTTTTGTTGATCAGTACCAATCATGACAGAACTTAATTTCAACATTTCTTCATCCTATCACACCCTCGCTAAATCACAAACACGTCTTCAACGCTCCAGTACTCAATCCTTTTTCAAAAGATTGTACCCGCTGTTTTGAAGATCCATGTGTCCAAGTCTCCGGATTAATATACCCGCCATACTTTTTCTGCACCCTATCATCCCCTACAGCCGCCGCAGCATCGATAGCTTCACTTATCTCCCCCGACTCGACCACCTTTCGCTCCTCCACTGACTTAGCCCAAGCCCCTGCCAGACAATCTGCCTGCAATTCAGTCTGCACGCTTTCGTTGGCAGTTTGTGCCTTTTTCAAAAGTCCCAGCTGATACTGCACATGATGTCCCACTTCATGAGCCATCACATATGCTTCTGCCACATCTCCACCCTTGGCTCCCAATTGGCCAGTGAGTACATCAAAAAACGTTTCATCCAAATAAATTGTCTGATCCAACGGACAATAATGCGGCCCCATACTCGAATCGGCTCCACCACAATCAGACTGAGTAGCATCACGAAACAGCACCATTTTTGGCTCTACATATGTTTTATTCATCTGACGAAATTCTTTTTTCCACAAATCATTTGCAGATCCCAACACGCTACTCGCAAATAGTTTATATTCCGAATCCGGAGCCACTTGCTGTTCATTTGCTTGCTGCTCCATAACCTGCCCTCCCAACTGGCTCAACACATCACCCAAATTTCCTCCGCTAAAATAATTCAACGCCACCAAAAGTATCACTCCCCCTATTCCTAGTCCTCCACCAATTCTGACTCGGGAATTTCCCCTGCGATCTTCTACCTCACCCCGAGTTTCAATTGCATCCCAATCAGCCATATACCCAATTCTACAACCCCGAGTAAATATTCAGTTATTTCTTTTGAAGGAGTTTTTTTACTTTTTTTGCTCGCTCATATGCTGTCAAAAATGGTGATACTGGTGGCCAAACAGGCTGGCTCGCCTCTCCTTGAATTTTTCTCAGCACATACACATTGTAGTACTCGCCCACCACATGAGTCTCTTGTGCATTGAGCCGTTCAATAAACAATCGGTCGCGTTGGGACCACACCCCAACTCGCATTTTTTTCCACACCAACGGCATAATTTCTCGGTAATATTTACCCCATTCAATTACCATATCACCTAAATCTTTTCCCCTATTTCCCCATTCACCCACCCCTTTAGCCCACCACTGTGACAAAGCTTTAGGCAACTCAAAATTCACAAACACTTCTGGCGTCATTCCGCTCCAGTCTCGCGAATCTTTCGCATGAGGGTCAAAAATCTTGTGCTGCGCCAAAAATTGCTTTGCCACCGCATAATCCATCAAACCAATATGTGGTCGTAGCAATTCCTGTTGCTTCAAATGTTGCAAAATAACCCCTCGCGGATCTTTCTGTGCCAACGATTCATCTGCTCGCATTGTGGCTTCTAGCTCATCCGTAAAAATATCAGAAAATCTCCCCAAATATTTCACCGCAGAACTAAACAATTCAGCTCGAGGTTCGCTCATCTGCCAACCCAAAGAAATCTCTATTTGTCGCTGTTTTGCCAGTCTCAATAAATTTGGCGAAATCTCGGCTCGGCCGGTTACCTGCTCTACTCTGCCCATAAAAGCTAATAAATATCAAAGCTGCGCAACAGCTTTTTATTCCCTTCTACCTGATATTTGAGCAGTTCAGAGTACAACCCTTTCCGTTTTGCCAGCTCGCCCGGTGTGCCCATATCTGCAATCGTCCCCTTTTCCAATACCACAATCCGATCCACGTTTTGAATCGTCGAAAAACGATGCGCAATAATAATCACCAACCGGTTTTTAAACAATTTTTCCAAAGCATCCTGTACCAATTTCTCAGATTTAGAATCCAGACTACTCGTCGCTTCATCCAAAATCAAGATCGGTTTATCATGCAAAATTGCCCGAGCAATCTGCAATCGTTGTTTCTGTCCACCAGACAATTTTACCCCCCGCTCACCCACCTGAGCATCCAGCTTATCAGCAAACTTTTCCACAAATTCATCTGCATTTGCTTGTTTCAACGCTTTCCAAATTTGTGCATCACTCACCTCACCTACTCCATACGCCACATTTTCTCGCACAGTCGAAGAAAACAATTCATTGTCTTGAAATACCAAGGCCATATGTTCCCGCACAAACGCATGATCCAACTGTGCATAAGATTTACTCGACAACAAAATCTTTCCACCCGTCGGTTCATACAGTTTCAAAATCAAATTGACCAAAGTTGTCTTACCCGCACCAGAATTTCCCACCAGTGCCACAGTCTCCTGTTTATCCAAGGTAAAGTTCAGATCTGTCAAAACCGGCGCCCCATCTTCATAGGCAAAGGCCACGTTATCAAATGTAATTGTCGGTTTCTTACCCACCCCAGTCACCGCTTTTGTCATAAACTTTTCTGTCTCTGGCAAATCCAATACTTCAAAAAACGCTTTCGAATCAGCTTCTGCCCGTTGCACCTGTTCCAAAATATAACTCATACCAAATAGTGGCCACCGCAACTGGTTCAACAGTTGAATCACCAGTACCATTTCTCCCAAAGTAAATGTTCCCAAAAATGTATTGCGGAAAATCAAAAACAAAATCACCACAAACGCAATCTCCAGCCCAAACTGTCTCACAAAATTCAATATGTGATACTGTGTGGATTGACGATCATAAATCTGATTTATCTTTTCATATTGATCAGAAATATATGCCCATTCTCGCTGTTGTGTGTTATAGGTTTTTACCAGTTTAATATTGGCCACAGCTTCACCGATCCGTCCTCGGCTAGCATCCTCATGCACATTTTTCTTCTCTTGTAACACTCCCCAACGCTTGGTCGAATAGGTCGAAATGGCAATATAGACGGGAAACACCGACAGGGCCAACAATCCAATGATCACGTTGTAATGTACCAGCACTCCAATCCCAAAAATCGCTTGCAAAATAGCCGGCAAAATAAAATTGCTCATTGAACCCACAAATCCTTGAATAGACAAAATTCCCCGGTTCAGTTGATTGACAATCTTCCCCGACAATTCCCCGTCAAAATATTTTTGCGGCAGCTGAAAAATCTTTTTGTAATAGACTTCGGTCAAATAGCGTCCTAGTCGCGAAGAAATATAATCCCCAATTCGCTGATTCACTGCATCAAACACCACTCCACCGATATTGATACCCAAAATCAGCACAAACAACCAAATCAATTTCTGATAATCTCCACCCCCACCAGAAATCTGTTTGGACAGCTCATCCACCACATATTTGAGAGTTATGGGTGTCGCCTGCAACAAAACCGCTTGCAAAGTAATCAATACACATGCCACCCCAATCCAGCGGTGGTACGGCCGCGCAAGTTTAATAATTTTCCAAATATTTTTCATGTGGTCTGCAAATTATACCCGAAACGGCTATTTTATATCCAAAAGCACAAATCCTCTTTTAGTATCATATCCAAAATGATCCAAAGGCGAATCAGCCACTACACTAGACCGTTCTACTGGAATATCTACCCTATCACTTTTTAACCAATCCAATATCTCCTGACGATTTTTACTCATATTTACTTGTCGCATCTCACCTTCTTTTTGGTCTGCAGCATTCACTCTTTCTACATACTTAACCGTAGTAGCTCCCTCCCTTTTTAATTCAGCAATCTCTTCTTCCAGCATATTCACATTCCATCTAGGATTCACATGTATTGCTGCCATCACCTCTGACCCACGAGTAATCACAACTGGTACACACACCGCCACACCCGGAAATTCCAACAAATCATATTTCTCCTGACCAGGTTGCGGTTTCCACAACATCCCATCTGTCACCGTATACTCCCTCGGCTCACCATGAAAATCCACCTCTACAGTTGGCAGTCCTCGCTCAGACATAAAAAAACCGCCCATAAAATTCAATCAATTGCTCTGGTTCATCTGCCTGGATCTTAAAATAAGCAATGGCGTTCATGACCAATCTCAGTATAACAAAAAAATCCCCCCAGATTCCTCTGAGGGGATAATACATTTTATTTCTTTTCCAGAAAAAACTTTAGTCGCACATGACCAAGTCATCTCTTCAAAAAAACTGACTTCTAACTCGCATTCTTTGCCGTAAACACATATGTTTTTTCCGGATAATCGCTGTGATCGGGCTGATGAACTTCTACATTCCAACCCTTACCTCGATACACATCAACAAACGTCTCAAACCATCCATGAGCATTAATATCTGCTAAAGGCACACCCGCACCAGTGACGCACTGATGCAACTCATGTTGGCCAAATCTGGCCACGCCCTGCTTTAACTTTAATCGCAACAATTGATTGATTGCACCAATCATAGCCGGCGAAATAGTTGCAGAACGCATTGCTTCCTCGGGACCAATTGCCCAATCTTCAGGATTACCACGATCTTTAAAATTACTCATATTCCTCCAAGGTCAAAAAATCACTAGTAACGCTTAGCTTGAGATGTACGAACAGATTTTGGGTTTTTGTTTATAGGCGTAAACACATACACTGCGCCACCACCAGCTCGTTGGTCTTGATATTCGATTTTCACATCCCATCCGTATTTTCCATACAATTCACTGAAATTCCACCAATTGTAATGATCTGCAGCCCCCAAGCTAAAATTCGGTTTTTCTTGAAGACATTCGACCAACGCGGATTTTGGTATTTTTGCTACACCTTCCCGAAAATAAATTCGGATCAACCCATCGATCACATCCACCATTTCCTGAGGAATTGGTTTCAATGAAGCCATTAATTCATCAGGAGTTATAGGTCTCGCCTGTTTCATATTCACCTCCAAAATACACAACCTAGGTAAACTTACCGCCCAGTCGTCGGAATCGCAGTTGCAACCCGATGTATCACAGTCGGTCGAGGGGTACCCTCAATTTCAGTAATCGACCTCACACTCAACAATTTACTTCCATGTGACCCGGGAATTCCTTGGCCACAAGTAGTGCTTATCTGTGAACCGCTAGAATCTCTCGTCACATATTCAATATCGGTATTTAACCAATCTCGATATTCGTAAACAATTGTTGCATTTTCTTCCTGAACAATGCTTTTCAGTTTGTTTGCCAAATCTTCATCCAACGTACAAAACACATATGTATTGTCACCAAAAATCCACAGTTGCGTGAGTCCATTATTCAACGGTTCAACATTACTAATAACTCCCCGCCCGACTCCTGGCTTTTTTGCAATTCCATCACTCGTATTCCCCTTTGGCGTCGAAAGACACGCCATACTCAAAAACAAAATGAGCATCAACCCAAAAAAATACTGTACCGTTCTATTTTTACCCATATTCACCTCTCAAATTTCAATGTACTGCGCCATGAAATTGCGCCTGCACATTGTACCTAAAAATAGCCCACAAATCAAAACTATAGGCCTTAATACCACAAAAAAGGGCCGCGAGCATTTCTGCCCCCGGCCATGTGTTACTTAAGAAAAATTGCCCGGATTCGCCCAAGACTCAAAATCCACCCACGCCGCAAACAGTGGCATAGGGATTCCTTGTCGGCTAATCCAAAACAAAAACGGTTGATCGATCACCATAGGGCGATCCAGCGATACTGACTCAAATGAAACAGAGATTCCTGCCGCACTTTCAGCTTTCGCTGCCTTGTGATTCATCTTCAACTTGCTCTGTTGCTTGGCCTCCACTACTCGAGCAATCTGGTCTATTTTAAATGTTTCGGTCCAGATCCCCTTCAACCAATCCAGCGAAGTATCCACGTTCAAATCCACCATCGGAAAATGCAATGCGGAAAATTCACCTGTTCGCTTCATGTCCCGCTGAGTTGCCCGAGCAAAAAGCGACAACTCAAATGGGGAAATTTCCGCGCCCAACTTACATGGCATCATATATGCCACATCGCGCGTATCTTTGGTCGCTACACTAGCAATCGACAGGTGATCCAAGGAATAAAAGCTCAGCCCCCGTCGCTTCATGTACACCCCGTCATAGTCCTTTCCATTCTCTCCACGCAATTTCTGCTCAGAACCAGCTTGTTGCCATGTCAACAAGTGGGAGTAAATACATCCCAAATAAAACATCTCCTGATCCGGCTGAGGTTTGGCCGTCAGCTTAATGGAAAACCCATTATCTGCAAACCATTTGTTAATGATTTTGACATCCCAAGTCGACTTGCCTTTCATCAGCTTATCAGCTGTCAGTCCAGGGATATGTTGACGCACCTCCTTCATATAATCCAAAAACACCAACTGCTCAAAAGGCATAGATTCTTTTGCCTGCCAAATGCTCCCAACTGGCAAAATGCCATCCACTTCGGCCTGTACCAACGCTCCAACAATATCAAAAATCGAACTCACACGACTAGTCATAATTATTTTCTCCTTTACTCAGCATTCTGTTTTACAAACGTGTAATATGGTGCAAAAACTTCTTGCCCTGGAACAGGTGTGTGATACGTACACATCCACCCTTTAGTGCAATACAACGGCTCAAAATTCAGCCACTGCTGATGAGCGTCCAACTCATCCTGACTCAGACCTTTATGAAAAATTTCCTCCATCAGCGTAGCCAAAGTAATGACCAACACTGGACCCTTAGTCAAAAACTCTGCCATCACCAAACGAAAATCCACTGCATTCAACACTTCATCCGGAATTCTTTCTAAACTCTCATTCACCACAGTCGGATTTGTAGCCGAAAACGTCGCCATTGTTCACCTCCAAAAGCTATCGTGGTCGTTTTCTTTCTGGTTTGGTTTTCCTCTCGGGTATAAATGTGTATCGTCCATCCTTCACACTCACATCCCAACCATTGAATCGATACAATGCGTCAAAATTCCACCAGCCATAGCGATCTGCATCTTCAGATTGAATATCGTCAGCCAACAACTCCATCAATTCACCCTTGTTAAATGTAGCCTTACCGTCCCGAAACTCACGCCGAATCAATCCATTAATGATATCTATCATTACATCTGGAATCGGCAACACCTTCTCTTTCAAATCAGTCGGCCGTATTGGCCTCACCTTCTTCGTTCCCATATTCACCTCTTAAATTTCAATGTACTGCGCCCAATTGCGCGGTCAGCGGATTATACCTGAAACTATAGGTCTATTCAAAATTTACACATCTAATGTTAGGATACACACATGGCCGCCGTTAGTACCTATATCAATTGCGCTCGTCAGACTCGTGAAGCCTTTGAATTCTATCGCTCCGTCTTCAAAACCGAATTTGTTGGTCAAACCATGACTTTTGGCCAAGTCCCCCAAGACCCTGCCCATCCTCTCGCCGATTCAGATAAAGATCTCATCATGCATATCGCCCTCCCCACAATTGGTGGCCATGTTCTCCATGGTACCGATGCGCCAGAATCTATGGGCTTTCATCTCAAACCCGGAGACAACATCCATATCATGTTAGAACCCGATACTCGCGAAGAAGCAGATCGTCTATATACTGCTCTCTCCGCAGGTTCAAATGTCACCATGCCCATGCAAGACCAGTTTTGGGGTGACTACTTTGGCTCACTCACTGATAAATTTGGCATCAACTGGATGATAAACCACCACACTACCCCAAATAACTAAATCCAAACAATATCCATGCGCAAAGAAACCCTTTTTATTCTGGCTTGCATCGGCGTAATCAGTCTGATTACCATTCTCTACAAATTCTCCACCCGCCCTTCCATGCCACCCACTCCACACCAAGGCTCCATTACTGGTGCCATCGAATGCCTCCCCCACAAAAACACTTCTGGTCCCCAAACTCTTGAATGTGCTTTTGGTCTGCGTGGTGACGACGACCAACACTATCTCCTTGTGTACAAACCTGCGACTCAAGACCATATTCCAGTCGGCCAACGCGTCAAAGTCTTTGGCGATATTACTGCCCAAACCCATCCAGTGTACGACATCATCGCCAAAATCTCTGTTTCAAACATCAAATCTCTAGGCAAATAAAAAAAGGCGGTTCGCTTTCGCTCCCCGCCTAAGAAAAAAATCGGCTGTTAAATTATTTTTTTAACTCACTGGTAAAAACAAATTCGTCTTGGATGCATTACGGATACTTCCCACAGCAGGAGCATCTACCTCTCTATCTCGATGAGACAAGACCTGAATCCGAACTACATCACTACCCACAGACAGTACTGATACTGGCACATTCACCACCCGACCAATACCATAATGCATCCATCGAGCTCGAAAACCCTTTGCAAACAGCTGCTCATCCACAGTAAAAAACAACGAGCTCAAAGCTACTGTTTGCATAGAATGCATCGGGGGCACATCGTGTCCAATCCAAGAATGAGGCAATACCCTGATCGACGCCATACCCACCTCGCGCATGACATTAGACACACGCACCGGCACACACACCAAACGTCGATAACCCAAAAAAATCCATCTCGCTTCATCATCAATAGACAATTGAACCGTCCCATCAGCCAATATCTGTTGATTTCGACGTAAAATCGCCACAAATCTGTGCATAACGCCTCCTACAACACCGGCAATCTCAATTGAAACTTTGGCACACACACAGTTGCACCAATTTGGGGATTAAAAAGCCACATCGGCTTTATCAACCCAACTACAGAAATAATCACAGTATCGTCAGCATTGACTCGAATGACCCTTGCCCAAGCTTGCGCCTCACCAGGCCAAGCAGGTTTATGCCAATACACGCCTTGATTCGCTTGCAAAGATTGGTCCACAGACCGCACCATAGCTCCCATTTTGTCGGTACACGTAAACAGAAATCTTCCAGCTACTACAATATTTTGATTCAAGAATTCATTTACTGGGGGCTCGGTCAAAAAATACAACACTTGCACGTGTAGTTCACCTCGGTCATTACATGGAACAACGACGACGCCAATACCCATATAAACCACTTCTTCTGTTGGCGGCTTTGTAAAATAAAACCCAACGCGATCCCCAATTTCCAATTTCCGATACTCATCGTAACTCATCATCGTATGCATAACGCCTCCTAATCAGCAATCAAAATAATCGACAACGGATCCACCGGAAATTCCTGCCCCACACCATAATAAAAGTGTCCACGTAATACGCGTTCGACCTTCAATGTTGCCGGTCGAAAACGCCGCTTGCCATGAGTGCAGTGCACCATGCCTCGTTCTCCTTTTTCGTTCAGAAAATGGATAACTGGAGCCCCATTTGGCAATTTGTCCACTTCTTGTGGTTCCAGCATAATCCAGCGCAAATCCGTAAAAGAAGCCGAAATAGTTTGGCCAAACTCAAACGAATCAAGGCCTGGCACAGCGACACCTTCATAGCGTAGCAAGGCACACTGGTGATCACGATCCAATGACAAAATTCGCACTTTTCCAATCTTGCCGTCTTGCCACCCCTGCCGCTCTAACGCCAAGACCATGTTCGGCTTCAAAATGTCATATTCACTCGGATAAACTTTCAGCGTAAACATATATTCTCTCCTTAACAGCCAATTTTCAAAGTTCGAAAAGGCCAAAAAAGCGCATTGCTTCGCGGCCTTCACCACATGATATTTTATCTCCCCCAGACCAGAAAATCAAACACTACAGGATAAAAAAAGGGGCAGGTCGCTTTCGCTCCCCACCCCAAACAAACCAAACTGCTTTTTGCTACCATTACAAATGGTAAAAATCACCAAACATAGCTACAAATTTGTCTCCAATCTTCACTTGTTCTTTTTTAGGAATAAATAGCCCTCTCTTGAGAAATTTTTCGACTTGTACCACCCGAGTATTCACCGCTTGTTCAGCCACAACCTTAACTTTCACCACTTGAAGAGTGCGACCTGCTCCAAAAATTACACATGCGAGACTTCCCACTGTCAAAGCTTGCGCCTCTGGCCCAGTCATGGGCTTATACCCCTCTTTTTCACTCTTTGGTTGATTTGCCACAATTACTCCTTCTCAAAGAAGATTCCATCTGCATCAGACCAAACGATACAATTCAAATCGTAATCTGAATCATGCACCGCTGCTGAACCGATATGAATAATTTCCAAAATCTGGAAACTCCCCAGTGATTTAGGTGGCTGCACCACCTTCACACGAAACACTTGCTTCGTCGCTGGATCGTCACCGATAATCAAAATTACTGTTTGGCCAGCGTTCAAGGCTGCAAATTGTGCATCTGTGACGTTCGCGTACCGAGATCTGTCAAATGTAGCTAACATAGCCCTCCAACAAAAAAAGCAATCTATTAATGTACGAACGAAATACCTCGTCTTCTTGCAATCCAAAAATAGAAATACTTCGTTTTACAGCAAGTGAATTAGTTCACTTGATATATCAATATTATAGCCAAAAATAGGCGTAAAGTCAAACTATAGGCCTAATTAGGCTCGATCTACATTAGAATGTCGCGATTCATACACAAATCGCACCACATCTTCTACCACCTTCACAGATAACGGCTTTGAAAATGGCAATTGGAGTGTAGCTCGACCAGAAATTTTTGCCCCACCTAGATCCGGCATAGCCTTTGCCAGACCATCTGGTATTGGATAAATGGACAAATATGTTTTCCACGCCCCAAAGTATACAATCGGCTTCCCATGTATCTTGTACCCAATAATGCCATAACTAATCGCCTCCTCTGCTTCAGGTATCATCTTCAAAATCACCTTACGTACCAAAACCAACCGTTCCTGTACATCTTTTGGGAAACTATCGATATACGCGTTTACTGTCATAACAGATTTCCCAACTTCTTTTGTTTACTCAAAATCCCCTTGATCGACGGGCTCAATTCTTTATCTGTCCGATGAATACACCCAATCCAACAACATGGCCGCCGTTTTCCCTCCTTCAGTTGCCTCACTGTCCTTTTGACATGATCCTCGCGTGTTTTCTCCGTCTTTGGAAACAATACCCAACAAATCCACTCGTTCCTCGCCAGCGGCGTCAACCCTTCCCATAATGCCAAAGATTTTGCGTCATCCCCCAAAGCCTTACCCAAATCCTCAGGCATAGTGTGTACTACTCCAGCTGATATTTGTGTCTGATTCATATACCAATTTTAGCGCACTTGGCCAGCCCCACCCACTTTTTCAGCTTTTTTCAAAATCTCCTTCAACACCTGCATATCAATATCTGCCAACTTCTTAAACCGAATACAACTCTTACCAATACTCGCTTTTGGCAATTTGTCCTTATACTGCTCTGCAATATAAATACCATCTTCTATGGCACAAACATATACCGATATATAATTTTTCTGACTCGCCAAAGCCACCAGTGACCAATCTCCTTCTTTTCCCGAAGCATACCGATAATGATACGTCCCGTACCCAATCATTCCCGACAAAATATGTGGTTTCAAATCCGGAACCGTCTTTTGAATAAACGCATGCAACACTTCTACTTCTTTTCTCCTCGGCTCCTCAATTGCCAAAATATACTCCTCCGGCGTCTTGGCTAGTGTCGGTTTAAACATATTCATACCCCATAAGTATAAAATATGACTATGAATATCTCCAAAAATAATTATTACCAAGAAAAGCTATCCCAAATCATCGCCTCAAAGCAAACATATACAGAAATTGAATTTGAAGATTGTGAATTCTTCGAATGTCATTGGATAGATTGCACGTTTGAAAAATGCAAATTTATCAATTGCCGATTTCATGACTGCCTTATTAGTGCCACCCGACTGACCAATTCGCGCTTTAGAGAAACCATATTCAAAAACTGTAAAGTCATTGGTATTGATTGGACTACGACACAAAGTCTTCAGTATCTTTCGTTTGAAAATTGCCAAATAAATTATTCAAACTTTCATGCTCTCTATTTATCTGAATTAAAAATTCTATCCTGCGAAGCAGTAGAGGTAGACTTCTCTGAAACAAATCTCACCCAAGCAATACTCACAAATACTGATTTCAATCAAAGTATTTTCTCAAAAACCAATCTGCATAAAGCCGATCTCCAAGGCGCCAAAAACTATTACATTGACCCTCGGCAAAACACCATCAAAGATGCCACTTTTTCACTCCCCGAAGCTCTTTCTCTCCTAGAAACGTTAGACATAATACTAAAATAATTATCGAAACACTCGCTGCTCCTTCAAAATTTTCAAAATCTTTCCTCGCGTACCCACCACTCTTCCAATCATCACTCCGGCTGAAATCGCCATACTCATGCCTCCTACCATGGAAGCATAAAAGAAATAGCCAATAATTTGTCTTCGAACAATCACAAATGCTATATAAAGTACCAGTATCACAATTCCAAACGCATCCAATCGCGATACAATTTTTTTAGCATCATGGTCCCAAGATAAATGAAACATTCGCGCCACTCCAACTCCCAAAAAAATTCCCATCACAACACCAAGCAATGCAAACCCCACAGTCACCATACCAAACAAAATTTCATACCCCACTACACCTAGCAACAAAAAGGACAGCACAAAATACCACCGCATGCGGTTTTTCAGTTTCTTATCCAAATGCTTTTCCAGCATACGATGACGAATTCGTCTTCCCATGTCATAAATATACAAGAATAAAAAAAGTGCTGTCTATTCCTAAACAGCGCTATGAAAAACTATTCCAAACTTGTCAATTTAATGTTTTGCGGACCCAAGTCAGAACCCAACTTACGATTGCTAACGAGTCAAAAGTAACAACCGTTTCACACCATTTTCAACTATACGTATATCTTTCTCATCATACGAATGATGCTTCATGTAAACTAAAACTTTCGTTTTCATTTCTTCAGTCCAACCTCGAAAATTAAAGGTGTCAACATACACTTCCTGACCGCCACTTCCTTTCATATAATTTCTTTCGTTGTTGTCAAAATAAAAAGGAATCTCAAGTTGGCGTAATACATCAATTACCCTTGCCATAGATCTGTCTTCGCCATCTTTTAATCCTCTATCAACCTTATTAAGCATCTTCTGGACGCCTGCTTTTGAAAAGGTCTCACCATATACTCGCTCTCGAAAATTCAAAGACAAACCCTTTCCATTCAATCTACCATATGCTGCATATATCCGAGGAAAATTATCAGGAAATAAAGTGCAAAGAATTTGATGGTTATAGTACACCGCCTTGGCTTCTTCAGGTGAAGATTCCTTATAACTCACTGCAACCAACTTATCTGGATCATTTTCCAATGCCGCTACAGCCATTCTTCCTCCCTCACCTACAAAATTCCAATCTGTTTTTAATAGTTGTGCTACATCATTACTCGACACATTTCCGCGCTCAAACAAGTCTTGTAAAACAATTCGAGAATCAACAGATAAAGATTCTGATGAAAAAAGTTCGGGCATACATTTATTTCTTGTATTCCAAAATATCTCCCGGCTGACAGTCCAATGCTTTACAAATAGCTTCCAATGTTGAAAAACGAATTGCGCGCGCCTTATCATTTTTCAAAATCGACAAATTTGCCATCGTAATCCCCACCTTGTCTGCTAGTTCCGTCACACTCATTTTTCGCCTTGCCAGCATCACGTCTAGATTAATCACAATTCCCATATATTTAAATCGTTAATTCATTTTCTGATTTTAAATCCACTGCATTTTTGAATAGCTTTTCAAATACAGCCGCCGCAGTCGCAATCACGGCAATTGCAAACGACACCATAAACCCCAACATAATCGGCCCAGTAGGATCATCACCATTTGCAAAAAACCTTAAATATAACTGTGCCGCAACAATAAAACCAATTTGCAAAATAGAAACCAATTTAATATTCCGTAGTCTCTTCACTGCTTCCTTGGAAAACGCTCTATTCGCATCAATCAACTGCAACAATTTAAAAGCTTGAAACAGTCCTACAAAAAACGGTATTGATCCAATGTATATATAGATAATTAGCGGATCAGCATAAATCTGCAACAGACTCAACCCTTGTGCCCGTCCTTCAGTCTGTGGAAATCTAATCATCATAGCCACTACTCCCACGGCCACCATCAACAGCACCAATTTCAAAAAACCTGTTGTTCCTCGTTTCATATCATAATAATAATTGATTATTTATCGTTTGTCAATAAATTATTATTGATATACATAACATTACCTCTAAAATAGCTTATCAAATAAGCTATACTTCCATATATGCTTACCGAAGAAAAAATTCGTCAAACTGAAAACGTAGAAGTTCCCCCACCCTCCGCAGAACTATTCAACAAACTTACAAGAATCGAGTCTCTACCAGAAACAGAATCTTCAAAACAACTTAAAGACATTCTCAAACAAAAATCCCAAGACATGCTAAAAGCGTGGCAAGACAGAGGTTTTATATCTACCCAAGAAGCAAACTCTGTCAGCACTGCTTGGGAGAATACCATTATATTAGACAGCCAAGGAATGGAAATGTTTGGCCAATATCAATCTTCTATTTTTGAAAAAGCCAAAATAGAATTAGACGCCAGAAATTCAGAACCAGAGATGGCCACCTTAGCCGAAAAAGCCAAAGCAATAATTGAATCTACAAAACTTACCTGCAAACAAGCTGGTGCTCTCACCTTTAGACCCAGCTCTATGCAAGCCGAAGAATCCAACATCGACACACCTCTTCCCTCATTTATTCTTATAAACACAGATAAAACCACCACAGAAAATCCAGGAAAAATAAACGCTACTGCATTTGAAGAAACTGCCCACCTCATCAGCAAGTTAAGCCAATATCCAGAAGCCAACACCAAATGGCTAGAAGAAACCATGGCTCGAGTTGTAGCATTTGAAACTCCCTCTGCTCATGGCGACCAAAACGAAAAAGATTCAAAGACAGCTGCAGATATACTCAGATATCATGACTACAAATTATTGTTTCATATAGTAAATAAACAAATTGGCGATAACGGCGAAACCCTACTTCGGATGTTTTTTGGTCGAGAACCACTCAATAGTCCACTTGTTTCAAAAGCCGAAAAAGCCATCAAATCAGTAGACATGATCGCTCAAATAGTTGACGCTGGCATACCCCTCGACAACCTCCTCGAACAAAAGGATAAGTAAACCTTATTTCCTGCTACAATTAATTTACGAAATGGTTGATTGCTTTGTATTATTGGCGATGGCAACAGTGGCCAAGGTTTCAATACTGCATCTGGCGGCATTGGACCTGGCCAATCCTACAACATCCAATCGTATATCAATATAAATAAACCCAACGGCACATATTCAGGAGCCAATGTTGTGAAATATGGCGACAACTGTTCCACCACCAATGGCACAGTCATCGACACAGTCTCTTACACTATTACCCTTACTGATTAATATTGTGTATAATAATTAGTATGAAAACCATGACTTGCAAACAATTAGCCGGAGCCTGTGACTTGGAATTTCATGCCGAAACTTTTGATGACATAGCCAAGCTTAGCCAACAACACGGCATGGAAATGTTTCAAAAAGGAGATGCTCCCCATCTGGAGGCTCAACAAAAAATGATGCAGCTTATGTCAGATCCTACTGCAATGCAAAAATGGATGGATGAAAAACGCGCCGAATTTGACGCCCTGCCCACTGCTTAAACTTTTATCTCCAAAGTAAAACTTATCTGTTTATTCACCTCCACCTTCTCCTTCTTTCTCACCTCTGCTTTAAGCGGTAAAAGATATGCATTCAGCTTTTTATCCGGAAAAATTGATGTCTCCCAAACAGTTTTCCCCAGAGTTACTTTTACCGCCAGTGACCCCCAACCTCTCTTAAAATCTCCAAATTGTTGCTTAATTTCTTTTGACATCTCCTCAGGTATCGTCACAAAATACCAACCCGCCATGCTCGGATACACCCAAACGTCTGCCTGCAATTTATATCTTTTATTATCACTACTCATTCTTATTTTTACTATTCAATTTCACCGCTTCCTGAATCAATTTCACAAAAGCCTCCTCATCAATCTTGTCATTCTCGTGAATCAAAATTGCTCTGTGGGCGTTAATAATCCCTTTCGGGTCATAGTCTTTCAGTTCTACTCCTTTAGACAAGGTTAGTCTCAAATGTTGTTTATAAATCTCTCCTGTCGAAATAATTCCATTTTTACTCCATACCAAATTTCCATCTGGATTAGACGGTTTTCTCCACTTCACCTCCTCCACAATTTCCGAATTGGCTTCGGCCATCAACTGCCGAATTTTTGTCATCACCTCTCCCCGCCAATCATTAGGTAATGGATAATCAATTTTTATCATAACGATTCCTTGGTTGTGAATTTGTTTTTAAAGACTCCAATAAAATCTTAGCATCTTTGCTAATTGCCAAAACTGCCTCCTCAAAAACTTTTTTATTCACTTGTGACGGCTGTCTAAACCCCGACAACTTTCTCACAAATTGCAATGCAGCAGCAGATATTTCGTCTGCTGTTGCTGGCGGATCAAAATTGTAAAGTGTTTTTATACTTCTACACATAGTTATCAGTCATTATAAAACGTTTACTCCACATCAAATTTATCATTCGCCACACTCGGAGCCTTTATGACCAATAGTTCTGTATTAGGCTGAGCACTAATATTTCGCAATGCTGCTTCGGGATACACTACCAAAAAATCCCGCTGTTTTAGTTCTACTGTTTCTCCATTTATCTCCACCACGTACCCACCAGAAACAACTACATTCACCTCGACTCCTACTTTATGAAAATGTGCTTGATTTTCTTCAAAATGCGTCGGCAATTTTTTCCAAGCCACTTCCATCTCTTCAGTTGCTAAATCGGGAAAGCCCTTATCTCCTTAAAACCTACCCACAAAATATCCCTTCGTCGATTCAAAGTCGTCCACGGTTCCTTTTACAAATTTATTCACCCGCATTTCGGATTGCTTCAAGATCAAGTTTTTTCATCGGCATAAACACTTTTGTAACAGCTTCCGCTTTTTTAGGATCACGCATATATTCATCCAAAATCCTTGGGGTTACTTGCCATGTGACACCAAATTTATCTGTACACCAACCACATTGTTCGGCTTCAGGTACAGCAGACAGTTTCTCCCAGAAAAAATCTATCTCTTCTTGAGTTTCACATTCGATAATATAAGAAGTTGCGCCATTAAGTTTGAATTGCTCCACAGGACCACCATTAAGAAACATAAAACTAATTCCATCAATATCACATTCCGCTGTCATGACAGACCCCTCTGGCCTGCCAGACACTTCTTCGCTGGCCTTTGGCGCTTTGGTAACATCTCCCATTTTAGCCTCGTGATTCCCTGGAGCCGAATTAAAAGTATCCATATAATACTTTACCGCCTCTTCACCATTGTTATTGGCAAACCAGATACATGTAATTAGTTTACTCATTTTAGTTTGTACAAAACTCAATTATCCACTCAATCCCATATTTATCTCGAAACATTCCTGCATAAGATCCCCAAGGACTCTCTCCCATCGGCCCCTCCACTTCTCCCTCAACCGACAATCCATCAAACCATTTCTGTGCTTGGTCTTTAGTATCCGCCTTCACCAAAATTTTACTTCTATTCTCTCGCTCATTTACTTTGCCCAACACCTCTGGCACATCGTTAGCAATCAACAAATTATCTTTCCCAATCGGTAAGGCAATATACATGATTTTATTTTCCTCTTTCGGATCCACTGGAAATTCCGCCGTCGCAATATCTTTAAACCGCACAATCTTTTCGAACTCTCCCCCAAAAACAGATTTATAAAAATCAAACGCCTCCTGCGCATTCCCGTTAAAATTGATCCAAGGATTCAAACTCGCCATTCACAAATGATAACAAATTAAAGTAAAAAGACAAAAATAGTCCAATTAGAAATTATTTCACACAAATAGCTTAATTCTGATTAAGGAGTTCGTGAATAGTTTTAATTAACTCAACGTCCTCAATGTCGTATTGGCAGCTTCCAATAGACTCAACTCCACTCTGAGTAAAAATATAATACGTAACTTCTGGCCCATCGTATGCACTCGGACACATTTCTGTAAAAGGTTTGGATTTTATTTTCTCAAAATCTGTACTTTGAATTTCACTCGTAAGGATAGACAGTTCATTTTTGCCCAATTTCACACTCGACCCCTGACCATTTAAAGAATCGCCATTTTTTCTAATAAAAGATTGAGAAAAACAAGGACCGTCTGGACACAACCCCCCCTCCGCATTTATCACGACCAAATAGTCACTTGAAGACTCTATCGTTTTTTTATCAATTGGAGTTCTGTTTGGGTAGAAATAAGTTTTGTATATGTAAAACAAACCGCAGACAGCAACCCCTAAGACCAGGAAAAACACTAATCGCCTTCTCATTAACCAAGCCATATAACCAGAATATCACTTTTGAATTAATGTTTAACGAGTAGTGTGAGAATTAAAAATTCGAAGCTAAAATGTCTGGCTCCGCCTTTAAGAGGCTATCCGAATGTTTAATTTAGCAAATTATCATTCAGATCTATTTGCTTTTTGAGCTCCACAAAATAACTCCATTTTTTGTCCTGATCGGAAAGAGAATTATAAAAAGCCTTAATTGTTTTATGCATCTTCTTCCCAATAGATAAATGGGGCCAAGGTTTAGTTTTTGCTCCATACCGATTTCTGGTATAGGTTAAATGAGCAACCTGCTTATCAGCTTTTCTTGCAACAAACAACAAATCCTTCTTCATTGTTTTGTTTTGTTTAAAAGTAAATAGGTTAGATGAATAATGATATGCGAACATGTCATCAGGTCGCCTAACTTTCATTCTCTTTGGATAGAAGAAATCAAGAAGGCTTCTGGCATGTATTGCAAATGCGTCAAGAAGAATATTAACTTCAATATGGTTTCTAGGAGTTAGTAAAAGTAATAAAGTTTGGTAGAACATCCAAATTTCATAATAAATATGCTCGGATGCCTTTTTTAACTTCCGTTTTGTCATGAGTATTATGAAGTTCGGATAACGTCTATAGTGCTCCCCCGCAGGGATTCGAACCCCGAACCTTTTCGTTACAAGAACCCTCGCATTACTGCAAGGCTTGGACTATCTCATCGACCACATGGGCCGCCAGGTATATAGTCTCTACACATTTACTACATATATTTATATGTAGATTTAGCTCGGGATTGTCCTACAAATGTAGGAGTTCCCCGAATTAGCCTGATTTTTCCACTCGATGTTGCCACCAAGGGCTGCCAATTGACAGCGAATTGCTCTACCGTTGAGCTACAGGGGAATAAATTGTTAATGTAATTCACCTGTACCAACGGTTCCGTTGAGCTATCACGATCCCGCAATGCGGGAGAGAGATAGAGAAATTTAGCTTGGCTAAATTTCGATACAGGGGAATAAATTGTCAAACCACATTATACTGCACTCCAGCAAAACCTTGTAGAACCTACAAAAACCACAAACACTCCTCACGGGCAGGAGTGTTCGTACAAAAAACAACGACTATTTCTTTTTCTTCTTAGACTTCATGTCATTCATACACAACATGCAGGTTTTCATATGATTGGCCGCTTCCCATACAGCAGAAGCACCTACGGCTATATATACCAAACTTTCCAACACTGGCATCATGCCAAAAATCACATGCACCACATTCAATCCCAGCAGTCCAACGAGTCCCCAATTTACTCCACCAACAATAACCAAAATCCAAGTGACCATATGTAGTTGTTTCACATCTCTCACCCCCTCAAAAAATATCTATATCTACTATACACATTCTTCACGCGATTCTCATCCAGATATCTTACGCCCCTCTTACCCAGGCTGGTTAGACTAAAAAATATGAAATTCAAAGGAGGTGAATACAACAAATGAAAACAGTGTTAATCGTTCTAATTGGTGTAGTAATTCTCGGTGGTTTAGTCTGGTACGCCGCCGAAAGTCAAAATCAGACTCCCATGACCAATCAAACAGTGGACGCACCTAGCGACTACGATCTGTCCAACTCGCCTACCACCACCTCAACTCCACCTATGGGCACTACCAATATCAGCCCTACCAGCTCTGAAGCCATGACCTCTTCGCCAGTCACAACCCAAGCGGTCACCAGCTTAGTGATCAAGCTTGGATCAGTCAACGATTCCGGTCAAACAGGTACCGCCACACTGACTGAATCAAACGGCAAGGTCACAGTCAAAATTATGCTCACTGGCACACCCACAGGCTCAGACGAACCTGCCCATATACACACAGGACAATGTCCAGACGTGGGTGACGTAAAGTATCCTCTGGCCAACGTTAAAAATGGCCAATCCACGACCCAAATCAACGCCACGATCGCCCAACTGCAAAATCAATTGCCACTGGCAATCAATGTCCACAAATCCGCCGCGGAATCCAAAACCTATACTGCCTGCGGCGATCTAATCTTCTAAAAAATCGCGCCTCATATCATGCAAAAAAGCAAAATGAGGCGCATTTTTTTTCGCCAAGTCAGTATAATAACTCGCACATCCCGTGAATCCGCACAATCTTCACAACGCCAAAATATACGCCGAAAACAGTGCTGCCGCAGCCAATTTTTTAGCCACCAGCCAAGTCGTCCAATCAGCTCTTCGTCACTGGATCGAAAAATTTGTCTCCACCAACCCTATTCGCATACTCGAACTCGGCAGCAGTTCTCGTCTAGATCGCTGGCAAATTATTAGTCGCCAGACGACTCGCACATACGATATCGTTTTGTCAGACTTCACCCTCTCAGCCCTGCCTCAAGATCTGCCTTCCACCGATCAAATGAAACTTCGGGCTATTCAGCTAGATCTGCTCAAAGACAAATTTCCCAAATACCCCTTCAATCTTATTTTGGCTACCTACGTCTTTGATGCTATTTGGTTTCCTCAAGATCAATATATGAATCATATTCACTACCCCGGCGGGCTGATAGCCAAAGTCCAAGAAGCCTTCTCTACCTGTCTAGATCGGACTGGCATCTTTATGTCCATTGATCGCACCTCTACCAAATTTGTCCCTGAATATGAAATGTCTGGTACTGCTCGGTTCAAGACCGAAAATTATGAACTGGCCAAACAAGCGCTCTCCGGCCACGGATTTCGTGCAGATATTCTCAATCTCAATCATTTTCTCGAGCTCGCCGGTACCCGCCTACCCTTAGATTTATCAGATCACTCCGTCTTAATCGTTACCAACAGCTGATACAATATATCTATGGCCAAAAGTCCTCGCCACAATCTCATCAAATATATCCTCGCCGGTGGCGCCCTCATCTTTTTTTGGCGCGGCATTTGGGGCTTAGCCGACTTATATCTCATCCCCCATATTCCAGCTGCCAGTTATATCGTCTCTGTCATTATTGGCATTGTATTACTGGTTATCGACCACCGTTATCTCAAAGAATTACAAAACCACTAACATGCGTATTCTGATTACTGGCGGTGCCGGCTTTATTGGTTCACACATCCAAGATGCGTTGATTGCTGCAGGTCACGAAGTGGCCATTCTCGATAGTCTCCGCTCCGGAAATACCTCCAATCTCCACCCGAAATCAGTCTTCCATCAAGTAGATATTCGAGACACACAAAAAGTACCCGAAATATTCAAATCTTTCATACCAGAAGCCGTTTTTCATCTAGCAGCTCAAAACGAAGTCCCTCATTCCATGTCGCACCCCCAAGAAGACCTAGATATAAACATCGTCGGCGGATTCAATCTCCTAGAAGCCTGTCGTCAAACTGGTGTAAAAAAACTTATTTATTCAAATACTGGCGGTGCCTACTATGGCGAAGTGCCCGAAAGTGCTCTCCCCATCACTGAAGACGAGCCCATCAAAAAACCCACCAGCTTCTACGGTGTCTCCAAAGCTACATTTGAACAATATCTCAAGCTCTACAGCACTGTCTTTGGCCTATCATATGTTTCTCTCCGTTATTCAAATGTCTACGGCCCTCGCCAAGCTGGCAACAAAGAAGCCGGCATTATTGCCATCTTCACCACCAAAATGCTCGCTGGAGAGACTCCCACCATCTTTGGCGACGGTGGCCACACCCGGGATTATGTCTATGTAGCCGATGTCGTCGCCGCCAATCTAGCAGCTCTCGACTATTCTCAAAACGATTATTTCAACATCTGCACCAGCGTCGAGACGTCAAACAACCAAGTCTACGCCGCACTAGAATCCGTCCTCAAAACTGGCAAACCCGCCAATTACGGCCCCGATCGCCCTGGCGATGTCCGTCGCAATGTCCTCTCCAACACCAAAGCCAAAAAACTCCTCAACTGGTCTCCAAAAACAGATCTAGCATCCGGCGTCCACCAAACCGTCGAATTTTACCAGCACGCCAAATGATTACCCTCGCCCAGTGGACCACTCTGCACCACCTCAATATCACTCCTCATACCTTTGACCAATCGACCCATACTGCCGCCCAAGCCGCTACTCAACTTGGCTGCGACATTGGCCAAATAGCCAAATCTATCGTCTTCAAAACCCCCGAAGGATTTGTTTTGGCTATTGGCCGTGGTGGCCAACAAATCGATCTGCCACATCCCAAAGCCTCTGCCCAAGAAGTGCTCTCTGCCACCGGTTACCAGATAGGCGGTGTCCCACCATTTGCCCTACCTCAGCCCTTCTTTGATCCCAAACTTCTCGACTACCCTATCGTCTACGCCTCAGCCGGTACAGCCAATTCTGTCTTTGCCATTGCTCCCAAAAAACTTCTCGAATTCACCCAAGCCCAACTAATCTAGATAATCCTGCAATTTCTTCCGTCGTGATGGATGCTTCAGCTTTCGCAAAGCTTTCGCTTCGATTTGTCGAATACGTTCTCGAGTCACCCCAAACTCTCGTCCCACTTCTTCCAAAGTCATTGGGTTCTTACCTTCCAATCCAAATCGCATTTTCAGTACTTTCGCTTCCCGATCAGTCAATGTAGACAACACTTCATCGATATTTTCTTTCAACAATTCTCGTGAAGCCTGTTCTATCGGTGACAATTGGGACGTGTCAGCAATAAAGTCTCCCAGCATCGAGTCTTCTTCATCACCCACTGGCGTTTCTAAGCTGGTCGTATCTTGAGCGATCTTCAAAATCTCTCGTACCCGAGTCGGCGTCATTCCATCTCCCATGACTTCAGCCACTTCTTCCGCTGTTGGCTCGCGACCCAATTGCTGCATCAGCTGACGTTGAATCCGAATCAGTTTATTGATGGTTTCCACCATATGTACAGGAATACGAATGGTTCGAGCCTGATCCGCAATTGCCCGGGTAATCGCCTGGCGAATCCACCAGGTGGCATAGGTACTAAATTTAAATCCCTTTCGCCAATCATACTTCTCTACCGCCCGAATCAAGCCTTGATTTCCTTCCTGAATCAGGTCGAGTAAAGATAGTCCTCTCATCACATATTTTTTGGCGATAGATACGACTAAACGCAAATTACTTTCTGTCAGTTTTCGCTTCGCCTTCCGATCACCCTTTTCATTTTTCTGTGCCAAAGAAATTTCTTCTTCAGAAGACAGCAATGGAATCTTTCCGATCTCTCGCAAATACATCCGTACCGGATCCGTAGACACTCCACCTTCCACTTTGGTCAATGCCTCTATCTCTTTATCTAGTTCCACCAAAGATTTTTCATCCACTTCAGCTTCTTCTTCCGTTACCGTTTCAAATACATCAATATTTTGTTCCAACAATTGTCGAAACAGCTCATCCAATTCTGCTACTCGATCTTCAGCGTCTGGAAATGCCTCCAAAATCTCATCAATGGTCAAATAGCCTTGTTTTTTACCTGTTTGAATTAATTTTTCCATAATAAAACGGTTCTCAACCAAAAAAAGCCCCTGTCAATAGGCTAGCCGATTTTACCTGCCTACTTCCCCCGAGTCAACTCGGATAATTTTTTCACCAAATCGGCCGTTTTTCCCAAGCCATCCTCTTGTCCCGCCAACCGATCCAATTGTTCACGAATATCCACGATCTCCAGTTCTTGCACTGCTCGTTTCCATTCGTTTCGCACATCTTTGACCTGGTTATCAGCCAACAACACATCTTGCACCTGACCCACCAGTTCAGCCGGTAATTTCCCCACCGCTTCACGAACACTAACGGCTGACATATCCAATTTTTCCAACACCCGCTTCCAAAAACTCGTCTGAACAAGTGCTCGCATATGAGTATCAGCAACCAATTCTAATGTTTCATATCCCAATGCCAACCCCACCACATATGCTTCCAAAACTTCTCGCCTACTCTTCTTACCCGCAACTTTTTTTACTTCAACCGCAGGAGCAGATACCGGCTTATTAGCCTTACCCAACTGTACTCGCACGTCTTCCTCTCGCACTCCCAAAGTTTGTGCCAACAAATGTATGTAATGAGCTTTGACGATCTCATCTGAAATTTTAGAAATAACTGGCATCATCTCCTCACCAATTTTCTTTTTCCCTTGTACATCCAAACCAAATCGCTTCACTGCAGACTGTAAATAAAAATCATAAACTGGTATCGCTTCTTCTACAACTCGTTTCCACAAATCTGGATCCGCAATTGCCATCTCCCCTGGATCTTTATATGTTGTATTGTATGCCGCAAAATTTGTCACTTTCACAAACAGTCCCGCCTGAAAAGCAATATCAATTCCTCGTCGCGCAGCTGCATCACCTGCCACATCCGCATCCAAAGACAAGACCACAGTCTCTGCCAAACGTCGAATCAGCTCTACTTGCCGTTCAGTCAATGCCGACCCTTTAATTGCCACTACATGCCGCACACCAGCCTGCCAACTGGCGATACTATCCAACTCCCCCTCCACCACCACTGCCACTCCCTCGCGTTTTATATCCGAACGATTCAAATCCAATCCATACAACAATTCGCTCTTGTGATACAGCTCTGTCTCTGCCGTATTTACATACTTCGCTTCTTGACTAGCCTGATCACTTGGCAATACCCGTCCAGCAAATCCCACCACCTGTCCTCGCTGATTTGCCAATGGAAACATCAACCGATTCCGGAATCGGTCAAAATATTTGCCCGTCCGCTCACTCTTCCCCACTAGTCCCACCGCCACAAGTTCCGCCACCTCATATCCTTTTTTCTTCACCGCAAACCCTTCCAAAAAATGCCAATCATTCGGCGCAAATCCCAGCTTATATCTCACCAGTGTTTCCCGAGTTATCCCCCGTGCCAAAATATATTCCAGTGCCGGCTTACCCATCGCGTGTTGCAGCAACAGCCAATGATATGCCTCAGCCACGACAGTGTTCACCGCCACCATTCGTTCCCGCTTCTTCTCATTATCATTTGGCGAGTAATGCTGCAGCTGTACCCCTACTCGTTTTGCCAAATACTGCAAACTCTCAGAAAAATTCATCCCTTCGATGTCCTCCATAAACCGAAAACAATCTCCTCCTTTTCCACATCCAAAACATTTATAGATCTGCAATTCCGTATTCACCATAAACGATGGCGATTTCTCACCATGAAACGGACACAGACCTTTGTAGTTGCGTCCAGCCTTTTTCAGTTGAACATATTCACCTACCAAGGTCACCATATCCACTTTTTGTTTCACTTCTTCTACCTGATCCACTCCCAAATCTTACCACTTGATCTCTACATCGCGATCGACAATCAAATCTGAAACAATCGACCCATTCCGAATCAATTGAAAACCAAAATTCTCAACCCCCGGCTGCCGTCGTACCAACAATCCATTAAATCGCTGGTTTCCCACCAACGAAACTTGCGCCTCAGCCTGTCCACTTGCCGGCACTCGCGCCCAAAATCCAATGAGTTGTAAATTATCTCTCCCTTCGACGTCATACTCACCTTCAGATCGACCTACCAAAATCGATGCGGGTTGTTTGCCTACTTCATGGCTTCGTCGTTTCAACACTTGCTCACCAATTCGCACATAATCCACCAAATATTCCTTACGCACCACCACTCGTGTATATACTAAATAATCCCCACCCCAAAATACTGGCGGCCTAGGCGTAGAAAAGGGGTTATCATTCTGCCAATCAATAGTTATCTGATTCCTCACTCCATTATCCTCCACCCAAAGCTCTTGTTTTATTTTTCGTCCCACTAATCCGTTGGCTTTATTCGCTCCCAAATTATTTTCCACGACATATAAATAATCTTCTCCACCGGATCTAGTATCCAGTCGTCCAGTCCAATCTTTTTGTTTCATCCAATCCTGAACCATTTTGTCATCAAACCACACCAAAATTTGCTTTTTTTGCAAATTGTCATACACCAATCGGCCCAATCCAACCAACTGCTCCAAACGAGCCCTTTTTGTCGATTCCAACAAAGCGCTTCCCACTACACTGAGAAAATCCCGCTTGTTAGTATTACCAGAAAAAGTCCGTGTTTCAGCATATTTTTGAGCAAGTGAATACAAATTATTTTCAGTGATAATCTCATCATATGTTTCTGTTTTTACTTGTCCAAATATTCCCAACCATGCCGACAATAGATCGAAATTCACTGCCACCACACCATCCACCTGACTTTCTCCCCCTTGTTGAAAAAACCACCTCACCGCCGGACCAGCTACTTCAAAATCAGGATCCCAATTCGCGTCACGCAATTTCCACCACCCTTGTCCAAAAGCTTCTTGTATAGGATACGGCGGTTCTACATGTCCGACCAATTGCCCATCAGGTTGGTAAATATCTTCCACTTGTACCGGCTTCATACCTGAATTTTTAAATTCTAGCTTCACATATGTCCCCATAAACCCCCCGCTCGACCGTAGTTCAGTATTATTTTGCAAAAGTACCAAATACACCCGATCCTGAAAAATTTTTTCCCACCAACCTGTCGTACACCGATTTGCAATCCGAAACGGCAATCCCTGATAGTCAGAGTCTTCTTGCAATATTTGTCGTACAGATCCCGCAATCACAAATCCACACCCGCCTATTACTACTACGCCAACCAAAAATAGAATTGCGACTACTCCAAACACTCCATACACAATTTTACTCATCAATCTATCATAAACCATCAAAAATATTTTCTCTTTTGAAAAAAAATTTAATAAAAGTTACACCTTTAAATAGATAAATTAATTATTTTTTGTACACAAAAAATACTCCCAGAAAAATAGCTAAATTAACTTTCCAAAATACCCAAAAGAAAAGCGAAAAATTGCTATACTATTTATATGTTGCCAATATTTGTTCGCGCCTTTCTGGTTTTTTTACCAGCCGGTATCGCCAACATGACTCCAATACTAGCTGCTCATACTCCAGCCCTAAAAAAGTTCGCCACCCCTTTAGATTTTGGCCACCACTTTCACCATAAACGCATCTTTGGTGATCACAAAACCTGGCGCGGACTAATAACTGGTGTATTCACCGGCACCCTCACCAGCTTATTTTTCGGTCTACCGATCAGCTATGGTCTATTAGTTAGTTTCGGCGCCTTGGCCGGAGATGCGATCAAAAGCTTTTTCAAACGCCGCTTTAATGTCGCCTCTGGCCGTTCTTGGTTTCCTTTTGATCAAGTCGACTTTATTCTCGGCGGTCTACTTCTCGCCGCCTTGCTTGGCTCAGCCAACCCCACCCGTGGATTGGAAGTCTACATTTTCCTTCTCTATTTCGGTCTCCATCTTATTTCCAGTTTTGTCGGTTATCTTTTAAAATTAAAATCTAGTCCAATATGAAACGTCTCAGTGCCTATCTAGTTCATACATTGACTGCCACAGGCACCGTCTGCGGCCTACTTGCTCTCTATACCATTCATACTCGAGAATACCAAACCACCTTCATCTTGCTGGCTATTGGTCTAATCATCGATGGTATAGACGGCACATTGGCTCGTAAAGTCGATATCAAACACTCCGGGGTCAAAATAGACGGTGCTCTCATGGACAATATTATCGACTACCTCACATATGCAATCGTCCCGGCCTTTTTCTTTCTTACCACCCCCTATTTATTACCCCAATGGCGCGTTCCAATAGCCGCAGCCATCGCCCTCTCCTCTGCTTTCCAGTTTAGCCAAACAGACGCCAAAACCGATGATCATTTCTTCAAAGGCTTCCCCGACTACTGGAACATTCTCATGTTCTACTTTTTCATTCTCAATCTCTCACCACTTCTAAATACTCTTATTGTCGGCCTCTGTATTCTGCTTGTCTTTATTCCCATCAAATATGTCTACCCATCTCGACCAGATTATGTGACCAAATCCAAAATCATCAGGAAAACCATCAGCATTTCCACCTTAGTCTGGATTTTGTCTCTCTTTTTCTTACTTCTCTCTTTTCCCACATCCCATCGCACCACCCTCAACCTCAGTCTCCTCTACTGTGGCGCCTATGTCGCCATCAGCCTCTACCGCACCTTCCGACCTCTAAAGTAATGGCGGAGAGGGCGAGATTCGAACTCGCGGTGAACTTGCGCCCACACACGCTTTCCAAGCGTGCGCACTAGACCGCTATGCGACCTCTCCAGGTTTAAACAACGAGACGTGCAATATCGAATCTCATTCGATATGCGACCTCTCCAAAAACATCTAATTTTACTCTACCAAATAAACCTCTAGCAAATTAATGTAGATTTGCACCATACCCAAATGTATATAGCCAAGAAACAATTTGTCGAATTGGACTCGGCCATATAAGCGAAAACATATATCTATCTTCCACCATCCGTTTAGAATCTTCTATACGAATTACTGTCTCCATATCAGAGTGAATTCTGTGTTTCACCAGATCCCTATCTACATATACAAAACTTCCTGTCATTGCAGCGATTCTCCACCAAGCTTCCCAATCCAACGCGACTACCATATCATCGCGAAAAACAAATTTTCCCAATCGCGCTTTATGAAACATCACACTTGGACATAAAATCGGACAACCCAATACCAACAAAGCCCGCTTCCGCCACAATTGACTAGCCCCACCCCAAATAAAAATTCCCGACAACAGCTGTTTAATCAGCAAGCTAAAATATCCTCTCTTAGGATCAGTACGCAATTCAGAATATTTAGTAAAAATGATCAATGAGTTAGAACGTTGTCGTGCCGCCAACAAGCAACATTCTGTATAGCTCGAATCATAGATATCATCTTGGTGCGCCAAGGTCACGTATTGTGTCTTGGCCAAAGCATAGGCTTTTGACCAATCTGGGCCAATACCCTTCCCTGAATGGGGATACAATCTGAGACGATATTTTTCAGCAATTTTTTTTAAAAAAGGACTGGGAGTAGATGTAGAAATAAAAATTTCGCTTTTCACTGTTTGTGCCAACAACGAGCGAATACAATCTTCCAAATAAACGGAGTCTTTATAAGCCAATACTACAAAACTATGTACGTAATCCATCAAAAACATATTATACAAACATTTTTGGTAAAATAATTCGTAATGAAGCCAAAAATTTCGCTAATCATCCCCTGCTTTAACGAAGCAGAAAGCATAGGCTCAGTACTCAAGTCCATACCAAAAACAGCAAATATCGAAACAATAGTCATCGACAACAATTCACGAGACCAAACAGCAACTATTGCCAAAAAAATGGGAGCCAAAGTAATCTTTGAACCCAGACAAGGAAAGGGATATGCAGTGAGAACTGGAATAAAAAATATCGACAAAAAATCTGAATATGTTGTAATGCTTGACGGTGACAACACCTACAGACCAGAAGAAATATTTCGTCTAGTTGAACCACTACAAAATAATTTTTGCGATGTCATATTGGGTTCGCGCCTGAGTGGAAAAGTAAAACCAAACTCAATGAAATTCCATAGCCGAGTCGGAAATTGGTTCTTTTCCTTTTTAGTTAGATTTTTTTACGTGACAAATGTTACAGATGTCCTCACGGGATACTTTGCCTGGAAAACTGATGCGATTAAAAAACTTCTTCCTGTATTAACCTCCCAAGGTTTTGAAATAGAAATGGAAATGATCACAAAAATGGCCAAAATGGGCTATGGCATATACTCTGTTCCAATTACCTACGACAAAAGGATTGGCAAATCAAACCTAAGCAGTATAAAAGATGGAATAAAAATCTTTAAAGAATTTTTAAAAAATTTACAATGGAAACCACAAAAATAAAAATTTTTTGGATAGTTCCACATTTAAATCTTTGGCAAGGGGGGTATAGATTTATCGCAGACTTATGCAAACAAACATCAAATCAAATAACGACCACAATTGGTTACTCATCAGGAAAACAGGATTTAATTAGACATTTTGAACAAAGCAATGTCATAACAAAAAAAATTGGCGCTATTGGAACAAATATCTTTTGGTATTGGGTACTAAGTCCACTATTTATTCTAGTTGAAATCATTTGTTCGTTAAAAACAACTAAAAATAACGACAAGGTAATCGCTTCACTTTTCCCCTCCATCTTCGTTTCCGCTGTATGCGCAAAAATATTTAAAAAAGATTTCATTCATTTTTGTTTTGTACCTTATCCATGGTTCTATGACGAAAAATTTATCGACGAGCACAAATTTTATTTACGCGTCGCATTCAAGTTCTTAAGGTTTATATACACACCCTTAGATAAATGGGCTGCCAAATCTGCCAAAAAAACAATAACCCTGGATCCAATTAGTGCTGAACAAATCCATACGGTATATGGAATAAAAGCATTTCAAATTTCGTTAGGAATCGATACAAAACATTTTCGGCCAATAAATAAAAAAAGAAATGAGATATATAAAAAATATTCATCTAATAAAATAATTTTTCATTCAACCGATTATTCACATTTAAAAAAAACAGAGAGAGTAATTGACATATTTACCGACGTTCAAAAAAAAATACCCAATACATTATTACTTATTAGTACTACCAGACCAGGAACCGCGGATGAAATTCGAATTAAGAACAAAATAGTAAAACTAGGATTAAGCAAAAAAATTATTCTAACGGGAAAAATTGAGTATCAATTACTACCATACTACTTCTCAGCTGCAAGTTGTTACATTTCCCTTGCTGAAAATACCGCCATGTCAAATGTAAACTTACCTGTAAAGGAGGCGCTCGCCTGCGAAACAGCAGCAATAAGAACCCAAACCATAGTTCCAGATGTAACGAACAACAAATCCGGTTTCATAGTTAATCCCAATAACAAAAACCAAGTTATAAACAGAATCATGTATCTACTCAACAATCCGCTTCGTGCAAAAAAAATGGGCGTTTGGGGGAGGAAATCGATAATTCAACAATACTCATGGGAAAGAACTAGCGAAAAATTTGTTTCATTAATAGCTAATAACAAAAGTAATTAACTGTCCCCACAAGCAAAATATTACGGTAATGTTTTTTTAAAATTTTTGAGATTGAATTAAATTTATCACGATCAAGTGATTCAAAAAACAAATATTTAGGCTTGTATTTAGAAAAGTCTAAGCCTATTAAGGCCTCAAGCTCATAACCTTCCAAATCAAGAGAGAGAAAATCTATTTGCCTAATTTTGCACTGATCAAATAACTTAGTAAGAGTAATAGTAGGTACAGTATAAGAATATTTACGAACAAACGGGGACCCAGAATTCCAAAATGAAATATGATTTTTTATTTGAGCATCCGACATAGAATTTCTAACAACAGAAGACAAGCCTGAATAAAGTATTTCAATAAAAGAATTTTTGAAATACTTCGAAACCAAGGCAAATTGAAAAACCAAAGACCGGTTTCTATTCATTTTACATAACAATGCTTCTTTAGTATTTGGCTCAATTAATATTCCCCGCCACCCCAGTGCTTTTTCTAAAAAATATGTATTACTTAAAAAAACCCCATTTGCAGCACCAGCTTCCACAAAAAAACCATCCCTAAAATTTAAGAATTTATTGAAAACGAGTTGAAAATCTTTTTCTTCGGTATGAGAAAAATAATAAATTCCAAATCGTTCAAAAAATGGCCGAAAGATAGTTACCTTTATCCAATAAATTCTATGAGGAATAAAATTCAATAGTATTCGAAAAAAAATCTTCACGTTAATCAAAGCATAAATAATCAATGGAATTAATTTTTTGAATGGTTGAATAGTATCTTTTTAATAATGTGGCGACTTGTACAAATTTATCTTTTGTTTGCGCCTCAAAAAGTAAAAATCTTGGTTTATATCTCGAAAAGTCTAAACCGGTCAACGCTTCATATTCGTAGCCTTCAACATCTAATGACAAAAAATCAATTTTTGAAATTCCACTTTGACGAATAATGTCATTCAAAGTCATCGCAGGCACAGTTCGCTCACCACGAACAGTCCATGGAGAAACAGACCTAATTTTTTCAATATGAACCTTTTTCGATACATCATCCATCGCTCCACTAACCACACTCCCCAATCCCGCTTGAGAAATAGAAATAGAGGATCTTCGAAAATTTTTACCAACTAAAGCGCATGAAAAAACTGTCGAGCGCTTTCTATTTTTATTACACAAAGCAGCGTATTCAGGAATAGGTTCAACCAAAACACCATGCCAATGACGAAATTTTTCCAGAAAATATGTATTACTAAATAAAACACCATCCCATGCCCCTGCTTCAAGGAAAACACCATTTTCAAAATTAAAATGTTCATCAATTAATTTATCCAAACCCATTATTTCCATCCTTGAAAACCAAGTTAATCCAAACATTTCCGCAAAAGGTCTCAAAAACGCAGCCTTTATTCTATAGTAAACATTAAACAAAACGGTAGAAAAGCGACCAGTTTTATTTATAGCCATACCACAAAAACAAATATTGCAAAATAAAAATATACATCAAAACAAACAATAGAACCAAAATGAGATAATAAATTTTCATCCTTGAAGCCAAAATAGTAATTTTTGATTTTGCCGCAAATGGTGCAGCAGCTATTAACAACAAAGGTACAAAATATTTACCTTGTACGCCATTTACCCACACGACATCTGCTGCGGTATTCGCTATAAATAAATACATATAAAGCAAGATAACCGACGAAACAACACCAAAAACCAACAATCTTTTCTCTACTAAATAAAATGAAAATTTATCAACTACTCCATCCATCCACAATCCCAATACAGACATAAGTCCTAAAACAACAACTCCCATTCCAAAATAAAAACGTACATCCAATCCTAGATAACCAAAAAATTCAGCCGGCAAAAAAGCAATAGTCATAGCAGATGTGTACAACGATGCTTTAATAAAAATCAAAGGATGAAAAATTATTTGTTTTATTTGATACAACTGATCAAAACGGAAATCTGTGCCCTCTAGCAAATGCACATTTGATTCTTGAAAAAACGTGTACTGATCCATCCGAGTGGCATTATTTACAGATGGATGAAACAAAAATACACTAGTCAAATAATAAAAAATTATTCCTAGAACCAAAATATTGACTCCGATCAATAACTTTCTAAGCAAGAAAAATTTCTGAAAAAGTAAAAAGCTAAATACAAAAAAAATAGGGTAATAAAACGGTTTCAAAATAACTGCCGCTATACCAGGCAAACAACACATCAACCACCATTTAGATATTGACCGAAAACGTATAAGTCTCAAAAAAACCGCAAACAATAAAAAAAGTCCCGGAGTTGAAAGTGAGTCATAACTAATAGTTGCAAAATGTAGTAAAACTACCGGCAATAAACCAAGCGCAAAAAATAGTCGTTTAAAATCAGGCGTAATACGAATCGCAGCAGCAACCAACAATAGACCAAATACTGAATTAAACACTCTTCCAAAATACAATTCATGAATTGGCGATAAACTAAAAAAATGAGCCAAAAAAATTCCAACTGCTGCTGCAGTATGACCATACAAAGGCGCTCCACAGACTAATGTCCTGACTGATTGATATGAAGAATCAGGCAGAGACTGGTATGAAAAAACTCGAGTCCAGTCAAATCCAGGCGGTGGAACAACCATAGATTTATCCAGTCCCATTTGCTCAATCAAATGTAATCGATTTTTTGAAATCAGATGCTGACCATCGTTACAAAAAACATGACCTTCTACCAATGCACTTGCAGCCAAATAATGTCTTTGCTCGTCAGGAATACGAAACGGAGGAATAAATATAGCAAAAAACACACAAGCCAAACCACCAAACACCAAATAAATGACAGGCAATTTTTTTTCAAAAACTCTCATTTTGACGGCGCAGCATAAATAATAGCCGTTTTATCCTCGTAGACATTGTGCCACCCTGCCTCCTCAAGTGTATGTAAAAACTGCACCGGTTCCTTATAATTCAAAAATTGTAGAACCATATTTGGCACAGGAAAGTTTAACAAGCTCGAAGTCTTTACTCCAGGTTTAGGCCACAACACTCTCTGTATTTTATATTTTTCAAAATATGGTTGAAAATTTCCTTTTTCCGAAATATCTATGATATCTGCAAATGCCGATAGACTCTCCTCTTCTGGAGCCATATCTCTTTTCCAAATAGCCATTCGTCCATCAATAAATACTTTTTTCTCTGGATATTGCCAGATCAAATACCCTCCCCATCCATATTCAGCCAACAAATTACCTTCAAATGGATGCTCCTTCAAATACTCAATCGCTCCAATAGGATAATATCGACTTCTATTCGGATCGGCCAATTGACTCACTAGTTGCCAACCACACACCCACACAAAAAATAACCCAGCAATCCCCAGCAACACTCCAAAAAATATTTTTGCCCGCGCCAAATTACCCGCCACCAACCGTTCAAACTCAGCAAACACTTTGGGCCACAAAAACAAAAACAGCACCGCAAATAATGCTACATGACGAGTACTCAATATTGCTTCCAATATAATCGCTCCTATAAGCAACCCTGTCCAAGACGAAAATCTGGATCGAAAATACCAGTATCCAAATCCCAAAAGTACTGCTGCAAAAATAAACGCGGGTTCGAAATTAAACACTGAAGGCATCCACTCGATAATGTAAGTGCGCATTTGGTTCCCCCACAAAGTCATACCCACTTCCCGCCACAATTCAAATCCATAGGGAGTTAACAACGTCACAACCAAACCAGTTACCCAGGCTAATAAATCTTTCCACAAAATCCTTTTTTTCATCCAAGATTCCACCACTGCCGTCATCGCCCACACCGCCAATCCCACAATAAACCCTCCGTGTAAATTTGCCCAAAACCAAATACACGTAACCAATGCAAGATATCTCAACCTTGAGGTCCAATGTAACACCCGAAGAAAAATTGCAAACAACAACCAATCTACTACCTGTGTTCGTACAGAAAATCTCAACAAAAACATTGGCGCAGCCAACAACAAACCCAATACCGATCGCAAAGAATATTCGGGGTAAACAGCCACCAAAACGGTCAAAACCACAATTGCTGCATATAATCCAGCCAAAACCGTCATTCCCAATTTCGGATAAACTATTGCCCAAATCACATCTGACAACCAAGCATGATCCACATAGGGATAACTTGGCATGGTGTAGGAAAATGGGTCTGTTTTTGGAATCTGTCGATGTTGCACAACATAATTTCCCGTCATCAAATGCCAACCAAAATCTGGATCCAGTCGCACTGCCGCCTGAACAGAAAATATTCCAAAAATTATTATCAATAAAAGCCACCACATCCATTTCATAAGTAAAACTAAGTATACGTTACTCTCGAACAAAAATTTGTGCTTCACTATCTTTATATTCCTCGATCCAACCGTTTTGTAACAAATAACTCGAGAATTGTTCTATATCTGCAGCTGGATAAACACCTATTCGTTTCCAAAATCTATCTTTCCAAGACTCCTCTGAAACCACTGGCCAAAGAACTCGTCGTATATTAAATTTATCAAACAATTGACGAGAGTTTCCATTTCGAATCGATAAATAATCCCACATAGCATACTGACTCTCCGCTGCATTAGCCCGCCATTGACTCCAGGAACCTTCTCTCCAAGACGGCATTCTTCCATCAATAAACATTTTTCTCTCGGGGTATTGCCAGATCAAATATCCTCCCCATTGATAAGCCGCAAACAAGTTTCCTTGAATATTTTGGTTTTTTAAAAAATTCACAGCCTCAACTGGATACCCAAAAAATCTTCCTTGACCAATAGTCTGAATAAAATTCCAGCTCGCCTGTAAATCAATAACCAAAGCGACCCCTACTAAAATGCCTCCAAACACATTCATTCTATGTTTCGCTACTGAGTTATTGTTCATCTCATCGGCAAAATGTTTTAAAATTGACCCAGAAACCCATATAGCAACGAGCACAAAAAATGCCGCATGTCGCACACTCAAACAGCTCATTATTAATGTAACCAAAAACAAACCTAATTGCTCCGCAGACAATCGACGCTTCCATATCCACACCAAGGCGGCAGAAAATGCAAGAATCATCATAGTACCAAACTCTAAATATTTATATATCGGTTGCCATTCTTGAATAAATTTCGGCAAATTTTTATCACTCATTTGCATCCATACCTCCGTCCAAATCCGATAACCATACGGAGTAATAAATGTCGCCAAAACAACAAAAATACCAATCAATAGATCAATAAATACAATTCGTTTTTGTCGAAAAAATTTCACCAAACTAAAAAATCCCACCACTCCTACTCCCCAAACCACGCTTCCATGCATATTAGACCAAAACAAAAACAATATTGGTAAACTCCATCGCCATTTGCGCCAATTCGCGTCAGCAAAAATCTTCAAAACCAAAGCAAAAAATACCCAGCTCAAAACCTGGGGCCGTATTCCTGCACGATTCCACAAAACAGAGACTCCTAAAAATACAGGGATGACAAAAAATTGCCAGTCATGTCTATTAATCACCAAAAAGAGCGCCACTGTCGCAATCAGAGCAAATAATATTGCCAATCCACCAAAACCAATCGTATCGTATCCCACAGCCAAACCCAAATTCGTTAGCCATTCATGATCGACAAATGGAAAACTAGGCATTGTATAAGAAAACGGGTCAATCTTTGGCACTCGACCTTCTTGCAAAACATGCTTTCCCAGCTGGTAATGCCAACCAAAATCTGGATCCAATCGAAAAAATCCCGCCACCCAAAATACAGCTGCGATAAAAAAAATTCCCACCCAAAATCCCGCCAATCGAAGATTCATAGCTAAAGTATACGGGACAAATGGTAAAATTAAGGCCTAAAACTAGGCTGTCGGAAGACACATTCACAATTTGCTCTCGTAGCTCAATGGATAGAGTAACAGTTTGCGGAACTGTTGATGCAGGTTCGATTCCTGCCGGGAGCACCCAACCTTTGGAGAGGTGCAGGAGTGGTTGATCTGGCCGCTCTCGAAAAGCGGTAGGGCGGTAACGTCCTCGTGGGTTCAAATCCCACCCTCTCCGCCACGCCAAATGCCCTCATAGCTCAACGGATAGAGTACCAGTTTCCGGAACTGATGATGATGGTTCAATTCCATCTGAGGGCACTACTTCACCAATTTAGCTTCCGATAATGGAAACTTATCTCCCAACCACTTCCCCATTTTATCCATATCCGTATCAGCTGGTCGTTCATGCAAAAGTAAAGTGTTCATGACTTTTTCGACCTGCATAGGCTTTGTCTCCCCGAGCGGTACAACAACCCGTCCCACAATCTCAGCTGGTGTCTCCAAACACAACAATTCATGCTCCCATTTTGTCTCCATCCACCACCGAGTAAACACGTTCCATTCATACAATTTTCCCGCTATACGCAATCCTCTACTCGTAATTTTATAGTCAATCAATTCCGCCGGCACCACAGACCAGGTGTAATACGCAAACACCAATGCTGCTACGACAGCGATGAGCATCCATTCTCCTGCCGTAATTAAAATCACTCCCACCAAAAAAGCAATTACCAATGGCAAAGTCATAAACCCCTTACCTTTTTTTTGATACGGCCGCGCTGGCGCCCGCCATTCTAAATAAATTTGTTCTTGTATTGGAGTGTTTACCGAAGCACGATCTTCCATTGATTTAAATATATCACACCGACTTCTCTAGTCGCTGCTGGACTTTCAGCTCACAAATCTGACTACAAGAGCTCAAGTGTTTTAGCTCACAATTCTCACACCCCACAAACAACTCATCACATCCAAACGCCGCACAATCAACCAATCTCGTAACACTCTTTTTACAATATATACATGTAGATATCACGACTGGATTTACTTTATTTACCGCCACATGCAATCTCTTATCAAACACAAACATCTCACCCTCAAAATATTTCCCCCCCGTCTTTTCCCCATATTGAAAAATCCCCCCATGTAGTTGACGGACCTTTTTAAATCCCCTCTCTTTCAAATAAGCCGATGCCTTCTCGCATCTGACCCCACCCGTACAGTATGTCACCACTTGCTTGTCTTTATATTTACCCAAACTATTCTCTACAAAAGCTGGAAAATCTCTAAAATTATCCAGTTTCGGTGTAATCGCATTCTTAAACTTTCCTACACTCATCTCATAATCATTTCTAGCGTCAACCAGCACCACATCTTCACCGTTCTCATATAGCTTCTCCAGTTCCTCTGGTTCAATATAATCAGCCCTGTTGGCAATATCTACATCGGTTCCTGTCTTTTTAACCCCCAACGTCACGATTTCGTCTCTCACCACGACTCTCAATTTTGGAAACACTTGTTCGCCGGCATAAGACACCTTCCATTCCATATCCGCAAACTCTATTCTCATATTCGTCTCCTCCATATATACTTCTACATTTTTCTCCTCACCCGCCACCGTCCCATTCATCCCTTCAGTCGATACGATTATCCTGCCTTTCAAACCCAACCGTTCACACAGTCCTCTCTGCCATCCACGCACCTCTTCCGGATTTTCCAAAGAAATATATTTGTAATATAGCAAAATTTTAAATTGGTTTACCATAATTTCATATTTTATCAGCTTCAAGGTAAAATACTCCAAACCAGTCCATTTCAGGAGAGGTCGCATAGTGGCCTAGTGCGGAGGTCTTGAAAACCTCTGTGGCGGCAACGTCACCGTGGGTTCGAATCCCACCCTCTCCGCAAAAAACCAAGCCACATCTGGAGGGGTCGCATAGTGGCCGAGTGCAGCGGTTTACTAAACCGCCATATCGCAAGATATCGCGAGTTCGAATCTCGCCCCCTCCGCAGAAGGTCTTCGGTTGCTCCAAGACCCATCTACTATGCTCGATTAGCCCTATGTGGCTTGCTAAAAAGACGCTAAGAATCGCAAGTATCCCAAACATAGCCTGTAATGTATAAAATCGCCTAAATGGCCCTCAAGGTATTTGCGCTCGGTTCTAAGCTTTTGATGAAAAGAGCTGCTTTAGCCCTACGTTAGTGAAAAATCCTCGTTCTAATCTCGTTTTTCCTTACTTGAAGTTAAATGTGGGGAGTATTTGATCAGTAATTGCTTTATTTGCTGGAGTCGGAGGAAGAGTTGAGACAGAAAACAGCTTATTGCCTTTTAAAACGATAGTTATATATCGTGTTTTTGGTCCTAGAATAAGACCTTCAATTCCTTTATAGCCATCAATCGTAGTTTCTTTAATGCTCGCTGGATCCATTTCTGTTTTTGTTCGTTCTAAATCTTGTTCAGTCGCATCTTTATATTGTTCATATAAACCATACATTTGATACTCAGGATTATTCTCTGTGCCTTTGGTTAGAAAGAACCCAGCAGTTCGGATGCTTCCTGCGTTATCAGCAATTTCTTTACGGTAAACGAGATCTTTGGGATGTTGAAGGGACAATCCGATTTCATCTATCATTTCTGATTGCAGATCGGGGCTGGTAGGTACTTGCTTAGTAAAGTTCCTGCCGTCAGGAGTTTTACATTGCTCAGGATAGCTCTCCATGATGGGGTATCCCGCTTGAGCACATTCCTCAAAAGTACTAATACTCTGTACTTTTGAAATTTTCTGATATTTCCACACAACAACACTAGCGATAAGGAGAACGACGAAAACTGCGATGAGTTTGATATTTTTATTCATCATCATACGTATGTATTGTATCAATTTTTGTCAGATAAGGCTAAGCTGTCTGTCTCTCAGGCTGAATTTCGAATTTACACCTTTGAGGATTTTGAGTCTTTCCTCTGGAGTTCCAAATTGAAGAACGTGGAGTAAATATTCTTTGAGCATTTCGGTATGTGTTTCGCTATATTCTCTCGGACTCTGGTCGCCTGTGTTATGAGGAGTGATTTCTACTCTGGGTATATAGTCACTAATCACGTTTGCTTTGAAATGTTGCAGTCTTTTTACTTCTACTTCAAACTCTTGCATCAGATATGAGGTGTTTAGTTTGATTTTTGGTAGATAACCGATTAGTTGTTTGATCAACTCTTGCTCTGTAATGTATGGCTCGGGGCAATCATATTTCTTGATGCGATTACAGTGATAATAAATGTGCGAATTTACTATGTTTGCTTTCGTTCTTCGGTATTTTAGTTCAGCGGTTACACTTCCACCGCACGACCCGCAGATACAAATTTTCTTGAACGGAAACAGTTGTTTATTCCATTGTCTCGGTGCAACTTGAAGTTGAATTTGCACCCTTTCAAATAACGCTTTTGTGATGAGTGGTTCATAGGTTCCTTTGTACCAGATATTTCCGTACTGAAACTCGCCGTAGTAAAAAGCGTTTTGGAGAGCAACGTAGATTTTACTCAGAGGCATTTTGCATCCACTCTTTGTGGTAAATCCTATGTCATCCAACCATTTCTTGACCATCCGTCCTGAGAATCCTTGATCGGCAACCTTATGAAATATTTGTTTGATAACTGGTGCTCGTTCAGGATCGAGTTCCACCGTTGATATCCGGTTTACTTTTAGGACATTTCTATACCCAATTGGTGCAACTCCAGGTCTGATTCCAATCTGACATTTATTGCGTAACCCTCGTTTAACATTCACACCTCGATTATCATTCTCCAGCTTTGCTTGTGAGCAGAGAATCATCAGTAAGAATTTCTCGTTGGGATTATCGGTAAACGATTGAGAGTAGGTTTTGATATGGGTCAGTTTTCCTTGATCCATTAAATCAACAATTCGTCCTAAATCTCCAGCATTTCGAGATAACCGATCAGGAGCCCATGTGAGAATACTGTTGTATCGTCCTTCAGTTACTCCAAGCAGAAGATTGTTAAACTCTGGTCGTTGGCCCGATTCTTTGGCTGAGTGGCTTTCTGTAATTGTCTCAGTAATATCAAGTTTTTCTCGCTTTGCAAGAAGTTGCATTTCTTTAAGTTGACCGTCAATCGACATTGCTTGCCGTTCATCCGATTCGCTTGATTTACGGGCGTATAAGCAGTATTTCAGCCTGGTAGCATCTTTCATCAGGTACAAGGTACCGCAAAGGTTCTGGAAGTCTAGTCGGGGAATACTATAACCCCGCGATGAAAACCTCCAACCTTTAAGGACTCTCTTTTTACTTACTAGTCCAAGCAAAAAAATGAGTTATTAAAGTAAAACCGAGGGCAATCCATCCGACAATTGCTGGTAAAAATGCATTGCCAACCAGGTAGTGCTGCAATAAAATTGCCGCACCAAATCCTCCAACTGCGTGGGAAAGACTTGATAACATAACGTGCTTTGACCAATAATTTATAGGTTTTTCAATCATTTTTATACACCTCCTTTCTTAATTTTATTTTTGTTATAATTTTTCAGTATTCTCCAGGAAATATATGTAGAGAAAATTGCTACGGTTATGCTTGTAAATATATCAATCGGATGATGCACCTCTGCAAGTATCCGCGCAAAACCCACAAGTAATCCTAATAGAAATAAGACTGATCCTAAGCGTTTATTAAAAACGAATACTATCGAGGCAATACTCATCACAAGTAATGTGTGATCTGATGGAAATCCATTATTTGCTGCATGAGGAATAAGAGGCTTTACATGTTCGACTACGAAAGGTCGTGGATTATAGAACAACCTCCCAAGAATATTGGCAATAATAAAGGCAAGAGGTAAGGTAAGAAGCACTAATTTGAGGATATCTTTTCTTGCTGTTTGGTTTGTAAAAACTACTGCAGTGATTGCAATCAAAGTGATGACTATATAAAGATAATTTGCTAAAAGAATGATAATTGAGTTAATCATAGTTCTTAAGAGTAATTGCCTCATCCGCAACTACTTTTCCCCATGTTTGCTTCATAAAAAAGAGAGCAAACGCATGAAGTTTCATCAGTTTCATAACTTGATTTCTTGCCCATAATTCAAAGGGAGACCCTGGAACAACTGTACGCAGAAGCTTAATATTTTTCTGTTTTTGTTCTACAAATGGCCGAAGCTCTTTTTCATACGCTGGAAAAGCAATCTTGTAATCACCATCCGCTGCTTTTAGCTCGCCAGCGAGGATATATGCACCGACCATTGCCAACTGTGAGCCATAACCAGTAAGTAGGGTTGGACAGTATCCTGCATCTCCGACTAAAGCAACGCGTCCTTTTGACCAAGTATCCATCTGCACTTGACTGACAACGTCAAAGAAGAAATCCTTAGTTGTTTTCATGGATTCAAGCAAGCTTGGTATCTCCCATTCCTTCTCTGGAAATAATTCAGAAAGTAGCTGTTTTTGCCTCTCGGTATCATGGAAATCATATTTCAGTTGTGTTTCATGTCTCAGGGTAAAAACGGCTATAACCCCTCCCTCTTTCAAGTGGTAGAGTGTCACGCTTTTGCCAGGCATGGTATAAAAACTAACTTCCCCATAGCGCGATGGGTGATTGGGTATAGTAAATGCTGCAACATAATGCCCCATATACTGCTTGAAGCGTGATTCATCACCAAAGACAAGCGTACGTACTTCTGAATGTAGCCCATCAGCTCCTATAACCAAATCGAATTTTCTGCTCTTGCCGCTTTCAAAGGTAGCGTTTACGTCCTCAGCATCTTCAGCAAGCTTCTTTATTGGATCTCCAAAAATGTAGTCAACAGTATCTTTTGTATAGTCATATAAAATCCGTGCCAAGTCGGCCCTTCGCATGTAGGTAATCTGCCGACCTGTAATTTCTTTTGTCAGCTCTCCCACATTCATGACTGATATGGGTTTATTGTCCTTATCAACAAAAGTCCATTGATACCCTTCAAACCGTTCTTTCTCTACCTGAGGCCACACACCCATTCGTTCAAGCACTTCGACCCCTCTTTTGCCATCCAGTCCAAAGATATATCCGCCTTGTCTGGGAACAGGTGATTTCTCAACTACAGTCGGGTTGAAGCCGTATTTTTTAAGCCAATAGGCAAGTGTTGGGCCAGCAATACCAGCTCCTGAGATGAGTATGTTTTTATTTGTCATATTTTTCACTTACTCCTATGAGCGATTACATGAGTTATCAGGGTAAACCCGAGGGCTACCCACCCAACTACAACTGGCACGAATACATCACCAGCTATATAGTTCTGCAAAACCACTGCTGCTCCAAAACCTCCGGCGGTATGGGACAAACTTGACAAAACAACATGCTTTGACCAATATTTAATAGCATTTTCAAACATTTTTATTCACCTCCTTCCTATAACTTTTCATAGTCTTTTAAGACAAATGATTCACGAAACATTTTCCCATAAGTCATTCTTGCTACAGGGCGAGACAGTAAAGGCGAAGATAAAAGTTTTAATACATGATTTCTTATCCAGAGTAAAATAGCGCTATCTGGGACAAGTTGCATTCCTGTTCCTCGTGCTTCTTTTGTTTTTTGTTCTACAAAGGGCTTAAATTCTTGCTCGTATGCAGCAAAGGCGGTCTTATAATCACCGTCTGCTGCTTTGAGTTCTCCTGCCAATATATATGCTCCGATGAGAGATAAACTCACACCCCATGCAGATAAAGGGGTGGGGTATCCTGCATCGCCAACAAGAACAACCCGACCTTTTGACCACTTGTCAATTTGAATAAGATTGGCTGAATCAAACAGAAAATCCTGCACTTTCTTTGCTTGCTCAAGAATTTCTGGCATCGGCTTCCAGTGAAATTTTGAGAACTCTTCTGCAAACAATTTCTTTTGCGTATCAATATCGTGGTGATCAATTTTAAATTTTTCAGTTCGTCTAAAAACTGCGTAGACCATTGCGCGGTTATTGGCAAAGCCAAAGAGGGAGATAAATTTTCCAGGTGTGGTAAATGAGATGTTTGTCCCGATTTTTGTTGGGTAGTCTACCCAAAACGAAACTTGATAGTATCCCATGTAATGGGCTATGTGGGACTCTTCTCCAAAGACTAAAGAACGTACCTTTGAGTGAATACCATCTGCTCCTATAACAAGATCGAATCTCCTTGTTTTTCCGCTTTCCAATACAACCTCTACACTGTCTGTGTCTTCTTTCATTGATTGAATAGAGTCACCAAAAATATATTCCACATTTTCTTTTGTTTTGTCATATAAAATCTTGGCCAAATCCACTCTTAAAATCTGGGTTTGTGCTCGACTTGGGTCATCAAAAGTTTCTTTAAACATCCGCTCTATATCCACTTTTGCTGCAACTTCATTTGCTTCATTCATAAACAACATCTCTTTGGGACTATATTGTTTTTCTCTGACTTGATCCATGATACCCATTTGCTCTGCAACCTTTATGCCAGTCCCACGAAAATCGACTAAATATCCGCCTTCACGAGGTTTAGGTGCATGTTCTACCACAGTAGGGTTAAACCCATACTTTTTGAGCCAATACGCCAAAGATGGGCCTGCAATACCTGCTCCTGAAATAAGAATGTTTTTGTTTGTCATACTATGATGCCCTACTTCGTAGTAGCCGAACGCCATTTAACACCACAAGCACTTCACCAAATTCATCAATAAATAATATGTGACTAACAGATAACAGCATAAAGACTGCCAAAATCATCATGCTCACTTGTAGGACAGTTGAAAAGAGTAGGTTTTGTTTAACGATCTGCTTTGCATAATAGGAGAGGCGAATTGCTTCAGGAATTTTGCTTAAGTCATCACCCATGATGGCAACGTCGGCCGCTTCCAGTGCTGCGTCAGTTCCGGCTGTTCCCATTGCCATACCCACAGAGCTTTCCGCAAGAGCCGGCGCATCATTAATGCCATCACCAACCATGACTACATGACCATATTTCTTTTTCAACTCCTTAATTTTTTCTACTTTTTGATCTGGCTTGAGTTCAGCAAAAATCGTATCTACCCCAAGTGACCTACCTATCTGTTCTCCAACTAAGGTATGGTCACCAGTAAGCATGACTGTTTTAATAGATAATTGGCGTAGTTTCTCAATAGTTGATTTAGCCTCTTGTCGTGGTGAATCAGCAATGGCTATCAGTCCATACAAAGTATTTTTAGTTCCCGCAAAGATCACCGTTTTCCCTTGTGAAGAAAGATTTGTAAATTCTTTAAGCGCTGTCACGTTGTGGCCCAACCTCTCAAAAAGTTGTGGACTTCCTAAGTAGACTGTTTCTTTACCAATATCACCTTTAACTCCCTCTCCTGCCATGGTGTGGTAGTTGGTGGCAGCGTGAATAGTCGTACCCTCTTTTTTGATCTTGTCTACAATAGCACGACTTAAGGGATGGGAAGAGTTGGTGGCAAGGCTTCCCACCATCTGCAGAAGTTTTTTTGGATCCTGCTGAGATAGAGGAAGCACGTCAGTCACCACAGGTTTTCCAGTTGTTAAGGTGCCTGTTTTATCAAAAGCAATAACTTTGGTATTCGCTAATTCTTCTAAATAGACTCCACCTTTAATCAAAGCCCCATTTTTGGCGGATGTACCCAGAGCTGCGGCAAAGGCAACTGGTACGGAAACTGCGAATGCACAGGGTGAGGCAGCGATCACAAAAGTAATGGCACGGCTCAGTGCGTCGGTGAGGGGAAATCCCAGGAAAAGTAAGACAAATGGCATCGCAACCGAAATGGCTAAGACTATTGGAGAAAATGTGTGAGCAAATTTTTCCACCATCTGCTGTCTCTTACCTTTGCGTTCTTGCGCTTCCTCAACCATCTGAATGATTTTTGAAATGGTATTTTCTTTAAAGAGCTTCGTCGCTTCAATTTCAAGAAATCCATCTTCATTTAACGTCCCCGCAAAGACCTGCTCTCCAACTTTTTTGAACACTGGCATTGATTCACCAGTCACCGCAGCCTGATTAATTGAACCTGAACCTGTATGAATAATTCCATCAGTGGCAATGGCTTCCCCGGCTTTCACAATGAAAATATCGCCAACTTGGAGGTTTTCTGCCAAAATCAATTCTTCTTTTCCATTTCTTTTTACCAAGGCCTGCTTGGGAACAAGATCCATGAGCGCTTGAATGGCGTTTCTCGTTTTATCGGTGATGAAACTCTCAATTGCTTCAGAAATGGAGTACAGACCTACCAGCAATAGCGCCTCTCGCCACTCGCCAATTGCCGCAGCCCCAACAATCCCAACCGACATTAGTAGCTCAATGCCAATCTCTTTTTCTAACAATTCTTCTATTGCTTCTCGAGCAAAGTAAAAACTCCCAATGACAATACCAGCAATATACAAAGGAATAAGCGTAGCCTGGCTAACGCCAGAAATACTAAGGATTATAGTTGCAAGAAATACAAGCCAGCTTATGGTTGAGGTAGCGACTCGAGGGTTTTTTAAATAGGATTGTACTTTTTTGATCATTTTTTGTAATTCAAGCACGCTTCAATCTGTGCATAGACTTTCGATATAACATTTTCTGAGGTTTCAAGGAGCGTTTTTGTTTGGTCGTCTTTGAGGGAATAATAGATATTTTTTCCTTCTCGCCTGTTTTTTACCAGTCCACATTCATCCAGACATTTCAAGTGATTAGAAATATTTGATTGTGACTGCTTCGTTGCTTCAACAATTTCACTCACCGTCTTTTCTTCATCCTTCAAGACCTCCAAGATAGAGAGTCGTGTGGAATCCGATAGCCCGCTAAAAAACTTTGCTTCAATTGAAAAATCACGACTTTTCATATCACTACTTAATGATATGATGTGGATGATGAAAAATCAAGAGATTGTTTTGTAGGTGTGGCCCCTACATCAAGGGTGCGAGGTACCGCAAAGGTTCTCGAGAAGTCCAGACGCAAGATACTATATACTTAAGCTATGGATTTATTACAACAATTCTTCTTTATTAGCCTCATGGTTCAACTAGCTCATTCATTTGAGGAACTTTCGACTGGTTTCCATAAAAAATGGTATGCATTTAAAATGCCATTTTGGGTATTTCTTACTTTTGAATTATGTTTCTCTGCATTTTGGATCATGGTTCTGCTACTGCCAGGATTTCCGTACAGAATTTATTTACAAGAGTTTTTCTTAGCTCTGATGTTTGCGAACGGTGTTCAGCACATTGTTTGGTGGGGAGCTACGAAGAAGTACGTTCCAGGTCTAATTACAGCACCAATCCATATCCTTATTTTTTTAACTTTTTATTTTAGATTGCTTGCATTCTAGACATTCTTCTCAAAACTAAACAAACGCAGACTATTAGCTACAACAATCATTGTCATCCCAACGTCAGCGAAAATTGCCAGGGCGAGACTACTTTTCCCAGAAAAAGCTAGAAGAAGGAATAACAATTTAACTCCAATTGCAGATGTGGTGTTTACTCTAATTGTTTGAACAGAAGCCCGACCCAGTTTAACAAGGAAAGGAATGAGTACCAGATTGTTATTCATGAGGGCAATATCCGCACTCTCGATTGCCACTTCTGAGCCAATCGCACCCATAGCAATACCTACAGAGGCTGTGGCTAGTGAAGGAGCATCGTTGACTCCATCACCCACCATAGCTACGTCATGATACTTTGTGACCAGATTTGATAATTGGATGACTTTTTCATCTGGTAAAAGTTTGGCATGAACCTCATCTATGCCTACTCGCTTTGCAACATAATTAGCCGCTGAAGGGTTATCTCCAGTTAATATGGCTGTACGTATTCCTAGTTTATGTAGCTGATTAACAACGCTCGTACTTTCAGGCCGAATTTCATCAACAACGCCAATCACACCTTTAATTTTCTTGGCATCACTAATGACTATTGCTGTTTTGCCTTCTTTTTCAAACCTCTCCACCGTATCAATAACTCGCTGGTCCACTTTGTGTTCTTCCATCACAAACTGCAAGGTGCCGATACAGTGATGTTTATCAATACAGACCAAACACTCTCCGCTGATCCCTTTTCCTAAAATTGCTTTAAAGTTTGTGTAGTTATGATTTTCCTCCGCAACTTTGTTTGCGCTATCAACAATACTTTTGGCAACAGGATGTTCAGAAAACGCTTCCGCTCCGGCCACACACGCAAGCAGTTCTTCTTTGGAAAACCCATTAAAGGGAATCACATCTGATACCACTGGTTCACCTTTGGTCAATGTTCTCGTTTTATCAAAAGCAATGGCTCTAATGCGACCCATCTCTTCCAGATACTGACCACCTTTAATCAACACTCCTCGTTTAGTGGCATTACCAATGGCCGAGAAGATGGTAATAGGAGTAGAGATAACGAGCGCACACGGACAGGCAATCAAAAGAAGTGTCAGGCTCTGCATAAGCCATTTGTCAAACGGTTGACCAAAAAGAAAGACAGGAACGACAAGTAACAATAACGCTACTATTAAAACGATGGGGGTGTAATAGCTAGCAAATTTTTCAATAAACTTCGCTGCTTGAGATTTCCGTTCAGCTGAGGCAAATGTAAGATCAACTATTTTCGCCAATGTGGAGTCTTTAGAGGTCTTGGTAACCTTAATTTCTAGATATCCTTGGCTATTGAGTGTTCCAGCAAAAACCAGTTCGTCTTTATATTTATTCTTGGGAAGCGGTTCTCCTGTAATACTACTTTCATCAACAAGGGATTCTCCTGCCACGACCACCCCATCCAAAGGAATATAGTCACCAGGCTTGACTACGACCACATCACCCACCAAGATTTGTTCTATTGGAGTTTTCTCTTTCTCGCCTTTCCGTAGTGCTACCTTGGGAGTCTTTGCTACCAACTCTTCAAGGGCATTCTGGCTTTTGGTGATCCCAAACTCCTCCAGAGCTTCACTGACCGCAAAAAGAATGATTATAATTACAGCTTCTTCCAACTCGCCAAGGTATAAAGCGCCAAAAGCAGCAATTGTCATTAGGAGGTTGATGTTCGAGAAGTTCAATCGAAAGAGACTTTTAATTCCATTGATGATGACATCTCGGCCAAAGAAGAAAATGATTGCACCAAAGAGAGGCAGCTCAATAAAACGAGACAGATGAATATTAAAAAGTGAGAGAAATTCAAAAGGAATAACTAGGAGTAACGTAATGAATAGTCTTTTGAATTTGGGGTCTTTGAGGAGTTCGGAAATGAGCATAGTTTCATTGTACTTCTTTGCGCTTCATATTCCTTCATCTGTGCGTTCATTATCGTGTGGACCCAAAGATAGTTGTGTCTCAAGCGTGGCGTGTTCTATATGATACATGTCTGCGAGTCGCTGCTTAATTCGCCCAGTCAAAGCGATACTTTCTTCCAGACTACATTTCTTAATAATGAGGTGACAACTCAGAGCAGCACTTGTAGTAGAAATTGCCCAAATATGAAGATCATCAACCCCAATCACTCCTGGCATTGCACAAATCACCTGTTTAAGTTTTTGTGCATCTATTCCCTCTGGTACTCCTTCCAACAGTACGTGCAGTGCGTCTTTGACCACACTCCATCCACTATAGAGAAGCATGCAACCAATTAAGATACTTATTAATGGATCGATAAAAGTTTTGCCTGTAATCAAGATAATAAACCCAGCAATCAATGCTCCTACTGATGCTAATGCATCCATTGCCATATTTAAAAACGCACTTCTGATATTAAGGTCTCCGCGGGATTTAAAGAAAAGATAGGCAATGCTGCCGTTGATAAGCATCCCAATAAAGGCAACGAGTGCCACCAACCCGCCTGAAACAGAGTGAGGTTCTTGGAACCGCTTGTAGCTTTCAAAAAAAATGTATCCTGCGAGTACCAAGAGAATCAAGGCATTTATGAGAGCAGCAAGCACCGTCGCTCTCCCATACCCATATGTTTTCTCAGTATTCGCTTCTTTCTTAGCAATTTTGGTGGCAAAGAAAGATACCAGCAAACTCATCGAATCAGTCAGATTGTGAGCTGCGTCGGAAATGAGAGCAAGACTACCTGAAAAGAACCCCACAATAAACTCAAAGATGGTAAATCCTGTATTAAGGACGAGACCAATTTTCAGTCTACTATCAAGATTTTGAGGTACGTCATGTGAACCGCTCATACTTTATTGTAACCCTTAATATCTGTTTCTTATTAACAATCTGTCCCTAATCCTCCAACGCAATTTTCTGTGGGAGGCTTACCTCGTTCCGGACATTTCTCTGAATACATACACGCTATATCAGTAACTGATTGCATTTGCTTATCTAGAACTTCATCTTTTGGCCCATAGCTAATGAGTATTTTGTCTAAATCAGAAAACTCGTAATTTCCTAATTGAGCATTGGGTTTACCGTTCACTATTAGTTTGAGGGTGTTTTTATCATCATTACAATATTTCTTTCCATCATCTGTAGCAAAGCAAGCAGTATCAAAACTCATACCAATAGTTTTGAAGAAATAATCCAAGGTAATACCTTGACGATGTTTGTGTGTCACGTCACCATTGCCATCGTGCAAATGGGCGTATGGGTCTTTTGGGTTTTCTTTTGAGTCTTGGTATTTAGACAGAGTGAAATTTACGGCTTTATTGTTTAGATACACTTTAAAATCAGCATGTTCGTGGACTTTATCGCCCAGCACGGGTTCATTTGGCTTTGGTGCTTTCAGAATTGCTGCTTTAATTAACGTTCTAAAATCATCGGAGGTCTTTGGATTTTGTAATTTTTCTCCATTCAAGAAAAAGGATGGTGTCCCAGTGACTCCTAGTTTTTCACCGGATGATTTATCGAGCTCCACTCGACTTTTCACTTCTGGAGAGACAACATCTTTTTTAAATTGTTCTAGATTTAAGCCAATTTGCTTAGCATACCCTTCAAAAATAGTTGGATCAGCGGATTGCTTTTCTCCCCAGCTGCTTTGATTCTCAAATAGAGTGCTGTACATTTCCCAATACTTGCCTTGTCTATTCGCCGCTTCTACTGCCAGTGCGGCTTGCATGCCATTTTTATGGCCAGGAAGAGGAAAATAGCGACTCACGAAGCGAACGTCATTTTTAAATTCTTCCGAGAATTGTTTAATTAAAGGGTAGTATGCTCCACATGCCTCGCATTCAAAATCAAGGTACTCTATTAATGTCACGGGGGCATCTTTATTACCTTTAACATGCTCGTCACCTGCTACTTCCAACAAGTTTTTTTGATCATTGGTAACGACAGTTGTGCTGTTCTGAGAGCTTCCGGTGCGAGTAATAAACCAAACTACTCCAACAAGAATCAAAATGGTGGCAATAATAATTCCAACAACAAATTTATCTTTAAACATAATGGGATATTTTATAATTTTCTGGCATAAAAGGGAAATATAAGCATCTAAATTTGTTTCGTCTTTAATCTCAAGGAATTTGTTACCACCGAGACACTACTAAACCCCATCGCAGCTCCAGCAATTGCTGGGTTTAAGAGAATCCCAAAGAATGGATAAAGAAGTCCTGCCGCAATAGGGATTCCGATAATATTGTAGAAAAACGCCCAGAATAAATTCTGTTTGATAATACTCATGGTGGCTCGTGCTAACTTTACAGCTTTAGGCAACTTTGAAATGTGGCCACCTAAAAGCGTTATTCCAGCAGACTCTATTGCCACATCGGTCCCAGTTCCCATGGCAATCCCAACGTCTGCCGTAGCCAGAGCAGGTGCATCGTTAATTCCATCACCGACCATGGCCACTTTATAGCCTTCTTTTTGCAGCTTTTGAATTTCACTGGCTTTGTCACCTGGTAATACTTCTGCAATCACTCGATCAATCCCTACCAGCTGCGCAATATATTGCGCAGTTCTCTTGTTGTCACCCGTGAGCATTGCAACCTTGATGCCTTGTTTGTGGAGCTCAGCGACTGCTTCTTTAGCATCGTCCTTGATCGTGTCGGCAATACCCACATACCCAATGACTTCTTTTCTTGTCATAAAGACCACCGGAGTTTTACCCTGGGAAGCAAAGGTTTGAACAATCTCTTCGTTAATATGGATCTTAAGATCAGCAACTAATTTGAGATTCCCAGCATAATACTCTGTATTCTCGATAACACCTTTGAGTCCTTTGCCTTCGATCGCTTCAAAATCTGTCACTTTGTGGAGGTTGAGCTTCTCTTCTTTTGCTTTCTCAACCATCGCTAACGCCAGTGGATGCTCTGAATGGTTCTCTAAAGAAGCGAGCAGCTGTAAAATATCATTCTCTGAATGAGAGCTCACGGACTGAACATCTGTGACGACAGGGGCACCTTTAGTGATCGTGCCAGTCTTATCCATGACCACAAAATTAACTCCATCAAACTTCTCTAAACTTTCGGCATTTTTAATCAAAATCCCATTCTGAGCAGCTTTACCAACACCCACAATAATGGCGGTGGGCGTAGCCAGTCCCATGGCACACGGACAAGCAATAACAAGGATTCCGACAAAACTTAGAATACCTAACGTAAACGCTTGAGAAAATGGCATGAACTGACTACCAACCACTAACCAGAGAATTAACGTGATAACCGCTAAAACTAAAACGACTGGCACAAAAATTGCAGAGACTTGATCAGCCATGCGTTCAATTGGTGCTTTGGAGCCTTGGGCTTCCTCTACCATTTTAATAATCTGAGAGAGCATTGTGTCACTGCCAACCTTGGTAACTCGAATCTGGAGTGATCCTTGTTTGTTGATAGTCGATCCAATCACGGTATTCTCTGGTCCTTTATCGACTGGGATTGGTTCACCTGTAATCATGGACTCATCAATCGAGGATTTACCTTCCAGAATCACGCCATCCAGAGGAATCTTTGTTCCAGGTTTGACCAACATCACATCACCCACCATAACCTGATCAATGGGAAGTTCAATCTCTTTGCCATCACGCAGAATCAGAGCGTTTTTGGCTTGAAGTCCTAGCAGTTTTTCAATGGCTTCACCTGTTTTTAATTTCGAGCGAGCCTCTAAAAACTTCCCAAGAGTAATAAAACCGATGACCACAATGGTTACATCGTAATAATTTTGTTGAGTATTTACATAAGGCGCAAGGACTTTATCAAAGGCGGTCACAATAAAGCTATAGAGGAAGGCAACAGAGGTTCCAATCCCCACCAAGGTATCCATATTAGCGACGCGATACTTGATAAACCGAACCATCCCTTGCAAGTAGGGAACGCCAACGACAAATAAGGCGTATGTCGCAAAGATAGGCAAAAGATGATGAAAAAACTCCATGATGGTCTCTGGCATTTTCGGCCAAAGATGAAAAGGATCTGCGCCAATTTCCCAAGCCATTACCAAAATACTGACAGCAACCATTGGCAGAACAATCTGGACGTGCCGTTGTAGTTTTGCAACATCTTTTAATTTTTGGGCCTTAATTGAAGAGTCAGAGGAAATAGGGGTCATCATGTCGTGACCGGCGTGCATGGAGTGATCCATACCCTCCATTGGCATACTCATGTCCATCCCATCATCCATTAAAGAGTAACCGAGCTTATCAATCTCTTGATTCATCTGAGGAACAGTGACTTTTTGGGGATCAAAAGAAACCTTAGCCTTTTCGGTTCCGTAGTTGACGACGCAGGATTCAACCCCGTCAAGCTTTTCAAGCTTGCGTTTGATGATTGCTGCACATGAGGCGCAGTGCATGCCTTGAATAGGAAAGGTTTTGTTTTCCATACTGTTTTTCTTGTAACTTACTCTTTTTGTGTAACAACAATAGCTTCATATCCTAGTCTAGTAATCACTGCGATCATTTGTTCATGACTGACTTTATCAGGAAAGAACTTTACTTCCGACTTTTGCTTGGCATAATGAGTCTTCGCCTCGTTCACCCCTTCGAGGTCTTCCAGTTCAAAATCAATATTGATAGCGCAACTTGAGCAGTGCATGCCCACGATTTGAAAGGTCACAGTCATTGGCTCAATAGCTTGATTAGTTTTAGATAACATTGATAGCCCCTCTAAACATGCCCATACTGCACATAAATGGTAACGCCCCAGTTTCTGTTGGTGCTGTAAATACTAGCTCGTCAGAGCTTCCATTACGAACCGTCCGTTGAATGCCTAATTTTGGTATCGTAAATCCTTGAATGCACCCTGTACCTCCCTGATTCACCAGTTTAAGGGTAACTTTTGAGCCAGCTTTGACATTAATTACACCTGGCTCGAGTTTGTATCCTGATTGAGTAAGGTAAACTGTAGCCTGGTTGACAGTAACTGTTGTTGCTCCGGCAACTTTTGATTCCCTACAAAAACTAATCGTGCAGGTAATACTAGAAAGAATGTTCCCAAAAGTAAATTTACTGCCAGATAGAGCAATCGCCCCATTCATGTTGTACAAAGCAATGAGGATGATGGCCGTAGCAGCTACTTTATTAAAACCTGTACTCATTGTTCCACCTAGCCTCTTAGCAAGATATCCAAGAAGGAAAAAGAGCGGTGAAGTTCCTAGAATAAAGGTGAACATTGTCACTGCTCCAGAGACAGGAGAACCTGTGGCAATGGCGTAGGCCATCATGGCTTGGGTTGCCCCACAAGGGATGAGAACCGTAAAGGCTCCCAGTAAAGCGGGCCCGAAGATACTTTTACTTTTTGACTGTTTTTTGACTAAACGAGTCAGAAACTTCGGAGGCTGAATGATAAAGTAGCGAAAAATGGGATGGACGTTTAAAAGGTTCAGGGCTGTGCCAAGCATAAAGATTGCAACGGCAAATTGGAGAAACACCCTAGCGCCTAATGAAAGTTGAGCAACTGAGCCAAGTGAACCTAACAATAACCCTAGGAGGGTATAGGCCACTAATCGAGTTGCCAAGAAAGAAAGAATTGGAATAGCATGACCAGTTTTCTCCGTTTCTTCTTCCAGCTTTTCTTCCTCTTGTTGAGCAATCGAACTGGCCAATAAACCACCTTGGACAGCCAAACACGTCAACCCTCCTGCAAATAAACCTGTGACAAAAATAGATGTAATATCCATAGTATTTTCCTATAAACTTATGATTTTAACGCTGTCTCAATCATTGGCTTGACTTGAGTATATGGTAACGCACCAGGAATGAGTTGGGTATTCCCTTTGGCATCAATAATGATTGTCCCAGGCGTACCACTTACTCCTTCAGCTGTACCAGCAGCTTGCTGATCTTGAACTTTCTTCGTGTACTTGCCAGAGTCTAGACAAGACTGAAACTTACTCTGATTAACCCCTAACTCTGCTGCTAATGGTCCTAACTTGTCTAAAGCAAATCCGGTTCCGTTTGATGTTGTTCTTTCAAAAATGGCATCAACATACTTCCAAAAAGCATCGTTGCCACCCAATTCATTAACGCACCAACCCGCCTCGGCTTCTTTTTGTGCATTTTGATGGAAACTGAGTGGATAGTCTCTATATACTAATTTTACTTTATCTCCATAGTCTTTAAGGACTTGTTGCGTTGTTGGATGGAAAGTCTTACAAAATGGACACTCAAAGTCTGAATATTCAACCAAAGTAATCTTGGCATTCTTATTGCCTTTAATTCGATCATCGCTTGTTAGTTCTGGTTTTTTAGTGGCCTGTTGTGGCTGAGGTGCAGCGGCGGCTGGCGCAGCTGCGATTGGTTGAGTTCCTGTTGTAGTCGTACTTCCCAATCCTGTTCCCTTTTCCAAGTATTGAACTTTTGTCCATAACGAACCAACAATAAAACCTGCAATAAAAACAACAACAGCTATAATAATCAGCGCAAAATTTTGACTAATAACTTTGTGCATTGCTTGTAATGAGTATGGGGAGTTTGTTTCTGTCATATGTTGGTTATAAATGTTAGTATCTACTACAAAGTGTAGTAACTCTTCCAAGCAATGTCAAGAGCTTATTTATGAGAAAAATGAATCGAGGAATATGGGACAGAAGACTTCATCGATGAGGTCATGTTTTGCAATTGTGACGAATTTTCTTTGCACCACTGTGCACACTCATCATTACTCACACACGCCATCACGGCATCCTTACCATTGTCGTGAAATTCAATGGCATGAACCGGTGTAAAGGCAAGGAATAAGAGCAGTACAACAGATACTCCACTGAAAATAATATTCCCTATTTTATACTTTCCCAAATACCTTTTGCTTCTCACCAGAAATTGGATCCTGGCTTCGAGTGTATCAGCAGAAGCTATGGAAGGAATAAAGGCTAGCTGGGAAGTTTGCTCAAAGAGAAGTAGCTTTTTAAGTGCTGAAATCATCGCTGACTTCTGATGATGTAAGATAGCGGCTTGATCGGCCTCTAATTCTCGCTCAATCCGAAAATTTAACACCATGTCATTCAGCAAAGGGAAAAAAGGAAAAACATTTTGTATCACTTGAGCCAAAAGCATCGTTAAATTGTCCCTCTGCTCTAAGTGGTGTTTCTCATGACGTAAGATAATTTCTTGTTCTCTTTTAGATGTAATTGCGAGAAGTTTTGTCGACAGGTAAATCTTTGGTCGAAAGAAACCATAACACAGCGCAAAAGGACTTTCACTCTTAATAATTGCAATTTTCCCTTGAAGTTTCAGCTGTTTTATCTGCTTGTCATTTATATAGTCTCTCAAACATGCCTGCGATGATCTCAACTGATGTCCCACTTGCAAGAGACGGAACATAGTCATGAGTAAACGAATAAAGATAACAGCCAAGAGTAAAACCACACTACCAACAATTGGGAGATTAATATTCTTCGGAAGTGCCTCAAGATTAAAAGACTGGATAAACTCTTGACAATAATAGATGGTCGTGTGAAACAAAAACGGAAGATATTTATAGGTGAGAAAACCTACCAAGCTTCCCAATAGAAGAAGAATAGCAACTGTTGACAGTAAGTACTTATTTCTCTTTATGTTCATATTCATTTAATAATTTCAATAAATACGTTTTTTTATCTCTAGGCAGCTCTTCAATTGACTCAGCAAAGGATGAAACAGCAGCATCTCCAAATGATCGAATAAATTTACTTAAGAAAGATTGAGCGACAGTTTTGCTCATACCTTCTTTCGTTAGTCTTGGAGAATACGTTATCGAGAGCCCTTCACCTTTTTTACTGATAGCTCCTTTTTCCGTAAGGCGAGTCATGACTGTAGCAACGGTAGTATACGCAAGAGGTTTGGTTTTATTCAGCCGGTCTACGACCTCACGAATAGTACACTCGCCACAATCCCAAATGATGTCCATTATTGATAATTCGAGCTCACTGAGCGGTTTGACTTTCATAGCTACTACACATTGTAGCAAGTGCAGAAACTATAGACAACCATATTAAAAAACACACAGCGTTCTGCATCGCTACAGTCGGCTGTGTGTTTTATGTTACTTTCCCAGGTCGATCTGTTGGCCTTTGCCAAAATATCCACCTTTGACTAAGAGCTTTAAACCAGTTGCGTCTTTTGGGATATCGAATACGATATCTCCAGTCACATTGAGCCCTGGCTGAACTTGCTGTAGGAATAAGTCAACTTTCCCTTGAGCCATTCCTTTTGCCGTTTGGCCGTCAATTGAGCGGTCAAATGTTCTTCCCTGACTATCTGTCAGAGTAATCATGGAACTATCAATGGTCTTTGTCTCTTTAGCCTTGTTTTCAATTTTCAGACTAATGACATAGAACAGACCTTGAGCATCCTTCTTGGTATATTGATTCCCAAGAGAAGTTGCCGTGGTTACGTCAGTAACAGTAAAAGCGATGTCGCCGTCCTGTACCGTTTCACCAACTTTAGCAATTGGCTTTGCTTCCTCTTGTTTAGAGCCAGTACCTGATTGGGAAGTGGAAGTACTACTTCCAGATTTACCCATAGAACCAATGACTCCGATAACAATAAGAACAAGGAAAATACCGCCAATAATTTTAAGTAATTTCTTCATATGTATATCACCTCCTTTTTCAGGCTAAATGCTAATTGTAGCTTAGCAAGATTATATCAGCTCTTGAGCGTAAATGCTAAGCCTTATCTAGCAATCTCCTTACTCTCAAATTTCTCTATTAAACGTCTTAGTTTTTTGGTTGTGGAGAAGAGCCGATCAATATAGACTTTGTCATGAGTGATAAGGTAGCGATAAAAATATCGTTCACATCTACTGAGGAGCTTTATGGCCTTTTCTTTTTGGATATCTCTTTCCATCAAGACACAAGGTACCGCAAAGGGTCTGGAAGTCCAGGCTTAAGAAGCTATATGGACAAACCAGAGTTAGAAAAGTTGTTTTAGTGGAATACTGAGGGCTTTGGCAATTTTCTCCAAAACCTCTAAAGAGGGTCCATAACGACCCTGCTCGATATAGCCCATATACGCACGGCTAATACCGATCTTATCGCCGAGTTTCTCTTGGCTTAAGCCAATTTCCTTTCGGCGTTTTTGTATTCGCTTCCCTAAAAGCTTAGGAAGCTTTGCATTTTTTCGCATACTCTTATTCTCTAAAGAGATGCTTGGGTTATCCACAAAGCCACACTAAGCAAATAGCCTTGAAAACAGTCATATTTTATGCTAAGGTAGACTAAGCAAATTAGCTTGTGATCGGAGGTGAACAAAATGGGATTATTCGGAAATAAACCACAAACAGAAGAAAAACCATTGTTTGAAACCAGCTATGTAGGTTTTTGGATTAAAGTATTCTCCAATAGAGTGAGCTTTAAAGCAGGAGTTGGCTCTCAGAGCATTCCAATTAATCAAATCGCCAGTGTTGAATTAGCAATGATGGGGATATGGAAAATTACACTTGAGACCACTGGAGGCAAGAAGTATGCCATCCCTACTCATAAGAAGAAGGAGGTTCAGCAAGCCATTTACGAAGCACAATCTCACTTCTCTGGGAATGGAAAAGCTTCTGGAGACGTAACTGATGAAATTGTGAAATTAAATGATTTGAAGGAAAAAGAGATTTTATCTCAAGAAGAATTTGATCTGAAGAAAAAACAGCTTCTTGGAATTTAATTAAAACTTCATATCGAGCATACCGGCGGTGACTGGAGCATTTAAATCTCGGTATTCGCCTGTATAAGGACATATTCCCCAAGTATCTTTCGGTGGTTCAGACGGTGCAGTTGATCGATAGTACGGTCGATCACTCTCAATTACTTTTCCCAGACCAAGCGTAAATGCGTCAGCCATATCATCGTGTTTTGTTGAATAGATATTTAACAGTTGATTAATGAGCCCCTCCATTCCACTTTCAAAAAAGAACACTTTGCCAGCCTGCACATACGGTGAGACTATGTTTAGCCTTTCGGGCTTGCTCAAACGACCTACCCCAACTGGTTCCGCTACTAATTTATTTACTTGAAAGAGATGTTGCACCAGAGCATCTTGATATCCAACACTCTCGACATAAATTTTCGGAGGAATCCCAAACATTGTTTGTAATTTGGCATTCAACTTTAGTACTTCGGCTACTGTCTCAGGAAAATCTATCTGTTTATTCACAATATATGGCAAAACAAAAGTTTGCAGTTCTTTGTCATACCCAGTTACATACATCGGAACGAGTGCCGTGTAATCCCGGCCATCACCTTTTTTAATCGCTAAGTCGATGGCAATTAAAATCATTCGTGGACGTGGAATCTCTTTGGTAGGAAGAAGAGTGTGATAGTGCTTTATCCATTCTCTCCGAATGACTTGCTCGTCGTCGGGGACACTGAGAAGGAGATACTCTTGCTCAAATGCTTTGGAACTCAGCATACTACGTTTCAGATCATCAATCGCTTGCGGTGTGAATTTTTCCGGCCACAAAATATCCCCACTTCCGCCTTGATCGATAAGTGGAAACTCTAGGAAAGCACTATATAGACCAACGTTCTCGTCATATTCCTTAAGCTTCATCATCAGCGAGTCATCATGAAGTCTGTTGCCGACCACGGCCAATCGTGTGCCTAAATCGCCCAGGGGTAAAATCTCATTTGTAAGCCACTGGTATATTTTGTCTCGACCATCGAATGTTTTGACCGATGCTTTGTCTTCAACGTCATCGAGAATAAGTAAATCAGGGCGATATGAACCATGACGAAATCCTCTGATGCTTTCACCAGTTGAAGCACAAACTATTCGTGCTCCGTACTTTGGAATATCTAAAGTAGTTGAACTCCACTCAAGTGAGCCAGTATTGAATGGTCCGAAATCATTAAGAAGCATCTCGTTTGAGTCGAGTTCTCGTCGGAGATTATTTAATAGAACTCTGCTTTGATTTTGTGTTTGACTGATTATGACAATAAATTTCTTTTTCTGAACGCCAATAATCGCCCAGATAGGATACGACATACTGATAATGGTTGATTTTGCAGAGCCACGGAATGCCATGATAAACAGCTCTTTTATGTTTTCTTTCTCCGTCGCTTTAAAAATTGTGCGATGAAACTTTGCAGTTGGATATTTAACATAGTCACTGAAATAAAGATGGAAAAACAAATAGTGACTCAACTGGGTTGAGTGTCGGCGGAATGCTCGGTCGTGAAGTAGTTGTTGTAATAATTTTTCATCCATTTGATTCTTTGTTTGCTTCCTGGGTTGGAACAAGACCAGCCATAATTAGGGCTTTTTTAACAACATCCTGTTGCTCTGGATTTAATACATCTTCTACTTTGTTTCCTGAGGTAATCTCAACTTTGGTTAGATAAGCTGGATGATGGTGCTTAAGCCAGAAGATAATGGCAGTCATATTTTTGTCTTTGATGGCACTCATGAGCTGTGATTCAGCCATGTCATTTACAAGAAGACTTCCATCAAGAAGTGCTTGGTCAGTTTGTTGCGCAAATTCCGAATCTTCTTTGCGCCAGCGGTAGTACGATGCACGACCAACTCCTGCTTTTTCGCAGGCAATTTGAACTATCGGAGTTTTCTTCAATATCTCCAACAGCAGTTCTTTGCTTTTAGCTTGTCTTGTTTCAATAGGATTATCCATATATTTTTTGGGCTTTTAGACCTGTTAACTTTTCCCAACGTTTCATAATGACCTCTGCGTAGACTGGCGATTTTTCCATGCCGAAACATCTACGTTCCATTTTGGTTGAGGCAATTAGCGTACTTCCACTGCCGGAGAAAGGTTCCACAATTAAATCACCACGTTTCGTAAGCATCTTGATGTAGGGAATAAGGATTTCGATAGGTTTGGTTCCAAAGACAACGCCTTGTCCAGAACTTTTCTCATCAGAGGCGATGTATTCAATGAAGTCGGTAGGTTGGTTTTTCTTGCCTTTTAGATATCCTTCCCAGTGTGGTTTACCAGCAATGGCAAATAAAGCAGTTTCATATACTTCTTGTAGACCATCCGACTCGTCTTCCAGGTTAAACGGAATATCTATATCTGGGGATGACCCAACCATGGCAATATCATGTTTGGAAAAGAATTTGTATTTGGCTGAGAACCCCTGGTGACGATTGGGAAGATGCCACACAATCATATTTTTTACTTTCCAGTATTTTTCCATCTCGCCCCATATAGTCCGTAAATTCTTCCAATTTTCGTAGACAATGATGCTGAAGTGTTCGTTCTGGATTTTGGCAATGTTTGCCATCCATTTTTCAGTAAAGTCGGGAGGAATAGAATCTGTCTCTAAATAGCGCCTATCTCTTTTTGCACCAAATCCGGTAATAGCTTTACCGTGTTTTTTCTTGCCATGCAGGTAATCCAAAATATACGGAGGATCTGTAAAACACATATCAGCTTTCTCGTCACCCATTAGCTTTACGACATCTTCTTCAATCGTGGAGTCTCCACACATCAATCGACTTTCACCCAGTGCATAAACGTCACCTTTTTTCACTTCTATTTTCTGGATATTGAGTTTTTGAAGCTCTTTTTCAAGGTTAAATTCTTCTGGGGCAACTTCGATGTCAAAAATATTATCTAGCTCTTCGCTAGAGAAGCCGATATTTGCAAGAAACGATTCGTCAAACTTTGCAAGTAAATCCCAATCGAATTCACCAGTATTTTTATTTAAACGGAGGTTGAGTTCCTTTTCTTTCTCCAAGTCAGGAATATCAACAAAAACCACTGGTACTGTTTGATATCCTAGTTCTTTAGCCACTTCCCAACGAAAGTGTCCGCCGATGATAATGTTTTTACGATCTTGAGAAGAGTTTGCTATTACAGGGTCGACAAGTCCGAAGCGTAATATGCTTTGCTTGAGTTGCTCAGTAGCTGTTTCATCATGTTTACGTGGATTGTAGTCAGCGGGGATTAGCTCGTTGATAGGGACTTCTACTGTCTGAATGGGTATTTTTTGCATATCCAAATTATTTCAAAAAGAGAAAATTACTTATAGCCGAGAAGTTTTCAGATTAGTACGTTATTGGCTTGAAAATTTTCTTGGTATCGACACTTGTTGGTAATTGGAAGTTTCTAATAAGGGTGTAATAATTTCGCTGAAGTGTGTCTCGATTGATGTTTAGTTTATTTGCAACTTCATCAAAGACCCTCTGCATTTTGATGGAATCTGGTCGGTTGGAGTAGTTTTCCTTTAAATAGCTCTCAACAGCTAAATATATTTTGAGTTGTTCGTCAGTTGGTCGATCGGTTTTTCTCCGTCTTACCTTTAGTAGTTCTCGTTTAATCAAAGGTTTTCCTGATTTGTTGTGGGTGCGTTTAGATTTGTGTGTAATCTTGAAGAGTGTTTGATAACTATCACTTGCTTGCTTCATCAGCTCAATCATTTCTTTTTCACTCAGGTCAGGACTGTATTTGATATATACACCAGTTTCGCGAATTGGATCTGCTGGTGAAGAAACCATTAATACCCTCGAACTTCCCGGAAAAGACATATTCGTATTTCCAAGCACGAAAGTGTGAAGTAGTGAAAAGTTTAAGTTAAGATCACTAAATTTTTCTTGTGCTTTCCAAATTGGGGCATAGGCTTCCCGTCGAGTAGCATCTTCAATTCCAAGCAGATCTTTAACTATTAGGACTCCTGACTTTTTGCCTCGAGTTTTGGGAGTTATGCGGTCTCGAATTTGAGAAAGCCTTTTACCATCCCATTCAATCATTTGTTCGATATCTTGGATGCCATTTGGAGGCAAATCAAGCTTTGTCCGTAAATCTTTCATCAGCACATCAAAAAAGAAACCATTCACAATCAAATAATTGCGATAGTCCTCATATGTTTTTGTAGTGAGGAGATATTTTTCATCCATGTAGCTTGGGAATCAAATCGTTAGTCGCCTTTTCTAATTAATCCACAAAACTTTCCCTGAACTTCAATTTCACCCGCTGGATAGTACTGAGGACGATGAGCTGAATTGCTTGATTTGGGACGAAGTTCAATTTTATTTCCATGATCATAGAATCGTTTTAAGGTCGCTTTATATTCAGATGTTTGCGCGACTACAATATCTCCATTATTAGGAGCGCTTGTTTGTTTGATGATGAGAATATCTCCGTTCAAGATACCATCTTGATTCATACTGTCACCAATAGCTTCGAGGGCAAAGTATTGTCCTTCACCGGACATTAACAGTTTTGGTACTTTTATTGTTTCGACTTCAGTAAGACTTTCAATAGGTTCTCCTAGTGCAATCCTTCCCATTAATGGGATTTCTTTCATATCATCTGATTCTTGCATTAGAGATATCGCTCTGGTTTGGTGGGGGAGTTTTTTCAGAAATCCTTTTCTTATTAAAGCCTCAACATGTTGGTGGGCAGCAGAAGCCGATCCCATTTGAAAATGAATATTAATTTCGTCTAATGTGGGTCCAACACCATGTTGATCGATGTATTCTCGTATAAAATCGAGAACTTCTTTTTGTCTTTGGGTAAGCATATTGTAAAAAGCCGAATAGTTTGATATACTGAAAACTGACTTAATTATACTTAATATCGTAATGCAAGTCAAATATGTTGATTTATTGTCCTCAACATCAAAATAACTATGACACAAGACGTATCCAGTTTATTTTCCCAACAAAATCGTGGCGGCGCAATTGGCGGCGGCGGCTATAACTTCCAGGATTCGTTTATAACTCTCAAGCTCCCCGAGTGGCTTACTGCCCCAGGATTTACGCATTACATAAAGGAGGGTATTGATGATGCATCAGTACATTTTGAAGAGAACGGATGTGCTTGGTCCTGGCTATATCAAATGAAGAATCATTCACTCGACTTAAGCGCTCTGAAGGATATTCTCAAAAATTTTAGAACGAAGGCATCGCACCCCGATCTCAACCCGCAACGATTTTTTATTGCTTGCTTTGGAGCCAGTGAAGAAATTAAATCCTTATGGCAAATGATCAAGGAATACATTGATCTTTCAACAGGAATGACTGCGCAGCAACTTGAGACTACGAAGGCTGAACTTACTAGCAAAATAACTGCACTGGGACTTGGTGAGTATGTTGATATACTCACAACTTCCGTAACTATAGAATATGGCTTTCAAGGGATGCGAGATAGCGATATCCCTTCTATGCAAAACAGTTTTATCGGATTATTCAAGAGAACTAATCTTTCTGGCCATGAAAGCGCCGATGTTATCGATAGGGTTTTCACTGCTTTATCTCTTGTTGTTAATAAAAAAATACGCACCCCGATTACTAGACAAGAGTTAGAAGAGATTATCAGATCAGAATTGGTTACTGCCAAAAAAGGTACAGCATCAATCGTTTACTTACATGGATGGGTTAGTCAGACATATGAAGATCCATCTGACGTTGTAGTCGACTGGACAAGATATTTTGACCACACAACTTTAAAAACTCCCGAGCCAGATGTGTGGCAAAACGAACTACTCCCAGAAATTTTTTCATTACGCCAAAAATTTGATTTCGATGGAAAGAAGAGAAATATTTGGTTACGCTCAAAAGCCCCATTATCTGCGGGGATAGCCTTTGGCAATGCATTCCCTGAGGCATTAGGCTATAACATTCAAATTGAACAACCCTCTCCCGGCTCAGCTCAGGCTATTCAATATTGGCAAACTGATACTCCAGACGCTATGGATGTCTCATTAACAAATAAGACGATTGAGGAACACCCAGAGGGAACCGACCTGGTAGTTGCCATAGGAGCCACTGATGACCCAAAACCTAAAGTAGAAGAATTTCTAAAAAATGCGAACCTGAATGTTCGTGCTTCTCTTTATTTATATCCACAGGCGGGCCCAAGTGATATTAGTATCGATGAGCAGTCCGCAGTCGGATTTGCGCGCGCAGCAAAAAAAGAAATGCGAAGCGCAGTGTCCCAATTTTCTCCGCGACTTATCCATTTGTTCTTTTTTGGCCCACTTGGTCTTGCGGTACTTCTTGGACAAAAATTGAACGGTTTAGTTGATATTCAGTGTTACGAACGCAGCAAGGAACAGGCGTATGTTCCTTCGTGTTTAATAAAGGCATAATATGGAACAAAAAGGAATACTCGAACATATCAAACTTCCCAGCAAAGACTTTGATGCTCTTTGGGAAAAGATTATAGTGCCGGATGAGGTAAAAGAGCGCTTACTTTCTCAAGCAATACTTGAATTTACCTTACGAGGTAAGACAGATCCCGTTTCTGTTCCTTTGCATGGAATTATGTTGTTAGTTGGCCCGCCAGGGACAGGAAAAACTTCTCTTGCCCGTGGCCTAGCTAATAGAGTTGCAGAATCTTTCAAGGGACAAGTATTCCAATTTGTTGCGGTAGAGCCACATGCTTTAGCCAGTTCAGGCTTGGGTAAAAGCCAGCAAGCTGTTCGTGATCTTCTCCAAAGTAGAATAGCTGAGCATGCGGATGCAGGTCCATTAATTGTTTTGCTTGATGAGGTAGAAACATTATCACCGGATAGAAAAAAGATGAGTATGGAATCAAACCCTATCGATGTTCATCGTGCAACCGATGCTGTATTGGCAAGTGTAGATTACCTTGCATCCAAATATCCCCATCTTCTTTTCATTGCAACCAGTAATTTTACAGAAGCAGTAGATGAGGCCTTTCTTTCAAGGGCAGATTTAATTGAGACAATTGGCTTACCCACAGAACCTGCTATACGAGAAATCGTTACTGATACCCTGCAGGCTTTATCAAAAGCTTCGCCATCCATCCACAGTATTTTAAAAGATCCAAAGTTGGATAGTGTCATTAAGGCCTGTGTCGGTTTAGATGGCAGGCAAATCCGGAAGGCAATATTATCTGCATGCGCATCAAAAAAAGAGGTTGCGTTAGATACAAATTTACTAACGATTGACATGCTTGAACAATCAATTCAGAGGAAAAAAGAATATGAGCGTCCTATCTAGAAAAATAGCAGCAACACCAAAAAGATCAGTAGATGAGGCTTGGCAAGTCATTGTTAACACGGTTTCGGAACCATCCTCAGAAGCAAGAAAAATTTTAGAGTCCATTACTGGTGTTGCATCAGCCATCATAGTTGATGAAATTCCTGCCGGTATACCGATTGTGTTTACTGGCAAAGGTCCACGCATAAGGATTTACTGTGTGTACGGCGAAGATGCCCTATTGGATGACAACTGTAATGAAGAATCTTTGGTGCAGAACCCAACTGTTGAGGATTGGCACACATACCTGCCCTGTGCGCAGGAGGATTTGGTTTGGATAACTGAAGCTCTTAAACCTGCTTCAAAGTTTGTTACAGCATATGACAAAAATAAAGAGCCAGATGTAGAAAAAAGTGTCGAGGCTACAAACTCGTTAACCGTGGATACTGGTAATTTCTTGGATAAATTATGAACACATATACCTTTGCACATACTTATGCTGTCACCTTTGTGACTGATAAATTAATGCAATCAATGTTAAATATCATTCGTTGGTCTGGATTAAACCCCATAAAACTAACTGCAGATTGGCAGGATCTTTCAAATGCGATAAAAACTTGGATAACTTCAGGGCATTTTGAAGCAGCAATACTCGAGGTTTTTGACCCCCGAAATTCTGATGGACTTGTTGGACGATGGGATTTAAACATTAATTATGATTCCGATGATGCTGAGATGTGGACCGATATAGGTGCGATTAAATACTCAATAGCAAAAGCTGGCCTCTACCCTTCAAGTTGTGACTATCGAATTGCAATATCAAACAAACCCGGCAGACCAGATGTTCCAGGTTTTGGTCCAACGAATTTACGTTCTACAGAAGGATTATCAAAATTTAGTGTCGGGACAACAGTCGGCGCTGGCTCCCTTGGAGGGAGCGCGTCATACTGGAGGTAAATAATATGATTAGCATTTACGATGCATTCGAAAAATTTAAAGGCAGACTTGAGCTCACACCAACTGAGCAAGCCGATGTAACTAGCAAGCACACCAAGATGAGGGATTATCTGTATGAAAAATTTCCTTTACAGAACACTCTTCTTACGGGATCTTATAAACGCGATACAAAAACAAAACCACTAAAGGATGTCGATATTTTCTGCATATTCAAAGATGATGAGAAGAAATACAGATGGGAGACACCAGATGAAGTTCTCAACGAATTTACAGCGGTACTCTCCAGTAAGTATGGTGCATCAAATGTTAAACCAAGACGACGTTCAGTTTTAGTTAAATTTCCTGCTCCAGCACCAGTTAACGGAATAACACCGGATGTGGTCCTAAGTTTTGATGTAGTCCCTGCCTACACGCTCAATGGGGATTATGAGATACCTGATTCTCAATTGGGAAAGTGGATAAAATCAAATCCATTTGTTCATGAACAAAAAGCAACGGATGCTAATAAAGCATATGCACAAAAATGGAAGCCACTAGTAAAAATGATAAAAAAATGGAACCAACACAATGGAAAACCGGTAGATCCGTCGTTTTTGTTAGAGGTTATGGCGATGAGTATTATTACTCCACCAGTTCCTTCGGCGGTTAACTATCCTTATGAACTGAAGGCTTTCTTCGCAACAGCAGCTGAACGTATTCAAGAGACATGGGAAGATCCGGCGGGATTGGGGCCTCCAGTATCTGATCAGATGGATTCGGCCAAAATTTCCAACGCAATAAAGGCGTTGAGAGAAGCTGAACAAACAGCAACCCGTGCTATTAGGCTTGAAAATTCAGGCAATATTAGCGGAGCTTTGAAAGAATGGCAAGACCTTTTTGGACCCAGATTTTCTATGTCATAGTCTATGGACTATCTGAAAGATGAACAACACTATATAGACCGCTACGACCTTCACACAATTGAAGAGTGTTTAGATTATTACCAAGCAATCAAAAAAGGTTTCCAAGAAAAAAGAGGCTTAGAAGAATTTAAAAAATACACCAATAAGGCGTTCGCTCAAGAGGTTCAAAAAGTATTGAACGTGATGACTAACACCCTCAAGGGCGAGAGATTTCGGAATAAAGCCAAAACCATCCAAGAATGGATGGACAGAGATCGAAAAGAACAAGAAAAATACGATAATGCCATTCCACCAACGGGAATCATCTGCAAAGAATGCAACGCTCCCACAAAACTAACTAGTAAAGATTTACTCCACTCCTACGAAGAAAATGGCCAAGTGCTCTTTATGTTCCGTTGCACCAAGTGTAATAAAGGGTTGGCATTCTACGAAGATGGCACCGAATGGATATATGACCCTCCGAAATGCCCGAAGTGTACTGCACCGCTCACCAGTGACCATAAGGATGTCGATGAAGTCATGACGACCACTTGGGCTTGTACAAAATGTCCTTATACCAAAGAAGACATATATGACTTCAAGAAATCACGCCTTGAGCGAGAGAAAGAAGAAGCAAAGGATAAAAAACTACTGGCTGACTACCGAGAAATGTTTTGTTTACCTGAAAAAGAAGGTCTTGAGTATCTTGATCTTGCCGAAGCAATGGTAGTTGGGCGTGAGGTCTACGAGGAGGAACTACGAAAATACGATGATCCCGTCTATGACATAGCGACTAGCTTGAAGAAACTAAGTATTATCGAGCTGGAAAAACTCCTCACCGATGCCTTAGAAAAAGCAAAATACATCAAGTTATCGCTTGATAAGCCAGAAATGGGACTCCAAGTCGTTGTTCCATTTACGGTTCAGGACGCTGATCCCTCACGCAAAGAGAATATCAGTACCGCTGACCTTAAGAAGCTGTTGAAGGATACTCTGGAAGACACCAATTGGCGTTTGATGAGTGATGGAGTACGCTATCGACTTGGTTTTCTGTATGGCAGTGTAAAAGGCTATGAAGGCGAAGAAGCGATGCTGGAACTTTCTGGAAAGAAGAAGGAGCAGAAACCGCCACCAATAGACAGTGAGAAGCGAGCAAAGTATGCCAGTCATAATGTCGTTCAGTTGCAAAAACTATTTGGGGAAATCGAAGGAGAAGATAAAATTCGCAAGCGACGGTTACAAAAAGAGCCAAAAGGTTTCGCCGTTCCCGCTGGTGAAAGCTACACCTGTCATATTTGCTTCACATCCATAAACTCTTCCAATGGTTGGTATGACAAGCATGGATTTAAATGTCTTGATTGTCAGAAAGCGACTGATGAAGGCATTCTCCCACCTGAGGTATTTGAAGAGGAGAATAGTTGGTACACGGATTGGCATGTCGAGAAAGAATTCCACATCCCTGCTCCAACAATTAAGAAGCTAGTTCGTGATGGAAAACTCAAACCACGCATTGTGACGAGTTCTTCAGGGAGAGATCATGCCCATGTTTTTATGGCTCTAGAAAATAACGATTTGCTTGAAGCGTATATGCAAAAGCATAGAATTATCGTTCTTTCAGGCATACCTGGCAGTGGTAAATCGGCTTTTGGAAAGTACTTACAGGATAAACATGGCTATACCTACATTTCGCTACAGGATAGTGAGTGGCAAGACAAAAAACTGCAATCTCTCTGGGACAATGCGTTTGAAGCCAAAAGAGAATATAACGCAGTCGAAAAGTTTGTCTGCTACCTTCACGATACTTACGAGAATGTTGTCCTAGACTGGGGATTTTCCGTAGATCAGATGCGAGTAGTGGAGCTTCTTAAGCGTCAGTGGTGTGAAATTATCTGGCTTAGCTGTAGTACTGCTGTTGCCCGTAAGAGATTCATAAAAAAGAATAGGAACTCGGCCACTTTCTTCGACACTAAGCTGAAAAGCATCGAAGAAAACACCGAGAAGATCATCAAAAACCTGAATCCTAAAGTTATTGGGGTTTTGAAGGAAGATAAAGCAGACAAGACCAATGAAGAGATTTACTCTGAATTAGCCTCAATAATCGAGGATGATTGGAATGACTAGATCAAACTATATCATCTGGTTCTAAGACAGTCCTTTTTTATAGTGTCTCATTTGTCTCATTTTTGATACAATTAGCCTGGAGTTACCTTCTGGAATGAGACAGTGTTATAAGGACAGTTGGGTTCCAGACCTAGGTGCTCCGCTTAGGCGAGATTTGCACTCTTCTCGCCCCCTCCGCAATTCATGAAAAAATATTTGTTGCCCCCGTTTCTTCTTCTCCTATTAAATTTCGCCGTTCGCCTCCCATTTCTAACTACTCCCTTAGATAGAGACGAAGGTGCATATGCGTATATTGGCTGGCGTTGGATCAACTACCAAGAAACCCCATACACCCAAGTATTTGATCACAAACCCCCTCTGATCTACTTACCATTCGCAATTAACAGCTTTCTCTTTCACACAAACACTATCCCCATTCGTATATTTGTTTTACTATCTACTTCAGCCACAATCATTGTCGGATATAAAATAACCAGAAAATATACCAGCCAAAAAATTTCACTGCTCACTTGGGTAATTGGCACGATACTTCTATCCATGCCCATCCTCGAAGGCTTTAGACTCCAACCAGAAACCCTGCTTGTATTGCTCCTGATGTGCGGCCTAGACCTAGCCACAAAAAAAATCCCCTCAACCAAATCCACCATCCTATTTGGCTTACTCATGGGCAGCTGTATCAGTCTCAAACCATCCAGCTTTCTAATCGTTATCCTACTTCTTATCCTTCATACCTACCAAACCAAGGCCAAAAAAATCCCCACTCTTATTCTCACGAGCAGCATCCCCCTCCTGCTTACTACCATATTCTTCTTACCCATACCTCAATATCTAAAATACGTAGTCGAGTTCAATCATCAATATGTCTCCCAAGCTCTCAAGTATCCAGCAATTTGCAAAGATGCTTCTGCAGCGTTTCTCGAATGTTATCTAAATTGGTTTACCCATACCCCATTTATTCTTTTGCCAATTATCTGTCTTACTGGATTAGGTTTCTTAAGCAGCTACAAAAAACCTTCACTACAAATTGCGCTCACGAGTCTAGCGGCTTGGATCATGACCAAATCCATCGGCGGTCGAGACTATCTCCATTACTATTTCGTCCTAGTTGTCTGTTGTCTTCCTACATTTGCTATCGGCTTAAAATTAATCAACCAAGCCTCAAAAAAATACTTTACCTACTTCGTTTTACTCCTAACATCAATTTACATTCTCATTTGGATTTCCGGTCTACCCACAAATCAAATGTACACTCACAACCTAAATAAATATCTCTGGCAAGATACTCCATTCGTATCTCAAAAAATCCAAAAATTAGTTCCCCCGACAGATACGATATTTGTCTGGGCCAATGAACCACAAATCTATTTCTATAGCCAAAGATCAGCCGCCACCTCAGAAATAAACTTCTTCAAATTTTACTTCGACTCACAAGCTGCAAGTGCCTTTATCACCCAAATCCACAACACTCCACCCAAATGGCTCGTGGTGCCAATTCGTAATGTTTGTGTCAATGATTATTTCAATCAAAATATTGAGTCAGCTATGAGCTCATATATGGAAATACTCGACCAATATGTACCAATAACCAGATCAAACGAATATATTCTTTACCGACTTCGAGACACCAAAGATTCTGCTTTGTTAAAATAAGTCGACAATTGGAGGATATGCCGATCGGCTTAGGCAATGGTTTGCTAAACCATCACGGGGAAACTCGTGGGAGGGTTCGACTCCCTCATCCTCCGCTACAACAACTTCAGTGCGTCTTCTACGGTATTAGCTTCCATCAATTTCGCCCGCAATTCACCTGCCCCATCAAAATCCCTCACATACATCTTAAAAAACTTTTTCATTATCGCAAAATGTTTCACCTCACCCCAAGTTTGCTGCCACAAATGCAAATGATCTTTTAGTAATTCCAAGTTTTTTTGCCGCTCAGGCAATCCTCGAACAAACACAAACGGATTTTCAAATACCCCCCGCCCAATCATCACCCCATCCACCCCCGACCCACCAATCCTCGGATCATCCAAATGCTTAATATCCCCATTGCCAATTATTTTTGTACGACGCGAAGATTTGTTGACTGAAAGCGCAGGCATGTCCCCCATTACAGATGGGACGCCGGCGAGCATTTCAGACGACAATCTCGCGTTGTACTCACAAATAATTTGTTGTATTTTCTGCCAATCAGCTGGCACTAAACTCATCTCTTTAGCCGTCCGTGCATGAATCGTCAACACTGCCAACTGTTGCTCCAATAAAAACTCCACCCACCCCTCTTCTGTCTTCCTGTCTCCTAGACGTGTCTTTACCGACACCGGCAAACCCTTAGACCCTTCTTTTGTCGCCGCAATAATCTCTCCCACCAACCCCCGATATTCTTTTCTCGACAACGCTGCCCCACATCCTTGTTTAAGCACTGCCCGATCCGGACAGCCCATATTAATGTCTATTCCGTCAAAACCCATCTGAAAAATAATCTGTGCCGTTTGCAAAAACAGTTCAGGTTTATTCCCCCAAATTTGCGCCACTACCGGCCGTTCTATCTCAGTAAATTTTAGCCTTGTAGCTACTTTTTCAAATCCTTTTGAGCAAATTCCATCCACACTCGTAAATTCCGTAAAAAACACATCAGGCCTGCCCGCTTTCAAAATAATTTGCCGAAAAACCGTATCCGTCACATCCTCCATCGGCGCCAAGACAGAAAATGGTTTTGGTAATTGTTCCCAAAAAGACATCCTCCTATTTTACCTGGCCAGCACCAATCCCCAAACTTTCTCACTTCCACCTCGTCTCAAAGCGCCCACCGCCGAAGACAATGTCGCCCCAGTCGTCCACACATCATCTACTACCAATATGTGCCGAGGTATCTGTTTTTCTGACGCCAAAACAAACGCCTCCGCCACACTCACTAGCCGCTCTTCTCGGCTTCTCCCTACTTGCTGTCCAGTATCTCTCACTCGCACCAACAAATTCCCCATATCCAGTCGCCACTCTCTTGCCACCACCTCAGCAATAATTTTTGCCTGATTAAACCCTCTTTCTCGTTCACGGCTGCCAAAAAGTGGCACCGGCACCACCACGGGCTTTATTTCCAAAAACTTCCGAAAAAATACAAACTCATCACGATCTATTAAATCCAAACTCATTCGCGTCAAATCTCGTAATTGGTCAAAATACCCCTCATATTTTGCTTCAGAAATCAGCTTCTTTACCACCCCTTCATACTGCCAAAAAGACACCAATCCTTCACAAGTTCGTCGAATGTCACAATTCTCATGTCGTACGCTATAACGACTCAATCGAGAGCAAACCGGACAAATTTGCTCTTCCTCCATCATCCCTACTTGACACTTCTCACACACATACGCTCCCCACCGGCCACACCCCACACAGGTCTTAGGAAACACCACGTCCAACCAACCCATGCCATAACTATAGTAGTCTCCCTCTCTTAAATTAAGAGAGGGATTAAGGGTGAGTTAAAACTTGAAAAACTAGCCTCGAAATAGTATAATAACAGGTATTGGGGATGTCGGGCATCGACGTCTAAGTTCATTAAAAATTGGCAAGCCGAGTTTGAATCATACTCGTAAAACAGGTTCAACAATAAGTGTCAAAAATACGACACAAGCGTTCGACGGTTTCGTCAAAAAAGCCAAAAGCTTTGCTGACAACCTCGTCGCTCCTTCCTATGCTGGTAGCTACAACCTAGCTTTCGCATAACAAGGCATCCTCCTGAAATCCTCTCGATCGTTTCAGATAGGGTGTTAACCGCATCGAGATGCCTTTAACCATTGTGTGATTTACTACAGTTAAGGAAAGATCAACAAAATCAAAACAAAAAAGCTTGTAACACCAATTTTTCTTGTCTTATTCACACGGGGGTTCAACTCCCCCCATCTCCACCAAACTATCTCATCTCCCGTTCCATATCTCGATCTACATCCTGTTTCTTTATACTCTCTCGCTTCTCATATTTCTTCTTCCCTCGTGCCAATGCCATTTCTAGTTTCACCTTCCCATGTTTTATATACATCGCCGTCGGAATCAACAATCTCCGAGATTGTTTCATACTCGACTCCAGCAAAATAATCTCTTTCTTATGCAATAACAATATCCGGGTACGTTTAGGATCATATTCTTCACTATCAGCATATTTATATGGATAAATATGCAGCCCAATCACCACAATCTCACCTGTATCTCGAATTTTGACGTGACTAGCTCCCATATCCACCCCGCCAGCTTTCACCGACTTGACCTCAGCTCCAGTCAAGACAATTCCTGCCTCGACTCGATCCCCCAATTCATAGTCAAAACCGGCCTGTCTATTAATAATCTTCATGCCCCAATTGTACACTTATAGCCGGCCTTGCCACACTTTAGATCCACTCACCCACCACACAACACCTTCTGATTCAGATACCACAAACGCTTCTGCCTGCTTTAGACTCGGATCTGTCCACTGGCTCTCAAACACCCCAGATTTATTGACTTTCAAAATCCGCCCATTATCTCGATCCAAAAGATAGATCGACTCTATATCATCTTGCGTATACACCCGACGATATCCGCCCAAATCTCGCCCAATTCCTGACAAAGTAATTTTTTCTGCCACACCTCGAGTAAACTTTAATAGTGAAGTTGGACTATCACTTACCCACAAGCTCCCATCAATAGCCAATCCTTGCCCTCGTTCTAGCACTATACCCGGGGGCGTCTCATCATCTATCTCAAACCAAGTTTGTCGTGCACCATATCCAGACTCAATCACTGGATATTTCCATATTTTTTGCTTACCAGTATCCACCAAATAAATATTCCCCGCCCAAACACCCATGCCCGAAATCGTTCCCCACTCCGAATCCTTCTCTACCACTATCTGGCAACTAGACCCTTCCAAAGCACAGCTAGCCACCCCCTTCTCCGTCAATAAAAACAGCTTACCAGGATAAGCAGAGATGAGTTGTGACGATCCGAGTTGGCTTTGTCCGAACACAATTTTCGGCGCCCCAGTTCCTGGATTGACCTGGATCACCCGTTCGCCAGAAGCATCCATCACCCACAAAGATTTGTCTTGTTGTACGATCCCTTTCGCTTGAATACCTTCTCGCAACAATCCCAAATCCACCAGCAATGTAGGGCTCAATGCCTGGGTTCCACTCACTGCTCCCAATACATCACCCATACCTGCTCGCACTTCATCCAATCGCGGATCACTAGAAAAATCCTTAGCCAAACCCTGCAAGCCTGCATCCACCTCAGCCAGTAGCTGTTTGCTTCGTTCTGGATCCATCCCCGCCACCCCTTTTGCCTCTCGAAATTTTGCCACAATCGTTTCAATTGTCTGATTTTGAGCCGTAGTAACAGCCGCAATACCTGACCGCCGTATATGCCCACCTCCCACCACAATCACCAAAAAGGCAATAGTTACCAGCCCACTCACTAGCAAACGTTTTTGTTTTTTTGGATCCATTTCCATATCGCCTCCATGTACTACAAATACCGGCGTATCTTTTCGATACGGCAATCGCGACCGCATCTTACTCGCCGCATCCCCAAAGCGTTTGGCAAATGGCACCGGTGCCACAGCAGGTATGACCCGATCGTCTTGCAACACTGGCCGAACCACACAACTTACAATACTTCCATTTCCGCCAATCTCTTCTACATGCGATAACAATTCTTCTGGCGGAAATTTCCAAAATTCACCATCCCCTACAAAATACACATCACCAGTTTGAACTGGCGCCTGAAAAGTCTTATGTTCATTGTCAGTCAGAGGTTTCAGCCATCCACTCCTACCATCACCCCGCCTCACCCACACCCCCACACCATTACCAACTGTCATATGAACCGTTCCGTCTGATACAACAATCCGATCATCCGAGTCTAAAAACTCCGCCCCTTCCGGCGTCTTTTTCACTCTCCCTCGTACAAAAACATCCAGTTGAAAAAGTTCCTGACGTTCTCTCACACAAATAGTATGACAGCCAAAGTCAACAAAAGCGAAGCCAATAAATGAGCCCAAGCAAATACTCTCACAATTCCATTTGCCGGATCTTCCAATGTTTCTGACATTATTCCTACCTGTTTAATAATCACTGCTGCAAACAAATCATAAATCAAAAGCATCAATACCATTCCCCATTTAAATACCACCCATAAAAACGCTAAACCTGTCAAAGCACTAGGAGTTGCCGTACTCAAAGAATTAAACAAATCCAAAGGACTAAACATATTATTCTCCTCGCTCCCTTCGCTTTTCTAACTCTTCAGACAGTTCAGCAATAATTCGCAAGACTCGATCAGGATTTGGCACATCTACAATTTCTACTCCCTGAACTTCAGCTGCAGTCGCCACATCTACTGTACCAAAATTAAAAAACGATCTTACCAATCCTCCCGACACTAAAGATGGTTCTTCAATATGATTCAGCCCTGCATACGCCACCGAGCGTCGCAATACACCTTCAAAATCAATATCCACCACTCGCTCATTTGTCACAATCAACACTGAGTAATACCACCGCAAAAAGTTTTCAAATGCAAAACCCAACGCCACCAAATACACCACAAATTGAGCAATAAACACAAACCTATCCGGCACCCAACTCAAAAATCCTGTCAGTATCAATACCTGCGGCACCACTAAAAGCACCAAGGTCATGACTATCCAGCGAATATTAGTTATCGGATGAGCCCGCAACAGTAAAATCACATCTTCGTCATCTTGCTCCTCGGCAAATCGTTTTCCTGG